>NZ_JBXAQJ010000002.1:589950-926103 GCF_058807115.1 Pseudoduganella sp. GW821-FHT12E03 | reverse complement strand
GCGGGCGCGACCGGGCCGGCGCCACCGGGCGCCGCCGCCAGCGGCAACGCGGCGGCGGCGGCGTTCAAATCGCCGCCCGCCAGCCCTTGCGGCCCGGCGCCGCCCAGCCGGCGGCCACGCGCGCTGTCCGGCAAGCCGATCTCCAGCCCGGCCGGCAAATTCAGCGGGTCGGCAATTCCCGCCGCCATTGCGCGCCACGCATCGGGATCGAGGCCGTTGCGCGCCGCCAGCTGCGCCAGGCTCTCGCCGGGCAGCGCCTGCGCCACCCGCTCCGGCGCACCGCCGCCGCTGGTGCCCGGCGCGCCCGGCGGCGGGTCCATCGGTCCCGGCGGCTGCGGCGATGGCGCGGGCAGCGGGTCATACTGGTAGCGCGGGTCTTGTCCCTTGATGGTGACGCCGACCTTGGCGCGCAGCGGCGTGCCGTCGGCCGCGAACAATTCCAGGTCGACACTGACCGATTCCATCGTGCCCTGCACCAGGAAGCTGCCCCATTTGAACTGCACCCGCGCCGGGGCCTGGTCGCGCGGCGTATTGCCGCGCGGCCGCACAAAGTTTTCCACCACCATGGTCTTGCGTGTGACCGGCACCGGGGCTTGCGTGGTGCCTTCATCGGCGGTGTCGAACACCAGTTCAAACGTCAATGTCACCACGCCGTCGCCGGGACGCTGGCGGCTTTGGCTGCCCGCCTGCTGGCCGCCACCGGTCTTGTTGGTGATTTGCATGCGCAGCGAGGTCGGATTGAATTGCACGTCGATCGGCGTGCCGATTTCCGTGCCGCGCGCATCGGCCGCCACTTCGCACAGCGATGCCTTGACCAGCCGTGTCATGCCGCACCTCCATCCGGCATCAGGAGCCGCAAGCCTTCGTGCGCAATGGTTAATTCCTCGATGGCGATTTCACCGGTCTTGCCATTCAATTCCGGGCCCTTGATTTTCGACGGCAAGCCCCGTTCGAAGACCCAGGTGGCGCGCACCGTATTGTCCGCGCCTTTCACATAGACGATGCCGTCATAGCGGCGGATCGGCCGTTCGCCATTGATGACGCTTTGCAGCCAGCGCCACAAATCCGCATTGGCCTTGCCGTCTTCGCCGGCTTCATGGAACATGCCGCGCTTGAGCACCAGCGGCTGGAACTTGGCGCGGCCCGCGCGCCGCACCACGCCATTGTTGCGTCCCCCCTCCTGGAAATCCTGCACGTCCATTTCAATTTCCAGTCCGCCGCATTCCTGGAAGCCGCCGGTGCCGAGACGGTCGCCATCGGGCGGTTCCGCATCGCTGTCGCCGGTCCCCAGCAAGCGCTGGCTGCCCGCGGCAATCGCAGAGGAGCGCACCAGGCTGATTTCAAAACGGAACGCGGGGAGCAGCAAGGGATCCATGGTCAGCGCTCCAGGGTCAGGGTGCCGTCACCATCGCGGTGCAGGCACAGCACAATGAATTCCAGCGGTTCGGCCGGGGCGACGCCGATTTCCACCAGCAGTTCGCCCCGCTCCAGCCGCGCCGGTTCCCGGTTGATGCGGACGAAATACGATTCGGCCGGCGTCGCGCCCGCCCAGGCGCCGGCGCGGAACAGGCGCAGCAGCAGGTTGTCGATCGCATGCTGCAAATCGCGCCACAGCACGGGACCGTTCGGCTCGAACACCGCCCACTGGGTTTCGCGCAACAGGGTCCGCTCCAGCATCAGCATCAGCCGCCGCACCGACAACTGGCGCCACGCGTGGTCGCGCGACAGGGTGCGGGCCGACACCAGTTGCACGCCATCCTGGCCCCGCACGAAGCAATTCAGGCCGAGCGGGTGAAACACATCGGCCCGGTTGGCCGGCTGCGGTTCGGCCAGGCGCGCGATGGCGCGCGCCACTTCATTGGCGGGGCCGAACTGGATGCCCCGCTCGATTTCCTTGCGGGCGATAATGCCGGCCGCCACGGCCGACGGCGGCAACGGGCGCAAGGGCTGGGACGGCCCTTCCTCGCGCGGTACCGTGCGCGACGCCACCAGCCACGGGTGATACGCCGCCCCCCAGCTGCTGCCGAATTGCGCCCGCCAGCGCGTGGCCTGCACCTGCGACAGGCCGGGCGGCACGTCCAGCAAGGCAATCATGGCGCCCCGGAATTCGCACACATTGAGCACTTGCTGCTGCAGCGCCGCGATGGCGTTCAAGTCGGCGAAGTGGCGCGGGTCGAGGATCAATTGCCGCAGCGCGGTTGGCGCCACGCTGGTGATCGTGGCGGCGGAAGCGGGCAAGTCCACGCAGCAGGCAAATTCCGCGCCTGCCGCGCTGTCCACGGTGTCCGTCACGGCGTCAACGCCGGCCCATTGCGCCGGGACATACAAGTCCGGCACCACCACGTGCGTGACTTCCGGACACGCTTCCAGCGCCGACAAGCCCGCGCGCGCACCTTCGCTCCCGTCCCCCAGCCCTTCGGGGTCGAAAAAGTCTTCGTGCAGCAAATCGCCATAGCGGTCACGGCCATCGGTGAATGGCGCGGAGATGCCATGCAACAATTCAACTTCGGTGCGCCCCGGCCATAATTCCTGCGCGGCCCACGATGGATCCGGCCACAACAGCAGCGATTCTTCGCACAGCACCGTCCCGATCCAGCGCGGATGGCGCGGACTCAGCGCCAGGTTCTGGTGCCGTTCGCTGCGGCCGGCTTCGCCATCGTCGCGCATTTCGCGCACTTCCAGCCACACTTGCACGGTATCGATGCGCACCGGTTCAAACGGCGGCGCCGGCTCCAGCGCCAGCGCCCAGCGCGACAGGGGAAAGTCTTGCGGGCGGCGTTCCTGCGTGCCCCGGCAATACGCCAGCGCCTGCGCGCCATCGGCGCTCCACAAGCGCAGCAGGGTGCCGGCGGGTGCGCTGCCGGCGCGGTCGACGCATGCTTCGCCGTCCTGCCACGTGTACGCCAGGGCGCCGGTGCTATAGCCGGCATCGATCCGCAGCGCATTGCCCCAGCTGCCTTCATTGCGCGCCAAAAACAGCAGCGTGTCCGCCGCCAGCCCGTCCACCTCCCCATGGGCCCAGGCTTCGCGCCACGGCGCGGGATCGCCCGGTGGCGGCGCGTCATATTCATGCACGATGCGCACGATATACGCGCTGCGCCCGCCCTGTTCAAAGAACATCGCCACCGCATACGGTAAATAGCCCGGCCCCTCATAGCCGCCATACAGGCTGCGGTATTCGTCAAAGCTGTGCACCAGCACCGGCACGCTGCGGCGGTAGGCGCGGGCCGGATCACTCATCATCAGGCAGGCGCTGTCCCCGGGACGTCCCGCCTCCGGCTGGTAAGCCGGACCGCGCGGCGCCACCCCGACAAACGCGCACACGTCCATGTGCTGCGGATGCAGGCGCGGCGCTTCCACCGGCGCCAGCGCATGGACGCCGGGTGCGCCGAGGGGCAGGCGGGATGAGGTGAACGGTGTATGCATGATGAGGTGCCGGTTGCCCGCTTATTCGTAGGTCACGCCTTCGTGGGCAATATGCAGCTCTTCCATCGCGACTTCGCCGCCGCCCTTGGCCGCCAGGGTCGGTCCCACCCATTTCTTGGGCTGGGCATTGCTGAGCCGGAAGGCCGCCACCGGCTTCTTCGCTTCATCGAGCACGGTGATGGTGACGGGACGGCGGCCATCGCCGCCCTGCCGCACTTCCTTGACCCAGTCAGCCAGGTCGGTCGAGCCGATCAGGCCGCGTTTCAGGGTCACGTCTTCCTGCTTGAAGGTGTTGGCAATCTTGCGCACCGTGTTGACGGCGTCGTTGCCATTGCGGTATTCCGAGTAATTGATTTCCACCCCGAGGCCGCTGACATCGGAAAAACCGGCGATCGGCTTGGCTTCGTCGCCGGCGCCCAGCGAGACCAGGAAATTAAAGGCGCCATACGGGTTGTTGCGCGGAACAGCCATGATGTACTCTCCTATGCCTTGGCGTCGCCGGTCCATTGACCGACGCGGAAGATGACGAATTCGGCCGGACGGCTGGGCGCCACGCCCACCAGGCAAATCAGGCGGCCGTTATCGAGGTCGTTTTGCGTCATCGTGGTGCGGTCGCAGCGCACGAAATACGCCTGTTCCGGCTTTTCGCCGATCAGCGCGCCGTCGCGCCACATGACTTCCAGGAAGTCTTCCACCATGCGGCGGATATTGGCCCACAGCCGTTCCGAGTTCGGTTCAAACACCGCCCACTGGGTCGCCTTGTCGAGCGAATGTTCCAGGTAAATGAACAGCCGCCGCACGTTGACGTATTTCCATTCCGGGTCCGAACTCATGGTGCGCGCGCCCCACACGCGGCTGCCCCGGCCTTCGAAGAAGCGCAGGCAATTGACGCCTTCCGGGTTCAGCACGTCCTGGCGCGCCTTGTTGATGTTGATTTCAAAATTCGTCAGCCCGCGCACGATTTCATTGGCCGGCGCCTTGTGCACGCCGCGCTCGATGTCGTTGCGCGCATAAATGCCGCACACGAAGCCGGACGGCGGCAACAGCAGCCGGGCCGGCGGCACGCCGGGCGCCAGCGGCACCAGCGGGTCGAGGATTTCAATCCACGGGTGGTACAGGGCGCCATATTTGGTATCGAACTTGCCGCGGAATTCGCGGATTTCCGTGATCGAGCTTTGCGCCGGGCCATCGACCACGGCAATGCGGTAGCGGTACTTCTCGGCATGGGCCACCAGCCGCGCCCCCGCGTCGATGATCAACAACGGGTCCGGCATCGCGCCCGCGTCGGGCAGCGCCACGATGGCAATGTCGTCGATTTCCCCCAGCGCTTCGAGCCCGGTGGCCTTGACATCGACATGGTCCGGGTCGGCTTCCTTGCCTTCAAACGCATCCGGTCCCGGCAAGATGCCGTCATTGCCGCCCGACAGGCGCTTTTGCACCGAATTGCGCAAATCCAGCATCAACTGCGCGGGGCCGAACACATCCGTGTCGTCCGCCACATAATCGAGGTAGACGATGGCGTTTTCATCTTCCGGATCGTCACGGTCCAGCACCTTGCCGATATAGCGCAACTGGTGGCGGCCGGCCGACAGGTTTTCATAATTGTCGATACGGCCATTGGGCCCGTGCACCAGCACCCGCAATTCCACCAGCAGCACTTGCATGTCGGGCAGCGCATCGGGCAGCGCCACGGTATTGCCGAGATGGTCGATGAATTCCTGCTTGCCGTCCGGGGTGTACTTCACCACGTACAGCCGCCCCGCCACCAGCGGGTCGTTATCCTTGGGTAGCGTTGCCGGCGGCACCGGCAACGGATTGATCAGCTCCACCACGGAGCCCGGCACGGCGCGCCGCACCTGCACGCCCCATAAATGTTTTTGCAGCGGGTCATTCGGGTCGTTCGGGTGTTTGAACGCCAGGTTTTTACTGCGCGAGGCGCGCACGTCCACCAGCGCATTGCCGAATTCACCCGGCCAGCGGGCGCGCCACGTGGCCACGCCGGACACCAGCCTGGCCGTGCGCGACAGCGCCGGATCGGCATCGCCGTCCGGGAACACCCGCGCCACATACAGCCGCTTGCCGCCGTTGGCAAAGAAAGCGCGCGCCGCGTGCGCCATGTAGTTGATGCGCTCATCAAAGCCGAATTTCAGCGCTTCGAGCCCGCCATACACGCGTTCATATTCCGTGAACGACGTGATCAGGCGCGGCGCCGTGCTGGCCGGACCGCCGGCATATTGCACCGGCCCGGTGCGCGTCACCCCGGCAAAACCGGTGGTGCTGGTCGGCACCCCTTCGATGGATTTGGAGCGGAAGCTGACTTCCTCGACATACACCCCTGGCGCTAGATACTCTGGCATTTGGATCTCCCCTGCGCGAATCGGAACTCAATGAGAACTACGCTATGCAAACAGCAGCGTGGCATCCGCGCCGCCGGCCGTTTCCCCCACGCGCAGCGCCAGTTCCACACCGGCTTGCGCCACATAATCCGCCGGCGCCGCGTGCCCGCGCAGCACCGCATTGAGACTGTCGCCGCCGCCCTCTTCCAGCGGCAGGCTGGCCAGCGGGTCGGCGGCATCGACCGTCACGCCGGGCGGCGGCAGGAACGCCCACAGCCGCACCGCCACCGTACCGGCCAGCGCGGCGCCGCCGACCGCGCGGTTTTCCAGCACCAGCACAAATTCCCCCCGGTCGTCGCCATGCGCATAGCCCACCGGTTGCGCATCGCCAAACACGGTTTCACTGGCCGGCACCGTCGCCACCACCCGCGCCCACGGCACTGGCGCCGCCGTGGCCAGGCTGTCGCCCCGCAACACGCGGCCCCGTACCGCCGTGGCATTGCCCGGCAGCGGGTACGCCGAACCGGGCCACAGCCACGGCTGGCGGATATTGGCCGGCGTCGCCGCCAGGTCCACACCGTCGGCCACTGGTGTAAAACGGATACGGCGCGGCACATACAGGCGCGGGTCAAGCGCCCGTTCATAGGGTGGAACCAGGTGCGGCAAGCGCGGCAAACGCGGCGGCGCCGCATACACCCGCACCGCGCAGCGCACATCGCCGCCATCGAGCGCCAAGCCGAAGCGCTTGCGCAGCAAGCCCGCGTTCCGCAACGCGTGGCGCGCAGCGCCGTGGCTGTCGAACGGCACATTCATCGCATACGGCCCCAGCGTTTCCAGCACCGCGTGCCACGCCCCCTGCGCCGGCGCGCCCGCCAGCGCATCGACCCAGTGCAAGCCCAGGGCCAGCCGGTGCCGCAGGCGCGATACTTCCACCGTATTGGCCGGCGACAGCGGAATCCAGGGCGTCGCGACGGGGCTCACGCGGAGACTCCGGCAGCCACCCGCAGCGGTATCACCGCATCCGTCACCGGCGGCACCGGCCGCGCTTCGCGGCTGTCGATGCGCACCACCCGCGCCACGTACGGCACCGACAAGCGGTAATCGGTCGGCAGCGAATCGAACGTGCGCATCAGCGCTTCAGTGGAAATATCTTCCATCGCCACCTGCACGGAATCGGCCGGCAGCGCTTCCGGTTCATCGTCATAGGGCAGCACCGGCGCATACAGCAAGGGACCAGACAGGATCGGCGTGTATTCCAGCGCCTGCATGGCGCGCCCCAGAATCATGTGTTCGTGTTCGGCGTTGTCCGCCCACGGCGTGATCAGGAAGTGCAAATCCAGCGGCAAGTGGCCATGGCCATCGATGGAGCCGACCGCCGACCACGCGGCGCGCATGGTCTTATTGAAATCCACCCGGTACAGCAGCAGCGACAGCGCGTACTGGCCGATGGCGGCCGGAACATTCTTCGCCATCAAGTCATCCGTACGGATCAGCACGGCGCGGGTGATTTTCGTGGGGACGGGCTGGCGCTCCGTAAACGCCAAATTCAACAAGCGTTCCAGACTCTTCCCGACGGCAGCGATTCCCGCATATCCCGACATTGGACCCCCTACCATGTGGCAAGATGGACAAGCTTGATGCCAGATTATAATTATCGAAAAAACTCCAATTCTCACCCTTTGTCACGATGCAGGCTCCACGCAACACTTTAAGGGTGAAAATGTCACATTTCCTGGCAAGAATCGGTGAGGAGTCAGGCTAAGTCATTCCTATTGGAAATAACTTGATCGGCAGCAAGGTCCCGCCAATAGGCTGGCGCGCCCTCATGGCTAAAAAAGCAACAACCTGCGGCAACTTGCGGTTATAGTTGGCACTTTTTTGTGTACAACCAGCGTGGGGCGGATAAACTCTTTCCTGCAATTAATTTTTATTTATCCCGACGTCCCTGATTTGTGTAACCAACGTAGAAAGTTGCTGATCCTGCTTCCGGCACTGTATGCCGCGACGGCGTACGGCTACGTCGCGGCGGCCGGCCCGGAAGCGCTGGCGGTCGTGTACCCGGACATCGGACAGCCATACCGCAAGGTCTTTACTGAAATCATCGAGGGCATCGAGGAGCAGGCGCGCACCCGCGTCAAGGGCTATCCAGTCGCGTCCAATGCGGATTTCAACGAACTGCAATCGACCCTGAAGAAAAACGGCGGCAAGGTCGTCATCGCGCTGGGCCGCCAGGGCTTGCAGGCGGCGGCCGCCTTTGATCCGTCGGTGGGCGTGGTGGTGGGCGGCGTCAGCTCGGTGCCGGACGCCGAGAAGTTACGCGGCATCAGCCTGACGCCCGATCCCGCCCTGCTGTTTTCCCATCTAAAAAGCCTGGTGCCCACCGTCAAACGGGTATTTGTCGTCTACAGCCCGCAGCACAGCCAGGCGATGCTGAAAACCGCGCGCGAAGCGGCGCGCAGCCAGGGGCTGGAACTGGTGACGCTGGAAGCGGCCGACCTGGCCGCGGCGGTGCGCCGCTATGAAACCGCGTTTGCCGGCGCCGACGGCCGCACCGATGCGCTGTGGCTGCCGCAAGACCCGGTCACGGTGGAGGAAACCACCGTGCTACCGCTGGTATTAAAAGAATCCTGGAACCGCAACGTGCCGATTTTTTCCAGCAGCATCCTGCACGTGAAAAAAGGCGCGCTGTTCGCACTGTTCCCGAATAACTTTGAACTGGGCAAGGAACTGGCCAGCATCGCCCTCGGCCTCCTCAATGGCGACACCAGCCGCGCCGGCGTCTCCCCGCTGCGCTCGGTGCGCACCGCGTTTAACACCCGGACCGCCAGCCACATCGGCATTAACGTTGCCTCTGGACAACAACGAACCTTCGACTTTGTTTATCCCGAGCCATGATTCTGAGGATTGGCGCAGGAAATACACGGAAATAGCGTTGCCTTGTGTAAATTAATGCCGTGTGGAAGTAAATTTCTTTCTAATAAGCCAAGTAACTAGCATATACTATCGGGTATGACGGGCCCACCACTATTGTAGTCAGGATATATGTCCGCTACCCGGGCCCCTTCGGACAGTATAATGATTAAAAAGATAACGGATGTGGGCCGCCGGTTGCGCGCCTGCATCGCCTTTATCCTGTCGCTGTCGCTGGCTGTGTCCCCCGCCGCGTCCGCACAAGGATTCAAACCCGCGATTGACCTGCCTGGCGCCGGCGCCGCAGCACGCAACAGCGTGGGCGCCATCATGGAGCGCATCGAGCCGGGCATTGCCGCTTCCTCCGTGACCCTGCCGGTCATCCGGAGCGATGGCGTCCGTCCCGACCATCTCCGCCCGATCACCCTGGCCCAGCTGGAAGACCAGTTGCGCCGTCCCGAAGTGCAGGCCTCGATCGGCAAAGGCTCGATCGCCGTACTGTATCCAAACGTCGAAGCCCCCTTCCGTTCGGCCTTCACCAGCATCATCCAGGGCATCGAAGAGCGTACCCGGCTGCGCGTGCGCAGCTACCCGGTCGACCCGAAGGTCGATACCGCCGAACTCAATACGACGCTGAAACATAACAATACCCGCGTGGTGATCGCGCTGGGCCGCCAGGGACTCAACGCCACCAACGGGCTGGACCGCGAAATCACGGTGCTGGCCGGCGGCGTGCTATTACTGTCCGATGCGGAAAACGTGGCCGGCATCAGCCTCACGCCCGACCCCGCCCTGCTGTTTTCCCGCCTGCGCGCGCTGTTGCCGGACTTGCGCCGCGTGATCGTCGTGTATGACCCGCAAAAAAGCGACTGGCTGATCCGCCTGGCGCGCGACGCCGCCCGTGCCCAGGGCCTGGAATTGCAAGTGCACGTCGCCACCGAACTGGGCAAGGCTGCCCAGCTGTATCCGCAACTGTTTGCCAATGCCGACAACCGCCGCGACGCGGTCTGGCTGCCGCATGACAGCACCACGGTGGAGGAAAGCATCATCTTGCCGATGGTGCTGCGCGAATCCTGGAACAGCGGCGTGCCGCTGTTTTCCAGCAATGTGTTGCATGTCAAGAAAGGGGCGCTGTTTGCCATGGGACCGAACAACGTGGAACTTGGCCGGGCGCTGGCCAATTCCGCGCTCGGCGTGATCAATGGCGACGGCAAGCGCCGTGGCCTGGTCCCGCTGCGCGATTTACAGACCGCCATCAACGTACGTACCGCCAACCACATGGGATTGAACCTGTCTTCGCAACATCGCTTTGATTATGTTTATCCGCAGCCCTGAATACGGTCATTATGTTTCGTAATTATTTGCGCCGCACCGGTTTCCGCCGCCAGCTGACAGTCATTGTCTCGACATCGATTCTCGGCCTGGCCCTGTTTTCCTCCCTGATGAACTCGTGGGAGGCGCGCGGCCGCATGCGCGACCACTTTACGGAACAGGGGCAGCGCATCGCCGACAACCTGGCCCGCCAGTCGACCCTGGCGCTGCTGTTCCATTCCGCGGAAAACGCGCGCGACGTGGTCAGCACCACGCTCGCCTTCCCCGACGTGACCGGGCTGCAGATCAGCGACGCCAAACATAAGGTCTTGCTGTTGCAGGAACAGCACCGCGGCAGCAAGCTGGCCGAGATGCCGGGCGCGCAAGCGAGCCCGCAGCACGCCAGCCTGGTCGGCGAATCCAAGGATGCCTGGCTGTTTGCCGCGCCGGTGTTTGGCGGCCAGACCGAGGCGTCGCCATTCGACATGCAGGAACAGCAGCCGCAATTGCTCGGCTATGTCCATGTGCAGGTCGGCAAGGATACGCTGGACCGCCTGACCTGGTCACTGTTGCTGGGCAACCTGGCGCTGACCCTGTCGTTTGCCGCCATCCTGCTGGGCCTGGTGCGGCTGGCGACCCGCCACATGATCAACCCGCTCAACGCCTTGTCCGACCTGATGCGCCGCGCGGAAGCCGGCGAGTCCGGCATGCGCGCCGCCCCGGCCGGCCCGCGCGACCTGATCGACATGGCGCAGGCGTTCAACAAAATGATGAACGTGCTGGAACAGCGCGAAGCCGAGTTGAAGGAATCGCGCGACGCCGCGGTCAACATGGCGGAAATGAAGGCGCAATTTGCCGCCACCGTCAGTCACGAAGTGCGCACCCCGCTGAACGGCGTGGTTGGCATGCTGGACATGCTCAAGGAAATGCGCCTGACCCAGCGCCAGCAGGAATGCGTCGATGTGGCGTGGAATTCGTCGCGCACCCTGATCGACCTGATCAACAATGTGCTGGACTTCTCCAAGATGGAAGCGGGCAAGCTGACCCTGGAAGAAACCGACTTCGACTTGCGCAAGCTGGTGGAGGAAGTACTGGAACTGGTGGCCCGCCCGGCCCAGCAAAAAGGCCTGGAACTGTCGTACCTGCTGGCCCCCGGCGTGCCGGAACGGGTCACCGGCGACGCGCTGCGCCTGCGCCAGATTCTCATCAACCTGCTCGGCAATGCGGTGAAGTTCACCGACAAGGGCGAAGTCTCGCTACACGTGGAAGTGGCCGGCGGCGAGGCGTTCGGCCTGCGCTTTATCGTGCGCGACACCGGTATCGGCATGAGCCCCGAGGTGCAAAGCCATCTGTTCGAATCGTACGTGCAGCCGGATCCCTCGACCACGCGCCGCTATGGCGGCACCGGCCTGGGCCTGGCGATCTGCCGCCAGCTGGTCGGCCTGATGAACGGCGACATCGGTGTCTCGAGCACGCCGGGCGCCGGCACCACGTTTGAATTCACGGCCCAGTGCCGTCCATCGGCCACCCAGCTGTCGCTGGAAGCCGATCCGCAACTGGCGCAGGCGCGCGTGCTGGCGATCGACGCCAGCGCCACCGTGCGTGCGCTGCTGGGCCAGGTGTTTGAACAGCACCGCATGGCGCACTTCCTGGCCGACGGCGGCAACCAGGCCATGGCCGAGCTGAAGGCGGCCGCCGACGCGGGCCAGCCCTACCGCATCGTCGTCATGGACGTGAGCCTGACCGACGAACACGCGATCGATATCGCCAGCCGTATCACGGCGGCCGGACTGGCACCGGAATTGCTGTTGATGGACCGCCACGGCGGCGGCAACATGGCCGGCGCCGCGACCCACGCCACCATCCCGAAACCGCTGCGCGTCGGACGCCTGGTCAATGCGCTGCACGAATTGCTGGCCGGCCGCGCCGCGGCGCCGGAATATACCGCCAAGCCGGCGCAGATGGCACTGGGCACAGCGCCGATACCGGCCCTGCCCGCGCCGGTGGCCGCACCCAACCAGTTCCGCATCCTGGTGGCCGAGGACAACCGCACCAACCAGATGGTGGCGGCCGGCATGCTGGCCATGAACAACTGCGTCTGCGAATTCGCCTCGAACGGCCGCGAAGCCGTGGAAGCGGCCAAGCGCGCCCGCTTCGACATGATCCTGATGGATTGCAGCATGCCGGAAATGGATGGCTACGAAGCCACCGCGCATATCCGCACCCATGAGGAAACCCTGGGCATCCGCACGCCGCTGGTGGCGATGACCGCCAACACCCAGCGCGGCGACGCCGAGAAATGCATGGCGGCCGGCATGGACGATTACCTGGCCAAGCCGATCACCTTGCTGGAACTGCGCCACAAGCTGCATAAATGGCTGCCGGGCCAGGCCGGCGCGGCGCATCCGACGCCGGCGCCGACCGAGACCCCGCAGGAACGCCATGGCGACACGCCGCAAGGCACGCCGCTGGACCGCGCCGTGTTCGACAAGCTGCGCGAAATCCTGGGCGCCGCCCTGCCGCACGCGGTCTCGCCTTTCCTGGAGGATTCGCCGGTCTACCTGAATGAGCTGGAACAGGCGGTCTACGCGCATGACGCGGAAACCGCGCGCGCCCGCGCCCACGCCCTGAAAGGCTCGTCCGGCAACCTGGGCGCCGTCGACCTGTCGGCGCTGGCGCAAAAAATTGAAGAACTGGCCATTGCGCGCCGCCTCGACCAGATTCCGCCGCTGCTGCCGGCGCTGCGCGCCGAATACAACCAGGTGGCGACCTTCCTTGACGCTGAAGTCAACGCCGGCGGCAATGTCAGCCACGCGCCGCAGGAGGAAATGGCGCAGGTGCTGGTGGTCGATGACGACCGCAGCACCCGCAGCACCCTGCGCTACACCCTGCAGCGCGACGGATTCCAGGTCGAAGAAGCGTCCGATGGCGAGGAAGCGCTGGCCATGCTCAAGCGCTTCCAGCCGGACGTGATCCTGATGGACGCCGTGATGCCGCACATGGATGGCTTTACCGCCTGCTCGCGCCTGCAGGAAATGCCGGGCGGCAGTTCGATTCCCGTGTTGATGATCACCGCGCTGCAGGACAATTCCTCGGTGGAGCGCGCGTTCGCCGCCGGCGCGTCGGATTACATTCCGAAGCCGATCCACTATGCCGTGCTGTCGCAGCGCGTGCGCCGCATCATCGAAGCCAACCGGGCGGAAAAACGCATCCGCCACCTGGCCTACAACGATATCCTGACCGGGCTGCCGAACCGCACCCTGTTCTTTGAATTGCTGGGCCAGGGCATCGAGCAGGCCAAATCCAACGGCAACCTGCTGGCCGTGCTGTTCATGGACCTGGACCGCTTCAAGTACGTCAACGACAACCTGGGCCACGACGTCGGCGACCGCCTGCTGGTGGCGGTGGCGCAGCGCGTGCGACACAGCGTGCGCAATGTCGA
The DNA here is from genome assembly GCF_058807115.1 of Pseudoduganella sp. GW821-FHT12E03. NCBI lineage: Bacteria > Pseudomonadati > Pseudomonadota > Betaproteobacteria > Burkholderiales > Oxalobacteraceae > Pseudoduganella > Pseudoduganella sp. GW821-FHT12E03. The sequence goes on along the minus strand of NZ_JBXAQJ010000002.1, from coordinate 912,678 downwards.
TACCGTGGCGCGCCTGGGCGGCGATGAATTCACGGTGGTGCTGGGTGAGCTGGACAACCCGGGCTCGGCCGCCACGGCCGCGCACAATATCTGCCGCGTGCTGTCGGCGCCGTTCCAGATCGACGGCCACGACATCTTTGTCACCAGCAGTGTCGGCATCGCCATGTACCCGCACGACGGGGAAGATGTCGCGACCCTGGTCAAGCACGCCGACAGCGCGATGTACCGCGCCAAGAAAACCAACACCGGCTTCCAGTTCTATGAAGCGTCGATGGAACATTCGATTTCCGAGCACGTGCGCCTGGAAAGCGACTTGCGGCGGGCCCTGGAACAGCACCAGCTGGAAGTGTTTTACCAGCCGCAGGCCACCCTGGAAGATGGCCGCGTGATCGGCATGGAAGCATTGGTCCGCTGGCGCCATCCGGTGCGCGGCATGGTGTCGCCGGCCGAGTTCATCCCGCTGGCGGAAGAAACCGGCCTGATCATCCCATTGGGCGACTGGGTGCTGCGCACCGCCTGCGCCCAGTTGAAGGCGTGGATGACGCAAGGCTTGCCGCAACTGCGGGTGGCGGTCAACCTGTCGGTGCGCCAGCTGCTGCAAAAAGACTTCACGTCGTCGGTGGAAACCGTGCTGGCCGATACCGGCTTGCCGGCCCATCTGCTGGAACTGGAAATCACGGAAAGCACCCTGATGGAAAACGCGCAGGACACGCTGACCGCCCTGCACCGCCTGCGCGCACTCGGCGTGCGCCTGTCGATCGACGACTTCGGCACCGGCTATTCCTCGCTGTCGTACCTGAAACGCTTCCCGGTCGACATCATCAAGATCGACCGCTCGTTCGTGCGCGACGTGCCGCAAGACGCCGACGATGCCGCGATTGTCACCGCGATCATCGCGCTGGCGCACAGCCTGCGGCTGGAAGTGGTGGCCGAAGGCGTGGAAACCGAGGCGCAATTGCACTTCCTGAAGGCGCGCCGCTGCGATTTGCTGCAGGGTTACCATCTCAGCCCGGCCATCCCGGCCGAGCAGTTTGCACAGTTGATACGGCAGCGCGAAGCCTCCCTGGCGCGCTTGTAAAACCTGCCCGATGTCACAAAAAAATCCCGCTTCGGCGGGATTTTTTATTTCCTATCGGAATTATCTCGGGTTATCAGCAGGCGCCCCGCCCGCATTATCTAAGCCGTTGTTTACATAGGACTTTACTTAATACTTAATAGTCGTGCGCTATATTTTATATTTCCCAAAAGTAACTCCAATTGTTCAATAGAATATTTTTACTAATTCTCTCAAATTGTCACACACTGCCTCAAAATTGGGCTATGATCTCGCACTGCAACATTTATTACTTCCAAACAAATAAAGTTGCATTTATGCCATACTATTTGAGGAGCCTTGCATGTTAGAGAACGTTGAGTTTGAGCAGCACGAGCAGTTACCTTCCCTCCACACCTCACAGGCAGTGGTCCGTGCCGCAGAACCAGCGGAAATCAGCATGGATATGGCCGACCTCCTGGTCGCCTATCTCGAACAACTGGGTGTCGAATATGTGTTTGGCGTCCCTGGCGGCGCCATCGAGCCTCTCTACAACGCCATCGCACGCAACCTGCGCAAGGGCGGCAACCTGAACCATATCGTCGCGCGCCACGAAGCCGGCGCCGCCTTCATGGCTGACGGCTATGCCCGCGAAACCGGCAAGATCGGCGTCTGCATTTCCACCTCCGGTCCCGGCGCCACCAACATGCTGACCGCCGTGGCGACCGCCTACGGCAACAACGTACCGATGCTGGTGATCACCGGCCAGCCGGCGCTGCCATCGTTCGGCAAGCACACCTTGCAAGAATCCGCGTGCACCGGCATCGACGTGCTCGGCATGTTCCGCCACTGCACCCGCTACAACTCGCTGGTATCGCACCCACAGCAGCTGGAGTGGAAACTGATCACCGCCCTGCAGCACGCGACCCGTTCACCCGCCGGCCCGGTCCACCTGTCGGTGCCGGTGGACGTGTTCCGCGCGCCAACCACGCAAGTCAAGCCGAACTACGACATGAGCGCCCTGCTGCGCCCGGCTTCGCTGGTCGACAGCGGCGCAGTGGAATCGCTGCGCGAAATGCTGGCCAATTCCCGCAACGTGGTGATCCTCGTGGGTGGCGGCTGTGGCGACTCGATCCATTCGATCCTGCAATTTGCCAAACTCAAAGGCGCGACCTTTGTCACCACGCCGGACGGCAAAGGCCTGGTCAGCCCGCAACACCCGCTGTATCGCGGCGTGTTCGGCTTTGGCGGCCACGCCACCGCCGAAGCGGCGCTCAATGACCCATCGGTGGACTTGATTGTCGCAGTCGGCACCAGCATGGGCGAATGGAACACCGGCGGCTGGAACGCCAGCCTGCTGAACGACCGCCTGGTCCATATCGATGAGTCGGAAGAACACCTGGCCCGCACACCGATGGCGCGCTACCACCTGCGCGGCAGCCTGCGCGCGATCTTCGACCGCCTGATCGACCGTATCCACCAGGCCGGCTCGCACACCGATCCTTCCGTCGAGCGCCGCCGCATGGCCCGCGACAAGGCCGCGCAGCACTGGAACCATGACGCCATGCTCGATTCGCCGGAAGCCTTCAACAGCGACGCCAATCCGCTGACGCCGCAGCGCCTGATGAAAGAACTGGGCGACCTGTTCCCGTACAACACCCGCTACCTGGCGGACGCCGGCAATAGCGTGGCGTGGGCCACCCACTACCTGCAGCCGCAATGCCGCCGCATGGGCGAGCGCCGCTTTGGCGGCGGCGACCGTCCGCGCGAAATGGGCAAGCGCCAGAGCACCGGTGGTTGGCTGCGCCTGACCACGCACTTCGCCCCGATGGGCTGGGCCATCGGCGCCGCCATCGGCACCGCCGCCGGCAATCCTTCGGCGCCAGTGGTCTGCATCACCGGCGACGGCAGCTTCCTGATGAGCGGCCAGGAATTGTCGGTCGCCGTGGCGGAACAGCAATGCGTGATTTTCGTGATCCTGAACGACCGCGCGCTGGGCATGGTCAAGCACGGCCAGCGCCTCGGCGGCGGCGAACAGATCGGCTACGCCTTGCCGCCGACCGATTTCGCCGCGATATCACGCGCCCAGGGCGGCCGTGGCTTCACGATCCGCAGCGCCGCCGATTTGCAGGCGCTCGACATCAAGTCGATTTGCAACTACCCGGGCCCGACCCTGCTGGATGTCTACATCGACCCGGAACAGGTGCCGCCAATGGCCAGCCGCCTGCGCGTGTTGCTGGACGAGGGTCAATAATAATGACGGACAAGAAATTGCAAGGCAAGACTGCCCTGGTTACGGGCGGCAGCAGCGGCATCGGCCTGGCCAGTGCCATCCTGTTCCAGCAACAAGGTGCACTGGTGGCCATCAGTGGCCGCAACCGCCAGACATTGGATGACGCCGGCGCCGCACTGGGCAACGAAGCACTGTTGATCCAGGCCGATGCCGGCGAACTGTCCGGCATCGACGCGACCATGGCGCAAATCAAAGCCAACTTCGGCCGCCTCGATGTGCTGTTCATCAATGCCGGCGTCGCCAGCCCCTCCCCGATCGAACACGTCACCGAAGCATCGTTTGACGAACAGGTCGGCGTCAACCTGAAGGGCGTGTTTTTCACGATCCAGAAAGCCTTGCCGCTGATGGCGCCGGGCGCCAGCATTATCGTGACGACCTCTATTACCAATCAGCTCGGTTCGCCGAACTTCACCGTGTACGGTGCGGCCAAGGCAGGGTTGCGCTCCATGGTGAAATCACTGGGACTGGAGTTGATCGGGCGCGGCATCCGCGTCAATGCCATCAGCCCAGGTCCGATTGCGACGCCGATGTTTGACCGCCTTGGCTTGCCGCCCGCCGTGGCCGATGAAAAGAAACAGGCGATTGCCGCAAAGTCGCCCAGCAAGCGCTTCGGCCAGCCGGAGGAAATCGCCAAAGCCGCACTGTTCCTGGCCAGCACCGATGCATCCTATATCGTCGGCGAGGAAATCGTCGTTGATGGCGGCATGAGTCTGCTGTGAGCGCAAACGTGAGCCAGAACGCTCCGGCGCCATCGCCCAACGATTTGATCCACACCGCCATCTGGCAAGAATTGCCGGAAGCGGACAATCCCTTCGCGACCCGCACGGCATTGTGCCGAGGCTATGATGTGTTCGGCGCCATGGCCGGCCAGGCCCGGTGGATTGACATGCTGTGGTTGCTGTTGCGTCCCGAACTGCCTGAAGGCAATCAGCTGGCGGTCCTGGAAACACTGGCCGTAGCCTTGGCCAATCCCGGTCCACGCGATGCCTCGGTACACGCCGCCATGTGTGGCGGCGTCGGCGGCTCCCCCGCCGCCGCCGCACTGATTGCCGCGCTGGCTGTTGGCGCGGGCCGCAATGGCGGCGCACGCGATGTCTACGACGCCATGACCATGTGGCGCGATTGTGGCGGCGACCTCGCGGCATGGGCGGGCTATAACCAGGCACATGCGGAAGATCCTGTGGACGTGTACCCGGAACGCCAGCACGTGCCGGGATTCGACAAGCACGGCGCATCCACCCCACTGCCCGTGCGCCAGTTGCTGGCCACACTGAACACGCTCGGCGCCGGCCCGCATACCGCCTGGCTGCATGCCCACGCCGCGGCTGCCTGCGCATCCATCGGCTATCCACTGGCGATGGCCGGCGTCGCCGCCTGTGCCTTGCACGACCTCGGCTTTACTCCCGACGAGGGGGAAATGCTGACGTTGCTGTTGCGTCTGCCCGGCGCGGCCGCCCACGCGCTCGAGCAAAAGCAAGTCGGCTTCAAGCACTTTCCGTTTTACAAGCTGGAACTGGATCCGGCAGCAAACCCAAGGGAGCAGGCATGACCGGACCGGAACAATTGGCAAAGGCGGCCGGCGTGCTGCGCACCAGCGCCGGCGCCGCATTCCCCGGCAGCCACGCGGTCTTCCGTGGCCAGGATTTGCACCAGGACTTGCAGCACCTCGGCTGGCTGGACCTCTATGCGTTTGGCGTCACCGGCCGCAAGCTGACACCGGCGCAGTCGGAAATGATCCAGGCCCTGTGGGTCTGCACCAGCTACCCTGACGCACGCCTGTGGAATAACCGCGTCGCCGCGTTGGCCGCCAGCGCACGCAGCAGCAGCAACCTCGCGCTGGTCGCCGGCGTGGCGGTCTCGGAAGCCATGGTCTATGGCGGCAATGCCGCGTTGCGCGCGATGCATTTTCTACAGCAAGCGTTGCGGCGCGCCGCGACCGGTGAAGCGCTGGAAGACATCGTCTGGGCGGAAACCGGCCAGCGCAAGATTTATGGCTACGGCCGTCCCATCAGCAGCACCGACGAGCGCATTCCCGTCATCATGGCGCTGGCGAAAAAACTGGGCATGGACCAGGGCCCGCACCTGACGCTGGCCTTTGCCGTCGAGCGCATCCTGCTGACCCGCTACCCCAACCTGCGCATGAATTTTGGCGCATTCCAAGCCGCGATGTTTTCCGACATGGGCCTGTCCATGCGCGAATACCAGATGCTCCGCATGCCGCAATTTACTGCCGGCATGGCGCCCTGCGTCGCGGAAGCCGCGGCGAAAGACGAGGGAACCCTGTTCCCAACACCTTGCTCGGCAGTCGCCTACGATGGTCCGGCGCCGCGTCCGTGGCCCCTTCGATAGCAGCACGCAAGCAACAGATGCGGGATTTTTTGCCCATGAGTATTAATCATCACGCTACAATGGCCAAAATGTTACATCTGGAGAATGCCTTTGAAGCCTGCCCGCATATCACGTCTGTCCCGCGCCAGTCTGGCAGTCATCCTGGCTGTGCAAGCCATGGCGGCCACGGCCCAAACCACCAGCGAAGAAGATGAGCTGAGTTTGGTCTACGGCGACAGCGACAGCATCAGTATCGCCACCGGTAATTTGCAGTCGCTGCGCCGCGCGCCAGCCGTTGCAGTGGTGATCACTGCGGCCGATATCGCCAGCATGGGTGCGCGCGGCATGGATGAAGTCCTGGAAACCGTTGCCGGCATCCACATTGCGCGCAGCGCCAACAGTTGGGCCCCGCTCTATATGGTGCGTGGCGTCTACAGCTCGCAGGGCCCGCAGGTGCTGGTGCTGCAAAACGGCGTCCCCATCACCACGCTATACCAGGGCAATAAAGGCAACATGTGGGGCGATTACCCGGTCGAAGTGATTTCGCGCCTGGAAATCATCCGTGGTCCCGGCTCGGCCCTGTATGGTTCCGATGCATTCTCCGGCGTCATCAACATCATCACCAAAGGTCCCGCCGAAAGCGCCGGAACGGAATTCGGCGGTCGTATCGGGTCGTTCGCTTCCCGCGATGCCTGGATCCAGCATGGCGGTAAAGTCGGCCCGGTGGAGATCGCGGCTTTTCTCCGTGTCGGCAGCACCGATGGCTTCCGCCGCACCATCGACGCCGATGCGCAAAAACGCAACGATACCCTCTTGGGGACGCGCGCCACGTTGGCGCCGGGTCCCGTTAACGTGGACAACGAGGCTGCCGATTTCAACCTGGAAGCCAGCTACGGCCAGTTCCGCGCGCGCCTGAACTTCAAGCAGCGCGAAGTCGGTACCGGGGCCGGCATTGCCTCCGCACTGGACCCGGTAGGCAAGGGCAAGAGCACCCGCACCATCGGCAACCTGGCGTGGGCCAATCCACAGGTGACACGCGACTGGGGATTGAGCGTGAGCCTCAATTCCCAGGAATATGTCCAGGAAATCCCGGTACCCTATATCCTGTTGCCGGCCGGCGTACGTTTCCCCACCGGGACGTTCCCAACCGGCATGATCGGTGCACCGGAAACATGGGAGCGTAATGTCCGCTTCAGCGCCATTGCCGACTATACCGGCTTCGCGGATCACCATCTGCGGATCGGCGCCGGCCATGAAGACCTGCACCTGTACCGCACCCGTGAATTGCGCAATTTCACCTATGCGCCAAACGGCACGCCGATCCCGGCAGCCGGATTGACCGACTATTCCGCCACCGACCCGTTCCTGCGCCCCCATCGCCGGCGCGTGGATTATGTGTTCCTGCAGGACGAATGGCGCTTGGCCAAGGACTGGAATCTGACAGCAGGCGTACGCCACGACAAATATTCCGATTTTGGCGGCACCACCAACCCGCGCGTCGCGCTGGTGTGGGATGCGACGTACGACCTGACCGCCAAACTGCTGTACGGCCGCGCCTTCCGCGCGCCCTCCTTCAATGAGGCCTACAGCATTACCAATCCCGTCGCACTGGGCAATCCGAATCTGAAGCCGGAAACCAATGGCACGCTGGAGGCGGTGGCTTCGTGGCAAGCCAAGGCGGACTTGCAGCTGAATGCGACGTTGTACCGTTATTCCATGGCCAGCATCATCCGCCTGACGCCACGTCCGGCGGGCGCGCTGGGCCAGGTGTATAACAACACCGGGAACCAGACCGGCCACGGCGCGGAATTTGAAACCGCCTGGACAGTGGACCGCGACCTGCGGCTGGTGGGCAATTACGCGTGGCAGCGCTCCATCGACAAGGCCACCAACAGGGATGCCGGCTACGCACCTCACCATCATCTGTATGCGCGGGCCGATTGGCAATTCGCCAGCGGCTATATGCTCAGTCCGCAATTTACGTGGGTGGCGGACCGTAAGCGGCCAGCAGGCGATGCGCGCGCACCGATAGCCGACTACCACACGGTGGACCTGGCGCTATCGACCCGGCGTGGCAAAAACAGCTGGAACTTCTCCGCAGCAATACGTAACCTGTTCAATGCCGACGTACGCGAACCGAGCGCCGCACCTGGCTTGCAAATCCCGAACGACTTGCCGATGGCGCCCCGCGCCATTTCACTGACGGCCAGTTACAAGCTGTAAAGCCGTCCGGTGGCGGCGCCGGACGGCGCTGCCGCCAGTGCCCGGCTGGTCCGGATCGGCGAAAGTCACTTTCAAATGCGTATTTACAACCTTCGCCAGCAACTTGCCATTCTATAATGGCAAGTTTCAGCATCGGAGAAGGTCGTGACGCCCATGTGCCACCAATACTGCCTGGCGGCTTTACTGACCATGCAGGCTGCTGCCGCCTGTGCGCACTCACCTGCCGACGAGGATGAGCTCAGCCTGCTGTATGGCGATGCAGCCAGCGTCAGCATTGCCACCGGTAATGCCTTATCGTTGCGCCGTGCGCCCGCCGTTGCCTCCGTGGTCACAGCGGCTGACATTGCCAATATGGGCGCCAGCGACCTGGACCAGGTGCTGGAATCGGTCCCCGGCATCCACGTGATGCGCAGCGCCAATAGTTACTCGCCGCTGTATGTGATGCGCGGCGTATACAGCCAGTTCGGGCCCCAAGTGCTGGTAATGCAAAACGGCGTCCCCGTCACGACCCTGTTTACCGGCAACAAAGGGAACGTATGGGGAGGCTTTCCGGTCGAGCATGTCGCCCGGATTGAGATCATCCGGGGCCCCGGCTCCGCGCTGTATGGTTCCGATGCTTTCTCCGGTGTCATCAATATCATCACCAAGTCGCCTGCCGAAGCGGCGGGCGCCGAATTCGGGCTGCGCGGCGGGGCCTTCCACACGCGCGATGCCTGGGCCCAGTATGGCGGCGCCCTGGGTCCAGTGGCGATTGCCGCCTATCTGCGCGTGGGTGCCACCGACGGCCATCGCGGTCTGGTCGCGGCGGATGCGCAAACCCGCAACGATACGCTGTTCGGCACCCGTGCCAGCCGCGCTCCGGGGGCTGTCGTTACCGGCTATCGCGCAGCCGACCTGCAGCTCGAGGCCGCCTATGGCAAATGGCGTGGCCGTTTGGGCGCCAAACTGCGCGACGGCCTGGGCGCCGGCGCCGGCATTGCCCAAGCGCTGGACGCAGCCGGCCACAGCCGCAGCGAACGGTTGACATCCAGCCTGGCCTGGGCCGATCCGCAGTTCGCCACCAATTGGGGCCTGGGCGCCAGCATCAGCAGCCAACATTATGCTCAGGAAATCCCGCAACCCTACATCCTGCTGCCGGCCGGCGTTCGCTTGCCGACCGGCACATTCCCCCAGGGAATGATCGGCGCGCCGGAAATATGGGAGCGAATCGTGCGCAGTACCGCCTTTGCCGATTACGGCGGCCTGCCGCACCATCAAATCCGTATCGGCATAGGCCACGACGACGTGCATATGTACCGGGTGCGTGAGCGCCGCAATTTCAGCTATACCTCGAACGGCACACCCGTTCCCCTGCCGTCGCTACAGGACCGTTCGCACATCGATCCATTTATACAGCCGCAACGCCGCCGCATTGATTACATTTACCTGCAGGACGCGTGGCGCCTGGCGCCCGACTGGAACTTGACGGCGGGGGTACGTCACGACCGCTATTCCGATTTCGGCGGCACCACCAATCCGCGCGTAGCGCTGGTATGGGATGCGCGCTTCGACCTGACCGCCAAGCTGCTGTACGGCCGCGCGTTCCGGGCGCCGTCCTTCAATGAGTCGCACGCCGTCAATAACCCCGTCGCGCTGGGCAATCCTGACTTGAAGCCGGAAACCAACGGCACGCTGGAAACGTCCGTGGCATGGCAGATACAAACGGACTGGCACGCGAACCTGACACTATACCGCTACGCAATGGGCAACATTATCCGCACCGTGCCGAATCCGGTTGCCGGCACCGGCGCAACCTACCGCAATACAGGCAATCAGACCGGCCGCGGTGTGGAACTGGAAAGCACGTGGAACGCGCGCCGCGACTTGCGCCTCCATGGCAACTATTCATGGCAGCGTTCGATCGACAAGGCCACCGGCGCCGATGCCGGCTATGCGCCGCATCATCACCTGACCGGCCGCGCCGACTGGCAACTATCAAGCGCCTACATGCTGAGTCCACAGCTCAATTGGGTGGCGGGCCGCAAGCGCGCCACCGGCGACAACCGCAAACCCGTTGCCGACTACCATACGTTCGACCTGGCGCTGTCCACCCGATACGGCAAACAGCGCTGGAACTTCACGGCCACCGTGCGCAACCTGTTCAACCGGGATGTGCGTGAACCCAGCCTGGTGCCGGGGCTGGCCCTGCCTTACGACTTGCCGATGGCGCCGCGCGCGCTGTCACTGCAGGCTAGCATCAGACTGTGAAAAAAGTACGCTTTTTTATCATTGCATCTTGTTAACTTATATTTCTTTTGTGATAGTATCCGTTTGGCAAATATTGCAGCAATGCAACTTGCAAAATGCAAGTAAATCGGATCACTTATCACACAGGGAGAAGTCAGCAATGCAATTGAAGAAATGGACCGCCTTGGCACTGGGCGTCGTGGCCATGCACGGCGCAAGCGCCAAGCATGAACTGGAAGACAAGCCGTCGCAACAACCACTGCTGGTCATTGGCGCATCGTATTCCGAAGCCAAAACCCCGTTTAACAATGGCATCGCCCCGCAAGGCGGCCGCTCCGTCGCCCAAGGCATTTATTTGAGCCTGGGCGCGGCCCTGACCCGCGACCACCAATTGCCGGGCTATGTGATCAATGAAGCCCAGGCCGGCGCCGGCACGTTTACCCGCTTCCAGTGCCCGCCCGGCGCCGCCACCTGCAGTCCGGCGGTGTGGGACAGTTACCAGGTCCAGTTGAACCGCGCCCTGACCCGCGTGGCGCGCCCCGCCCCGGTCGGCGGCTACAACGCAAAATATGTCGTGGTCACGATCCCGAACGACTGCCTGCACGCGGGCGGCATGGGTGTGCCGCAGCCGACCTCGGTGCAGTGCACCGTGGCCGACATGAACGCCACCGCCGACCGCCTGGTTGCATTGGGCAGTTTCGCGCTGTCGAAAGGCCTGACCCCGATCTTCACCGGCTATCCGAAATACGCAGACCTGGACATGGAACTGTTCCGCACCAGCTCCAACGTCGCGTGGGTGATTGGCGAACAAGACTACAACACCCTGGCCGACGTGGTGCAAAGCCGCCTGGCCGCCGATTTGCCGGACGCGATTCAGCTCGACATCTGGAAAGAGTTCACCCACATCGGCGATGGCCTGCATCCGGACCAGACGACCGCGCGCAAAGCCGCGCACGTGCTGGCCAATCACTTGCGCAAGCTGGACGATTAAGCAGTCCCGCAATGATGGCGGCCACATGATGTGCTCGCCATCATCCGCATGAATAAACCACAGCCTGTCATCACACAATTCAATCACGCTCGGTTAATTTACCGTCCCTGCTAGACTCAGTTCTCCCTTTTCAAATGTCTAGCGGAGTGTGCATGAGTATCCAGTCCACCGGCCACCTGGCCGACATCCTGACCAAGAACAACGACGAATTGCTGGAGGTTTGGGTTGCCGGCATGCTGTCGCGTACCGTGCGGCGTGACAAGGCGGCGGAAACCGAAGTGCGGGGCCAAGCCGAACGCCTGCTGTCCATGCTGGCGGAAGCGGTCGCCAAGGGCCAGAGCTATGACATCGATACGCCGGACTGGGGCGCCGTGCGCCAGTTGCTGACGGAATTGTCGGCCCTCCGCGTGCGCCAGGGTTTCACGCCGACAGAAACCGCCACGTTCGTCTTTTCGCTGAAAGAGCCGCTGTTTACCCTGCTGCGCCGCGACCTGGAAGGCAACGCCGGCATGCTGACGACGGAATTGATTGAGACCGGCGCGCTGTTCGACCGCCTGGGCTTGTTCACCATCGAGCAATACCAGAAATCCCGCGAAGGCGTGATCCTGCGCCAGCAACAGGAATTGATGGAACTGTCGACACCGGTGGTGCAACTGTGGCGCGACATCCTGGCGTTGCCGCTGATCGGCACGCTCGACAGCGCCCGCACCCAGGTCGTGATGGAAAGCCTGCTGCAAAAAATCATCGACACCGGCGCCTCGATCGCCATCATCGACATCACCGGCGTCCCCACCGTGGACACGCTGGTGGCGCAACACTTGCTGAAAACCGTCGCGGCGGCCCGGCTGATGGGCGCCGACTGCATCATCAGCGGTATCCGTCCGCAAATTGCGCAAACCATCGTCCACCTGGGCGTCAACCTGGAAGACGTGGTCACCAAGGCCAGCCTGGCCGACGCGTTCCAGACCGCCATGAAACGCCTCGGCGCCTCCGTGGTCGTACAGCAGGCGGCCTGAACCAATGGACCGTATCCCGATATTGAAAATGGGCCAGCTGCTGCTGGTGACGATCCAGGTTGACATGCACGACCGCCTGGCCATGGCGCTGCAGGACGACCTGACCGAGCGCATCGTGCGGGAAAAGGCGCGCGGCGTGCTGATCGACATTTCCACGCTGGATATCGTCGATTCCTTTATTGGCCGCATGATCAGCAACACCGCCGCCATGGCGCGGGTGCTCGATGCCCATACGGTGCTGGTCGGGATGCAGCCGGCCGTCGCCATCACGCTGGTCGAACTGGGCCTGACCTTGCACGGCGTCCAGACCGCGCTCAACGTGGAAAAAGGCATAGTACTGCTGCAGCGGCAGATCGCATGAGCCGCATGGACGCCAGCGCCGCCACCCTGCCGCTGCGCAGCGATGAAGACGTGGTGCGGCTGCGCCAGCAGGTGCGTGAAAAGCTGGTGGCGCTGGGTTTTTCATTGATCGACCAGACCAAGATGGTGACGGCGGCCAGCGAACTGGCGCGCAATACCCTGCGCTACGGCGGCGGCGGCGAAGTCCACGTGCAGCACATGCAACAGGGACTGCGCAATGGCGTGCAACTGGTGTTTATCGACCAGGGCCCCGGCATTCCCGATCTCGGCCTGGCGCTGACGGACGGCTATACCACGGGCGGCGGCATGGGACTGGGCTTGTCGGGCGCCAAGCGGCTGGCGGACGAATTCGACATCCAGTCGGCGCCCGGCGCCGGCACCACCGTCAGCATCACCAAATGGAAACCCTATTAATGTACCGCCTCGACCACGCCCCCGCAGGCCAGTTGTGCTGCCCCGTCATCGACAGCAGCCATGTCGCGGCGGTACGCCGCGCCGCCTCCGACATGGCGGCGCGCCAGGGTTTTGACGCGACCCAATGCGGCGAAGCCGCGATTGTCGCCACCGAAGCCGCCACCAATATCCTCAAGCACGCGTGCCAGGGCGAAATCTTGCTGCGCCCCCTGCACCGCGACGGCGCCGATGGCATCGAACTGCTCGCCATCGACAACGGTCCGGGCATGGCCAGTTTGCCGGCCAGCATGGAGGACGGCCGCTCCACCGCCGGCAGCTATGGCGTCGGCCTCGGCGCCATGGCGCGTCTTTCCGCCTCCCTCGACGCCTGGAGCGCACCGGGCAAAGGCGCCGTGTTTGCGCTGTCGCTATGGCGCGGCGGCGCTCCTCCCGATGCCGGCCATCGTGGCAGCCCGCTGCAACTGGGCCTGGTCAGCCAGGCCTTGCCGGGCGAAACCGAGTGCGGCGACGGCTGGGCCGTGGCCTGCGACGCCACCGGCGCCACCGCGCTGGTGGCCGATGGCCTGGGGCACGGCGGCCAGGCGGCCATCGCCGCGCAAGCCGCGGTGGACACGGTCATGGCGCAACCCGGCCGGCGCGCCGCGCTGTTGCTGGAAGAGGCGCACCTGGCGCTGCGCGCCACCCGCGGCGCGGCGGTCGCCGTGGTGCGCATCGACATGCTGGGAGAACGGCTGGTGCTGGCCGGCATCGGCAATGTGGCGTGCCACGCCTGGCTGGGACAGGCGCGGCGCCAGTTGGTGTCGCATAACGGCATCGTCGGCAGCAATATGCGCAAGGTGCAGGAATTCGATGCGCAATGGGGCCCGGACGGCATGCTGATCTTGCACAGCGACGGCATCGGCACGCGCTGGAACCTCGACGATTATCCGGGCCTGGCGCTGTGCCATCCGGCCGTGATTGCCGCGGTGCTGTTCCGCGACTTTGGCCGCCGGCGCGATGACGCGACGGTGCTGGTGCTGCGCGATGCGCGGGGGAGCGCCGCATGAGCCTGCGGATACTGACACTCCAGGTTTCCAACGAAGTCGACGTGGTGGCGTCGCGCCAGCGCGCGCGCCAGATCGCCCTGCTGTGCGGCTTTGGCAACCAGGACCAGGCCCGTATCGCCACGGCGGTGTCGGAACTGGCGCGCAACGTCTACAGCTATGCGCGCAGCGGCAAGGTGGAATTTTCCGTCGAGGGCAACACCGCGCCGCAATTGCTGGTGATCCGCGTGGAAGACCGGGGACCCGGCATTGCCGACCTGGCGCTGGTCCTGTCCGGGCGCTACCAGTCGCGCACCGGCATGGGCCTGGGGCTGCTGGGCGTCCGCCGGCTGATGGACCAGTGCGACATTGTGACGGCGCCGGACCAGGGCACCACGGTCACGCTCAAGAAGCTGCTGCCGCCGGACGCGCCGCTGCTGGCGGCCAATGACATCGGCGCCATGGGGGCGCAACTGCACGCGGAGCCGGTTGCGCAATCGAACTCGATCGCCCTGTCGGAAATGCAGCAGCAAAACCGCGAGTTGCTGACCGCCCTGGCGGAACTGCAGGCGCGCCAGGATGAGCTGGTGCAACTGACGCGGGAACTGGAAGACACCAACCGGGGCGTGGTGGCGCTGTACGCGGAACTGGACCAGCAGGCCGACCACCTGCGCCGCGCCGACGAGATGAAGTCGCGCTTCCTGTCCAACATGAGCCATGAATTCCGCACCCCGCTCAGCTCCATCCGCGCGCTGGCCAAGCTGCTGCTGTCGCGCGCCGACGGCGAACTCGAATCCGAACAGGAAAAGCAGTGCGGCTATATCCTGAAAAGCGCCGATGCGCTGGCCGAGCTGGTGGACGATTTGCTGGACCTGGCCAAGATCGAGGCGGGCAAGGTCGAAGTCCACGCCGCCCCCTTCGACGTGGCCGACATGTTCAGCGCGCTGCGCGGCATGCTGCGCCCGCTGCTGGTGGGTACCCGCGTGGAACTCGAGTTCGACATGCCGGACCAGGCCTTGTCCATGGTCGGCGATGACGCCAAGCTGTCGCAAATCCTGCGCAATTTCATTTCCAATGCATTGAAGTTCACGGAACAGGGCCACGTGCGCGTCTCGGCCGCACTCGTGTCCGAAGGCGCCATGGTGCGCTTTGCCGTGCAGGACACCGGCATCGGCATCGCGCTGGAATACCAGCACATCATCTTCGAGGAGTTTTCGCAGGTGCCCAGCCACC
The DNA here is from genome assembly GCF_058807115.1 of Pseudoduganella sp. GW821-FHT12E03. Lineage (NCBI taxonomy): Bacteria > Pseudomonadati > Pseudomonadota > Betaproteobacteria > Burkholderiales > Oxalobacteraceae > Pseudoduganella > Pseudoduganella sp. GW821-FHT12E03. The sequence goes on along the minus strand of NZ_JBXAQJ010000002.1, from coordinate 897,539 downwards.
TGCAGCGCCATGTGAAAGGCACGGGCCTGGGTTTGCCGCTGTGCCGCCGCCTGGCGGCGCTGCTGGGCGGCGCGGTGGGGCTGGACAGCGCGCCCGGCGCGGGGTCGACGTTTCATGTCACGGTGCCGCTGGTGTACGCCGCGGCACCGCATGCCGCCGAGGCGCCCGACGCCGCCCCGGGGCCGCACAAGGCAGGCATTCCGGTGCTGGCCATCGAGGACGACCGCGGCACGCTGGGGCTGTACCGCAGCTTCCTGCGCGACACGCCGTACCGCCTGGTGCCCGCGTCCAGCCTGTGGGAAGCGGAGCAGGCGTGGAATGCCGAAGCACCCGCCGCCGTGATCCTGGACCTGTACCTGAATGGCGGCGACACGTGGCGCTGGCTGGCGCAAACCAAAGCCGACGCGCAGCGCAGCCATGTCCCCATCATCATTGCGTCAGCCGTGGCGGACCGGCAAAAGGCGCACACCCTGGGCGCCGACGCCTACTTCATTAAACCTGTCCAGCGCGATGCGCTGCTGGCGCAACTGCGGGCCTTGTGTCCGGTCCAAGCCGCGCGCGAGGCCTTATGACATCCGATGACGATCTGATCCTCAATGTGGACGATACCGAAGCGGCCCGCTACGCCAAGACCCGCATCTTGCAGCGGGCCGGATTCCGGGTGATCGAAGCGGCCAGCGGCACCGAGGCGCTGGCGCTGGCGGCGTCGCAGCGGCCCGCGCTGGTGCTGCTCGACACCAAGCTACCCGACATCAGCGGCTTCGATGTATGCGCCCGGCTCAAGCGGGATCCCCATACGGCCATGGTGCTGGTGCTGCAAACCTCGGCTTCCTACCTGGCCAAGCCGGACAAGGTGCGCGCGCTCGATATTGGCGCCGACAATTACCTGTTCGAACCGATCGAACCGGAAGAACTGGTGGCCAATGTGCGGGCGCTGCTGCGGCTGGGGCATGCGGAACAGGCATTGCGCGACATGAACCGGCGCAAGGATGAATTCCTCGCAATCCTGGCCCATGAATTGCGCAATCCGCTGGGTCCCATCCGCAACGCCGTCGAACTGTTGCGGCACCTGGCGCCGGGCGCCCCGCCGGAACAGGAAAATGCGCGCCAGATGATCATCCGCCAGACCGACCACATGGTCCGGCTGGTCGACGACCTGCTGGACGTGTCGCGCATCTCGCAAGGCAAGATCACGTTGCGGCTGGCGCCCGTGGAATTGGGGGAACTGGCGCGCGGCACGCTGGAGACGGCCCGCGCCGCGCTGGAGCGGCGCAGCCACACGGTCACCGCCGTCATGCCGGCCGGGCCGCTGTGGGTCGCCGGCGATGGCGTCCGGCTGGCCCAGATCATTGGCAACCTGCTCAACAATGCCGCCAAGTTCACGCCGCCCGGCGGGAAAATCGGCCTGCTGGTGGCGTACCAGGCCGGCAGCGATGCCGATGCCGCGTGTGCACTGGTGCAGGTCACCGACAACGGCATCGGCATCGCGCCGGAACAGATCGAAACGATATTCCAGATGTTTGCCCAGGCCGGGCACGCGCCGGACCGGGTACAGGATGGCCTCGGCATCGGCTTGTCGCTGGTCCGGACCCTGATCGGCTTGCACGGCGGCCAGGTCCGCGCCAGCAGTCCCGGCCCCGGTCTCGGCAGCACCTTTGAAGTACGGCTGCCGCTGGCCGACGCTCCCGCTGCGCCCGCGCCCCATGCGTCGCCGCAGCCGTCCGCGCCGGCGCGCAGTGTGCTGGTGGTCGACGACAGCGTCGACGCGGCGGAAATGGTGGCGTCGCTGCTGGAATTTTCAGGCCACCGCGTCAACACGGCGCACAGCGGCGCCGATGCCATCGCGCAGGCACAGGCGGCCCCGCCCGACATCGTCTTCCTCGATATCGGCCTGCCCGACATGAGCGGGATGCAGGCCGCGCGCGCCATGCGCCGCTTGCCTGAACTGGACGGCACCAGGCTGGTCGCGCTGTCGGGCTACGGACAGGCCAGCGACCGCGAGAAAGCCCTGGCGGCCGGCTTTGACGACCACCTGACCAAACCCGCGACCCTGGAGGCGCTGCGCGCCGCGATCGGCGAACTGGACTGACGGCTTATTGCTGCTCCCACACGGTGGCCGCCGCCCGTTCCAGCACCGGGCGCCAGGCGGCTTGCACCGGCAGCCCGAACACTTCCCGCAACGCCCGTTCCAGGTCGTCCGCCGTCAGGAAGCGCCGCTCGCCGCCGCCATCGGGCCGGCGGATCGTCAGCCGGTTGCGCAACAGCGCATAGCGCGCTTCCGGCGTGGTACGCGCCACGATCAGATCATGGCGGAAATGCGATTGGGGAAAGTGCGCCGTATAGAAATTCGCCATCGCATAATCGCCGTCCCGGCACGGCGCCGGTGAAACCAGATACACGCTGTGCCACGCCCGCTGCCCGTCCGCGCCCAGTTCCGCTTCCAGTAAATATTCATTGCCCAGCGGCGTCAGGCGCAGGCGCTCATGCGGCGTCGGTTGCGCTTCTGTGCTGTCGAACAGCAGCGGCGCGGTCGGCACACAGCTGCCAAAGCCGACGTCGCACAACCAGCGCACGCCATCGATGGTCACGCGCAGCACCATGTGCGAACGGGGGCGGCCTTCCGCTTCCGGCCCCGCTTGCCAGCGCACCTGGGCGATCAGCGGTTCGACCTGCGTAAAGCCGATCGCTTGCAGCACACGCCGCAGCAGCTGGTTTTGCTCGAAGCAATAGCCGCCACGGCCGCCCGCGATCAGCTTGGCGTCGATGTCGCGCGGGTCCAGCGAGATGCCGAGATCCATCAGCACGTCGAGCGCTTCAAACGGGATCGCGGCCGGGTGCAGCTGTTGCAGCGCACGCAGGGTATCGAGGGTGGGTGTGCGCGGGCCGGCATAGCCGATCCGCGCGCAATAGGCGTCCAGTAAGTCCATTGCAGGTTCCCTTCGTCAATGTTGATGAAAGAACCACGAGCTTACCGGAAATTCACGCGATCAGCGGATCTGGATTTTGCGGGTGGCCCGGCGGCATTCCCGCTTTCACCGGCATGCATTCAGTGATTGACTGTTAAATTGCCGCACAGTAGCATCATTTGAAGCTATTCCATTCCGGACACGCCATGCCGCCAGCCGCGCCAGCCAGGCCACTGCGACGGCGCATTTGCGCTGGCGTCCTGCTGTGCCTGTCCCTTCCGGTGTTCCAGCCGCCCGCCGTGGCGCAACAGCGCCATATCGCCTCCGGCCATCCGGACTGGCCGCCGTATTCGTGGCAGCAAGGCGACCGTATCACGGGCGCCGGGGCGGAATTGGCGGACCTGATTTTTCGCGACCTCGGCGTCACGCTGGACTTCAAAACCCAGGGCAACTGGAAGCGCACGCAAGCCGAAGCCGAACATGGCAAGGTCGATGTGATTGTCGGGGCTTACCGGACGACGGACCGCTTGCGCTACCTGGACTACCACGCCACGCCTTTTGCCGAGGACGCCAATGTGGTGTGGGTGGCGCGCGGCAGGGAATTTTCGTTTGGGGGCTGGCACGACCTGATCGGCCGCCACGGCACCGCGATGCTGGGCGAGAGCTATGGCGAACAGTTCGACCGCTTTATCGCGGAACGGCTGACCGTCAGCCGCGTCTCATCGGCGCTGCTGAACTGGAAAAAACTGGACGCGGGCCACGCCGATTACTACCCGTTCAGCCTGTATGGCGGAGAGATCCAGTTGCGCCGCTTTGGCTACCAGGACAAGGTGGTGCGCCTGCCCGGGGTGATCGCCACGGAAGGGGTATATATCGCGATTGCCCGCAAATCCCCGCTGATCCGCTACCTGCCGCAACTGGAGCAGGCGGTGCGCCAGCGGCGCGCGGACGGCACCGTGGAGCGGCTGCTGCGCACTTACGTGGAACGCGCGGCACTGCAAGGCAAATAAGATGGGGGCGGGCCGGGCACGGCGGCCACCGCCGGCTTGAACCGGCACTTCATCAACGCGGCGGCCTGCTGGTAAAGGGCAAGCGCTTCAATGCACTCATTTGACGCGCTGCTTTTCCAGCTTGCGCGCCAGGGTGCGGCGGTGCATGCCGAGCCGGCGCGCCGCTTCGGAAATATTGAAATCCGTCTCGGCCAGCACTTCATGGATACGCTCCCATTCCAGCGTCTTGATCGACGTGGCGCGGCCCGTGAGTTCCACCTCGGCGCTGCCCGCCACATGGTTGAACGCCGCTTCGATATCGTCGGTGTTGGAGGGCTTGGCCAGGTATTGGCAAGCGCCCAGCTTGATGGCTTCCACCGCCGTGTTGATGCTGGCGTAGCCGGTCAGCACCACGATCAGCATGTCGGGGTCGAACTTGTGCAGCAATTGCACACACAACAGGCCGGAGGTGTTGTTGCTGAGCTTCAGGTCGACCACGGCAAAGCCCGGCGAATGTACTTCCAGCAGCGCTTCCGCCTGTTCCAGGCCCGGGGCGTGCAGCACCGTATAGCCACGGCGGGTAAACGATTTGCTCAGGGTGCGCGCAAAGGCTTCATCGTCCTCGATGATCAGCAATACACGTTCTTCGGGCTGCGCTTCGTGTGCTTCCCGTTCTGCTTCAATGGTCATACTTTTCCTCTACGTCGTCAGGCACGGCAATCGCCGCCAGCGGCAGCGTCAGCAGCACCGCCGCCCCGCCCTGCACCAGGTTGCTCGCGTCGACCGTGCCGCCCAGGGTGCGCGCCACGTTCACCACCAGGAACAGGCCCAGGCCGCGCCCCGGCTTGTCCTTGGTCGAATTGTACGGCTTGCCCAACTGTTCCAGCACGGCGGGCTGAAAGCCGGGCCCGCGGTCCGTCACCAGCATTTTCAGCGCTTCGCCCTCGCGCGAGACGTCAAAGCGCACGAACTGCGGCGACGCTTCCAGCGCATTATCGAGCAAGTTGCAAATGGTTTGCTTCAGGGTCGAATCGAACGCCACCGGCGCATCCTGCGCCAGGTGGTTTTGATATTCAAATGTATGCACCGGGCGGGTGCCGCGCCACTCGTCGACCAGCTCGTCGAGGAAGGTATTGATGGTGGTCCTGGTCGACGATTCGCCGCGCGCTTCACCGGCCGACAGCAAAATGCCGCTGACGATGGATTTGCAGCGCGCCAGCTGCGTCTGCATTTCCTGCAATTCTTCCAGCATGTCCGGATCGTTCTTGAACGCGGGCATGCGCTTCCAGTCGCCGAGGATCACGGCAAGCGTCGCCAGCGGCGTGCCCAATTCATGCGCCGCGCCGGAAGCCAGCAGTCCCATGCGGACGATGTGCTCTTCTTCCACCGCGCGCTGGCGCATTTCCGCCAGCTTGCCGTCGCGCGCGCGCAAATTGGTCATGATGCGGGTGATGAACACCACCAGCAGGGACGCGTTGATGGCAAAGCAGATCAGCATGCCCTGGATGTACAGGCTGAAGTAGCCGCGCTCGTGGAACAGCGGCAATGCGAGGGGTTTCGACACCAGCGCCAGGCCCGCCAGGCAGCCGCTGGTGATGGCGACGATGGTCCAGGTGGACCATGCCTCGAGCAGCACGGCCGACAGGATCACCTGCAGCAGGTACAGGAAAATAAACGGGTTCGAGGTCCCGCCACTGAGATACAGCTGGGCAGTCAGGCTGGCCACGTCGACCAGCATCGATAAAAACAGTTCTCCGTTGGTGACGGTCCATTTTTCGTGCCAGCGCAACTGGCTGGCCACGTTGAACGCGATCAGGCAGGCCAGCACTTCCAGCATGTAGGCCAGCGGCAGCTGGATGCCCAGGCCCCAGGCCACGATGGCAATGGTGGAAATCTGGCCGACCACGGCGATCCAGCGCAGCTGGATCAGCTGCTGCATGTTCTGGTGGCCGGCGGCCTGTCCCAGCGCGGTGACCGCGGCTGGATCTTTTAGTACTGCGAAAATATCAGTGGTCCCCGACATGGCTCCCGGCCCGGCATTCGTTACCGGCACGGCGGCCGGTGATTAACTATGGCTGCTTATGCAGAATGTAGGGCGGTTTGGCGCAAAGCGCCAAGCCGCCGTGCTCGCACGAAAGTACTGCGCGCGCTGGCGGCGGCGCATGCATGGCGGCCTCGTAGAGTCCGCCCTACGCAATCCCGTCCGTGATTGACTCACGACCTTGACGGTCACTCCCACAATTGCCAAGGCCATAATTTTAACTACTTTGCCTGGCGGCGCTTGTCGTCACGCGCCACCCAGATAAAGGCCCCGGCCGCCATGAGCGCCAGCGCATACCAGGTGAGAGCATATACCAGATGGTTGTTGGTGAACGAAATCACGGTAAGGCCGCCGACCGGGCGCAGCGCCTCGTCTTCGGCCGGGGGCTCCTGCCCCTTGTCGGTGTCGACAAAGAATGGCGCCACCATGGCGCCGTCAAAGCCGCGCGCCAGGGCGATCGCGGCGACGTCGCGCGCATACCAGCGGTGGTTGGCGGGATCGTTGTGGCGCAGGAAGGCGCGGCCGGTTTCCGGCATGCGCAGCAAGCCGGTCAGGGTGACGGGCGGGCGGCCGGCCACGGTGGCGCAGACCGCCTTGCCGGCGGAAGTCGCCGCAGGGGCAGGCATCCGCTTGGCGGCTTCCTGGCCAATATAGCCGCGGTTGATGATGACAATATGGGATGACTGCGTGTGCGAGGACTGCACGCACAGCGGCGTCAGCAGCCAATAGCCGCTGCCCAGGTCCGTGGTGGCCTGGACGCGCGTCGTGTATTCGGGGAGATAGACGCCGGTCAGGGTGACGTGGCGGTATTCATCGATGCTTGCCGTGACCTGCGCCCACCGGGCGGGTTCCGGCACGGCCACCGGTGTGGCATGGACACGGGCGTCCACTTTTTCCATCAAGTCCAGCTTCCACTGCAGGCGGAACACTTGCCAGGTTCCCAGCGCCAGCAGCAATAAAACAGCAACGGCCGCACAGACGGCCAGGAACTTCCGCAGGGCGGAAGAGTGCAAGCGCGGGGCTTGCTCCTGGGTGTCGTGCGGCCGCATGGTCCGAACCTTGCGATTACGGACGCTTAGGGACGAATACGCATGTCATGCGCATCCGGCATCCCCGGCATCATGTTGTGGTTCATGTGGTACATGACCCAGATCGAACCGGACAGCACGATGACCACCAGGATCGCCGAGAAGATCAGCGCCAGCATGTTCCAGCCGCCTTCCGACTTGGTGTTCATGTGCAGGAAGTACACCATGTGCACCACGATCTGCACCGCGCCCAGGCCCAGCAGGATCATGGCGGTGGTGCTTGGATTGTCCAGCACCTTGCCCATCACCAGCCAGAACGGGATGGCGGTCAGGATCACCGACAAGATGAAGCCGATGGTGTAGGTCTTCAGGCTGCCGTGGTCGTGGCCATCGTCGTGGCCGTGGTGGTCGTCATGGCCGTGGCCATGACCGTGGTCGTGATTGTGATGTGCCATTACATGACTCCCATCAGGTAAACAAAGGTGAACACGCCGATCCAGACCACGTCCAGGAAGTGCCAGAACATCGACAGGCACATCATGCGGCGCTTGTTTTCATGGGTCAGGCCATGCTTTTTCAGCTGGAACAGCAACGTCACCAGCCACACGATACCAAACGTCACGTGCAAGCCGTGGGTGCCGACCAGCGCGAAGAACGAGGTCAGGAACGCGGAACGGTTCGGACCGGCGCCTTGGTGGATCAGGTGCAGGAACTCATAGATTTCCAGGCCCAGGAACGCCAGGCCGAACACGCCGGTGATGGCGAGCCAGAAAATCGTCAGGCCCAGTTTTTTCTTCTGCGATTCCAGCATCGCGAAGCCGTAGGTGATCGACGACAGCAACAGGAAGGCCGTGTTGATGGCCACCAGTTTCAGGTCGAACAGTTCAGCGCCGGTCGGGCCGCCCGCATAGTTGCGGCCCAGAATGGCGTACGCCGAGAACAGGCAAGCGAACAGCAGGCAGTCGCTCATCAGGTAGATCCAGAAGCCCAGCAGCGTGCCGTTCTCCGGGTGGTGTTCGCGCACGAAGTAACGTGCGCTGATATCCGTGGTGTCTTTCATGGTCGCGGTACTCATATCAAGCGTGGGCTTCCAGCTTTTGCGTGAAGGCTTCTTCGGTCTCGGTCACTTGCTTGACCGGGATGTAGTAATCACGCTTGTAGTTGAACGTATGGACAATGATGGTGCCCAGCATCGCGGCGAACGCCACGCCTGCCAGCAGCCACATTTGCCAGATCAGGCAGAAGCCCAGGCCGCCGGCCAGCGCGGAGATCACGAAACCAGCCCAGGTATTGGCAGGCATGTGGATTTCCACGAAGTCGGACAGCGGACGCTGGTAGCCGTTTTTCTTCATGTCGGCCCAGGCGTCGTTGTCATGCACGACCGGGGTGAACGCGAAGTTGTAGTCTGGCGGTGGCGACGAGGTCGACCATTCCAGGGTACGGCCATTCCATGGGTCGCCGGTCACGTCGCGCAGCTTGGCGCGGTCGCGGAACGAGACATAGAACTGCAGCAGCATGGCGCCGATACCACCGGCAATCATCAGGGCGCCCACGGCGGCGATCTGGAACCAGATCTGCAGCGATGGATCGTCGAAATGGCTCATGCGGCGGGTCACGCCCATCAGGCCGAGAACGTACAAAGGCATAAAGGCGAAGTAGAAGCCGATGGTCCACAGCCAGAACGACCATTTGCCCCAGTAGGTGTTCAGCTTGTAGCCGAACGCTTTTGGCCACCAGTAGTTGATCGCGGCGAACACACCGAACACCACGCCGCCAATGATGACGTTGTGGAAGTGGGCGATCAGGAACAGCGAGTTGTGCAGCACGAAGTCGGCCGGCGGCACCGCCAGCAGCACGCCGGTCATACCACCGATCACGAACGTGATCATGAAGCTGATGGTCCACATCATCGGCAGCTCGAAGCGGATGCGGCCACGGTACATGGTGAACAGCCAGTTGAAGATCTTGGCGCCGGTCGGGATCGAAATGATCATCGTCGTGATGCCGAAGAACGAGTTCACCGATGCGCCGGAACCCATCGTGAAGAAGTGGTGCAGCCATACCAGGTACGACAGGATCGTGATCACAACGGTGGCGTACACCATCGACGAGTAGCCGAACAGGCGCTTGCCCGAGTAGGTCGAGACGATTTCGGAGAAGATACCGAAGATCGGCAGCACCAGGATGTACACCTCAGGGTGGCCCCAGATCCAGATCAGGTTGACGTACAGCATAGGATTGCCGCCGCCATCGTTGGTGAAGAAGTGGGTGTCGAACACGCGGTCCATCGACAGCATGGCCAGCACGGCGGTCAGCACCGGGAACACGGCCACGATCAGCACGTTGGTGCACAGTGCGGTCCAGGTGAAGACCGGCATTTTCATCATGTCCATGCCAGGCGCGCGCATTTTCACGATGGTGGCGATCAGGTTGACGCCGGACAGCAGTGTCCCGACCCCGGCCACCTGTAGCGCCCAGATATAGTAATCGACCCCGACATCCGGACTGGCCAGGATGCCCGACAGCGGCGGATACGCCAGCCAGCCGGTTTTCGCGAATTCACCGACGAACAGCGATGCCATGATCAGCACGGCGCCGAAGGTGGTCATCCAGAACGAGAAGTTATTCAGGAACGGGAACGCCACGTCGCGCGCGCCGATTTGCAGCGGCACCACGTAGTTCATCAGGCCCGTGACGAACGGCATCGCCACGAAGAAGATCATGATGACGCCGTGGGCGGTAAACACCTGGTCATAGTGGTGCGGCGGCAGGAAGCCGGCATTGTCGCCAAAGGCGATGGCTTGCTGGGCGCGCATCATCAGCGCGTCGGCGAAGCCGCGCAGCAGCATGATCAAACCCAGGATCATGTACATGATGCCGATTTTCTTGTGGTCGATACTGGTGATCCAGTTGCGCCACAGCGGGCCCCACATGCGGAAATAGGTCAGCGCGCCGAGCAGGCCTGCGCCGCCCAGCAGCACGCCGGCAAAGGTAGCGATCAGGATCGGCTCATGGAACGGGATCGCGTCCCAGCTGAGCCGACCGAAGATCAGGTCGTGTTGGACTTCGGTATGGGCTTGCATTAGTCGTTCTTCATCGAAAGTTTAGGCTGGGCTTTGGCCTGTGGGGTGAAGCACAGTTCAGCCGCGGTACGGGCGCGCACGATGTCGTCCGCCACCATCTTGTTGATGCAGGTCTGGCCTTCGCCGACGCAGCGGTTCAGGATCGCGTCGTACAGGCCGTCGGTCACGCCGGCGAAGTAGCGCACCGGCTCTTTTTCGCTTGGTTTTTCCAGCGCCTGGTACACGGTGCGGTCCAGCGTATTGCCGGACGCCTTGACCTTGGCGACCCAGGCGTCAAAGTCCGCTTGCGACAGGCCGTGGTATTTGAAACGCATACCGGAGAAGCCGGCGCCGCTGTAGTTCGCGGAGAAGCCGTCGTACACGCCAACCTTGTTGATGACCGCGTTCAGTTCGGTCTCCATGCTTGGCATCGCGTAAATCATCCCGGCTTTCGCAGGGATGTAAAACGCGTTCATGACGGTCGAGGCGGTAATCTTGTAACGCACCGGCACATCCACTGGCGTTGCCAGTTCGTTAACCGTGGCAATACCTTGTTCCGGGTAGATAAACAGCCACTTCCAGTCCAGCGCCACCACTTGCACTTCCAGCGGTTTCACCCCTGGCGCGATCGCACGGTGCTCGTCGATGCGGTCCAGCGGACGATACGGATCCAGTTTGTGGGTGCTGATCCAGGTCAGCAGGCCCAGCACGATGATGATGAGCAGCGGCGCGCCCCAGATCACCAGTTCGAGCTTGGTGGAGTGATCCCAGTCGGGTTCGTATTTGGCGGAAGTGTTGCTGGCGCGATAACGCCATGCAAAGAACAAAGTCAGTGCAAGGACGGGCACGACAATCAGCAACATCAGCAAAGTGGACACAACAACAAGGTTGGCCTGCTGAGCAGCGATATCTCCGGACGGCTTCATGACCACCATATCGCAGCCGGAAAGCCACAAAACGGAGGAAAGAGCAAGTCCGCGTTGGATCAACGTTGGATTCATGCGGTAATGTACGTTACATAAAATGAATAACATGCTACTGTAACGTCTAACAGTGCTCTCTGGAAATTGGACACTTTGTCCCACCCCCGCCCAATTCCCGGGGGAGCTGTTGAACAATTATTAAGAGACAAAGGAGTTGGCCATGACTGTTACCTACCACGGCGATTACCCAGCCGACTATCCTCAACGCGGCCACGCTCACGGTGCACGCAACATCAACGCGCGCGACGGTGAAATCCACCCTGAAGACATCGCAGTCGGGGTGGTGATCGGACGAGCTTCCGAATATTTCGATTTCTTTGTCTACGCCATTGCCTCGGTGCTGGTGTTCCCGCAAGTGTTCTTCCCGTTCGAAAGCCGCCTGGACGGCACGCTGTATTCGTTCGTGATCTTCGCGTTCGCCTTCATTGCGCGTCCGATCGGTTCCGTGCTGTTTATGGAATTGCAACGCCGCTTCGGGCGTGAAACCAAGTTGACGGTCGCGCTGTTCCTGATGGGTATCTCCACCGCCGGTATCGCCTTCCTGCCGGAATATGCGCACCTGGGCGCCGCCTCGATCGTGATTTTGTCGCTGCTGCGCGTGGGCCAGGGCCTGGCGCAAGGCGGCGCGTCGGACGGCTTGCCGTCGCTGCTGGCGCTGTCGGCGCCCAAGCACAAGCGCGGCTGGTACGCGATGCTGGGCCAGCTGGGCGCGCCGGTCGGTTTCATCATTGCCGCGGGCCTGTTCTCTTACCTGCTGGCGCAGCTGTCGACGCTGGACTTCCTGGACTGGGGCTGGCGCTATCCGTTCTATGTGGCGTTCGCGATCAACGTGGTGGCGCTGTTTGCCCGCCTGCGTTTGGTGTCGACCACGGAATATTCCCGCCTGCTGGACGACCACCAGCTCGATCCGGTGAATGTCGTGGAACTGGCGCAATCGCAGGGCCGCAACGTGCTGATCGGTGCACTGGCGGCACTGGCGTCGTACGCGCTGTTCCACCTGGTCACCGTGTTCCCGCTGTCGTGGATTAACATTTACTCGACCCGTTCGATCAGCGACTTCCTGGAATTGCAAATGGTGGGCGCAGTGCTGGCCGGTATCAGCATCGTGGCGTCCGGCTTGCTGGCCGACCGCTTCGGCCGCCGCACCACCCTGGGCACCACCGCCGCGCTGATCGCCGTGTTCTCCGGTTTCGTGCCGATGCTGATGGATGGCGGCGACCTGGGCCAGAACGTGTTCCTGCTGGTGGGCTTCGTGCTGCTGGGCCTGTCGTACGGCCAGGCCGCCGGCGCGGTGACGGCGAACTTTGAACCGCACTTCCGCTATACCGGCGCGACGTTGACGTCCGACCTGGCCTGGCTGGTCGGCGCCGCCTTCGCCCCGCTGATCGCCCTGGGCCTGTCGGCCAACTTCGGCCTGGCCTATGTCAGCCTGTACCTGCTGTCCGGCGCCGCCGGCTCGCTGGCCGCGCTGAGCTTGAACCGGGCGCTGGAAATCAAGGACTAGCCCTCTTCTATATATAGAGAGAGGTACCCCCAAAAGCCCGGCCAAGCGCCGGGCTTTTTTCTCCCCCCTGTGGGGTCAGGCGTGCATTCGTGCGTTACTCCCCGCATTGCGCCCTCCCATCCAGTCCAACCCATTGATTTCATTGAGGATTTTTCATTGGGGGTCAGGCGTGCATTAATGCATTACCCTGGGAGGCCAGCAATGGCGGGCGTTGTCGCTGCATGCACGAACGCACGCCTGACCCCATTGGGGGAGGCGTGCACTCCATGCGGGTTTGCGGTCGGACATGGTGATCAGGCGCCATCGTAATGCATCAATGCACGCCTGACCCCATTGTTACTTCAGTTTGGCGAGCAGCGCGTCGGCGACACCTACGGCGGAGGCCGGGTTTTGGCCGGTGATCAGTTCCCGGTCCGTTACCACGTGGGGCGCCCACGCCGGGCCGTTGCTGTAGAGGGCGCCGGCTTTTTGCAATGCCGCCTGCGGCGTGAGTTTCATTTCGCCGCCCAGCATGCCCTTGGCCATGTCTTCTTCCTCGTTGCTCAGTACCGTCATCTTGTAACCGGCATAGGCCCACTGCCGCGCCTTGGCTGCGGCGCCCGCCTCCAGGGCGGCGACGAATGTTCCTGGCTGGTTCATGGCCGCCACCAGCGCGGCGGGGCCGTGGCAGACCAGCGCGGTCGGTTTTCCCGTTGCATGGAAATGCGCCAGCAATTGCCCGACCTGCGGGCTGCGCACCAGGTCTTGCATCGGCGCGTGGCCGCCGGGAACGAAGACCGCGTCATAGCGTGCGTACCCCTGCTGCGCCACCCGCGCCAGACTGATGACAGGTGAGCCGTCCGCCGCCGTGATCTTCAATTGCGCCAGCAAGGCCAGGTGCGCCTGCATGGCCGCTTCATCATTGCCAAAATGCATTTTGTCCACCGACAGCTTGTCCAGCGCCGGCGCCTTGCCCAGCGGCGTGGCAAACGTCACGCTGTGGCCCGCGTCGATGATCTTTTTCACCGGCTGCATCAATTCATTGGCATAAAACCCGGTGGCGAACTGTTTGCCGCCTTTCAAATCCAGCACCGCTTCATCCGACAACAGCACCAGCACATTGGCCGCTTGCGCACCCGCCGCCGCCAGGCCCAGCGCCACCACCACCGCCGCTTGTTTCATCATGGTTTTCATTGCGTATTCCTTGTAGGGGTTGAACATAGGCGCTACTCTATTCATACCCACAAGAACAATAAACAACCACCGATACAAATCATTTGTTCGCCAAAGGACCAAATGCCCCGCCATTTCGATTACCTGGCCGATGTCGAAGTCTTCACCGCCATCGCCGACCAAGGCACCATCAGCGCCGCCGCCGTGGCGCTCGGCACCACGCCGTCCGTCCTGAGCCGCGCCGTGTCCCGGCTGGAAGCGCGGCTCGGCACGCAACTGATGCGCCGCACCACCCGCCGCCTGAGCCTGACCGATGCCGGCCAGGCGTACCTGGAGCAGGCGCGGCTCGCGTTTGGCGTGCTGGCCGACGCGGAAAAAGCCGTGCAAGGCGCCGACGGCGAACTGGCCGGCACCATCCGCCTCAGCGCCCCGACCACCTATGCGCACTACAAATTGCCCGCGCTGCTGCACCCGTTCATGGACCAGCACCCCAAGGTCATGATCGAGCTGAGCATTGCCAATCGCAATGTCGACCTGGTGTCGGAAGGCTATGACATGGCGATCCGGCTCGGCGCCCTGCCCGACAGCGGCCTGGCCGCCCGCAAGCTCGGCGATGAAGAACTGGTGCTGGTGGCCTCCCCGTCCTACCTGGCGCGGGCCGGCATGCCGGAGACCATTGCCGACCTGGCCCACCACAGTTGCCTGACCTTCGTCATGCCCAGCACCGGCAAGATCCCGCCCTGGCTGTTGACCGAGCACGGCGGCGACACCGAATGGCAGCCGCCGCCGCGCCTGCGGGTGACCGACGATGTGCTGGGCGTGGTGTCGCTGGCGCGGCAGGGCATGGGCATTTGCCAGACTTACCGCTTCGTTGCGGCCGGCCCGCTGCAACGGGGCGAACTGGTTCAAGTACTGCCGCGCCACGGCGGCCGCACCCGGCCCTTTTCGCTGATCTATCCGCCGCACCGCAGCCTGTCCACCGCCAGCCGCGCACTGATCGCCGCCCTGGCGCGCAATTAACCGCCAGGCGCGCCCATTCAATGTACTAACAGACATTGTTGTATTCTGGTCGCAACATATTCACGCGCCTCCCGGCAAGCGTGCCCTACAGGCTGTGCACGCTTGCGCGCGACATGGACTTTCACAGGGCAATTGCGTATGCTCAAACGGTGACCATGCCAGCCCTGCCCGCCTTCCCAAGCCTCGCCGCACACTCCCCGGCCCAGCGCTCCGCTACCGCCGGCACGGCGCCGCGCCGGCGTGTCCACACCGCAGGGACGCTGGCGCTGGTGGCGGTGCTGCTGGCGGCGCTGTGCGGCGGCGCGGGCGCCGGCACCGCCGCATCGGCGGCAACACCGGCCAGTTCGGCCAGTTCGGCACCCGCGCCAACCACACTAGGCGCCGCCAGCCGCTGGGAAAAACTGGCCACCCCGCTGTTCGAACACCTGGGACTGGAACAAGGCATGCCGCATCCGACCGCCATGGCGCTGGCGCAGGATGGCGACGGCTTTCTCTGGATGGGGACGCAACGGGGCCTGGCGCGCTGGGATGGCTACCGCATGCGCACCTTCCTGCACGATCCATCCGACGCCACTTCGCTGCCGGGCGACTTCATCCAGGTGTTGCACGTGGACCCGCTCGGCCGCCTGTGGATCGGCACCACCCTGGCCGGCCTGGCCATGTATGACAAGACGTCCGAACGCTTTATCCGCTATCCGCCCAGCGCCAATGGCTTGAGCCATGGTTCCGTGACGGCCATTGCCAGCGATGCCAACGGCGGCATCTGGACCGGCACCCCGGGCGGCCTCGACTACCTGCAACCCGCCACCGGCCGCGCCACCCATTTCCGCCAGGGGCAGCAGGGCTTGCCCAACCACCAGGTGCGCGCGCTGCTGACCGCCCGCAACGGTGACCTGTGGATTGGCACCGCAAACGGACTGGTCCGGCGCGACGCCCGGACCGGACGTTTCCACGAGGTACCCATCACCGGTATTGCCGGCGTGACCGACATCACCCTGCGCGATACCGTGCTGTCGCTGTACCAGGACAGCACCGGCGTCATGTACTTTGGCACACTGAAAAGCGGCATCGGCCGCGTCGACGCCGGCGCCGGCGCACGCTTGCTGCCGCTGGACGGCGTGCCGGACGCCCACGCCAACATGGTGCTGGCGCTGACCGAGACGGAAACAGGCACACTGTGGGCCGCGACCTACGGCGGCGGCGTGATCGAGCTGGAGACCGCCAGCGGCAATGCGCGCCGCATCCTGCACCAGGCCGCCGTGCGCGACAGCCTCGCCAGCGACCGCACCGCCGCCCTGCTGCGCGACCGCAGCGGCCTGGTGTGGGTCAGCAATGAACGCACGGTGGATATGTATGCGCCGCACAGCCGCGCCATCGGCGCCGTGTTTGGCGGCGAAGGCATGCTCGAATCGGCCGTGACCGCGGTGATGGCGGATGCGAGCAACCGGATCTGGGTGGGGCTGGCCGACCAGGGCGTCGACCTGGTGCGTCCGGACGGCATCCGCGTGGCGGCGCTGCGGCCCGATCCCGCCCACCCGGACAGCGCCTTGCCGAACCGCGTGGTGCTGACCATGGCGCCGGCGCCGGACGGTGAAGCCTATATTGGCACCCAGCTCGGCCTGTACCGCACCACGGCGGGCGGCATGCAGGTACGGCGCATCGCGCTGCCGGCGGCCAATCCAACGCCCCGGGTCGGCAATATCGTGCCGCGCGATGGCAGCCTGTGGCTGGGCACCTATGACGGCTTGCTGCGCTACGACCTGCAAGCCGATACCGTGCGCGCCTATGTGCAAGGTCCCGCCAGCGCCGGCGGCCTGACCGATAACCGTATCCACGCGGTGCTGGACGATGGCAAGGGCACGCTGTGGATCGGCACCCGCAACGGCTTGAACCGCCTGCATGTGGACAGCGGCACGGTGCGGCATGTTTCCGGCCTGCCCGATCCCCTGATCACCGCGCTGGCCTTCGACCGCCAGGGCCGCTTGTGGATCGGCATGCATGGCGGCGGCATCGCCGTCATGACGGACCAGGCCGGCGCCAACGGCGAGCCGGTATTCCGCCGCCTCACAACCCAGGACGGCATGCCCAGCGACGTGGTGGTGGCGCTGATCCCCGACGCCAGGGGACGCATGTGGGCCGCCACCACCGATGGCATTGCGATCGCCGATCCCGCCACCCTCAAGGCGCGCGCCCTGGTGCGGGCCGATGGCGTGCCGTTCCGCACGTATTTCGTCAACGCCGCCGCCCGCACCGCCGAAGCCGATTTATTGTTTGGCGCGTTCGGCGGCCTCGCCGTGGTCCACCCGGATGCGGTTCAACCCTGGCAATACAAGGCGCCCCTGGCCATCACGTCGGTGTCGGTCGATGGCCGCGCCGTGCCGCCTTCCGGTCATCTGCTGGTCCCCCCCGGCATCAAGGCGTTTGAATTCGACGTTGCGGCGCTCGACTATTCGGCGCCGCAACGCAACCGCTATGCGTGGAAACTCGATGGCCACGACCGCCGCTGGCACGAAGGCGACGGAGCACGGCGCGCGATCACCTATAACAACGTGCCGCCTGGCGCCTATGTGCTGCGCGTCAAAGGCGCCAACCGCGCCGGCGTATGGAACGAGAAAGAACTGGCTATCGCGGTGCAGGTTCAGCCGGCCTGGCACCAGACCGGCTGGGCTTACGGCGCCATGGCGCTGGCGCTGCTGGGGGCGGCGTGGGGCGTGCTGCGCTGGCGCACCCTGTATTTGCAGCGCGACCAGGCGCGCCTGCAATCGCTGGTGTATTCGCGCACCCGCCACCTGGAAAAACTCAACGCCATCGTCAAGTCCATCAATGAGCAGCTCGATTTCGACTCGGTGCTGCATACGATCCTGCATGAAACCACCGTCATCAAAGGGGTCGACGCGGCGCTGGCGCTGGTGCGCAAGACCGGCACAGAGCAACTGACCCTGCGCGCCGCCTGGGGCAACGTCGGCATGACGGAAGAGCGCCAGCGCCTCGCGCTCGATACCGCCGAAGCGCAGTACGCGCGCGCCTCCGACCGCATCGCCGACGACATCTACCTGGTGCGCGCGAGCGCGGCGCAGCCACTGGCCGGCGCCAGCGCCGTGCTGGCGGTGCGGATCCGGATCGATGGCCAGACCGAAGGCTTGCTGCTGTTTGAAAACCAGCGCAGCGCCAGCGCCTTTGACACCAGCGACCTCGATTTGCTGATCGCGCTGAAGGAACCGTTTGTCACGGCGTTCCAGAAAGCGCGCTCGATGCGCCAGCTGGAAGTGGCACGCGCCAATGCCGAAGCGGCGACCCGCGCCAAGAGTGAATTCCTGGCCAATATCAGCCACGAAATCCGCACCCCGATGAACGCCATCCTGGGCTTTGCCGGCCTGGGCGGCCAGATGGGATTGACCGGCAAGCCGGGTGATTACTTCCGCAAGATCGGCCGGGCCGGACAGAGCCTGATGCGCATCATCAACGACGTGCTGGACTTTTCCAAGATTGAATCGGGGCGGCTGGAACTGGAAGCCGTGCCCTTCGACCTGAATGAATCGCTGACGCAGCTGCATGACCTGTTTTCGTGGCAAGCCGCCGACAAGGGCCTGGAACTGGTGGTATGGGCCGCGCCGGATGTGCCATCGCAATTGATGGGCGATGCGTTGCGGCTGGGCCAGGTGCTGACCAACCTGCTGGGCAACGCGCTGAAATTCACCACCCGCGGCCATATCCGCCTGCGGGTGGAACTCGACGACGGGGCCCAGAGCCACGATGAAAACGACCTGGTGCACCTGCGCTTCCTGGTCGAAGACACCGGCCTGGGCATCAGCGGCGAGCAGCAAACCCGGCTGTTCCAGGCGTTCGCCCAGGCCGACGCCAGCACCACGCGCCTGTATGGCGGCACCGGCCTCGGCCTGGCGATTTCCCAGCAACTGGTGCGCAAGATGGGCGGCACCATCATGGTCGAATCCGAACCGGGCAAAGGCAGCCGCTTTACGTTCGCCATCGCCCTGCGGGTGGCGGCCTCCGGCGCGCTGCAGGCGGCGCACGACGCCAGCGCCGCCGCCCGCGCCACGCCGCCAAGACTGGGCGGCTTGCGCATGCTGGTGGTGGACGACAATACGATCAACCAGCAAGTGTGCGGTGAAATCCTGCAGCGCGCCGGGGTCGCCGTCGACATGGCCGACAGCGGCCGCGAAGCGCTGCGCATGGTCGAACAGCAAGCCTATGACGCGGTGCTGATGGATATCCAGATGCCGGACATGGATGGCTACCATGTCACCGAGCGCATCCGCGCCATGCCGGGCCGGGAACGCGTTCCCATCATTGCCATCACGGCGCACGCGGTGGCCGGTTACCGCGACTACTGCCTGTCGCGCGGCATGAATGATTACGTGGCGAAACCGATCGATCCGGCCGGACTGTACGCGGTACTGCATGCCTGTACCGGTGGCGGCCACGAACACCTGGCGCCCGCCCCTGCCATACGGCTGGAATTACCCCCCATGCCGGGCCTGGATTTGCCGCATGCGCTGCACCGCCTGGGCGGCAATGCCGCATTGCTGTCGCGGCTGCTGACCGTGTTCATCAACGATTTCGACACGCTGTTGCCGCAATTGCGCCAGGCCATTGCCGCCGGTGAATATGACAAGGCCGCGCGGCTGGTGCACCGGGTCAAGGGGGCCGCCGGAAACCTTTCCGCACACCAACTGCAAGCGGCCGCCGGCGCCCTGGAACAGGGCTTGCTGACGGACGGCGCTGCCATGCCGCAAGCCTTGCTCGATGCTTTCCTGCAGGCGCTGGCGGAGGCTGGCGACAGCGCCCAGTATTACCTTGAGAAATCCGCGGCCTTGACCTAGATTGGTTGTGTCCGCCACAACGATGTCACCTTTGCCAACGGCCCACTGAAAGGAAGCAAGTATGGACAATGTCATCACCCGTGATCTCGACGTGATTCTCGATAAGCTGTCGCGCGACGACGCCTTCCGCGCGTGGGTCGCCAGTGACCCGGTGGCCGCGATGGCCAGTCTTGGCGTCAATATTGATACCCAGCAGTTATCCGGCAAGGTCATCCTGCCCTCAAAGGAAGTCATGATGTCCGCCCGCCTGGCCATCAAGGCCAAACTCGACAGTTCCGCCGGCGCCATCCCCTTCTTTCTGTCCGGCAAACTCTGACGACAACGCCGGCGTCACTTCCTGCCGGATCCGGCCGCCCGCCCCGCAGGGCGGCCACCGCGCCCCCCTTCTGCAACCTTGTGCAAAATGTGTCAACATGGTGATTTTAACAATCACCTGGAGACGCCATGTCCGCACGCCACGATCAACAGTTCCACGCCCTGCATAGCGAAGGCTTGCTGCTGCTGGCCAATTGCTGGGATGCCGGCACGGCCCGCATGGCTCTGCACGCCGGCAGCAAGGCGCTGGCCACCAGCAGCGCCGCCGTGGCGTGGGCGCACGGCTATGCCGATGGCGGGCAATTGCCGCCGGACCTGCTGCTGTCCACCCTGCGCGCCATCGTGCGGGTGGCCGACGTGCCGCTGACCGCCGATATCGAAAACGGCTATGCCAACGACCCGGCCGCCGTGGCGGCGCTGGCGCGCGATGTGATCCGCGCCGGCGCGGTCGGCATCAACATCGAAGATGGCGCCGATGCGCCGGAACTGCTGTGCGAAAAAATCGCCGCGATCCGCCGCATGGCCGTGGCCGAAGGCGTGCACCTGTACATCAATGCCCGCACCGATCCTTTCCTGCGTCCGCTGGTGGCGCCCGAGGCGCGCGTGGCGGAAGTGCTGCGGCGCGCGGCGCTGTACCGCGAAGCCGGCGCCAGCGGCCTGTTTGCGCCGGGCGTGCGCGAGGAAGCCGATATCGCCGCCATTGCGGCTGGTTGCGGCCTGCCGCTCAACGTGCTGGTGCGCCCCGGCTTTCCATCGCTGGAGCGGATGCGGGCGCTGGGGGTGCGGCGCCTGTCGGCAGGGTCCGACATCGCGGAAATGGCCGGCAGTTACATCACGCACGCCATGGGCGAGTTCCTGCGCAGCGGCGCCATCGCCCCGAACGGCGCGCCGCAGCTGACGTACTCGCAACTCAATCAGCTGATGAGCGGCAAGCGCGGCTGACTCGCCGGACGGCATGCCGTATGATGGCGACATGCCCATCCAGAACGGAGCCGTCCGATGATTGAAGGTAAATCCCTGCGCAGCGACTTGCATCACCTGGACCGCGCGCTGCAAGCCTTGCAGCGCGCCATGCTGGCCGCGTCCGGCGGCGCCCCGGTGGTGTGGATGGCGCCGCTGCCGCGCCTGATCGCGGAAGTGGACGAATTCCTCGATGACGAGGAAGCCCCGTCACTGGGCATCGAACGGGAATTGCACGCACAGGCGGAGCGGTTGCTGGGGCCGCTGCCACCATCGGACGCCGTGTTCCGCGCCCATTACGATGCGCTGCGCAAGGCCAGTCCGGCGGTGGCGGCCACGCACGCGGCGCTGCAGCAAGTGATGGCGGAACTGCCGGCGTATCCGGCGCCTTGAACCGCCTTTACCGGTAACGCGCAATGGTGGCGATCATGTCATCGCATTCGACCGGCTTGGCAATAAAATCATCCATTCCCGCCGCCAGGCATTCGGCCCGCTCGGCCTGCGTGACGCCGGCCGTCATGGCAATGATGGTGGTCCGCAGCCCCAGTTCCGTGCGGATCGCGCGCGTCGCCGTGAAACCATCCATCACCGGCATCTGCACATCCATCAGCACCACGTGATAGCGGCTGCCGTAGCGGCGCATGGCTTCCAGCGCTTCCTGGCCGTTGGCCGCGATATCGACGGTCGCGCCCGCGCCCTGCAGCATGGTCGAGGCCACCACCTGGTTCAGCGCATTGTCTTCGGCCAGCAGCAGCGCCATGCCGGCCAGCTCGCCGCCGGCCGCGCCAACCGGCCCGGTCCCGGCTTCGGCCTGGGCGCCGTGCGCCGCCTGCAGCACCGCCGCCAGTAAACTGCGCCGCGTGGCGGGACAATGCAAGACCGCGGCATGCATGAGCTCAGCGGGCAACGGCTGCGCCAGTGAGCCAAACCCGGAGACCAGGCGCACCACGAAGGGCGCACCTGCCCTGCCTGCCGACGGTTCCGCCGATGTGCCGGCTGCCGCACCATCTGCCACGCCCGTGTTGGTATCAGCCTTCGCGCCCATATCTCTCTCCTCCCCGGCAACCCTTTTCCCCGCCATCCGCGCCAACAGCGGCAACAGGCTGGCCGCGTCAAACGACGGCCCCGCCACCAGTCCCGCATAGGGTACGCCGGCGGTGCTGTCGAGCAGGCGCAGCGCCTGTTCGACACTGGCGGCGCGGCCAAAACGCCAGTCCCACGGCGCCGCCGCATGCACCAGGGCGCGGCCCGTGTCGTCATCGTCTTCCAGCAACAGCACGGCGATGCCGCACAGCGCGGGCGCCGGCATCGCCGGTGGCGCTGACACCGCCGCCGAACCATAAGGCACCGTGACGGTGAAGGTGCTGCCGTGACCGAGCGTACTGTCCACGGTGATGCCACCGCCCATCAGCCGCGCCAGGCGCCGGGCAATCGCCAGGCCCAGGCCGGTGCCGCCGTGGCGGCGGCTCATCGACGAATCCGCTTGCACAAAGGGCGAGAACAGGCGCGGCAGCAAGTCCGGTTCCATGCCGGGCCCGGTGTCGGCCACCGTCAGGTGCAGCATGCGCCGCTCGCCATCCTGCGGGGCGGCCCCGATCCGCAGCGACACCTTGCCCTCCTGGGTAAATTTCAACGCATTGCCGGCCAGGTTGATCAGGATTTGCTCCAGCCGCATGGCGTCGAGCCGCATGCACGGCGGCACACCCGGTTCCACATCGATCACGACTCGGATCGGCTTGTCCCCCACATTGACCGCCATGACCGCACCGATCGCATGCGCCACGTCGTCGATGCACATATCGGTTTCCGCCAGCTCCATCCGCCCCGCTTCGACTTTGGAGAAATCCAGGATGTCATTGAGCACATTGAGCAGGGTCCGGCCGGACGCGGCGATCATGCCCAGGTAATTTTGCTGCTCCGCCGTCAGCTGGGTGCGCCCCATCAACTGCGAAATGCCCAGCACCGCGTTCATCGGCGTGCGCAATTCATGGCTCATGTTGGCGACAAACGCGCTTTTGGCCTGGCTGGCCGATTCAGCCCGCTCCTTCGCGCCCAGCAATTCTTCGGCCGCCAGGCGCGCTTCGGTTTCCGACCGCTCCAGCACCGCGTTTTTCTCGTGCAGTTCGCGCGTCATGCGCTCGGCCAGCGCCAAGGCCTCCAGCCGCGTCGACGACAGCGAACGCACCATTTCAAAGATCAGGATGCTGACCAGCGCGCCCAACACCAGCACGATCTGCGCCTTTTCGCGGTCGATGCTCGCTTCGTAACCGGCGGTCGATGACACCCGCACGCGCCAATAGCGCCCGGTCTGGCCCAGCATGACCGCTTTCTCCAGCGTATACCGGCGCGCAAACACCGTGTCGCGCTCACCCGCCGCCGCGCCGCTGCGGTACAGCAGCGGCCCTTGCGCATCTTCCAGCACTTCCAGGCTCATTTCCGGCAACGCGCCCAGCGCCATGCTGCCAAACAAGTCTTCGATGCGGAACGCGGCATGAATAAACCCCATCAGTTCATGCATGCGCGCGGCCTCCGTGCCGGGGTCGACGCCGCCCCGGTACACCGGGTGGTACATGACGAAGCCGGGCGGCGGCGGCACACCGAGGTCGGTGCGCTCGCTGATCAGGGTCAGGCGCGACGTGGCGGCGATCCTGCCGCTGCGCGCCGCCTCCATCAGCGCCGCGCGCCGCACCGGCTCCGACAACACGTTATAGCCCCAGACGCGCCGGTTGGTGTCGTTGAACGGTTCCAGGTACTGGGCCACGGCAAGGTGCCCGCCCACGCTGTCCCGGGGCCAGATATGGAAGGCCGGGTTTTCACCGCGCATGCCCTGTTCATACGGGGTGACCATGTCGTCGTCGAGCCACGCGACGTAACCGACACTGGTCGAGCCGGGGAAGCTTTGTTCGATTTCCAGGCCCGCCACGAAACGCGCCCACTCCTTGCGCTCGACGGAGTGCGATGCCGCGAAATACGTCGCGCCGATCTTCAGCAAGCGTTCGTAATCGGTCACGCGGCTTTCCACGCGCTGCCACACCTGTTGCGCGATACGCTGGAAATTATCCGCCGCGCGCTGTTCGGTGTAATCGGCCACCAGTTGCCATGACACCGCGGTTGCGCCCAGTCCCGCATACAGCACGCACAGCGGCAACAGCGGCGGCCACTGGATGGTGCCGCGCCGCCCGCCCGGCGCGCGCCACTGCGCATTGCGCTCGGCATCGGCGCCCGCCATCAGCGCCGTCACGGCGGTCAGGCCGATGTAGGCGCCCAGCGCCAGCAAGGTGCCGTGCTGGGCGCCGACCACGAACGCGGGCGCCCCGGCGGCGGACGACAGCCATGCCGCCAGCATGATCAAGAGCACCAGCAGGCCGCTGCAGCGCTGGCCGAAACGCCACGCGGCCCAGCCGGCGCATGGCAACAGCAGGAACGGGGCGCTCGAAAACGTCACATAACCGGCCAGCGGCAGCGCGAAGGCCGCCGCCAGCAACACCAGCGTGACGCCGGCGTGCAATACGGCTTCCAGGCGCCGCCCGGACGGCTGCAGCGACGTATCGTCCGGCAGCGCGAAGACCAGCAGCGGTGGCGCCACCACCAGGAACCCCAGCACATCGCCCATCCACCAGGCGGTCGCGACATCGGCAAAGTCCGCCGCGCCGATATTGCCGGCCACCAGCAAGGTCAGGGCGCCGGCCAGCGCCACCGGTACCGAGGCCACCACCGAAGCCGCAGTGTACAGGTAGACCTGACGCAGTCTTTGGAAACGGAAGCTCGCGCCGAAGATACGCCGGGCCCAGCGCGCGGCCAGCAGCACCGCCACCATGTTGGCCAGCGCAATCACCACCGATGCCCCCGCGCCGGACAGCGTCAGCGGGCCATGGCGAACCTGGATCATGAGATTGGCCAGCATCGCCCCCAGCAGCACGGCCCAGTGCATGCGCGGCCCGCACAGCAACACGGCCGCCAGGCCGAGGCCGGTCGGCAGCCACACGGGAACGCCATTGCCTTTGGATATGGCCAGCACCTGGCCCAGCGCGGCCAGCGCCGCATACAGCAGGGCGCAGGCCAGGATAGCGGCGAGTTGCCGCCAACGCGGCTGGCCGGTCAGGTTCCAGTCGCGCCGCGTCATGATGGTCAGGGTCCGTGGCTGCCGGCGCCTTCGGCCGCGACCCGGTAACAGTTGCGGCCCTGCTGCTTGGCCAGGTACAGGGCGCGGTCGGCCTGGCCCAGGAACATTTCGACGGAGCTGCCCGGTTCGGGCAACATCGCGCTCAGGCCCACGCTGATGCTGACGTGCGACGCGGTCAGCGACGCCGCGTGCGGCAACCCGAGCGACGCCACCCGGCCGCAGATCCACGCGCCATAGTGTTCCAGCGCGGCCCAGTCGGAATTGGGCAGCAGCACCACGAATTCCTCGCCGCCATAGCGCGCCACGACTTCGGCGGGACGGCGCGTGCCGCTGCCGATGGCTTCGGCCACGGCTTTCAGGCAAGTGTCGCCCAACTGGTGGCCGTAATGGTCGTTATACAGCTTGAAATGGTCGACATCGATCAGCGCGACGCCCATCAAGTCGCGCTGGCGCTGGTGGCGGGCAAATTCCTCGGCCATCCGCTCATCGAAGAAGCGCCGGTTATACAGCCCGGTCAGCCCGTCGCGGCTGGCCTGGCCCTGCAAGCTTTGCAGCGCGGCCTGCAACCGCAAGTGGGTGCGCACGCGCGCCTGCACCACCGGGGCAATCAGCGGCTTGGTGATGAAATCGACGGCGCCGGCGGCCAGGCCCGCCAGTTCGCTTTCCGTGCTCGATTGCGCGGTCACGAAGATCACGGGGCTGTGCGGCAAATCCGGGTCGGCGGCAATCCGGCGGCACACTTCGAAGCCATCCATGTGGTGCATTTCCACATCGAGCAAAATCAGCTGCGGACGCTGGCGGCGCGCCATTTCCAGGCCGGTAATGCCGTCCATGGCGAAAATCACCTTGCCCTGGTCGCGCACCATGGCGGCCAGCAGCTGGATGGTCTCGGCATTGTCGTCGATGATCAGGATGGTGTTTTCATCGGCCGGCGCGCTCATCGCTGCCCTCCCTGCGGCGGCTCTCCCAGCGCGGACAGGACAGCGGAAAAGTCCAGGCGCGCCATGGCCTGCTCAATCGCGGCGGCGCGGGCCGGGCCCAGCGACGCCAGCGCGGACCGCACTTGCGGGTATTGAGTGACGGCGTCGATATCGCGCCCGGCCACCAGGGCTTTCCAGCGCGCCACCTCGGCGCCGTCCGCCACCGTGCCCGTCATGGCCAGGCGCGGCTGGCGCGCCAGCCAGGCCAGCGCCGTATCGACCGATGCCTGCAATTCGCGCCGGGCGGCGTCAAACTGCTGCTCGTTCGCGCGCCCCTCCCTGACTGCGGCTTCCAGCTCGCGCGAGCTGGCGGAGAAAATGCTGGCGCCAAGGGTGCCGATACTGCCGCGCAGCGAGTGGATCAGCGCGGCAGCCTGCACCGGCTGTCCCTCGCGCCAGGCGGCCAAGGCGTCATCCATGTCGCGCGGCGCCACGCCGCAGACCTTTTCCATCAGCACCAGCAGCGCTTCGCGCTGGGCCGGCTGGCTGGCGGCAGCCGCCATCAGCCGCGCCACATCAAACACCCCCGCCGTAAAAACCGGCTCAATTCCCGGTTCATTTCCTGGCATGCCGCCAGTTGTGTTATTCGTCATTATTTGTCGCTCTCCGCCATTTACCGGGATGCAATTATCATGTTTGCGATCATACTCGCATTCGGCACGGTCGCGCACCGGCCGTAACATGGCCGCCACAGAACCTCACGCTCCCCGCCAATGGGCCCACAAGGGGGTCCACAAGGGGGTCAGGCGTGCATTCATGCGCAATTCCATTGGGGTCAGGCGTGCATTCATGCATATCTTTTTGCCGGATAACCGGCTGGAAGCCACGCCGTGCCTGTACGGGCAAAGCGGGCCACGCCGTGCCGCGGTCTGGCAAGGATGTGGCCAACGCCAATCCGCCCCGGCGCCACCTGGGCAAGCGCGATAGAATTGCACGAATGCACGCCTGACCCCGGGCGATTTATGCACGAATGCACGCCTGACCCCACTATTAATGTTGACGACTTTTTCCTTGTTGCTGCTGTTTCAGTCCCTCGGCGAGGGGTTGGCGTATGCGTTTGGGTTGCCGGTGCCGGGCCCGGTGATTGGCATGTTGCTGTTGCTGGCGGCGCTGGCGGCGTCGCCCCGGCTGCTTGAGACCATGGAAGCGACCGCCAATGAATTGCTGCGCCACCTGTCGCTGCTGTTCGTGCCGGCCGGCGTCGGCATCATGGTGTCGGCCTCGGTGCTGCGCGGCCATTGGCTGGCCGTGATCGTTTCCGTGATCGCCAGCACGGCGCTGACCCTGGGCGTGACAGCGCTGGTGATGCGCGCGGCGTCCCGCAAGGAGCACACTGAGGACACTGAGCGCAAGGACGGCAATGATGCCTGAAACCGCCCTGCCGGAATTGAACCGCATCTGGATTTACCTGGCCGCCACGCCGCTGCTGGGACTGACCTTGACCCTGTGCGCCTATGCACTGGCCCATGCGATTTACACCCGCTGCAAATTCTCGCCGCTGGCCAACCCGGTCGCCATCGCGGTGGCGCTGATTTGTGGCGTGCTGGCCGCCAGCGGCATGCCTTACCGCGATTATTTTGCCGGCGCCCAGTTCGTGCACTTCCTGCTGGGGCCCGCCACCGTGGCGCTGGCCGTGCCGCTGGCGCGCGCCCTGCCGCGCGTGCGCCAGGTCTTTATTCCCATGGCGTGCGCGTTGCTGGCCGGTTCCGTGACGGCCATCGTCTCGGCCGTAGGCCTGGTGCTGGCGCTGGGCGGAACGCACCAGCTGGCGGCCAGTATCGGCCCGAAATCGGCCACGTCGCCGATCGCCATGGCGGTGTCCGACAAGCTGGGCGGTCTTCCCGCGCTGACCGCCGTGCTGGTGATCATCACCGGCATCTTCGGCGCCGTGGCCGGGCGCGCCCTGTTCAATGCGCTGCGTATCGATCGGCCGGAGTGGCGCGGCTTTGCGCTGGGTGTGGCGTCGCACGGCATCGGCACCGCCCGCGCCTTCCAGGTCAGCGCGGAAATGGGCGCCTTTGCCGGGCTCGGCATGGGCTTGAATGGCGTGCTGACGGCGCTGCTGGCGCCGCAATTGGCGCCTTGGCTAATGCGGTGGCTGGGGGGCTGACCGGGGCGAGCGCGCGCCGCGTTTGTCGGACTGGCGCTACAGTCCGCATGGAAACACCAATTGCGCTTACACTGGAGTCCTGCCTGACAACCGGGGGACCCCATGATCCAGTTCAATAAACTCCGCAGCCATACCATCCCCACCCTGCAGGCCACCGTCGACGAATATGTGGAACCCGCCTCCGGCGCCGTGCACATCCACGTCGCCACGACGCAGCCGGACCTGGCTTTCCTGGTGGGATTCCCCACCGTCCCCGACACCAGCGACGGCCGCGCCCACATCCTGGAACACCTGGCGCTGTGCGGTTCCGGCCGCTATCCGGTGCGCGACCCGTTCTTTTCCATGCTGCGCCGCTCCACCGCGACCTTCATGAACGCCATGACGTACGCGGACCGCACCGTCTACCCCTTTGCCTCGACCTCCCGCACCGACTTCTTCAACTTGCTGGACGTCTACCTGGACGCCGCCTTCTTCCCCAACCTCGATTACCTGAACTTCCTGCAGGAAGGCTGGCGCCATACGCTCGACGATGGCAAGCTCGGTTACCAGGGTGTGGTGTTCAATGAAATGAAAGGCGCGTTTGCCGACCCGATGCGCGCGCTGTACAACGGCATCGGCGCCGCCCTGTTGCCGGAAACCACGTACCAGGTGGTGTCCGGCGGCGATCCGCTGGCGATTCCCGACTTGACGCACCAGATGCTCAAGGATTTCCACGCCAGCCATTACCACCCGTCGCAAGCCGTATTCATGACGGCCGGCCCGATCGACCCGCTCGACATCCAGCGCCACATCACCGACAAGGTGCTGGCCCGCCTGCCCGGCGGCGCGCCGCGCCGCGTGCCGCAACTGGCAGCGCCGTTCACCGCGCCGCGCGACCATGCGATCCGGATACCGTCGCAGTCCGGCAAGCCGGACGAATATGGCTTCCAGCTGACCTGGCTGATGGGCGAATCGGCCGACGCCTTTGTCCATTACCACGCCAACCTGCTGTCGGCCGGCTTGCTGGGCGACGCGTCCGCGCCACTGAAAAAAGCCATGGAATCGGCCGGCTTTGGCCGCCCGTCGCGCCTGAACGGGCACGACCCCAGCGCGCGCCAGATGCTGTTCCACGTCGGCATGGAAGGCTTGACGGAAGACCAGTTGGGCGCCGCCCGCGCCCGCATGTGGGAAGCGCTGCAATACGCGGCCACCCACGGCGTGCCGCACGACATGCTGTCGGCCGCCCTGCGCGACATCCGCTACGGCCAGCGCGACACGGCCAGCGGCCGCATGCCCAATGTCCTGGGCCGCATGCTGCACGCGCTGCCCGTCGCCATGCGCGGCGGCGACGTGATCAGCGCCTTCGACAGCGATGCCGTGCTGGCCCAGCTCGAGCGCGACATCGCCGACCCGGACTTCTTCAAAGGACTGGTGCGCACCATGCTCGATTCCCCGGCACGCTTGGAAGTCACGGTGGTGCCCGATCCCGCATATTTTTCGGAACGCGCCGCGCAGGAAGAAGCCGCACTGGCGGTCCGTCAGGCGGCACTGACCGAGACCGAGCGCAGCCGCATCCTCGACGACGCGGCCGCACTGGACGCCCACCAGCGGCGCGTGGTCGACAATGGCGTGCTGCCCCGTATCCTGCCAGGCGACGTCGGCACCGAACCGCGCCTGTTGCCCGATATTCCCGCGCCAATCGACGGCGCCTACCGTTTCGATATCGCGTCGAACGGCATTTCCTATGCGCGGGTGCATTACGACGTATCGGACATGCCGGCCGAAGACTGGCCATGGCTGCAGCTGTATACCGACTTGCGGCGCGACCTCGGCGTGGCCGGCATGAATTACGAAGAAGCCGGCGCATGGCGCCAGCGCATGGCGGCCACGTTCGGCGTCAATTTCGACGCCATCATGCGCGAAGACGGTTCGCTGCTGCTCGATGTCAGCTTTGCCGCCAGCGGCTTGCGCGAAGAACACCAGAGCATGGGCGATTTACTGGCCTCGCACATTGCCAGCCCCCGTTTCGACGAGCATGAGCGGATCGCGTTCCTGGTCGAGCGCATGGTGCGCAATCGCATCAACAGCCTGGCGCAATCCGGCAACCGCTATGCGGCGCTGACCGCCGCCGCCCCGCTGTCTCCGCTGCGCCATATCGAAGACCTGGCCAGCGGCACCACCGTGCTGCCCTTCATGGCGCAGCTGCAGCGCATGGCGCATACGCCGGAAGGCGTGGCTGAGATTGCCCGGCGCCTGTCGGCGCTGCACGAGCGCATCGTGGCCGGCCCCGTCACCGTGCTGTGCGCGGGCGCCGGCGGTGACGCCGATGCGCTGGCCGCCGCGATCCGGCTGCCAGGCGCCAACCGGCACGATACCGGACCAGCCGGACACGCCGGTAGCATGCCCGGCGCGGACCGGGCAGCGGCGGCGTCGGCGGCGTCGGCCTCCGGGCCCGTGACGCCGGCCGGCGCCGCAACGCCGCCGCTGGCCAATGCCGCGCTGTTTGCCCCCGGCCAGGTCAATCACTGCAGCATCGCCTGGCCCGCCCCGCGCCAGGCCCATGCCGATGCGGCCGCGCTGGCGGTGGCGGCGGAACTGTTAACCCACCAGGTCTTGCACCAGGCACTGCGCGAACAGGGCGGCGCCTATGGCGGGTCGGCCGGTTATGCCGGCAACGCCGGGATCTTTTCCATGATGTCGTACCGCGATCCCCGCCTGGCGGGCACCTATGCGGATTTCAACGCCGCGATCGACAAGGTGCTGGCCACCGATTTCACGCAGGAACAAATCGAAGAAGCCATCATCTGCGTGGTGCGGGGACTGGACCGTCCGGACTCGCCGTACGACGCGGTGCTGGCGGCCTGGACCCTGCACCGGCGCGGCATCGCGATGGACGTGCGGCGCCGGTTCCGCCACGGTGTGCTGCACTGCACGCAAGACACCATCAAGGCGGCCGTGCGGACCTGGCTGAAAAACGGCACGCCAAGCCGGGCCGCCTTTGCCGGCAACACCGAGCAAGACCTGGCCGGGCTGGACGTGGTCGACATGCTGGCCCTGACGTCCTGACATCAGGCATTGGCAGCCTCACATTTCCAATCGTACACACCCGTTGTAACATTTCGTGGGAACATGACGGCAAGAAATCTATTTCTTTGCCGTCATGGAACCAAGTGCCATTCCCGATGACATCCGGCGTTTTATCCTGCTCCGGATTCCATCGATCCCTTACCTGGAAGCACTGCTGCTGATGCGGGATAACCCCGCACAGGCGTGGAACAGCCACGGCCTGGCGCAGCGCCTGTACCTGAACGGCGCCGCCTGCGATACCCTGCTGCGCCAGCTGCACGGCGCCGGCATCACGACGCCCGCGCCCGGCATGGCGGGCAGCTTCCGCTACGCGCCGGCCGAAGCGCCGCTGGCGCACATGCTGGACCGGGTCGCGCAAGTCTATGCGCGCCACCTGGTCGAAGTCAGCACACTGATCCATGCGAAAACCAACAAGAAGGCGCAGCTGTTCGCGGACGCCTTTGTATGGCGAAAGGACAAATAAATGGCCAACATTATTTACCTGTTGTGCGCCGCCACCGCGTTTGCCTGTGCGTGGCTGCTGTTGCGCAGCTACCGGCATACGCGCCACCGGCTGCTGCTGTGGAGCGGCCTGTGCTTTTCCTGCCTGGTGGTCAACAATATCCTGCTGATCCTGGACCGCATCGTGTTCCCGGAACCGGACGTGGATTTGACCACGTGGCGGCTGGCGTCGGCGCTGGTGGCGCTGCTGCCGCTGCTGTACGGGCTGATCTGGGAGGATGACTGATGCCGCTCAATGCCATCCTGGTCGGCGCGATTGTCATGGCGGCCGCCGTCATCGCGCTGTTTTTCCTGCGCTATTGGCGCCATACGCGCGACCGCTTTTTCCTGTACTTCGCGCTGGCCTTCACGCTGGAAGCGACCCAGCGCCTGCTGGGCGCCATGCGGCCCGTCGACGCGCCGGATTCGCCCCTGTATTACCTGATGCGGCTGGCGGCGTATGCGCTGATCCTGGTTGCCATCATTGGCAAGAACCGCCGCCCGCCGCCGGAGTGAGCCCCCGATATGCCCGCTCAAGCCTGCAGCGACGGCCAGTCGTCGAGGCTGTCGATGGTTTTCCAGGCCACGGTACAGGCATTGGTCTCGTCCATGCCGGAAAAGATCGCCGCCTCGACCCAGCGCCGCCGCAGCAACCCCACCAGCGGCTTGCCTTCGTGATGGATCCATTTGCGCATTTCATTGGGCACCGCGTCAATTTTCCCACTGTTCAGCAAGGTCAGCATGGTGGACTTGGCGAGGTTGCCTTCGCCCAGGTTATACGTCCATGAAATCAGCGAAGCGGCCTGCGCCTCGTTCAAGGCCGGCTTGACGCGGCGCGCGACCGCCAGCGCCGCGCCGCGCATATCCCGCTGCAGCAATTTCACGGCCTCGTCTTCGGAGATTTTCGGTGTTTTATCGGTCACGGGCCTTTCATTGCCGTCAACGATGGAACCGTAGCCGATGGTCCAGGTGCCGCCCGGCAGGTTGCCATTGTCGTCGTATGGCGTGGCGGAAAACCCTTCGAGGCGGCGTACCACGGCGGTGGCGGCCAGCGGCACCGCCAGGGTTGCGGGATTTTTATCCCATGGTTTCTGGTTTGCTTTGGACATCCCGACCTCCCTTGTAAACGTTATCGTTTCAAGTTAGGCCGGGATCTCCAGCACAAAGTCACGGATTGTCACAAGTGCAAAAATGCCACAAATTTAATCACACCCGCTCGATGGCGATCGCGATGCCCTGCCCCACGCCCACGCACATGGTGCACAGCGCGTAACGCCCGCCGCCGCGTTGCAGCTGGTACGCTGCGGTGGTCACCAGGCGCGCGCCGCTCATGCCCAGCGGATGGCCCAGTGCGATCGCGCCGCCCTGCGGGTTGACGCGCGCATCGTCATCGGCCAGCCCCAGGCCGCGCAGCACCGCCAGGCCCTGCGATGCGAACGCTTCATTCAGCTCGATCAGGTCGAACTGGTCCAGGGTCATGTCCAGCTGGCGCAGCAGCTTTTGCACGGCCGGCACCGGCCCGATGCCCATCACGCGCGGCGCCACACCGGCCGCCGCCATGCCGAGCACACGGGCGCGCGGCGTCAAGCCATATTGCCGCACCGCTTGCGCGCTGGCCAGCAGCACCGCGCAGGCGCCGTCATTGACGCCCGACGCGTTGCCCGCCGTAACGCTGCCCTCCGCGTGCACCACGCCTTTCAGTTTGGCCAGCGTGTCCAGGCTGGTCGCGCGCGGGTGTTCATCCTGCGCAAACAGCACTGGATCGCCCTTCTTTTGCGGGACCGGCACCGCCACGATTTCGTCATTAAACAGCCCGTCACGCTGGGCGCGGGCGGTGCGGTCCTGGCTGCGCAAGGCAAACGCATCCTGGTCGGCGCGGCTGATATGGTGGTCGACCGCGACGTTTTCCGCGGTTTCCGGCATCGCGTCGGTCCCATACAGTTGCTTCATGGCTTTGTTCGGAAAGCGCCAGCCGATGGTGGTGTCATATATCGCGGCGCTGCGGCTGAAGGCGCTGTCGGCCTTGCCCATCACGAAGGGCGCGCGGGTCATGGATTCCACGCCGCCCGCCAGCATCAGGTGCGCCGCGCCGGACTGGATCGCACGGGCCGCCTGGCCCACCGCGTCCATGCCGGAACCGCACAGGCGGTTGACCGTGGTGCCAGGCACCTCGAGCGGCAAGCCCGCCAGCAACGCGGCCATGCGCGCCACATTGCGGTTGTCTTCACCAGCCTGGTTGGCGCAGCCATAGATCACATCGTCGACAGCTTGCCAGTCCACCTGCGGATTACGGCGCATCAGTTCGCGCAGCGGGATGGCGCCGAGGTCGTCGGCGCGCACATCTTTCAGTGCGCCGCCGTAACGGCCGATGGGAGTGCGGATCGCGTCGCAGATAAAAGCATCGTTCATTTCAGTTTCCTTAAATTAGTTGGCTCGGCAAACCGCCATGCGCGCGTTCAGGCTCGCAGCAGCGGCGCGGCCGTCACCGTTTGCAGTTGTTCAAAGCTCAGGCCGTCGGCCATTTCGCGCACCACCAGGCCGCGCGCCGTCACATCGAGCACCGCCAGGTCGGTATAAATCCGGTTGACGCAGCCGATGCCGGTGACCGGATAGGTGCACTGGCCGACGATTTTCGATTCGCCGCTCTTGGTCTGGTGTTCCATCATGACAAACACCTGCTTGGCGCCGATCGCCAGGTCCATCGCGCCGCCCACCGCGGGAATCGCATCCGGCGCGCCGGTATGCCAGTTGGCCAGATCGCCTTCGGACGACACCTGGAACGCGCCCAGCACGCAGATGTCAAGGTGGCCGCCGCGCATCATCGCGAACGAATCGCTGTGGTGGAAGTAAGCGCCGCCGGTCAGCAAGGTCACCGGCTGTTTGCCGGCGTTGATCAAGTCTTCGTCTTCCTCGCCTTCGGCCGGCGCCGGGCCCATGCCCAATAAACCGTTTTCGCTGTGCAAAAACACTTCACGTTCGGCCGGCAGGTAATTGGCGACGCTGGTCGGCAAGCCGATGCCGAGGTTGACGTACGCGCCTTCCTGGATATCCCGCGCCACCCGGGCCGCCATCTGTTCGCGGCTGTAGCGTTTCACTTCGCTGCTCATTGCACATTCCCTTTCACATCAGCTTTGACGACGCGCTGCACAAAAATGCCGGGCGTAACGATCACTTCCGGATCCAGCTCACCCAGCGCCACCACGTCCTGCACCTGGGCAATCGTGGTTTTCGCGGCCATCGCCATGATCGGGCCGAAGTTGCGGGCAGTCTTGCGGTACACCAGGTTGCCCCAGCGGTCCCCCTTCAGCGCCTTGATCAACGCAAAGTCGGCGTGGATCGGCGATTCCAGCACGTAGTTGCGGCCGTTGATGACGCGGGTTTCCTTACCCTCCGCCAACAAGGTGCCGAAACCGGTCGGCGTGAAAAAGCCGCCGATGCCGGCGCCGGCCGCACGGATGCGCTCGGCCAGGTTGCCTTGCGGCGTCAGTTCCAGCTCGATTTCACCGGCGCGGTACAGCGCATCGAACACGTGCGAGTCCGCCTGGCGCGGAAACGAGCAAATGATCTTGCGCACGCGTTTGGCCTTGAGCAGCGCGGCCAGGCCGGTGTCGCCGTTGCCGGCATTGTTGTTGACGATGGTGAGGTCGCGCGCGCCGTGCGCAATCAGCGCATCGATCAGCGCCGACGGCATGCCCGCGTTGCCAAAGCCGCCAATCATCACGGTGGCGCCATCGTGGATATCGCCGACGGCGCCTTCCAGAGAGTCAAATGTCTTGTCGATCATGGTTCATCCCATTTAAAGTGTTCGATTACCGCACACATGTTTGTTTATCGCACACTCAGTGTATCGACATTGCCGCGCCGCGGTCAAGAAAAAATCTTCTATCGGGAACGGCACTCCGGATAAAATCCCGCCATGCCTACCAAACCGACTCCAGACCTTGCCGCCCCGGCAGAGCGCGAACCCACCATCGCCGAACAGATCGATGCGATGACCGATCCCAGTTTCATGACGTCGCTGGCACGCGGCCTGGCGGTGGTGCGCGCGTTTTCCGATTCGCGCAAGCCGCAAACCATTGCGCAGATCAGCAACAAGACCGGCATCCCCCGCGCCGCCGTGCGGCGCTGCCTGTACACCTTGCAGCAGCTGGGCTATGTCGATGCGGAACTGAACAATTTCTCGCTGCGGCCGAAAGTGCTGACGCTCGGGTATTCGTATTTGTCGTCCACCCCGCTGACGGTGTCGGCGCAGCCGTGCCTGAACGCCATCAGCCGCGAACTGAATGAATCCAGTTCGCTGGCGGTGCTCGATGAAGGGGAAATCCTGTATGTTGCGCGCGCGGCCACGTCGCGCGTGATGTCGGTGGCGCTCAATACCGGCAGCCGTTTGCCGGCCTATTGCACGTCGCTGGGGAGGGTCATGCTGGCGCACTTGCCGCCCGGCGAACTCGATGCCTACTTTGAAAAAACGCGGCTGCGCCCGATGACGGAGCGGACGGTGGTGGAAGAAGCGCGCTTGCGGGACATCCTGCGCGGCGTGCGCCAGGCCGGCTACGCCGTCAACGATGAAGAACTGGAAGTGGGATTGCGCTCGATTGCCGTGCCCGTGCGGGGCGCATCGGGCCAGGTACTGGCGGCGCTGAACGTGGGCGCGCAAGCGGCCCGGGTGTCGGTGGATAAACTTGAAAAGGAATTCCTGCCGGCGCTGCTGCGCGGAGCGCAGGAATTATCGGTGCTGCTGCCGTGATGGCTGGTGCGGCGCCAGGGTATCTGGCGCGGATCAGCCTGGATTAAAACGTGCGGCGCCGTCCCTGGCCCAGCACCCGTTCAATGACATTGTCCGGCACATCAAAACTGCGCATATAAGACACCGCCAATTGCCGGCCCATCGTATCGTTCAGCATCACGCCATGTTCGACGATTGCCGCCATATGTGTATTCGTTCGTCTCTGCGATGCAGAGTTACCGCCCACCATCCGCCGCCTCCAACAGTCACTTTCCCAAAACCAAAGGTAACACACTTGCCACCAGAACACTAGATAAATTGCAACAAACTTTTCTTTATGGCAAATACTTGCACCGCGCGCCGCTTGACCTTCCCCCCGTGGCAAGGTTTATAGTGTCGGCCTGATACGGCGTTTGCCGCGTTTTTTCTCCGAACCCCATGCCCTTTCTTGTTCGCTGCCTGCTGTGGATATTGATGGCCGCCTTGCCCCTGCAAGGCAGCGCCGCGGTATTTGCCGCCTGCGCGGCGCAGGGCGCCGCCCCGGCATCCGTATCGGCTGCGGTGTCTTCGTCCGCGTCGCACGGCTGCCATGAACAGCTTGCGGCCACCGTGGATGGCGCGCCGGCGCAAGACGATGGCGGCGCCGGCCGCCAGCCGCACGGCAAATGCAGTACCTGCGCCAGTTGCTGCACGGCCGCCACCGCGCCGCCGCATGCGGCGCTCCCGCCCGGCCCTTTGCCCCGCGCCGCCCGTGCAATGCCCGCCAAGGAAGCGGCCATCGCCGCGATTTTCCCCGCCGGCCTGGAACGCCCGCCCCGCGCGCTGTAACCCGTTCGCGTTACACGCCGCGGCCCGCGCCGCGTCCGCCGGATTACCGGCACGTCACAAGGAACCACAACATGAAACCGTTACACGCCCTGCCGCCCGTGGCAGCCGGCGCGCCGCTGGCTGTATCCATCCGGCCCGCGCATTCGCCCCTGCAACGCCCACTGCCACAGCGCAAGGAGCATTAATATGGCGGCACACCTGATCATCCGCGCCGCCATCGTGGCGGCGCTGGCCACGCTGGCCGGCTGCGCCGCCGTGCCGTCCGATGGCGGCGCCGACGCCGCCTCCGCGCTGGCTGCGGAACGCATCGGCCAAGCCGCGCCCCTGTCCATGGCCGCACCGGACACCGCCGCCGGCAAGGAAATCGCCACCCTGCTGCAACAGCCACTGACACCGGACAGCGCCGTGCGCATTGCCCTGCTGAACAGCCCATCGTTAAAAGCCGCGCTGGCGGAACTGGGCGTGACGGCCGCCGATGTGGCCCAGGCCGGCCGCCTGCGCAATCCGGGCATCGGGTTTGGCCGCGTGCGCGGCGGGGGCGACACCGACATCGACCGCAGTGTCACATTCGATATCGCCGGCCTGCTGACCTTGCCCGCGCGCAGCGGCATCGCCCGGCGCCAGCTGGAACGCGCACAGTTGGCGGCCGCCGGGCATGCGGTGCAACTGGCCCACGACACCCGCCGCGCGTGGTACACCGCCGTGGCCGCCGCGCAAAGCGCCGCGTTTGCGGGACAGGTGCGCGACGCCGCCGAGGCCGGCGCCCTGCTGGCCGAGCGCATGCGCAAGAGCGGCAACTGGAGCCGCCTGGACCAGGCCCGCGAACGCGCGTTTTATGACGACGCCATCACGCGCCAGGCCCGCACCGGCCATGAAGCCCTGGCCGCCCGCGAACACCTGGCCCGTCTGCTGGGCCTGGAGCGCAGCGACACGCTGCAATTGCCGGACCGTTTGCCGGAGTTGCCGGCCATGGCGCAAGAACCGCAGCAAGCGGAACGCACCGCGCTGGAACGCCGCCTTGACGTGCTGGCCGCGCGGCGCGATGCGGAAACCGCCGCGTCCGACCTGGGCCTGACCAGGGCCACCCGCTTCATCAATGTGTTCGACGCCGGCTATGCCAACAAGAGCGCCACCGGCATGCCGCGCCAGAACGGCTATGAAGTCTCGCTGGAATTGCCGCTGTTCGACTGGGGCGGCGCCAGGATGGCCCGCGCCGAGGCGCAATACCAGCAAGCCTTGCACCGCACCACGGCGGCGGCGCTGCAGGCCCGCTCCGACGTGCGGCTGGCTTATTCCGGCTACCGCACGGCCTACGATATCGCGCGCCACTACCGCGACCAGGTGGTGCCTCAGCGGAAAGTCATTTCCGACGAAGTGCTGTTGCGCTACAACGGCATGCTGGCCTCGGTGTTTGAATTACTGGCCGATGCGCGCGAACAACTGAACAGCGTTAACGAATCGATTGAAGCCCAGCGCGATTTCTGGATCGCGGAAACCCAATTACAGGCCGCGCAGCACGGCGCGGGAGCCCAGCCATGACCACACGCCGCAACTTCCTCCTGAACGCCGGCGCCGCCACCGCCGTGGCCGCCAGCGCCGTCACCAAAGCCGGCGCCGCCACCCTGCCGGAAGCGCCCACCATGGCCAACGCGGACACCCACGTGCCGCCACCGCCGCCCAATGGCCGGCCGTACAACCCGGTCGTCACCCTGAACGGCTGGTCGCTGCCCTGGCGCATGAACAACGGCGTCAAGGAATTCC
The DNA here is from genome assembly GCF_058807115.1 of Pseudoduganella sp. GW821-FHT12E03. Classification (NCBI taxonomy): domain Bacteria; kingdom Pseudomonadati; phylum Pseudomonadota; class Betaproteobacteria; order Burkholderiales; family Oxalobacteraceae; genus Pseudoduganella; species Pseudoduganella sp. GW821-FHT12E03. The sequence goes on along the minus strand of NZ_JBXAQJ010000002.1, from coordinate 858,664 downwards.
ACCTGGTGGCCGAACCCGTGGTGCGCGAACTGGCGCCCGGCATGAAGGCCCACCTGTGGGGTTATAACGGCCAGTCGCCCGGCCCGACCATCGAAGTGGTGGAAGGCGACCGCGTGCGCATCTTCGTCACCAATAAACTGCCGGAAATCACCAGCATCCACTGGCACGGCCAGCGCCTGCCCAATGGCATGGATGGCGTGACGGGCCTGACACAGCCGGCCATCGCGCCCGGCAAGACGTTTGTCTATGAATTCATCGCGCGCCGCCCCGGGACTTTCATGTACCACCCACACGCCGATGAAATGACGCAGATGGCGATGGGCATGATGGGGTTCTGGGTCACGCACCCGAAGGACCCGTCGCTGCACGCGGTGGACCGCGATTTCGTGTTCCTGCTGAACGCCTACGACATCGAACCGGGGCGCTATGCGCCGAATCCCAACACCATGCTGGACTTTAACCTGTGGACTTTCAACAGCCGCGTGTTCCCTGGGATCGAATCGTTGAACGTGCGCCAGAACGACAAGGTCCGCATCCGCGTCGGCAACCTCACCATGACCAACCACCCGATCCATATCCACGGCCACGAATTCGTGGTGGCCGGCACCGATGGCGGCTGGGTGCCGCCGTCGGCGCGCTGGCCGGAAGTCACGACCGATGTCGCCGTGGGCCAGATGCGGGCGATTGAATTCGTTGCCAACGAACCGGGCGACTGGGCCTTCCACTGCCACAAGTCGCACCACACCATGAACGCCATGGGCCACGACGTGCCAAACCTGATCGGCGTGGACCACAGCGGCATCGCGGAAAAAATCAACAAGATCGTGCCGGGCTATATGGTGATGGGCGACAAGGGCGGCTCGATGGGCGGCATGGAAATGCCGCTGCCGGAAAACACCTTGCCGATGATGACGGGCGAAGGCCCGTTTGGCGGCGTGGAGATGGGCGGGATGTTTACGGTCATGAAGGTGCGCAAGGACCAGAAACGCGGCGATTACACGGACCCGGGCTGGTACCGGCATCCCAAGGGGTCGGTGGCGTATGAATGGACCGGGGAGCTGGCGGAACCGGTGCGCAGCAAGGATGCGGGCAAGGCGCTGGCCAAGCCGCACCACCAGCATCAGGCTGATGTGGAGGTGACGGTGAGGAAACCATCCGGGGGCGCGCACTCGGGCCACTGAAGCGGGCCGCATCGTCATGCCGGCATGGTGGCTTCCGCCTTGCGGAATCCACCCTACGCATTTTCCGCCATCCACAAATTCGTACCGCGTAGGGCAGTTTCCGCGCAGCGGAAGCTGCCGTGCCAGCGTCAACGCGCCTTAAAACACGCCAACATAATTCTCCGCCAGCGCCGTCGCCAGCTGGCGCGACGCCACGATGTTGTCCAGTTCCGCGCGCTGCATCTGGCGTTCGAACGGCGTGGCGTCGGCGAAGGTGTGCATCAGGCGCGTCATCCACCACGAAAAATACTCGGCTCGCCAGATGCGTTTCAGCGCATCGGCCGTATACGATTGCAGCAAGTCCTGCTTGCCCTGGCGGTAAAACTGTTCCAGACCGCGCGACAGCAGGCGCACATCGGAAATCGCCAGGTTCATCCCCTTGGCGCCGGTGGGCGGCACGATGTGCGCCGAATCGCCCGCCAGGAACAGCCGGCCCGACTGCATCGGCGTCGAGACAAAGCTGCGCATGCCGATAATGCCCTTCTGGAAAATCTTCCCTTCCTGGACTTGCCAGCCGTCGTTGTGTTCCAGGCGCGCATGCAATTCCGCCCAGATGCGGTCATCGGACCAGTTCTCGACTTTATCGGCCGGGTCGCACTGGAAGTAGAGGCGCTGCACCGTCGGGGTGCGGGTGCTGACCAGCGCAAAGCCGCGCTCGTGCTGCGCATAAATCAATTCGTCCGATGAAGGCTTGGATTCCACCAGGATGCCGAACCAGCCGAACGGATAAATACGCTGGCAATCTTCGCGGCCCGCCGCCGGCATGGCCGGGCGCGATACGCCGTGAAAACCATCGCAGCCAATGATGAAGTCCGCGTCGATGCGGCGCGCCTCGCCGTTGTGCGTGAACGTGACCGACGGTTCGATGCCGTCGATCCCGCCCGGGACCACGTCGGTCACCTGGAACAGCAATTGGCCATCGGCCGCCATACGGGCCGCCACCAGGTCCTTGATGACTTCATGCTGGGGATAGACCGTGATGGCCTTGCCCGTCAGCCCCGTCAAATCAATGCGGTGGCGGCGGCCATCGAATTGCAGGTCAAAGCCGTGGTGTAGCGCGCCTTCCTTTTTCATGCGTTCGCCGACACCGGCGTCAAGCAGGATATCCATGCTGCCCTGTTCCAGCACCCCGGCGCGGATGGTCGCCTCGATCTCGTCGCGGGAACGCGATTCCAGCACGATGGACTCGATCCCCTGCAAATGCAGCAGGTGGGACAACAGCAGGCCGGCCGGGCCGGCGCCAATGATGGCGACTTGGGTACGCATGGTCTTCTCCTCGGTGTATGACTGTTTTTGATGGCTCTATCGTAGTGCCCCCCTGCGCTGAAAAGAATGGATGGTTTCGCAAATTACTTGTACTATTTTCACACCCGCAATGCATACACAAGGTCGTCCGCCATGGCCCGCAAGCCTTTCCCTCCCCCGCCAGACGTCCCCCAGTTTGCCCTGTACGGCGAGCAACAGCGGGCGGAAGGTGCCGAACTGGTGCATATTGAAACCATCCAGGCGCGCAGCCGCCAGCACGACTGGCACATCGGCCGCCACACGCACAAGGCCCTGTTTCAGGTACTTTTTTTAATGGAAGGGCAAGTCCGCGCCGCCGTCGGCGAGGCTGTGTGGGAACGCATCGGCCCCACCGTCATCACGATCCACCCGTCGCTGGAACACGGTTTCGATTTTTCCGAGGAAGCGCAGGGTTATGTACTGACCATCGATGAACAACTGGTGTATTCCGCCGGCCGCGACCGGGGCGATTTGTTTGCGCCGCTGTTTATCCAGCCGCTGGCGCTGTCGCTGGAGACCATGCCCGAACTCCATGCGCGCATCGGGGCACTGCTCGACAGCCTGATGGCGGAAGCCGCCTGGCCCCACTACGGCCACACGCACTTGCTGGAATGGCTGGCGTGCAGCGTGCTGGTGCTGTTGACGCGGGCGCAGGCGGAACAGCAGTCCGCGCACCAGTCGGGCCGGGGCGACTTTGAATTGTTCAGCCGCTTCCGCGCCCAGGTCGAACAGCGCTACCGGGAACAATGGCAAGTGGGCCAGTATGCGGACGCCCTGCACCTTACCCCGGTGCGGCTGAACCGGCTGTGCCTGAAAGTCGCGGGGCAGACCGCCTTCGACATCGCCCAGGACCGGCTGATGCTGGAAGCGTGCCGCAAGCTGACCTATGCGCCCTCGCCCGTCGCCAGCATCGCCTATGAACTGGGGTTCCAGGACCCGGCGTATTTCAGCCGCCTGTTCAAGAAACGCATCGGCGTGACGCCCAAGGATTTCCGCAATCAATCACTGGCAGGGGAAGCGTAGCCGATCAACCGGCCGGCGCGCCCGGTGGATGTTCGTGGAACCAGTCGCTGATGCCGGGCATGGCCGGTTCAAACCCGCCCGGGGCCGAGAAATTCAGCACCCCGGCGCGCCGTTCGCCCCGGTTTTCAAAATCGTGCGTGACGCCGCCCGGCACCAGCACGAACGATCCCGCCGGCGCATCGACCCAATGGTCGCCAACGAAAAAACTCATGGTTCCTTCCAACACATAAAACACGTCGTCTTCCGGGTGCGCATGCGCCCCGGGGCCGGTGGTGCGCGGCTCCAGCCACCATTCGGAAATCGAATACTGGTTGGCCGATTCGTCGCCGTCCGCCTTGAACAGTGCGGAAATGCGGCCCATCGGATAGCTGCGTCCACCGCCGGGCGGCAAGACGACAGGCTGGCGTGGTGTGGTCATGGGCGCTCCTCTCATGTGTGGTGTCCGAGTATAGCGGGCTACGGCAAACCCCGGCTTATTGCACAATAGGTACTTCTAAGATATAACTATTTAGCCTTATAATGCAGCGCTAACCAAAAAGCAGAGTTTTTGCCATGCCCACCAGGAAACACAAGGAACTCATTGATGCCGTGCAGGAAGCGGCGGAACAGCCGCTGAAACAGGATCACCTGCTCAGCCTGGTTGGCTACAATTGCCGCCGCGCCTACCTCACCATCGTGCCGCTGTTCGACGAGCGCATGGCGCAATTCAACTTGAAGCCGGCGGAATTTTCCGTCCTCAGCCTGTTGAAGGCCAATCCCAACATCACGCAAAAACGGCTGTCGGCGGCGGTGAATGTCTCGCCGCCGAACCTCGCGATCATGCTGGACAAGCTGGAAGCACGGGGCCTGGTACTGCGCCAGCGCAATCCGCTGGACAAGCGCTCGCAGACCTTGATCCTGACGGGACAAGGCACGGCGCTGTGCATGCAATCGGAACAGACCACGGGCGAACTGGAAGCGGAAGCCACGGCGATGCTGAGCGATCAGGAACGGGCGCAGTTGCTGGGCTTGTTGCAAAAGATCTTTGTGCGGGAATAAGACTCGCCGCAATCCAACAGGCCGCGTCAGCGGCCAATGGCCACCCGCGCCGCCGCCAGGTCCCACGCGGCCTGCCCCACGGTCTTGAACACGGGCGTCTTCGCCGGCCGTGGCGCCTTGCCGGACAGGATGTCGCCCAGCGCGCACACACCGGCCCAGTCCACGCCGGCTTGGATCAAATCTCCCGCTTCATGGCGCGCGCCGTGGACGTCGTCCACCACGATGTCGCGCGCGTGCAGCAACGCCGGCGGGAATTCCGCCATGTGGCGCTTGAACGCGCCGACACCGATTGCCAGCGTATCGTCCGGCAGCATCGATGGAATCACCGGCACGGTGGACGTCGTCAAGGCGATCACCACATCGGCCTCCAGCGCCCGCTCCGCCAGGGCCTGCACGGCGCAGGCGTGCACCATCACACCCGGATGGCGCGCCTGCAACGCCGCCAATAACACCGCGGCAAAGGTTGCCGCCTTGGCCGCCGACGTCCCCGCGACATGGAAAGCGCGCACGCCAAAATAGTCCGCCAGGGCGTGCGCGTGGGCCAGCGCCTGCGCGCCCGTGCCAATCAACAGCGCCGAGGCGGGACGGCGTGGCGCCAGTGTCTCGATGCCCAGCAAGGTCATGGCCGCCGTGCGGCGCGCCGTCACGGTCGGCCCGTCGAGCAGCGCCAGCCGCCGTCCGGTGGCGGTATCGAACACGATGACTTCGCCCTGGATGGCCGGCAAGCCATGGGCCGCATTCTTCCCATGGACGGTAATGAGCTTGGTCACACTGATGTCCGGCGCCACCGCCGGCATGCACAGCAGCACGGCATCGGCGTCGATGGTGACAACCTTGCGCTCAGGCGCGTCGATCCCGCCACGGGACAGGCCGATGGCCGCCTGCGCCACGGCCGGCACCAGCAGGGAATATGGCAATGATTCGGCCGTGCGGGCCGCGTCAAGGATGTGCATGGGATCGTCCTGGGGTTTTTCCTGTGGAGCCGGCGCGCTTGCGGTATTCATCCGGGGTTTCATGGGTGAGGCGGCGGAACATGGCAATAAACGCCGACGCGCTGGCATAGCCGAGGTCCAGCGCCACCGCTTCCACCGTCTGCCCGGCTTCCAGCAGCGCCATGGCGCGTACCACGCGCAAGCGCTGGCGCCAGTCGGCCAGGGTCATGCCCAGCTCGCGCTGGCAGCGCCGCATCAGGGTGCGCTCGGTGGTGTGGGCCGCGTGCGCCAGTTGCGCCAGCGAGCGGTTGTCGGCGGGATCGGCTTCCAGCATGGCCAGCACCGGCGCCAGCAGCGGGTCGTCCGACATCGGCAAATAACTGCCGACGCATTGCGCGCCGGCCAGTTGATCGACCAGCACCCGCAGCAGGCGCTCATCGCTGGCGTCAATCGGGCTGGCGGGCGGATGCTGGCGCAACTGTTCGAGGATGGCGCGCACCAGCGGACCGACCGCCAGCGCGCACGTCACCGCCGGCAACGCGCCGCACAGCTCTTCCGCGATATACAGCGAACTGTGTTCCGCCGCCAGCCGGTTCTGGCCGATATGCTCGACCCGTGGCGGCAGCCAGACGCCATATTGCGGCGGCGCCAGGTAATGGCTGCCGGCCAGTTTCACTTCCATCACGCCGCTGAACGAATACACGAACTCGCCCCACTGGTGGCAATGCCACGGATAAATCGTGTCGGCCGGCACCTGGACCGCGCGGAAATAAATCGGCGCCGGCAGGGTGTCGGTAAACGGCGGCATCCGGACGTGACGGGGCGGCGAGGTCATCAATTTCCTGTCAACCCCGGCGACTGGCGGGCTGACGCTATGTTCTGTCAGTTTTGAACTATATCAAGCAAAGCTGCCAGGCGCATAATGGATCTTAGTTTATTGATGAAGGAATCGCCGTGGACACGCGCAAAACATTGGATGGGCAAGCCATCGGCCTGATGGCGCTGCTGTGCCTGACCTGGAGCTTGCAGCAAATCGCGCTGAAAGCCACGGCGGCTGATGTCTCGCCGCTGCTGCAAATCTCACTGCGCTCTGGCATCGCCGCCGTGCTGGTGGCCATGCTGATGTGGTGGCGCCGTGAAAAATTCACGGACGGCGGCTTGCGTCCCGGCCTGATGGCGGGCTTCCTGTTTGCACTGGAATACTTGCTGATCGGCGAAGCGCTGCGCCACACCACGGCCGGCCATACCGTGGTGCTGCTGTACACCGGGCCAATCTTCGCGGCGCTGGGCCTGCACTGGAAACTGCCGTCCGAGCGCCTGGCGCCGGGCCAGTGGATCGGTATTGCGCTGGCGTTTATCGGTATCGCCGTCACCTTCATTGGCCGCCAGGGCCCGGCGCGCGACATGGCCAACATGCTGGCCGGCGACTTGATGTGCGTGGCGGCCGGCGCCGCCTGGGGCGCCACCACGGTGGTGATCCGCTGCTCGAAACTGTCGTCCGCCCCCGCCACGGAAACCCTGCTGTACCAGCTGGTGGCCGCGCCGGTCCTGCTGCTGCCGGCCGCCGCCGCGCTCGGCCAGCTGACCTTCACTGCCACGCCGCTGGCGCTCGGCAGCCTGGCGTTCCAGTCCGTGGTGGCATCGTTTGTCAGCTACCTGGCCTGGTTCGCCATGCTGCGGCGCTACCTGGCGTCGCGGTTGGGCGTGTTTTCCTTCCTGACCCCGCTGTTTGCCGTGGGGCTGGGCGGCTACCTGCTCGATGAACACATCGAACCCAATTTCATTTTGGGCGCCCTGCTGGTGCTGGCCGGGATCGTCCTGGTCAGCGGCTACAGCTGGATCGTGCAGGGATTCCATACGTTGCGCAGGCTGAACGCGCAGGCGCGAAGCGGACTGTGACAAAGCGCGTACTTTCCGCCCCCTCGCTGCGGCGATAATGCTGGCTTTCAGCCCTGCATTATCTCTACCATCATGCCACTTTTCGGTCTCGGACTGCACATCCTCATCGCGCTGCTGTTCGCCGTGCATGCGGTGCGCACGCGGCAGCAGCTGTACTGGCTGCTGATTTTATTTTCATTCCCGATGCTGGGCAGCATCGTCTACTTCTTCGCGATTTATTTGCCGAATTCGCGCCTGGAACATGGCGCCCGCAAGGCGGTGGCGTCGGCGGCGCGGGCCCTGGACCCGGGGCGGGAATTGCGCGAAGCGCAAGCCGCCTTTGAATTCACGCCCACCGCACAAAACCAGATGCGCCTGGCCTATGCTCAACTCGACGCCGGCAGCGCGCAAGAAGCCGCCTCGACCTTTGAATCCTGCCTGAACGGCGTGTTTGGCGCCGACCTGGAAGTGCGCCGTGGCGCCGCGCGCGCCAATCTCGCTTGCGGGCGCATCGATGCCGCCATCGCGCACATGGATTTCATGCGCCGCGCGGACCCAAGTTTCCGCGCAGAGGAAATTGCCATTTTGCGGGCGCAGACCCTGGGCGCGGCCGGACGCAATGCGGAAGCCAAAGCGGCGTTTGCCGAAGCTTTGGCCCGGTTCAACAGTTTTACCGCGCGCGCCGAATACATCATCTGGGCCCGCGCAGCGGGCGAACACGCGCTGGCGGACAGCCTGAAGCCGGAACTGGAACACACCATGGCGTACTGGAACCAGCATACGCGCGAAATGAACAAGGAAGTATTGCGGCGTCTGGGCATGTGACAGGCTGCCGCCGCCGCCGGCGCCGGAGTCGGCGCGGTCATTCCGCAGGGGGGCTTGGATTCATCAAGCCCCCCTGCCTCACCGCGTGGCCGGCGTTTTCAACATACCATCCGCCGTCACCCTGTCCTGCGCACTCAACCGCGGCGCGATTTCCCCCAGCGCCGCCCCCGCCGAAGCATGACCGGATGCCTTTGCCAGGTTCATCCATACGTAGGCCAGCGCCACATCCCGCGCGCCGCCCTGCCCTTCGGCCAGCATCACCGCCAGGTTGAACATCGCGTCGGCCTGGCCCTGCATCGCGGCTTCATGGAACAGCTTGCGGGCCGTCGCGTAGTCCTGCTTGACCAGTTGTCCCTCATAAAAATACGTGGCCAGCGCACTTTCCGCATCGGGGTGGCCTTTGACAGCGGCCTGCTTGTATAGCCCCAGCGCGCGCTGCTGGTCCGGCGCCACGCCATGGCCCAGGTCGTACATGCGCGCCGCGCCGAACATCGCCCCGGCATGCCCGCCCCTGGCAGCCGCCATCAGCCACGCGCCAGCCTGTTTATAGTCTTGCACAATACCCTGTGCGCCGTCGTAATACAGTTGCCCCAGCTGGTATTGGGCCGGCACATAGCCCGCTTCCGCCGCTTCCCTGAACCAGTCACGCGCCTGCGCGGCATTTTTTGGACCGCCAAAACCTGACAGCGCCGCCATGCCCAGCATGTTCAACGCCGGCACAAAGCCATACCCGGCGGCCCGGGCATACCACTGCCGCGCCTGCGCCGCGTCGCGTGCCGCGCCACTCCCCGAACCCGTGCCTGCGCTGGTGGCGGAGCCAGAGCCGTTGCCGATTCCCGTGCCCGTGTCCGAGCCGGCGCCAAGCAGCGCCATTTTCGCCAGCAGCATCGCCGCCTCCACCCGTGCATTCATCCACTCCGAGTGCGCCGGATCGAATTGCAACCGGTCTTCGACAGGGTGGTAGCGCATGTCGATGACCTTGATCAGCCAGGCCCGCGCCTGCGCCGGGTCTTTCGGCGTACCCAGGCCGTGCAAGTGCATCTTGCCTATCATCAGCGCCGCTTCATCCGTCCCGAGCTTGGTGTAGGCCGTGTTAAACAGTGCCAGCGCTGCGGCGTAATCTTCCTTGTCCAGCGCCGCCAGCGCCTGCACCATGGATTTATCCTTGCGCTCGATGCGGTTGCGCCCGGCCGCGAAATTGCGGTCATTGTTGCCACACTGGACAGACGGCGCCATCGCATCGGTGGACGGCACCGGGTTTTCCACGGACGTCGCATCGGCCATGCGCGCCACATTGCCCAGCGGACTGGACTCATCGATGCGCTCGGCGGGATTGGAGATACTGTCGTCGAGGTTAAAGTCGCGCATGTAACGCAACGTCACGTCATCGTCGCTCGCGCTATAGCTGCTCATAAAATTGCATGAAGAACCCAGCTTGCGCGACAGCACACGGCTGCGCGCCGTGACGATATTGCGCGGATCGTCGGCGGTGGCTTTCGTGCCGTTGACGGTGACCTGGGCGGCGGGAGCGGCCTGCGTTTGCGCGGGTGACGGCGTGGCCAGCAACAAGGCCATCAGAGGAGCGAACCGGTGCAAGGCGATGGGCTTCATGGTTCCTTTCAATTTTTCGGAACTATGCTAATGCCGGTAACCAGGCGGGAATGTTCAACGCGATGATTATTTCGGGGGCGGTCAGGCGGGTGCCAAATGAATCAGGGTCTAACCCGGCATATTCCGGGCCATCGGCGTCTAATCCGGTTGAAAAATCCAGGTCGTGCGTCGAAAACGGGCTAGGAATCCAGGGCGAAAGTCTGGTTTGATCCAGTTTCGAGGGGGGGAAGGCTAAAGTGTGCCCTATTCCGTTTCTTCGGGACAATCTTTAGACGCTTCTCGAAGGGGACTGAATCGCGGCTGATGATCCGAAGCAGCCGCTATACCTGCCCATCAGGGGGGGTTCTGGACCTCAAACTGCATCTTATGCAAACACGTCCCGGCATCAAGCCGGAAACATGCGTTACGGAGCTTGTACGGCGCTGGCTGGCGGTTGATAAAGAACGGCGCGCATTGGTCAGGAACGCCCGGGCGATTCGCGGTTTTCAATGGAAAAATTGGGCTGGCTGCGAAAATAGGACGCACCTCAAGTCCTTGGGACACCTAACAAAACCACTTACTTGTCCGGGGAGCAACAACGTCGTACACTGAGTCGTTGCAGCGGGCGCTTTCTAAAAACGGCCGGTGTTTCATCGTCAATGCACGAGAAGATTTTCATGACTAACAGCACAGAAGCACAGAAGAGGACGGCAGTTCGGCGCGAATACAGTGCGCTTTTTGATGCGCTCTCAAAACTTCTTTTCGCGGCCGACCCGGTCGGAATTAATTTTGAAACGAACACTGACGAGTACGACCCAGAAGTGGGAACCATCATTCCTCGATTACAGCACGCAAACACCAAAGACGACGTTCAGCAAATAATTCACGAGGAATTTTGTACTTGGTTCGACGCAGAAACGGCCGGGCCCATCGGCGCATATGGGGAAATCGCCGAGAAGGTTTGGGACGAATGGCAGCGTTATCGACGCCTATGAACCGTCGACTCCCAGAGCCGATGAAGGCGACGACGCGACCGCGTACAATCGGCTAAGAGCGGGCGTCTGCTTTAATTTCATCAAGCGAGAGTTGCGGATTGAAAAGTGCAGACACTGCTGAGTTGCTGCAAAGTGTTCCGCTAGTGAAACGCGTCAATGGTATACATTTTAATGAGATTGAGTAATTCTGTGAAAAACCAAGTTTCTTTCGATTGGTCATGTCACTCCTGCCGTTTAACTAACACGGGGAATTTAGAGCGATGCGTTCGCTGTGGCTGTCCTTCCCGCGCGACGGCATGGCAGATTGACAATTACCGGAGCGGCGCAATGTTAGCGGCTCCTAAAGCTAATGCTCATAGATTTACCAAACATTGGTTGGAACTCACACTTTTTCTTATTTTTCTCATCCTGCTCAGCTTGGTAGTGTGTGTTCCGAATTTGAGGACGCTAATTTCGAGCCAAGGCGCAGGGTTGCTGGGGGACTTTATAGGCGGGTTTGTGGGGACGGTTTTTACGATTGCAAGTGTTTTACTTCTATTATCGAATTTGCGAAATCAGCTCCAAGCCTCCACACAGCAGAATTTTGAAAGTAAGTACTTTGAGTTAGTGAAGATGCATCGTGAAAATGTTGCTGAGTTCGTGGTTGGAGACCAAATGGGTCGCAAGGTTTTCGTCTCGCTGATCCGCGAGTGGCAAGGCATCCTTTATACCATACGCGGCCTTAAAGGTTCTGAAAAACTCACCAACGATGATCTTCTGTGTGTGTCCTACTATGCCTTGTTTTTTGGCGTTGGCCCAAATTCTACACGAATGTTAAGACGATCCCTGATCGCTAGGTTCGGTGAAAATTATGTAGATGACCTAACGGATTTCCTTGACAAGGAAGAGACGAAATTTGCCATTAAGCGTAATTCTGATTTATCGTACCAGCCTTTAGATGGCCACCAGTCGCGCCTAGGGCACTACTATCGTCACTTATTCCAGGCAATATGTTACGTTGATAGTCAACCTAATTTCATTAATAAATATGATTACGTTAAGACGATACGTGCTCAACTTACAAATTATGAACAAGCTTTGTTATTGGTGAATAGCTTGACTCCGTTGGGGAAAAGCTGGTGGAACAAGGGTTTTATCAGAAAATACAGGATGGTTCAAAACATCCCCCAAGACTTCTTTAACGCTCGAACCGAACTCGACATCAATCTCTACTTCGAAGGAGAAAATGACTTTGAATGGCAAGAGCATGATTTTGATGCTTGGCCTCAAAGAGGGCAGGCAGATAGTCAGTCAGTTTTGGTCAGAACCAAATCGTTGTTCGATTAGTTACGTTAAAGACCTGTTTGGCGATGCTAATTCGCTTACTCAATATAATGAAAGATCTGTCGGCGATCCTGATGTAAAGCGCACACTTGATCGCTACGAAGTAAGCACAGCGGGCACGATCATGATCTGTTATACAGTGTATAACGAATATGCGAATGCTGCTACCGGCCAGGAATCGCCGCTAAAATTTTAGATCCATAGGTGCGTTTCCTATTTGGAAAAGTTATATGAAAAACGAAATTTTCAATAATATCCTTGAGTTTGAAAAGCACCTCGCATTGCCAAGTGGTTTTTATGAAAAAATTCTCGAAGAGGACGATTGGTCTTTCGTGGTCAAGCTAAGTGCCTTATTCGAGGCAGCGAGCACACACATCCTGATCAAACGACTGGATACGCCTGAGTTAGCGGATTCGTTCGCAGAGTTAGATTATGCAAACTCCAAGTTTGGAAGAGTGACGCTCTTAAGGAAGCTCGGCGCCATCACCAATGAGCAATCCAAATTCCTCTTAGGCCTCGCCACATTGCGCAATAAGCTCGTTCACAATATTGCAAGTATCGGATTCTCATTCGGAAAATATATTGATTCGTTCGACAAGCAACAGCAAAGTGCCGTTATAAAATCCTTCGGCCACGGCATTAACGATGATGTGGAAGTAGGTGATAAAACAGTTTCGCGACGCGATTTTTTTCTAAAAAACACTAGACTCGCGCTCTGGCTTACCGCTGCGGAAATACTTGCTTGCCTTTATCTAGAAATTGAGGTTGTTCAACTCCGCCTACAGCGCCTTGCTCTCGATGGATACGTGAAGATAAGTCATTCGTTCGCCCAGCCGTAAAGTCAAAACGGTATGTACAAGTTTTAGCCATAGTCCGCTTTGGGGCCAGCGGCCGAACCGGCCGACGGTGTGCGCTGCTGGCCAACATGTAACAGTAAGGAAAGGAAATAAGCATGACTGTAGGAAAAAAACCGGACGCCGCGCGGCTGGACAAAATTGTGGCCGACGCACGGCGCGCGGCCGACCAGCGCGAGCTGGGCTATCGCGAGCGCTCTCTGAAAATGTATCCGTGGGTGTGTGGGCGCTGCATGCGCGAATTCACGCATGCCAATGTGTCGCAACTTACAGTGCACCATCGTGACCACAATCACGACAACAATCCGCCTGATGGCAGCAACTGGGAATTGCTGTGCCTTTACTGCCACGATAACGAACACTCGCGTTATCTCGAGGCCGACCGGGGGCCTGGTCTGAAATCGGCCGAGGTCGCGCCGGCAACGCATAATCCGTTTGCCTCATTGGCCGGTCTGATGAAAAAGAAAGAATAACGCTAGGGTGGTGCCGACGGCGTGAATAGGTGCAATCGGCCAATAACCGACGTTCGTCAGTGACAATAAGACCTGAATGGAAATGACATACCATAACCACCAGAAGATTTATCAGGACGCAATGGCACAATTCGTTCAAGACGTGCTGTCGGCCGATGAGTTCATTATCCGTTTTATGCGGCAATGGCGTTTGGACCGGGATGCTCTATGGGAGCATATTAATGCAGGCAAGGCTAGAGTAGCTGACGGACGTGAGTTTTGCGAAATCATGGATCAAGTTTTCACAGCATGTGACTGCTACTCGCCCGAACCGTCATCTCCACCAGACATATCGGCGGCTCAGCTCAAGGCCGAGGTCAGAGATAGTTACCAAAGGTGGTGGACAGAACCGGGCGCATAACGGCCAGAACCGGTCGTACGAAACAATAAACCAACATGGTTTGCGATCATGAGCATTGAAAATGATGTATGGCCGCAGCATATGGCTTGCTACAAGCAGGCGGACGAATTGTATAAAACGGGCAGCCTACGGAAGGCAATTAAGGTGTTTCGCTTAGCATTGGCACTAGCACCGAACGACGCAGATACGCTTTGGGCAATCGCTGATTGCTATAGCGAACTCGGGCAACCGTTCAAAGCCGGAAAATTGTATCGCGCAGCCTTCATCCGGAGCTGCTGGAGTCAACGCGGAGACCTTCTCTACAACATAGCAAACGCGTTATTGGATCAGCGACGACCAACTGCCGCGATAATATATTATCGCCAAGTGGGGCGAAACTCGAAATCGTTTCGCTTGGCCAGAAAGAACCTCGAGTTGGCAAGGCACATGGGGAAAAGAAGACGATTCAAACCTGCTAAAATCTGAATGATCCAGGAGCCTTGGCGCCGACGCTTACGGCCAGGACCGGACTATCGAAGCCATTAGCCAAAATGTGAATTGGAAACCACTAAACCTATGTCTCGAACAGCGACAGCGGCACTCGTTTTATTTGCCATATTGATGAGTGTTGAATATGTTTGGACCAACGGAATAACGATGAAAACTACTTCAGAGGCCTTCGTTACGCGCGCCGATATGCCATTGTTCGAGGTGAAGGATGGGAAGATGAACGTTAGAATGGCACCGACTCCTGCTGCCAGGCCAGAGGAAACCGCTACTATGTACCGCGCCGCGACTTTTAGCGTACCAGTTAAAGTGGAGCTGCAATCGAAAAAAGGAAACGTTTTCTTTGACATCGCTGGGTTGAGCAATGAGGGGGATTTTCTCATTCCGTGCGCGCCGGCAAAGAAATGCCGCTCGATACTGGAGGCGGCGCAGATGGAAATCCCAGAACAATTGATTAATTTGGACTTGAAGGTGGAACAGTAACCACCGGCCACCTTCGGCCAAGAGCAGCCATTCGCGAAAATGAAATAATTATGGCAATCGGATTATCTGTGTCCACTATCATGGGGCCTTGGCAAGGCGATGAAACTACTGGACTCATGCAACGTTGCCGTGATAGTTGGGAAATTTCGCTATGCGACTTGTCTGATTTGATGGTGGCAACATATCTTAATCAAAAAATCGCTGAAATTAAAATGTGCGAAGAGGCAGAGTTTCGGTTGAAGACCAAGGAACGAGACGAGACCGAGTACTTCGATGGCCAGCTGATGGAGGCGCTTGTAGATGCTAGAAAACGCTCCAAGTGAAAATATAAGGCTCCAACCGGCTATAAACTGCCGTGCCAATCTATACAGAAAAGGAATCACACTGGTGTCGATACGCCATTATCTTGCTAAACTCATTTCTTCATCAGGCTTAACCGCTACTTATCGCTTTACGCCAGATTCGATTACTCAGAAATATTGGGGTACAGTCGAGTTTAACCTTGAAACATGTGAGTACAGAATTGTGGAATTGGCTCCGGACCCTGGGGATTGGGGATGGCCTCAGGAGACGGTCTGCGTCTGCTTAGCCAGGAAGCTGAAGAAGCATATCGACATTTCAGGCATGACAGCTCCCTCTGCCTTAGAATGGGTTTCTTAATGCCTGTATTCGGCCAAGAGCAGACTGACATTCGGTCGCTCCTTATCCATACGAATTCTTCGCCAGTGGCCAGACCTCAACCGTGAAACACAAGAAACTCGTCATTTTCGCAGTCTCGCTTGCCCTACTTTTCATCATGGGCATCTTCTTGAGTCAATCCGTATTTTTAAAGGCTGTCCTGGCAAAATACAAGTCCACGGATCATTTTGTCTTGCTTGGCGATGACCAGCGCATACGATACGAAAAGCCCGCGGAGGAAAATGCAATTGCATTGAAGCCGATTCTAAATGGAAGCCAAGCCCAAGTGGAATCCATTCTTCACGCGCGTTTCAAAAAAACCATCGAAGTATACGTTTGCTCGTCGCAGAACTCATTCAATGAATATGTTTTCCTATCAAAGAATGTGAAAGGCGCTGTCTATTGGGGAAAGCTCTTTTTGTCTCCCGGCGCTTTTAGCCAGAATGAGTCCAGACTGGCTGAATTGACCACGCACGAGCTGACGCACTACCTTTTTTACACCCATCTCGGCGAAAAGGCTCATGTGGAGAATATTCCGCTTTGGTTCCGCGAAGCCATCGCGGTTTTTGTTGCAAACGGCGGCGCAGATTACACCAAAGGCGGGAACCTACTGAACCTGATTAGTAGCGAAGAAAAGCACGCATTCCTGTCCGGAAAAATAGATTTTTGGTTTGCAAGCAGCAACCCGCTTGATGCGGTTACCAAGAATGGAACGGCCAACTGGCTTTTATACAGGGTGGGTGCATTGTTTGTGCATTTCTTGCGCGACTCACAACCCGCTAAATTCGATGAACTGATTCAGTTAGTGTTGTCCGGGACGGAATTTAACGCGGCACTTCAAGTCATGTACGGAAAAAACACTGAAGTCCTGCTCAGGGAATTTTCTCAATATCTGACTAAGGCTAATCGTTGACACACGTGGCACCCAACCTCGTTATTTACCTCGAGCGCTTCTTGTTCAACGCCGAACGGCCAAAAGCAGACACAGGAATGGCTATGTCGTAGGTGAATCTATCAGATAATGGAGTTGTGAGCACAGACGAACGTGTTTAACCATGCTTTCCAAAAGTTATTAAAACATCTCTCGTTCGACATAAGATAATGGTTAAATTTCTACTACCCAAGACCCTGCCTATTCTGAAAAGCGAGCGCATTATCCTAAGGGCGTTGGGGGACGATGATATTGCGGCCCTATTGGATATATACGGAGACCCGCTTGTAATGAAATATACGGATGAAGACCCTTTTCCGAACCAATATTTCGTTGAGATCATGCTAAAAAGCGTTCGCCACCTTCTTGCTATTGGTGAGTCTATTGAGTGGGCCATAACATTGCGAGATAGTGATGAGGTCATTGGAACGTGCGGTCTCCACTGCTTCGATGCGGAGCGACGAACAGCCGAAGTCGGGTGTTTATTACGGCATTCCGCATGGGGCAAAGGCTACATGAAAGAAGCGATTTGCATTTTGATGAATTTCGCCAAAGATGTTCTCAAACTAACTGGTTTAGAGGCGGATGTGGCTATTGAAAACGAACGAGCCCAATATTTTTTCAGAAAACTCGGATACACGGAAAATCGTGCAGGTTATTTGAGAATAGATTTAAATACAAACCGATAGAAAGATCGTCTATTTTGTTGATAGTAAAATCGTTCGTCAGGAGTTTTTTTCGTCCGCTTTGGGGCCAGGCTGTGTGAAAACCCGAGTTTCTGTGCCGCGAACGGCCGCGCCGTGCAAGTGCCGACTTTCTGCGACGCGCAAGCCGAAGTTAAAAAGGGCTCACGCTGCCAGCAGTGATTGTTGGCCTCCCTGGGGACACTGGGATACCTGAAGACCATGTGGCGCTTTGGTTTGGAAACCCCAACGCTACACGCAAACCGGAGGGAGGAACGGGTGGAATTGCTCCTGAGGTTTGGGACTGTGCCCGCAGACCTGTGTGAGGCAGGGATGGCGTCCTCAGTTAGGCATTAAATTGACATCAACCGGCCAATACTAGACGGTCCGTGATGGATGGGAAGAATGGCGCTCGCTCGACTGACGCGAAGTTCTCGCATAGAATCATTGCTCTGAATCACTCAAGAGGTAGCAATGTCAATCCGTAAAGCTCTTCCCATCGATAATTCCGGTGCCAAGGCTGTAGTACAGAAATCATTAGCTTCTTTCGGTTTAATCGCGGATTTTGACACCTTAGATGCTGCCATTGGCGCGCTTGGCCAAGCCAACACCCCTAACGAAATCGAATTAGTGGCAGAGGTAGATGGCAAACTAGTCGGCTGCCTTGCAATTCAGCGTATGGAGGGGTCTGTCGCCAAGCTGTTCGGCTTCCACGTCGATGCGAACATGCAAGGACAGGGCATCGGCCGAACACTGCTGAGCGAGGGAATAGCACAGGCCGTTATCCATAACTTCACTCAACTGGAACTCGAGACTTGGGGCAACATGGGGGCTGCGGTTCACCTGTATGAGTCTTTGGGATGGGTTCGTGGCCCGGACCCACTACCAGAAAGTGGAGCGGACCGCTTTTACTGCTTGGCACTAGTCAGGTAAAACCCGACTTAATGAGCGCCTCCCGCAGCAGTCGACTACTGGCAAACTGAATGACTGCAATGAGGTGCTATTTAAAGGTTTACATAGCGCCCCTATGCGCAGATCGCAACTATGCGCAGGTGACACGAGAATGATGGTGCCGCCCCCCCGTAGCGGCGGGCCTTGGTGGCCGGATCTATCTATGCATAGTTACAGCGCCTACAGGAACCGCATGAGTGAATCTGGCGCCCGGAACTACGCATGCTGGCATCATTTCCAGATGCGCCGCGTGTATCACAACCCGAACTGGAGACGTTTGCGTTGAGGAATTCAGCGCCCGCCCGCAAAGCCGCGCAGGTGCCGCAAGACGCACGGGCAGAATTTCCTAGCTTCGTCCAGGATGTAGAAGCTCAATGCCGATAACGGCCAAAGAGCAGCTCAGTCAAAAAAATAATATCTTATGAAACTGGCAGAATTGTCCCGAAGTCGGTTGTTAGCTATGTCGCTAATATTATGCACGCTACCAGCACATGCAATCCCGCCGCCACCGCCTGCACCTCCCGTACTGCGCAACGCCAATATGACTGCTATGGTCCAGCTGGTCGAAGCACACAATGGACAAGTGACCAAGATAACTAAGCTCTGCACGGTTAGCGGTAAAATCCCAGTCTATTCTGATAACGGCAGTGCCACCCGCTCAAATACTCGCGAGATTTCGGGCTGCAATATGACTTGGAAAGGAAAGAATCAGAGTATTTCTGTACGCGGGGCAATTGCAATTTCCAAAGGCAACATTACCTTCGCGATTGCGGGCGTGAGTGTAGTACCTCCTGATGCTATTCCGCTCTGTTCTATCTGTGGGTCACAACCGTTAGCCGATTCCAGTGCGGAATTTAAGGTAAGTGGTGTCCCCAAGTCATTGACGTTCAACTTGAATCCGAACCCGGTGTCGATGTTGAATGCCAAGCCAACCGTGTGGCTTGAAGCCGAAATTGAGGTTGTTAACTGAGGGTCCACAATGGAGCGCCAGCGGCCGAACCGGCCGACGGTGTGCGCTGCTGGCCAACATGTAACAGTAAGGAAAGGAAATAAGCATGACTGTAGGAAAAAAACCGGACGCCGCGCGGCTGGACAAAATTGTGGCCGACGCACGGCGCGCGGCCGACCAGCGCGAGCTGGGCTATCGCGAGCGCTCGCTGAAAATGTATCCGTGGGTGTGTGGGCGCTGCATGCGCGAATTCACGCATGCCAATGTTTCGCAACTTACCGTGCACCATCGTGACCACAATCACGACAACAATCCGCCTGATGGCAGCAACTGGGAATTGTTGTGCCTTTACTGCCACGATAACGAACACTCGCGTTACCTTGAGGCCGACCGGGGACCTGGTCTGAAATCGGCCGAGGTCGCGCCGGCAACGCATAATCCGTTTGCCTCATTGGCTGGTCTGATGAAAAAGAAAAAATAACGGTAGGGTGCTGCCGACGGCGTGAATAGGTGCAATCGGCCATTGGCAGACGTTCGCTTTACTGCCACGTTGGGATTTTTCTACAGCCTCGTTAGAGCGCAATATCCACCAAATGGCATTTGGTGCAATTCCGCCAACTCCATGAGCAATTTTCAGCTAGAAGCGATCGGATGATGAAAAGACAGTTTGCCCTCATGCTTCTTGCCTGCCTTTTAGCAGACTCAGCTTTTGCGCGATCTGACCAATATGGAGAAATTGCCGTGGCGACAAGAAGCCACAAGTTGGGCGAACCCTGCAGCGGCGGCAATATCAGCAAGCTCCTTGGAATGCAACAGCTTCCTGATGGCCCCGTCCTCACGTCCGGACTAAACCTGCAAAAGATTGACCCCGGCAACTACTTTGTCTACTACGAGCAATCTGAATTTAGCGGTACTAGTAAGGATTGCTACGAATTTTTTCCCCCGTCCCCACGAGATGGTGAGTGGAAGAAGGTGCCAAGAGTAGAGATCAAGATTACGGCAGGAAAGGTACACCGGCTAAGCCTGAATCGCCAGTTCGCCCCTCAAGTAGAAGTGCTTGATGAGCTTCCAGTCACAGAAAGGATGGTTGGCGAAATCATTTCGCTTGCCAACTCACTTCGTCTCTGGACCAACTTCTGCAGAGACATCTTCCCTGCTGCAGAAGGCGAGCGTCGAAAAGAGCTAATGTCTTCTTCGGTGCCCCTATACGCGAAGCTCTTCGGGCTTGCCGAGCGGGAGATGCCCAGGGAAGAAATGGCAACGCGGCTAACGCAGGCCGGACAAAACGACGCACAAGCAATGCGATGGTGCGCAATCGAACTTCCGGGGGCCATCGAGAATTTCGAATACGCATATGCAGATCGCGTGTCGGATGTTCAGGCTTTTCTCTCAAAGGAAGCAAAAAAGCCAAGCGAACTGCCATCGCGGACGTCACCCGGCGAGCCGGGCGCCTCTCCTGTCGCTCGCTAAATCATCTTCCGGCACATATGCAGTCCCCACCCCGAAGCAATTCGGGCCATCAAAGGAGCTGCCAGGCCGCGCCCGAAAACGCCGAGGAAAGTGACATACTGACCACGCATATGCTTTGCATGCGCACACAGCCTGATGCGCCGCCAAGATTTCACCAAGCCTACTGCGCGGCATGGCGTCGAATCCCCGGAACGGCTTGACCGCTCAATACTGCCCAATAAACTGCCAATGCAGCGCGGCCGCCTGCATCAAGTCCGCTTCCAGCAATTTCGCATCGACATCGCCGGCAATTTCCGCCAGGCGTTTCATGTCCACCACCGCATAGGTGTCATGCTCGAGCCCCAGCCAGGCCAGCCGCTGGCCGATATACAGGAAACAATCCTCGCCGTCCGTCATCTGCCCCGTAAAGGTGTCGAGCCCGGCGCGCCGCGCCGCCATGCAGCGCGGGTCGGTGCCGTCATCACAGGCGTCCAGCGTGTCTTCATCATCCGGGTCCAGTGCGACCTTGACGCCGTAAAAAGCAATAAAGGAATCTGCGCCCATCTCCGCCCCCAATGGTTGGATACCAGTTAGCGTTACGTACTACCCCGTTCGATCAATTCAAACCCCGTGTCGATCACTTGCGGCTTGACCAGCGCAGCCCCGGCCGGCAACGCCAGCCGCTGTAGCAGCGCGTCGGCGGCCAGCCGCCCGATCGCGTGGCCGTCGACCCGCACGCTCGACAGCGACGGATATGTGTGGGCGGCAAAATTCAAGTCGCCAAAGCCCAGGATCGCCAACTGGTTCGGCACATTGATGCCCCGGCTGGCCGCTTCCGTCAGCGCGCCCTGCGCCAAGGTATCGGAACTGCACACCACCAGCTCGATGTCCGGCGCGGACGCCAGCAGCCGCGCGCAGCCTTCGCGGCCCAGTTGCAGGCTGGCCGGCACCGCCACGGTTTCCGTCGCCGCCACGCTCACGCCCTGGCGCGCCAGCGCGGCCTGCATGCCCTGGTTGCGGCGCGCCGCGCGCGGATCGCTGGCGGTCAGCAGCGCGATGCGCCGGTAACCCTTGTCCAGCATGCGCTGCGCCACGGTCTTGCCGACCTCCTCGTGGGAAAACCCCACCACCATGTCGATTGGCGACGGCGTCAAATCCCAGGTTTCCACCACCGGGATGCCGGCCTCGGCCAAATGCTTGCGCGTGTTGTCGGAGTGTAGCGTGCCGGTCAAAATGATGCCGTCCGGTTTGCGGCTCAACACGGTTTCCACCAGGATTTCCTCGCGCCACAATTCATAACCGGCCAGGCCCAGTAACAGCTGGTAGCCACCGTCGGTCAGCTTGTCGCTGGCCGCCTGCACCATGTCGGCAAAGATGGGATTCGATACGGTGGGCAAAATCAGCGCCACCAGCTTGCTGCGCCCGCCCGGCTGCACCGCCGCCGAAGGCCCGGGATTTTTCGCGTAACCGGTTTCCCGCACGGCGGCCTGGATGCGGGCCAGGGTGCCGGGCCGCACCAGTTGCGGCTGGTTCAGCGCGCGCGACACCGTGATCGGCGACACCCCGGCCACCCGCGCCACATCGATCAGCGTGGCGCTGGTGATATGGCGGGGGGCGTTGTCATCCGGGGTAATGGTTTCCATGGGCGGTTCGTGGAGAAAAGCGCAATTTTAACTGCAGATCCCCGGTCGTGGAATCCAGCGCATCATCATTTTCAATCATTTCCAACCATGCGGCATGGCTTGCTAATTCCCTTATGGCGCAATATGATTGAAAATGTAAACTGCATCGAATTTCATTACAACACATCATTTTCAATCATTTCAAACACCACATGACCACCACTCCCCTCATCCGCGCCATGCGCGTCATTCCCGTTGCCGGCCGCGACAGCATGTTGCTCAACCTGTCCGGCGCCCACGGCCCCTACTTTACGCGCAACCTCGTGATCCTGACCGACAGCAGCGGCAACACGGGCGTGGGCGAAGTGCCGGGCGGCGAGGCCATCCGCAAGACCCTGGACGACGCGCGCGACCTCGTGATCGGCCAGCCGATCGGCCAGTACCAGGCGATTCTGAACCGCGCCCGCGCGGCCTTCGCCGACCGCGACCAGGGCGGCCGTGGCTTGCAAACCTTTGACTTGCGCATTGCCGTGCACGCGGTCACGGCACTGGAGGCGGCGCTGCTGGACCTGGTGGGCAAATTCATGGGCGTGCCCGTGTGCGCCCTGCTGGGCGAGGGCCAGCAGCGCGCCGAAGTGGACATGCTTGGTTACCTGTTCTATGTGGGTGACCGCAATAAGACCGGCCTGCCGTATGACAATGGCGCCGACGCTACGGACGACTGGCTGCGCCTGCGCCATGAGGAAGCCGTGACCCCGGAATCCGTGGTGCGGCTGGCCGAGGCGGCCTATGCGCGCTATGGCTTCAAGGACTTCAAGCTGAAAGGCGGCGTGTTCCGGGGGGAAGAAGAAATCGCCGCCGTCACCGCGCTGGCCGAGCGATTTCCCGATGCGCGCGTGACGCTGGACCCGAACGGCGGCTGGCTGCTGAAAGATGCGATCCGCCTGTGCCGCGACCAGCACCACGTGCTGGCCTATGCGGAAGATCCGTGCGGCGCCGAAGATGGTTATTCGGGACGCGAAACCATGGCGGAATTCCGCCGCGCCACCGGCCTGCCGACCGCCACCAACATGATCGCCACCGACTGGCGCCAGATGAGCCATGCGATCCAGTTGCAATCGGTCGATATCCCGCTGGCCGACCCGCACTTCTGGACCATGCAGGGCTCGGTGCGGGTGGCGCAGCTGTGCGAGGCGTGGGGCCTGACCTGGGGTTCGCATTCGAACAACCACTTCGATATTTCGCTGGCGATGTTCACCCACGTGGCCGCCGCCGCGCCGGGCAAGATCACCGCGATTGACACCCACTGGATCTGGCAGGATGGCCAATACCTGACCAGCAATCCGCTACACATCGCCGGCGGCAAGGTGCAAGTGCCAGCCACGCCGGGCCTGGGCGTGGAACTTGACATGCAGGCGGTGGAACAAGCCCACCAGGTGTACCGGGGCATGGGCCTGGGCGCGCGCAACGACGCCGTGCAAATGCAATACTTCATCCCCGGCTGGACCTTCGATCCGAAGCGCCCCGCGTTCGTGCGCTAAGCCGGACCGGCCGGTCTCAAATCAGGCCGTGTTCGATCGCGTACCGCGTCAGGTCGGCGTTGCTGGCCATGCCCATCTTTTCCAGGATGCGGCTGCGGTACGTGGTCACGGTATTGGGACTGAGGTGCAGGGTTTCACCGATTTTCACCAACGATTCGCCGGCGGCAATCAATTTAAACACTTCCAGCTCGCGGTTCGACAGCGCTTCCACGCCCTGCACGCCGCCGCCGCCCACCAGGCTGGCCAGTTTTTCCAGCAGCGCGGGGCTGACATGTTTGCCGCCATGGGCGGCCTTGCGCACGGCGTCCACCAGCGTCGAGGTCGGCGCGTCCTTGGTGAGATAACCCGCCGCACCGCCTTTCAACGCCCGCACCGCATAAATATCTTCCGAATAGGTGCTCAGCATCAGCACCGCCATGCGCGGATAGTCGCTGCGCAACTGGCGCAGCAAATCCAGCCCGTTTTTGCCCGGCATCTGGATATCGACTAGCGCCACGTCATATTCCTGTTCGCCAAGGCGCTGCAGCGCTTCGGTGGCGTTGCACGCTTCACCGCCCACCTCGATGCCGTCGGCCGTCCCCAGCATCAGGCGCACACCGTTGCGGGCAATCGCGTGGTCATCGACCAGCAAGACACGGATCGCACTCATGGAGTGGCCTCCAGCGGCAACTGCACGCGCAATAACGTGCCGCCCGCGTCGCCCGGCCGAATCTGCAATTCCCCGCCAAAATGGCGCACCCTTTCCTGCATACCGATAATCCCCCAGGATGCGCCATTGCGCAGCCGTTCTTCCGTAATCCCGACGCCATCATCCACCAGGGTGATCAGCAAACTGCCACCGTCGCGCCACGCATCGACCAGCACCGACGCCGCCTGCGCATGGCGCACCACGTTGGTCAATCCTTCCTGCACCACGCGGAACAGCATGGTGCTGCGGCCCGCGTCCAGTTCCAGCTCCGCGGCATCGGGTTCGATGCGGCAGGCGCAGCGCAGGCCGGAGCGCTGCGCCACCTGTTCCGTATGCCATTCCAGCGCCGCCCACAGGCCCAGCTGGTCGAGCACGCTGGGCCGCAAGTCGGTGATCACGCGCCGCACGGTGGCGATCGCGTCCTGCGCCAGCCCTGACGCTTCCGCCAGCAGCGGGTCGGCATGGCCGCCTGCCCGTTCGATGGCCACGCCGATATAGGCCTTAATCCCGGTCAGCAAGCCGCCCAGTTCATCATGAATTTCCTGGGCAATGCGCTTGCGCTCATCTTCACGGATGCTTTCCTGGTGCGCGGCCAGCTTGCGCAATTCCGCTTCCGCGCGCTGCTTGCCATCGAGCAGCCGCTGTTCGCGCAACATGCGCAAGATGGCGGCGGGCAATTGCGCCAGGTAGCGTCCCTCGCCATCCTTGACCAGGTAGTCGCGGGCGCCGCGCCGCATGGCTTCCGCCGCCACCATCGCGCTGTCGGCGCCGGTCAGCATCATGACCGGCGGCCCGGACGGCGGCAGTTGAGCCAGGAACTCCAGCCCGCTCATGTCGGGCAAGCCATAGTCGAGCAGGATGCAATCGACCTGGCCTTGCCGGGCAACGGTCAGTCCGTGCTGCCCGCTATCGGCTTCCACCAAGGTAAACGCTGCTTCCGGCGCCGCGGCGAAGGTGCGGCGGCACGCCATGCGGTCAACCACGTCATCCTCGACGATCAGCACATTGAGTGCGGGGCGTTCCATCGGTTCTCCCTCAGGGCATTTCACTGAGCGTCCAGTACATGTCGATCGACCGCACGATTTCCACGAAGCGGCGGTAATCCACCGGCTTGGCCATGTAGCCCGCCACTCCGAGATCAAAGCTGCGCACCTTGTCTTCCTGTTCTTCGGACGTGGTCAGCACCACCACGGGAATGCGGCGCAGCCGCTCATCCTGTTTTGCCAGCCGCAGGAACTCGATGCCATTCATGATCGGCATATTCAGGTCCAGCAAGATAATGCACGGTAAATCGCCGTCCGCCCGCGACAGCCAGTCCAGCGCGGCCTCGCCGTTTTCCATGCTGACCACCGGGTTGCAGACATGGATTTCCTTGAGTGCCCGCAGGATCGTCATGATATCGACCTGGTCGTCCTCGACCAGCAAAATCGGTTTGTTGGCTACTTTCATTCATTTTCCTGAAGAAGGGACGGCCGCACGCCGGCCGGCAAGGTGAACCAGAAGGTGCTGCCCTGGCCTATCACCGACTCGACGCCGACCCGCCCCTGGTACATTTCCACAATTTTTTTCACCAGCGCCAGGCCGACCCCGGTGCTTTCCACGCGGTCGCGTGGCGCCAGGGTCTGGAACAGCTGGAAGATCCGTTCAAAGTGGCGCGCTTCGATGCCGGGGCCATTGTCAGTCACGCTGAAGCGCCATTCCCCGTCCAGTTCGGCCCAGCCCACCGTGATCCGGCCGGCCGGCTTGTCCATGTACTTGATCGCATTCGAGATCAGGTTATGGAACACTTGCTGCAGCCGCGTCGGCTCCATCACCAGGACCGGCATGTCCGGCTGCACCGTGACCGTGATGTGCGGCGGCGGCGCCAGCAAATCCACCACGTCGGCCAGCATGCGGTTCACCTCCACCGCCACCCGTGCCTCCCTGACGCGGCCAACCCGGGAATACTGCAGGATGCCGTCAATCAGCGCGCCCATGCGGTGCACACGGTTGATCAGCAGGCGCATGTGCTCGCGGCCTTCCTCATTGAAGTGCTGGGCGTAATCGGTGGCCAGCCAGTCGGCCAGCGAGCCGATGCCGCGCAGCGGCGCTTTCAGGTCGTGCGACACGACATAGGCGAAATTCGTCAACTCCTCGTTGGCGCTGGTGAGTTCCTGCAACAGCTGGCGGTTTTCGCGCTCGGCTTCCTTGCGCTGTGAAATATCGCGCACCACGCCGGTGAACATGCGACGCGTGCCGAGCCACATTTCCGTCACAGTCAGTTCGATCGGGAAAATCGCGCCATCCCTGCGCCGCCCTTCCACTTCCCGCCCGATGCCGATGATCTTGCGTTCGCCCGTGGCGCGGTAATGCGCCAGGTAGCCGTCATGGCGGTCCCGGTGCGACGGTGGCATCAGCATCGACACGTTTTGCCCCGCGGCTTCCACTTCCGCATAGCCGAACAAGGCCTGGGCGGCGGGATTGAGGCGCTCCATGACGCCATGCTCATCAATGGTAATGATGGCGTCGGCCACTGAATCGAACACCGCGCGCATGCGCGCTTCGCTTTCCTGCAAGGCGGCTTCGGCCTGTTTGCGGGCCGTGATGTCGTGCACGATGGCCAGCACCAGCGGCGGGTCCGCGCTCAGCGGAGACAGGCTGACCTCGACCGGGAATTCGCGGCCGTCGCGGTGCACGCCGGACAATTCAGCCCCCGCACCCATGGCGCGCGGGCGCGGATGCGCGCTGAACCCGTGGCGCAAGCCGGCGTGCGCCGCGCGCAAGCGGGCCGGCACCAGCGTTTCCACCGGTTGCCCCTGCAATGCCCCGGCTTCATAGCCAAACAGGTTGCACAACGCGGGATTGGCCAGCACGATGTGGCCGCCGTGGTCTGCAATCAGCATGGCATCGCTGGCGGCGGCCAGCAGCCATTCCAGGTTGCGGCCTTCCATCACAAAATTATCCAACCCACTCCCCTTGTCGCCAACCCGGCACGTGACCTTTTCGCGCAGAATAGCACGGGAAGGCACGCCGGGTTAAGTGGCGCTACACCAGTGGTTCCTGGCAAACGCCCTCTGCCAGCGCCGCCAGCCGCGGCCCGTCCACGATGGTCAGGTGGCGGCCCGTCAGCGTGATCCATCCCGCTTTGCGGAAGCGCGCCAGCAAGCGGCACACGCATTCCATCGTCAAGCCCAGGTAGGCTCCGATTTCATCGCGCGACATGCGCAGCTGGATTTGCGTGGACGGCGCGCCGCGCGCCGCATAGCGCGCCCGCAATCCAACCAGGAACAGCGCCAGGCGCTGCTCGGCGCGCGCATTCCCCATCAGGAACAGGGAGGCCTGCTGGCGCTGGATTTCACGGCTCAGCGCACGGTGGAACTGGTCCATCAACGCAGGCACCGCCACCAGCAATTCACGCAACCGGTCAAACGGAATTTCACAGATTTCGCAGGTTTCGAGCGCCACCGCGTCGGTGTCATGACAGCCGTCGGCGATCGCATCGAGCCCCAGCAACTCGCCCTCCATGGGAAAACCCGTGAGCTGGCAATTGCCGTGCGCATGGCGCAGCGTTTTCAGGTGGCCGCTGCGGATGGCGTACAGCTTGACGAAAGCGTCGCCCGCGCGGTGCAGGTATTCGCCCCGCATCAGCGTGCGCCGTCCGCCCACGATGGTTTCCAGTTGCGCCAACTCGCCGGGCCGCAACCCGCCGGCCAGGCACAGGTTGCCCATCGCGCATTGGGAGCAGTCCGCCGGGTCCGGGGGCGCCGGCATGAGGCATTCAACGTGCATGACAACCCTTCAGGCGGCGCACGCCTCGGCGGCAATGGTGCTGTCCGCGCCGGGTTCCCGTCCGGTCGACAGGGCTTCCAGGCTGTCGCGGTCATGGAGCCGGATATCGCGGTTGTCGAGCTTGATCCAGCCCTGCTTGCGGAAACGGGCCAGCAGGCGGCTGACGCTTTCGATCGTCAGCCCCAGGTAGCCGCCGATATCTTCGCGCGACATGCGCAACTGGTAGCTGGCGGAGGAATAGCCGCGCGCCGCGTAACGCGCGCCCATGTTCAGCAGGAACAGCGCCATGCGCTGGTCGGCGCGCATACTGCCGCGGAATAGCATGATCGCCTGTTCGCGCTGGATTTCACGGCCCAGCACGCGGTGGAATTGCTGCATCAGCGACGGCGTCTGCATCGCCAGTTCCTGCAAGCGGTTAAACGGGATTTCGCAGACCTCACTGTCTTCCAGCGCGGTGGCGCTGCAGTTGTGCAAGCCCGAACCGATCGCATCCATCCCCAGCAAGTCGCCCGCCATGTGGAAGCCCGTCACCTGCTGCTCACCGTGGATATTGACTTGCGCCGTCTTGAAGTGGCCCAGGCGCACCGCAAACAGGCTGCCGAACGAGGCCCCCATGCTGAACAATTGCTCGTCGCGCGCCAGACGGCGGCGGCGGGCGATAATCTGGTCCAGGCGCGCCACGTCGCTGTCGGCCAGGCCTTGCGGCAGGCAAAAGCGGTTAAAGCTGCACAGCGTGCAATTGACCTTGCCCGATTTGGCGGCTGGCGCCACCGTGCTGGCGTTGGCGGCGGCGATGGGAATCACGGTATTCATGGGCTGCTCCTGTTCGGTGTGCGTTGCACGTCCTCGATGAACACCAGTATCGCGCTCCCGGCGCTGTCACGGTATCGGGCATTGCCATGAGTTAATGTAGGGGATCCGTGACAAGGCCTTGCCGCCTTGGCATGGCGCTGGCTTAACCCAGCGCCAGTTTCACGCCCAGTCCCGCCACCGCGCAGGCCGCAATCACGTGGATCACATTGCGCTTGTAGCGCAGCAGCGCCACCGCGGCCCCGGCGGCAATCACGGCCGACCACGGGTCGAAGCGCCCATGGAACCCCTCCGGCCACAACACGTGGTAGCCGAAAAACAGCGCCAGGTTCAGGATCACCCCGACCACGGCGGCGGTAATGGCGGTCAGCGGCGCCGTGAACTTAATGTCGCCATGGGTCGACTCCACCAGCGGGCCGCCGGCCAGGATGAACAGGAACGAGGGCAGGAAGGTGAACCACGTGACGAGCGCGGCGGCCGTTGCCCCCGCCAGGAATTGCGCGTCCGGCCCGAACACGGCCTTGACATAGCCGCCGACAAACCCGACGAACGCCACCACCATGATCAGCGGCCCCGGCGTGGTTTCACCCAGCGCCAGCCCGTCGATCATCTGGCGCGGCGTCAGCCAGCCATAGTGTTCGACCGCGCCCTGGTAGACATACGGCAGCACCGCATAAGCGCCGCCAAAGGTCAGCAGGGCCGCCTTGGTGAAAAACCAGCTCATTTGCGTCAGCGTGTGGTGCCAGCCAAAGAGCGCGGTCAGCGCGCCCATCGGCAAGGTCCACAGCGCCGCGCCGGCCACAACGATGAGCGCCAGCTTGCGCCAGCGGAAGCGCGCATGGGCCGGCGGCGGCGTGGTGTCGTCGATCAGCGCCGCGCCATACGACGCCTCGGCGCCGCCATGGCCGCCGCCGCCGCCAATGGCAAACGTGGCGGGCGCCATGCGGCCGCCGATGTATCCCGTCAGCGCGGCCGCCAGGACAATCAGCGGGAATGGCACATCGAAGGCGAAAATCGCAATGAACGAGGCGGCGGCAATCGCCCATAACGCATTGTTTTTCAGCGCGCGCGACCCGATGCGGTGCGCCGCCTGCACCACGATGGCGGTGACGGCGGGCTTGATGCCATAAAACAGCCCCGCCACCACGGACACGTCGCCAAACGCGATATAAATCCACGACAACACGATCAGGATCAGCAGCGATGGCAGGACGAACAGCCCGCCCGCCACGACGCCGCCCCAGGTGCGGTGCATCAGCCAGCCGATGTAGGTGGCCAGCTGCTGCGCTTCCGGTCCCGGTAGCACCATGCAGTAATTGAGCGCATGCAGGAAACGCCGTTCGGAAATCCAGCGGCGGTTTTCCACCAGTTCCTGGTGCATGATGGCGATTTGCCCGGCCGGGCCGCCGAAACTGATCAAACCCAGCTTCAGCCAAAAGGCGAACGCTTGCCAGAAACCGACCGGCGCTGGTTTGACGTGGGAAGGGTGCATCGGATCCATACAGTGATTTGAATTGGAGCAATCTTCGCATTGTACGAAGCGGACCGTATGCCCCATAGAATTATTTCAAATATGCTAATTCCCACGGCAAATAGTCAATGGCATAACCTTTCCGAAACCACATTATTAATGGCCTTGAATCTATTCACCCGAGTAACGTACATCAATTTCCACAAAATACTGAAAAACCGCACTATTCTGCAAAAAAGACCGGCGCACGATTGAATCGGGCCTTTTCGCCGCGTCCAAGAACGCTTAGGATGGAGGACTGCCCTCCTTAAAACTGGTGAATAGCTATGCAGCAACAAGAACATTTTCATATCTATGTCCGCACCATGACCGGCGAACGCCTGGCGTGGACGGAAACCACGACGTCGGATCTGGCAATGGCAGACGAAGCGTATTTGAACCTGATGACGCAACCTGATTTCGAAGGCAGTGATTTTGTCCTGGTGGCCGCGTTCGATGAACGCGTGTTTTGCGTCTATGACTTTTCTGGCGAGCAAACCCAGACCGGCTGGAGCACGGACTGGCTGCGCAACCGCCCGCTCCACTAACAACAAAGGCCGGCATATGCCGGCCTTGTTATTTCACGCTACCTCACCCCCATGGCTGGAATTCCACGCCATTGCTCATGACCCCGACCAGGTTCGCATAGTTTTCCTTGCTCTCGCTGAAATTGGCCAGCACATTGGCAAGTGAATCGCGGTGGCCGTTGAGCACATCGACCCAGTAGTCAAAGCCGGCCTGTTCGGGTGCACGGTGCAGCACATTCCAGTACAGGTTGCTGACGATGCTGGCATTGGTCGCGTTCGCGCCATAGCGCCCGGTGAACTCGGCCGAGTTCACGAAGGCTTGCGACACGTCGGTCAGGCTGGCGCCACGGTCCAGCTGGGCAATCCAGTACCCCAGCCCGGACTTGTCCGGGGTGCGGTTAAAGGCGGCCTGGTACAGCCGGTATGCCTGGCCGCCGGCGCCATCGATATCGAGCGCCAGATCGACGTCGCCGAAATCGAGCCGTTCCACGTTGACCAGCAAATCACTGCCCTCCGCGCCGGCTTTATCGGTCACGCGGAAGCCGCCGCCATCCTTGGCCACCGTGTAGTCGTTGCGGTTGCCCAGGTAATACGAGGAATCCGTGCCCCAGCCGCCATCCAGGAAATCATTGCCCTTGCCGCCATACAGCGAATCATCGCCGCTCATGCCATACATGTCGTCATCGCCCACGGTGCCGTCGAGCTGTTCACTACGCGGCGTGCCGCCGGTCACCGCGACCTTGCTGCTGCCAAGGTCTTCCAGGATGCCCAGCGTGACTTTCTGCTCGCCGCCACGGCTCCCCTGCACCCACGACGCGTCGACGTAATACGTGCCGGTATAGGGCGCGACAAAGCTGACATGGTCGCTGCCAAAGACGCCGCCGCCGTCATCCTCGGCAATCGCCTTGCCCATGTCATCAAATACCAGCAACAGTTTCGGATCGAGATAGCTGCCGGCCGTGATGGAATACACGGCGCCGGCCTGGCCCTGCCAGCTGAACACGGCATGGCTGGCCGCGCCCGCGTAATCCGCCTGGTACAGCGCCGCGTAATCAAACACCGACGTCGCACCATTGCCGGGCGAATAGACCGACAGGGGCAGGCGCGGCGCGGTATTCATTTCAAAATTGGTCAAGCCCGCATACTGGGTCAGGGTGCTGTAGCTCACGGCGTGCCTCCGGAAAAATCAATGTGATGATTGATCTTAATCAGCACTGTTATTGGCCACGGCAACAATTACATTTTGTTTCCAGGGTTACATCGCTTGGCGACCGGATTTACCGCCGCGCATGCTCCGCATCGCCGGGACCGGCCGGGGGCAAGCCTGCCGCGTCGGGCAAGGTGGCCGCCGCCAGCGCCGACGCGGCGGGGCCGTGCAAGACCGTTCCCCGGGTGTCAAAGCGCGAACCGTGGCACGGACAATCCCAGCTGCACTCGCCCGCATTCCAGTGCACCACACAGCCCAGGTGGGTGCAGCGCGCATTGAGCGCATGCAAGCCGCCCTCCGCGTCGCGGTATACCGCGAGTTTGTGCATGCCCTGCCGCAGGATGGCGCCCTGCCCCGGCGCGATTTCCGCCGCCGACTCCACTTCGCCGCCGGTGGCCCACTCGGCATAGTAGGACAGCGTGTTGGCTTGTTCCGCCATGAATCCCTGCATGCCGTGCAGCACCTTGCGCGCCGGGTCATAGAGATCGGTCCAGGCATTGTCGCGCCGCATGATGAGGTCGGCGATGATCATGGCGCCGATGGTGCAATGGGTCATGCCATTGCCCGAGTCGCCGGTGATGACATACACATTATCGTCGTCCGCCGGATTGCGGCCCAGGTAGGCCGGGCCGTCCGCAGGTTCCATGACTTCGCCGGACCAGCGGTACGCCACTTGCCGCGCCATGGGGAAGCGGGCGCGCGCCCATTGTTCCAGTTCATCGTAGCGATGCGCGGGATGGTCATCCTGCCCCACCTTGTGGTCGGCGCCGCCGACGATCAGCAAGTCGTGCTCCGCCCCCGCCGGCGCGTGGACCCGCACGTAGTGATACGGGTCGCCCGTGTCCCACAACAGCAGGTGCGGCACGGCGCCGCGCGGCACCTGCAGCGCCACCACATAGGTACGGTAAGCGGCCTGCTTGGTGTGCACCGCGACGCGGTTGTTGAAGGGGGTATTGGTGGCCACCACCACAGCTTCCGCGTAAATGTCGCCGCCGTCGGTATGCACCACCTGCACCGCGCGGTCGCCTTTCACGGCATGGGCGCGCGTGCCGCAATAAATCCGCCCGCCATGGCGCACCAGCGCTTCCGCCAGCCCGCCAAGATAACGCAGTGGATGGCATTGCGCCTGGCCGCGATAACACACGCACGGTCCGGTATCAAACGGCAGTCCCGGGGCCCGCTCCAGCAAGGTCACGTCGGCCCCGGCGCGCTGCGCCGCTTCATATTCGCGCGCCATGTCCTGCAGGTCGTGCTCCGGCCGAGCCACGAGGTAGCCATCGACCCGTTCAAAGGCGCAATCGATCTGTTCGCTGCGGACCAGCGCTTCCACCAGGCTGACCGCCTGGCTGAAACTGTCGGCCACCAGCTTTGCATGCTCACCGCCATAACCGGCCTCGACACCGCGATACCATTCATCGGGCGGAAAGAAGTGCGCGGTGCTGCGCCCGGTTTCCCCGGCGCCGATCGCCAGCGCATCGATCAGCACCACGTGCTTGCCCTCCCGCGCCAGCAAATAAGCGGTGCTCAGGCCGCCAATGCCGGCGCCGATCACACAGACCTGGGTATGGATGTCGGCGGACAGGGGTGGAAATTCCGGCAAGCCGGCATGGTCCAGCCAGGGCGACAGCGATGCGCCATTGCTGGCGCCGTTCGTGGCGTGATTGGTGGCGTGCTTGGTGCCCTGGTTGTCGGCGTGGTTGCCGGCGAGATTACCGGCGTGATTGCCGGCGTTGTCGCCGGCGCTATCAGTGGTGCCCATGGCTAGCCCTCCTGCCGCAGTGTGATGGCCCCAGTGTAGGTAAAAGCGGGGAGTTGGCGCGCGGAATAGCTACAGCATGGCGGCCTCATTGCTCAGCAAGTCGATCAGAACCGCCATACCGCGCGCCATCGCCGCCTCGTAGAATGGCCGGGCCCCGCATCCCTTCGACCACCAGGAGACCGCATTGCCATCCCGCGCCCCCGCTCCCTCGCCGCGCCGCACATTGCTGAAGGCCGCCGCAACACTGCCCATGCTGCCCGCACTGCCAATCCTGCCCCTGCTGGCCGGATGCCAGTCCCCGCCACGGGCCGCCGCCGGCGACGCGGCCCAGGCGGGCCCGCTGACGCCGGCAGGACCGGCGGGCAATGTGCGCCGCCAGCCGGTTCAAGTCAGCGCCCCCTTCGCCATGCCGGCCATCGGCGTGCCGGACTTCAGCGCCAGCCCGCGCTTTGCCATCAACACGTTCGGCGCGCGGCAAGATGACCAGGCCGGCACCAGTGCCGCGCTGCGCAAGGCCATCGCCGCGGCCCATGCGGCGGGCGGCGGCACGGTGGTGGTGCCGCCCGGCGTCTGGCCGACGGCCTGCATCCACCTGAAAAGCAATGTCAACTTGCACCTGCAAGCGGGCGCCACCTTGCTGTTTTCCGCCAATCCGGCCGACTACCTGCCGGCCGTGCTGACCAGCTGGGAAGGCCTGGAATGCTATAACTATTCGCCGCTGGTCTACGCCCACGATTGCGAGAATGTCGCCATTACCGGCAGCGGCACCCTGAAAGCCCGGCTCGACGTGTGGAAAGTCTGGTACGCGCGGCCCAAGGCGCACATGGATGCACTGGTGGCGCTGTATCACATGGCGGCCAAAGGAATGCCGGTGTCTGGGCGGCAAATGGCGGCGGGCGACGCCAACCTGCGGCCGCATTTCGTGCAATTCAACCGCTGCCGCCATGTGCTGGTGGAAGACATCCGGATCGAAGACAGTCCGTTCTGGGTGCTGCACCCGCTGCTGTGCCGCGACGTCGTGATCCGCCGCGTGCACATCCGCGCCCATGGCCACAACAATGACGGCGTCGATCCGGAAATGACGCAAAACGTGCTGATCGAGGATTGCGTGTTCGACCAGGGCGACGATGCGATTTCCGTGAAGTCCGGACGCGACCAGGATGCATGGCGCATCGGCGTACCGTCGCGCAATATCGTGATGCGCAATTGCCGCATCCGCAACGGCCATCAATTGATCGCGATAGGCAGTGAACTGTCGGCCGGCATTGAAAATGTCTGGGTCGATAACTGCCACTTCGACCATGCCGGTTCCGATGCGCCCAGCACCATCAACAACCTCCTGTTCGTCAAGACCAATGAACGGCGCGGCGGCTATGTGCGCAATATCCACGTGTCCAATGTCAGCGCGACCCGCATTGCCGGCGGCGTGCTGAGCGTGGAAACCGATGTGCTGTACCAGTGGCGCAACCTGGTGCCGACCTATGAACGGCGCCTGACCCCGATCGACGGGCTCCATGTCAGCAACGTCACCGTGCGGGAAGCGCAGTTTGTTTGCCGGATCAAGGGCGAGCAAGCGCTGCCGGTACGCAACGTGACCTTGCAGGCGATCCGGGTCGACAAGGTGCTGGGCCGGCCCGTGAGCGTGGAAAACGCGGAAGGCTTCGTGCAGCGCACCTGATCCCGATGAAAGCCCGGGCATGGCCGGGTACAATCACGCCCTCATTCATTTCAGCGCAGCCATCCCCGCCATGCCCGCCATCACTGATTTCAGCGTCATGACGACGCCCCCCGCCTATGACCAGCCCCGCCCGGACCGCCTGGTGTCCGGCAATCCGCAGCGCACCACGTGGAACCATTTCACCAGCAGCAGCGGCGAAGTCGATGCCGGCATCTGGGCCTGTGAAGTCGGCAGCTGGCGCATCGCTTTCCCGGACAACAAGGATGAATTCTTTTTTGTGACGGAAGGCCGCTGCCGCCTGATCGATGAACATGGCCATGCGGTGGAAGCCGGTCCCGGCCAGGCGCTGGTGATCCCGGCCGGCTTCCAGGGGGTGTTCGAAGTACTGGAGGCGGTGAAAAAACACTATGTCATCGTGGAGCGCGCAGCGTGATCGGGTGAATACTATCGGGATTCATATTCGATTAAAACTTTCTATTAGCGACAATTTAATGGCCCTGCGGCACTGGTCGTCTTGTGAGATTGAACGGTACTCAAAACAAACACACCGCCTACAGGAGCTTTTAACATGCTGAGTCTGCATACCAACGCTGCCACGCTGTCCGCGCAAAATTCGATCAGCCGCACCAACAGCCGTCTGTCCAACTCGATGACCCGCCTGGGTACGGGCTACCGCGTAAATTCCGCGATGGATGACGCTGCCGGTCTGCAAATCGCGACGCGCCTGCGTGCCCAGACCAGCGGTATGCAGACGGCCATGCGCAATACCCAGAACTCGATTTCCATGATCCAGACCGCCGACGGCGCGCTCGATGAAACCACGGCGATCCTGATCCGCATGAAAGACCTGGCCACCCAGTCGGCCGATGGTTCCGCCACCGATGCCGACCGCGCCGCCATGCAGTCGGAATACGATGCCCTGACCGACGAATTGACCAATATCGTCAGCAATACGACGTTTGGCGGCACCACGCTGCTGTCCAGCAAAGCCGACAGCAAATTCATGGTCGCCATCAACTTCCAGATCGGCTCGGCCGAGACCGAAGTCATGTCCCAGGACTTGTCGACCCAGCTGACCACCATGCATACCGACTTGCTGGCCACCAACGGCGGCCACGTGTTTGCCGCCGACGGCACGGTCGGCACCGGCACCGGTACCGGGATTGCCACCGCCACCGACGCCAATGACATGATCACCTTCCTCAACACCGCCATTCAATCCGTGTCCAGCGTGCGTTCCGCACTGGGCGCCGCCGCCAACCGCCTCGACCACGTTCATCAAAACTTGTCGAACATGGTCAACAACACCAAGAACGCGTCCGGCCGCATCATGGATGTGGACTTCGCGGAAGAAAGCGCGACCATGATGTCGAGCCAGATGCTGCTGCAAGCCGGCACGGCCATGCTCAAACAGAGCAACAGCCAGTCGTCGCTGGTGTTATCGCTGCTGCAATAAGCCATCCCCACCTCCTGAAAACGGGCGCAGCGATGCGCCCGTTTTATTTTGTGCATCCGGGTGTGCACCCGATGCAATTTTCCACCACAAAATTGCCAGACGTGCCATGCTCATGCCTGTGGCGCACTATGACATTCCATGGCGCATATTGTGGTTTCCAACCATTGCGGTTTCCCACAATTGCGGCGCGCGCCCGGGCTTGATAGAAGTAGCAGGGCGTGGACCAGGATAGCGCCACGTATTCATACAACATCGATAGAGGCAGACACCCCAATGAAAATCACTCTTTTGCGTACCGCCGGCGTGCTGGCGCTGCTGGGCAGCGCCATGGCCCAGGCGCAGGACTATCCGAACAAGACCATCACCATGGTGGTGCCATTCGCGGCCGGCGGCCCGACCGACACCGTTGCGCGCCTGGTCGCGCAAGCCATGGGGACCAAACTCAAGCAAACCATCATCGTGGAAAACGTCGGCGGCGCCGGCGGCACCATCGGCGCGGGCCGCGTTGCCAAGTCGGCGCCCGATGGCTACACGCTGCTGCTGCACCATATCGGCCATTCGACCGCCCCGGCGCTGTACCGCAAGCTTACCTACAACGCGCTCGACAGCTTCGAGCCGGTCGGCCTGGTGACCGATGTGCCGATGACCCTGGTGGCCCGCAAGGACTTCCCCGCCAAGGACTTCAAGGAATTCCTGGCCTATGTCAAAGCCAACAAGAGCAAGGTGACTTACGCCAACGCGGGCCTGGGTTCGGCCTCGCACCTGTGCGGCATGCTGTTCATGACCGCGATTGAAACCGATCTCACCACGGTGCCCTATAAAGGCACCGGCCCGGCCATGAATGACTTGTTGGGCGGCCAGGTCGACTTCATGTGCGACCAGACCACCAACACCACCAGCCAGATCAAGGGCGGCAAGATCAAGGCCTATGGCGTGACCACCAAGACGCGCCTGTCCAACATGCCGGATGTGCCGACCCTCAACGAGGCGGGCTTGCCGCACTTTGAAGTGGCGGTGTGGCACGGCTTGTATGCACCGAAAGGCACGCCGAAACAGATCGTCGACGCCCTGTCCGGCGCGCTGCAGGTGGCCTTGAAAGACCCGACCGTCAAGCAGCGCTTTGCCGACCTCGGCACCGAACCGGTGGCCGACGCGCGCGCCAAGCCGGAAGCGCTGCGGGCGCACCTGAAATCGGAAGTCGACCGCTGGAGCCCAATCATCGCCAAGGCCGGCGCCTACGCCGACTAAGTTCGCAGGACCGACACGCGGCGGCGGGCGTCACTGTCAGGCCCGGCCGCCGCTTGACAACCGAATAATAACGAAGCAGGGGGAGACAGTATCGTGCCGAACTTCATCCGCCATCCCAAGGACTTTTGGGCGGGCATCATCTTTATCTTCGTTGGCCTGGCCGCCGTGTTCATCGGCCAGGACTACGCAATGGGAACCGCCGGCCGCATGGGCCCGGCATATTTCCCCACCATCCTGGGCACCATGCTGGCGCTGATCGGCGTGGCCTCCGTGGTCCGTTCGATGCTGCGCCCGGGTGAGGCCGTCGGCGCGTTCCACCTGAAAAACCTGCTGATCATCCTGGCGGCCGTGGCGCTGTTCGGCATCCTGATGCGCGGCGCCGGCCTGGTGCCCGCCATTGTGGTGCTGGTCATGCTGAGCGCCTGGGCCAGTCCGCAATTCAAGCTGCTGCCCAGCGTGCTGATCGCCACCGGACTGGCCGCCTTCAGTGCCCTGCTGTTCGTCAAGGTATTGGGCTTGCCGATGCCGATCTTTGGCCCATGGCTGGGAGGCTGACATGGATATTTTTGCCAACCTCGGACTCGGCCTCGACACGGCCTTTACACTGACCAATTTACTGTATTGCCTGATCGGCGTATTTGTCGGCACCGCCGTCGGCGTGCTGCCCGGCCTCGGCCCGGTCGCCACCATTGCCATGCTACTGCCCGCCACGTTTGGCTTGCCGCCGATTTCCGCGCTGATCATGCTGTCCGGGATTTATTATGGCGCCCAGTATGGCGGCTCGACCACCGCGATCCTGGTCAACCTGCCCGGGGAATCATCGTCGGTGGTGACCGCCATCGACGGCTACCAGATGGCGCGCCAGGGCCATGCCGGCAAGGCCCTGGCGACCGCCGCGCTGGGCTCGTTCTTCGCGGGCACGGTGGCGACCGTGCTGCTGGCGCTGTTTGCCCCGCCGCTGGCCGACCTGGCGCTGAAATTCGGTCCGGCCGAATACTTTTCCCTGATGGTGCTGGGCCTGGTGGCGTCCGTGGTGCTGGCCAGCGGCTCGCTGCTGAAAGCCATCGGCATGGTGATCCTGGGCTTGCTGCTGGGACTGGTCGGCACCGACGTCAATTCCGGCGCGGCCCGCTTCACCTTCGACATGCCGCAACTGGCCGACGGCATCAACTTCGTGATTGTCGCCATGGGCATGTTCGGCATCGGCGAAATCATCCGCAATCTGGAACACGATGAATCGCGCACCCTGATCATGAAAAAAGTGTCGGGGCTGATGCTGACCAAGGACGATTTCAAGCGCATCATCGCGCCGGTCTTGCGCGGCACGGTGCTGGGTTCCGCGCTGGGCATCCTGCCGGGCGGCGGCGCCATGCTGGCGTCGTTCGCGTCGTATTCGATCGAGAAAAAAGTATCGAAGAATGCCGCGCAATTCGGCAAGGGCGCCATCGAAGGCGTGGCGGCGCCGGAAGCGGCCAACAACGCGGGCGCGCAAACCTCGTTCATTCCGATGCTGACCCTCGGCATTCCATCCAATCCTGTCATGGCGCTGATGATCGGCGCGATGATCATCCAGGGCATCCAGCCGGGACCGGCTGTCATGACGGAACAGCCGGCGCTGTTCTGGGGCTTGATCGTGTCGATGTGGATCGGCAACCTGTTCCTGGTGATCTTGAATTTGCCGATGATTGGCCTGTGGGTGCGCATGATCATGGTGCCTTACCACCTGCTGTATCCGGGCATCCTGATGTTTTGCGCGATCGGCGTGTTCAGCCTGAATAACGCGGAATTCGACGTCTGGCTGATGGCGCTGTTCGGCCTGTTCGGCTATATCTGCGCGAAACTGGAACTGGAACCGGCGCCGATGCTGCTGGGCTTCATTATCGGGCCGATGATGGAAGAATACCTGCGCCGTGCGCTGCTGCTGTCGCACAGCGACCCGATGGTGTTCGTCACGCGCCCGATCAGCGCCACCATGCTGGTGATGGCGGCCGTGGCGCTGGCGGTGGTGATGCTGCCGTCGTTGCGCAAGAAGCGGGAAGAAGCGTTCCACGAAGACGACTGATGGGAACGGGCGGTTCGCTTGCGGGCCGCCCGCCGCCTTGGTGAAACCCGGTTAAAAACGGAATGTCGCCCGCACGCTGGCATTGATCCGCTCATCGGGAATCCCGCCGACCGACCCCAGTGGGGACGGCAAGCGGTTATCGCGGTTCAGCACATTGCGCAAGACGAACGCCACCGACAACGGCTTCGAATACTGGTGCACATAAGACAAGTCGGTCCGCGCATAGCGCGGCAAGTGCGTGGGTTTGAAGATGTCGCCGCTCGGGATATCGTCAAAGCCCGCCATCCAGCGCTGCGCCAGGCTGATCTGCCCTGCCCCTTCCGCCACGGTATGGGCCACTGAAGCGGTGGCCGAGTTGCGCGGGAAGATGTTGTAGCGCGCGCCGCTGACGGCATTGCGGCTGGCGACCCAGGCCGCGCCCAACCCGAATTGCCAGGCGCCCTGCCGCCACGTGACATCGCCGCTGGCGCCATGCGCGCGGTTGTTATCGACATTCTGGAACTGGTTGATCCGCAAATCCTGCCGGAACACGATGGCAATCCCTTCCTTCCACGTCGAGCGGAACAGGCTGCCCTGCCACAGCAGGCCACCTTTCTGGTGCTGCGCCACCAGTTCGGTGGTATCGATGGTTTCCGGCTTCAGGGCGGCGTTGCCCAGCACGGTATTGATGTTGCCGTTGCGCTCCGCCGCGGACGGCGCGCGGAACGCCTGGCCATACAGCAGCTTGATGGCGCTGCCTTCGGCCGGCTGGTAAATAACGCCGGCGCGGGGCGAAGTGTGGCGGCCGAAGTCGGAATAGTCATCGAGCCGCGCGCCATACACGGCGCGCCAGTCGGTGGCCAGCCGGGTATTCAATTCCAGCGTGGCGCTGCGCACATGGCGCACCGAACCGGACGAGGCATTGGGAGTGTTGCTGATGAAAGCGCCCGCCAGGTTGTGCACCGTGGTGTGGACGTCCCGTACGTTGAGACGCTCGGCGCCCAGCGCCAGCGCCCAGCCGGTACGCCAGGCCGGCAGGCTGTCGCGGTAAATCGCTTGCAGGCCGATGCGGTCCTGGCGGCTGGCCAGGTCGCGCTGCACCGTGTTCCCGCCCGACTGCAGGCGGTTCGCCAGCGAATTGTCGATCCACCAGCCATACGCCTTGACTTCCAGCGACGCATCTTCCCCCATTTGCCGGGTGGCGCCCGCCTGCAGCATGGCGAAGCGGGTATCGACGCCGCCGAGATCCTGCGCCCCGGCCAGCCGCGAACCCAGTCCCTGGAAATTGTCGGCGCCATAGCGGTGCAGGTACAGCCCGCCCTGCCAGGTCCAGCCGCCCATGCGCGCCAGCGATGCTTTCACCACGGCCGTCTGCGCCATGAAGGCGTTATCGCGTTCGACCGAGATCGGCGCACCGCCGGCCGGATTGGGCCGTGTGGCGGTCCGGTGCTGGTCGCCCTGGCCATTGGCGGCGAACGCCATGCTGGCGTGGCCATCCTGGCCCAGCGCCATGGTGCCGCGCAGCGCGACATCGTAATAGCCGCCGTGACCTGCGGTGGCGCTGGCTTCCGCGCCGGATTCGTCGGCGCCGTGCGTGCGCAGCGCCAGCACGCCGTGGAAGGCGTCGCTGCCATACAGCGCCGAGCCCGGCCCCTGGATCAACTGCATTTGCGCCAGCACGCCGAGATTAATGGCCGGCATGCTGTATTGCGGCGACGAGCGGTACAAGTCGGTCAGCGGCACGCCATCGAGCGTCACCGCCACCCCGGTAAACGAAGTCAGCCGCGCATAGCCTCGGATCGCCAGCATCTGGTTGCCGTTGGTATGCGGCATCACGAACACGCCCGGCACATCGGCCAGCGCATCGTAAGTACGGCGCGCCCCGCTGCGCTCCCAGTCGCGCGGCGAGCGCGCCGTCACGGTCGACGCCGTTGACAGCCAGGTGGCCGGCAACAGGGAGGAGGCGCTGACATCGATTTTGCCCAGGTCTTCAAACGACAGGGACGTCAAATCCACATCGGGCTGCTCCGCGTGCGCGCAGGGCCCGAACATCAATGGGAGGGCAATCAGGCGGCGCATGGTCGATACCGGTTGCGGTTCATAGGAAACAGAAAGAATGGCGTTTCCGGAGTTTACTACGCGGCGTTGCGTTGAACCAACGACAACGTTGCGGTTCTGGTATAGAGGCAACACGAGGTGGCGCGCTGTCTTGGACAGAGGTCATGGTTGCGTTGCAGACCTTTGACGCCGGGACAGAAATTGGCAATCCCCCTTTTACAAATACATTTCGTACGCTATAATGCTTGCACTCAACGGGAGGCTAGCTCAGGGGTAGAGCACTGCATTCACACTGCAGGGGTCACAAGTTCGAAACTTGTGCTTCCCACCAAAAATTCTTTATTTGTCAGTGCTTTACGAGAAAAGCTGATAAAAATTGGGGCAATGCGAAATCACATTGCCGCAAAAATAGCCGACAAGAGTCGGCTATTTTCGTTCAAGAGGTCGTTAAACGGCGTGACGCCGTTACAGGCCTTACAGCGCAGCGACCGGCAGGCCGCTCTGAAGGCGGCCACTGGCTTCGTGGAGCGCCAAGTGGCGGCTTTGCCGCTCTCGCTACCTTCGCCGTCCTTGGTCGCTGACAACAGTTTGCCCATCACCGGTCTTCCGAAACAGCCGGTGCGGGT
Source organism: Pseudoduganella sp. GW821-FHT12E03 (assembly GCF_058807115.1). NCBI lineage: Bacteria > Pseudomonadati > Pseudomonadota > Betaproteobacteria > Burkholderiales > Oxalobacteraceae > Pseudoduganella > Pseudoduganella sp. GW821-FHT12E03. Next base: position 815,680 of record NZ_JBXAQJ010000002.1, on the reverse strand, counting down.
CACGCCGACCTGGCCGGCACCGCCGCGTACGCGGTCACCCAGCAGTGGTCACAGGCGGTGTCAAACTCGTCGCAAAACGGTGCCAAAATGCGCGCCGCGCTACATTTGCACCGCCAACGCTGGCGCCGGCCACGACTACCTGGAACAACCTGCGTCAGCCCTGCCCCGTTTGGCGTCGACATGCGAAAGGGCCTGGCGCCGGGTTGTCTGGACGTTGCCATGCCCCAATATCCGGCCAACCGTATACAGGTCGACACCCAGACTGAGACCGGTGTGGCATGGCAAGTGTCTCCATTACTTATGGCACCGTGAGGATAACCTTGACGGTGCCGTCCAGCGCCGCCTTGTCAATATAACCGATCGCGTTGGGATCAGCCGCCACGGCTTTTTTCACGTCGGAACTACTGCGGTATTCTTTCGGTGCGGCGCCTTTACCCGTAAACGTCAGCTTGGCCCAGATTGCCTTGACTTCGCTAACGTCCTTGCCCGCCACCTTTTGGTAAAACTCCGCGCGCAGCGGCGAGTTTTCCGGCAAATCCACCGGAGTAAACATTTGCGATTTGCCAAGAAAAAATTGTGCAGCCTGCGACGGGAACATTTTCGTAGCCGGATTCAACGGGTTGACGATCACGACCAGCTCTTCCGCATCAGCCGCCAACGATGCCGCGTACAACACGGCACCTGCCATCAGTGTCTTCATGTTCATCCTTGCCTCAGAAAAGAAAATCCACGCCGGCCGCACAGACGGTGGCGCTACCGTGGTAACCCGGCGCGGCATTGATCAGCAGGCCAGCTCCGTGATCGGGACGAACTCGGTCCAGTTGCGCCTTGAACGACGCCGATTGCGCGAAATTCCAGCGCACACCGGCGCTGATGGTCGACTGCACGGCAAGTCCGCGCGCCAGCACACCGTCGACCGCGCCCGCCAGCATACGGACGGTTACCCCACAGGACGCGGGTAAATCGGCCCTACAGGCAGCCGGCACGTTATTGCCGACAGAATTGTGCGAGCGCAGCGACGCGTATGCCGCATAAGGCATGAACGCCCCCAAGCGGTATCCGCCCATCAGATACCATGCGCGCGTATCGGGAATGAAAGCATCGACTTTGCGTTTGCCTACCTCTGCCTGTAGCAACAGCTTGCCACGATCCAGCACCAGACCGGCTGACGTGAACGATGCCTTTTTATTGTTGGCCGCCAACCGGTCAGACAGTGCATTCAGCTGCGGCATGCCATATGCTGTACCTGCACTGCTCAAGGCCAACGTCAGGGGAATCGTTGCGGAATTGTCCGCAGTCAGGCGCGATTGCGTGTAGCTGAAGCGCAGTGTGAGCGCACCTTGTTCGGCCAACACGTTCACAGACTTGGCGCCATGGATCCTCAGCACCGTATGCGTACCGGGCGCTGCCCCGGGCACGGTCAGATCCTGCTTGGTGGAACCGGCAACCAACTGCGTGGTCAGGTTGACGCCGCCAATATCAGCCTGGTGGCTGACTGCGGCGCCGTCCAGGTTGTCGTAGGGGACTTGCGCATACATTTCCTGCGGCGGACGGATCGTCGTGTTGGCAAAGCCGACGTTGCGATAATCCGAGATCAGGTAGATCGGGGCGGCGATGCGGCCAGCCATCGCCGTCCAGCGATGACCGATCTTCGCCCGTGCATAGGCCCAATAAAGCTCGGCGCCCCAGTCGCCGGTGTTGAGCTTACGGGCCAGTCCCTGGGCCGTGAACGACAGCCAGTCATTGGCGGCCAGCGTTCCCTGGATGCCGAGGTTCGAATCAACCCAATTCACTGGCGACTTTTTCGCGCCATATAGCTGGTTGCTGCGGCCGAATTCCGCTGTATCGGTATCGCTCATGGTGTAGGCGAACGTGCCATAGCCGGACACGGTGACGGCCGGGCCATCGCCGGCGGCATAACTTGTCGTCGCCAGCATAGCCAGCGTCAGTGCCAGCATGGTAGGACACATAGGGTGCTTCATGGTGTAAGTCCAAGTAAGGGAGAAAAAACCGCGGCCGCCAGGCCGCAGCAACAACTCCCCGGGCATAGTTCGGGGAGTGCGGGAACAACGGAGCGGTTAAAACACTTTGGTGACGCGCACCTGGCTGAAATTGCCATGCTTGGCATTACGTGAATTGGTGGAACTCATCACTTGTGCAGTCAACGCGGCATTGAACCCCGGCACCAGCGTGGTAAAAAATACGCCCGCATTGTTGGACCGGAAGCGGCTGGCGCCCCATGGATTGTTACTGTCGTCCTGGACTTGTTGGACGCGGATGCCATGCACGCCGAACACACCCAGCGGCGTCTTATAGCCTGCGGCAAGTTCCGCGCCCACCCAGTTCCCGCTACGTAAATCGTTGTCCTGATTGCGGCCATTGATACCCACCGTGAATTTGCCGGACAGAGAACAGTCCGGCGTGACCATGTACGCCGCCTGCACGGACGGACGGAACGTGGTGAAGTTGCCAAAGCCGATGTCCGGCCCCGCCTTCGATGAATATTTTCCAGTCGGCAGTACGATGGAGATGCCGGCCAGCAGCCGCCATTTGTCGGTCACGTACAGCCAGCCGCCCTGCAACTCGACGTCGCCGATGCCTGACACCTTGCCGGTTTCCGCCATAGCCTGCGTCGCCAGTGCGCCCTGGTATTGCGCGTTGAATCCAGCATTGACGGCCGCCCGCGCGACGGCCGGGAGTGCGGCCACCGCGACCGCGTTCCATTGCAGCGCCGGCGTGCCCCCCTTCGCATCGAAATACTGCGTTTTCTCACCAAGCGGCACATTGAACAGGAAAGCGAGGCGCCCGCCGCCATAGCTGTCCTCCGAGACATAGCCGGCCGCGAAGTTCATCAACTTAAAGGTTCCCGTGCCGTACACCTGCGCGGTATGGGCGCCATATTGCGGCGCGAGCGCGGTCGGCGCGCCCGGCACCGGCACCGTGCCGGACGGCGTACGGTTGGTCAGCACGCCGCCGTCGTCGCCGCTCACTTTGTTGACGTCGAGGTGCGTGGCGGCGACGCCGGCCGCCCAGCCGGTCTGGTCTGGCGGTGCAAACATTTCACCACCCAGTGTGCCGGCGAGGTTGTAGCGGACCTGGAAGCCTTCGCCAGCCAGGGCCGGTGCCGCAGCGGACAGCAGCAAAGCGGTGGTCAGCGCAGTGCGGCGGGAGTTGGTTGGGGTGTTCATCGTGTCTCCTGATGCTATTCTTAGGGATGCAAGGGGCCATCGCGCCACCAGGAAGCGGCGCGCCGGCAAATTTAAATGGATGAGTAAGACGGACTACGGCATGCTTACGCGGCCTGTCGCTTCAGCAAATCCAGCGCCACGTCGACAATCATGTCTTCCTGCCCGCCCACCATCCGGCGGCGACCCAGTTCGACCAGGATGTCGACCGTGCGCAAGCCATATTTCTCCGCCGCCGCCTCGCTGTGGCGCAGGAAGCTGCTATAGACGCCCGCGTAGCCCAGCGCCAGGGTCTCTCGGTCTACCCGCACCGGCCGGTCCTGCAGCGGACGCACGATGTCGTCGGCAGCATCCATCAAGCTATACAGGTTGCAGCCATGGTTCCATTGCATGCGCTCCGCTGCCGCAATGAACACTTCCAGCGGCGCATTGCCGGCACCCGCGCCCATGCCGGCCAGGCTGGCGTCGATGCGGTCGCAACCCTCTTCCACCGCCACGATACTGTTAGCCACACCCAGACTGAGATTGTGGTGCGCGTGCATGCCGGTCTCGGTTTCCGGCTTTAGCACCGCCTTGAAGGCGCGGAACCGCGCACGTACGTCATTCATCGTCAGCGCACCACCGGAATCGACCACGTAGCAGCAGGTGGCGCCATAGCTTTCCATCAGCTTGGCCTGCTGCGCCAGGTGCTCCGGCGTCGTCATGTGGCTCATCATCAGAAAGCCGGCGGCATCCATGCCAAGCGAACGCGCATATTCGATATGCTGGCGCGAAATGTCAGCTTCCGTGCAATGCGTGGCCACCCGCACGATGCGCGCGCCGGCCTCATAGGCGGCTCTTAAATCGTGCACGGTGCCTATGCCAGGCAACAGCAGGGTCGCGATTTTCGCGCGCCTGGTCACGGCGGCAACGGCGGCGATCCATTCGACGTCGGTATGCGCCCCGAAGCCGTAATTGAAACTGCCGCCCTGTAACCCGTCGCCGTGCGCGACTTCGATGGAATCCACACCCGCCTCGTCCAGCGCGCGGGCAATGCGCTGCACCTGGTCGATGCTGTACTGGTGGCGGATCGCGTGGCTGCCGTCGCGCAATGTGACGTCGGAAATGGTGAGCTTGCGCCCGTTATCGTGGTTCATGATGGGTTCCTTTCCTGCACCAGCTTGCCTGCGAAAGGTCCGGTCATATTTTCAGCCATGCGTTCCGCCATGCGCAGTGCGGCACTGGTCATGATGTCCAGGTTGCCCGCATAGGCGGGCAGGTAATGCGCGGCGCCCTCCACTTCAAGAAATATCGACGTTTTTAGTCCCGCGTCGATATGGCCGACACCGGGAATGCGCAAATGCCGCACCTCGTCAAACTGCACCCGCTGCTTGAGACGGTAGCCCGGCACGTACGATTGCACGTCCGCCGCCATCTGTTCGATTGAACGTTCCAGCCCGGCGCGGTCGGCCACATCGCTCAGCGTGTACACGGTGTCGCGCATCACCAGCGGCGGCTCGGCCGGATTCAGGATGATGATGGCTTTGCCGCGCGCGGCGCCGCCCACGGTTTCCACGGCACGCGAAGTGGTTTCCGTGAATTCATCGATATTCGCGCGGGTGCCGGGGCCGGCGCTCTTGCTGGCGATACTGGCCACGATTTCCGCATAATGCACATGCGCCACGCGGCTGACGGCGGCCACCATGGGGATGGTGGCCTGGCCACCGCACGTCACCATATTGACGTTGGGGGCACCGATATGCGCTGCGCCGTTGACCACCGGGATGCAGTACGGGCCGATGGCTGCGGGCGTCAGATCGACCAGGCGGATGCCCGGCTTCGCGGCGCGCAGGAAGGCGTCGTTTCTCACGTGGGCGCCAGCGGATGTGGCATCGAACACGATATCGATGTCATCGAATTCCGGCAGGCGCACCAGACCCTCCACACCTTCCGGCGTGATGGCCACGCCCAGGCGCGCGGCCCGCGCCAAGCCGTCCGATGCCGGGTCGATCCCCACCATTGCGGCGATCCCGATCCGCTCGCCATGGCGCAGAATTTTAATCATCAGGTCGGTGCCGATATTGCCACTGCCAATGATGGCAGCCTTGATCTTGTGATGCATTCCAGTCTCCTTACGCCATCCGGCACGACACCGTGCCCACGCCTGCGATACGCGCCTGCAGCACATCGCCTGCCACCACCGGCGCCATCGGCCCCAGCGCGCCAGACAGGATCACCTGCCCCGCCCTTAAACCATTTGCCCGCGCCGCCATGGTGCGCGCCAGCCAGTAGGCGGCGCGCAATGGATGGCCGAGGCAGGCGCCCCCCGAGCCGACCGACACGGTTTCGCCGTTTTTCGTCATCTGCATGCCGGCGTCGAGCAATTGCACCGCGCCCAGCGCCACCGGCTGGTCGCCCAGCACATACATGCCGCACGATGCGTTGTCGGCCACGGTATCGGCCAGCGTGATCTTCCAGTCGGCGATCGCGCTGTCGACGATTTCAAGCGCAGGCAGTGCGTATTCCAGGCAATTCAGGAATTGCGCCCACGATGGCTGCCGCGTATCCAGGTCCCGCCCGACAACGAAGGCGATCTCCGCCTCCGCCTTGGGCTGCATCAGCCGCGCCATCGGGACTATCTCGCCATTGAGCACCTCCATGTCATCGAGCAACACGCCGAAATCCGGCTCGCCGACACCCAGTTGCTGTTGCACCGCTTTCGATGTCAGACCGACTTTCAGTCCTGTGATGCTTCGCCCCTGCTCCAGCGCCAGGGCCGTGTTGATGCCTGCCACGGCATAGGCGCAGTCCAGTCCGCCAATGCCGAACGTGGCGGAAATGGGTGGAACCGGCCTGCATTGCGCACGCGCGGCGCGCAACGCGGCGGCGGCTTGGACGACAGCCTCGGTTGATGCCTCAGGCGGCATTTTCAAAATCGTCATGTTGGACCCTGTGCGCCGGAACAGACCGGCAAAGTTGTTGAGAAAGCTGTTGCATCGCGGCGGCCAGCGCCGTCGGCGGCACGATGCCGTATACGTATTTGTCGGGGCGGACAATGGCAATCCGGCCGGCGTTCACGCCCGCCTCGCGCAGCCACGCCGTCAGCTCGCCGCCGACGTCTTCCAGTTCGGCCACGCCGGACGGCGCGACCGGCGCGATACTTTGCCCCTGTGGCCGCATGCCGAGCCCGAACACCGTGACGTAACGCATGCCAAGCGCGGCAAGGCTGCGCTGCAACGCTGCCGGCAGGGGAGCCGCCGGATCGGCGCCATAGCCCAGCAAAGCCCAGCCCTCGCCCAGTGCTTCATCGAGCAGCAGGTGGCGGCCGTCAAACGTGCGCACCCGCGGCTGCGCCAGCAAACGCCCTTCGGCCCCGTGGCGCCGCTGCCGCGGCAAGCCGAAGTATTGGTCTTTCGCAAAAGCCGGTTTAGGCTTGAAACCGCCTTCGCGCACATAGCCGCGCAAGGCCGGCGCCAGCAACATGGCCCGCACCAGCGTATTGCGCAGCCATGCCATGGCAGGGTTACGCTGGGAAACGAATTTCATCATCAGCACCGATGCATCGATCATTTGCTTCGCATGCGGCCGGCGTTCGGACTCATAGGTATCGAGCAAAGCGCCGTCCGCGCCGCCGCGCAGCACCGCATCGAGCTTCCATGCCAGGTTCGCCGCGTCGCGCAGCCCGGAGCTCATGCCCTGGCCCATGAACTGCGGCGTCATGTGGGCCGCGTCGCCGGCCAGCAGCACGCGCCCGTCGCGCCAGCGCTCCGCCACCAGCGCATTGAAGGTGTACACCAGCTTGCGCAGGATCTCGACCTTGTCGACGTCGATGTGCTGTGCCAGCAGGCGCCGCACAGTGGCCGGGTGTTCCATGTATTCCCTGGTCTGACCCGGTACCAGCATGAATTCAAAGCGGTGATGGCCATCCGGCTGCGGCACGCTGATGGTCGGCTGCTCCGGTTTCAGGTAAAAACTGAAATACGGGATGTGGCGGAACGCCTGCTCCCCCTCCTTCAGGCGCAGGTCGATCACCAGCCATGGATTGGGGAAACTGGTGCCCGCCAGCTTAATGCCCAGCAGCGAACGCACGGTACTGCGCCCGCCGTCGCAGCCGATCAGGTAGCGCGCCCGTACCGCATCAACGTCGCGGTGCGCCGGCGCGGTATCGGCGGCGCACTCGCTGGCGCCATAGGCGGAACCGGCAGTCGCGGCGTGCGTCAACGTGACGCCATCGACATGCTGCAGAAAATTCACCAGTTCGCGGCCCCGCTGGATGCGCACGTTCGGGTAGCGGGCCAGCAAGGATTCCAGCTTGGTTTCCAGGTACGGCTGGTACAGGAAGTTCGACGTCCCCCAGCCATAGGGCTTTTTCGTGCTGATGAACTGGCCCAGCACGGAACCATCGGCGAACACCCATTGCGCCGGCGTGTCGAGCAGCATGTCCGCCTCCAGGTCCGGCGCAATTCCGGCCGACTGGAAGATGCGCATGCATTCGTCGTCGGTATACACGGCGCGCGCATTGCCGTAAAACCGCGGCTCACGTTCCAGCACCAGCACTTTCCAGCCGCGCCGGCCCAGCAAATGCGCCAGCATCAGTCCGGTGGGGCCAAGACCTGCAATGGCCACGTCCACCGTGTCTCCTTGATGGTTCATGATTTTCTCCCTGCCACGTATTCACGCTGCGTGAGCGACAGCAGCCCCCGCCCCAGTTGTTTCAGCTTGTCGCCCGCAGTCAGGCTTTCTGGGAAATGCCCCCACAGGCTGATGCCGTGGTACGTGGTGGGGGTCCAGCCGGTGGCGTCGTTGACCACGATGGGGTCCCATCCCAGCTCAAGTTCGAAGCCGGACGGGCTTTCCACATAAAACGACACTTCCCGGTCGTTCGGATGCTGTCCGATTGCGCTGGCAATGCGGTAGCCGAGCTTGCGGCAGCGGCGGTAACCCTCGGTCACGTCATCCAGGCTGGCGACCTGCAGGTTCAGGTGGTGGATCTGCGTCCGCAGAGGATTGAACCGCACGCCGCGCGTGGCTGCCGTGGCCACTGAATGGTGGCGCTCGTTAACCCGCAGGAATGTCAGTTCCATCAGCACACCGTTCAACCGCTCCTCGATATGGTCGGACAGCCGCGCATCGAACACTTCGCGCCAGAACGCCTGCATTGCTTCCGGTTCGCGCGTGGTGATGGCCACGTGGCCCATGCCTCCCGCCCCGGTGACAAATCCGCTGGCACGCATGGACAGCGCAGCAGGGGTGTACACCGGATGCACGAACAATTCCACGCGTACGCGCTTCGGCCCCGCGAACGACCAGTATTGCGCCACGCCGCGCAGCGCCGCCTCTTCCGGCGGACCGGCTTCCACTGCGATGCCGCGCGCCCGCAGGCGTTGCAACACCAGTTGCACGGCATCGTCGTGATCCAGTTGCCATCCCAGCGCGGCCACGTCTTCCATCGGGCCGTCGCGCACGATCAAGCGGCGCTGGTGGCGGTCGATTCGATAAACCAGCGCGTCATCGCCCGTCCGGTCGACATGCACTCCAAGTCCCTCTTCGCCGAAGCGGTGCCAGTCATCGCGCTTGCGCGATTCGACCAGCACATAGCCCAAGCGCATCCGCCCGAACAGCGAAGCAGCGCCTTGACGGGTCTCCGTATTCATGCAAGCACCGTTACCTTGCCGCACAACCGGTCAACCAGCAGGCGGCAATCATTGGGCAGCGCATGACCGCGCCAGACGACATGCATATCCTGGCGTACCACCAGCAGCGGATGCTGGAACGCTTCATCGCCGGCCTGTGGCGGCGCGTCCAGCATCGCCAGCGGCATGTGGGCCGCGTGCGCGGCTTCCATCAGCGGCGCCAAGTCGATGCCTGGTTCGAAGCGCAGCACGGTGTATGCCATGCCCAGCCTGTCGCACACCGACACGCCAGGCGCCAGCCAGATGTGCGGCAAGCGGCAGCCCGGAACGGTTGACGGAGTGACCGAGCCCATGCTGTAGGACGGTGGCGGCACGCCGTCGTACGAGATGATGGGCGAGTGATCGTAGTAATAGCCGAAATTCAACCCTTCCGGTGTGAACTGCGGTACGTTCAAGGCATGCAGTTTGGCGCCCATGACCTTGCGGATCGCAATGCCGGCCGGGTTGTAGCGCGACGACATGGCGGCAGGCGGCGTGTTCCTGCCCAGCGTATCCATGATCTCGACCATGCTTTGCATCGCCAGGCGCGACACCTGGTCCGTGATTGGATGGCGCTCCGCCTCATAGGCATCGAGCATGGCGGGACCGGCCCAGCCTTGCAGCACATTGGTCAGCAGCCATGCGATGCTGACGCCGTCGGCAATACCGGCATTCATACCGTAACCGGCAAACGGGACCCACAGGTGGGCCGCATCGCCGGCCAGGAACACGCGACCATCGCGCATGCGCTCGGCCACCAGCCGTCGCCCCACCCAGTCTTCATGGTGCACGATCTCAAAAGCGAAATCACCATCCACGCCCAGCATGTCGCGGATCGACTGCTCCTTGTCCAGCGCCTCGAAATCACGCTCACCGTGCGGCAAGGTGCGATGCACCAGCCACAGGTCCGCGCCGTCGATGGCCACCACCACGCCACGCACCTTGTGGTTGACGATCCAGCTCATCCAGGCCTTGCGGCGCGCGCCAAACAATTTGCCCAGGCCTGGTGCGCGGATCAGGCTGGAGCGGGTATGCGCGAGCGCTGCGTCGCCCTGCAACTTGACACCCATCTGGTAGCGTACCGGACTGCGTCCGCCATCGGCGCCAATCAGATAATCGCCGCGCAGCACGGATTCCACGCCGCCGGACCTGACGCGCAGGCTGACGCCGGTGGCGTCTTGTTCATACCCCAGGACCTCGGTGTCGTAATGCACGGTGACGCCCGACAGGGAACGCATGCGTTTTGCAATGATGGGATTGCTGTATAGCTGGCTGATGCGGACATAGGGTTCCGGCGTGCGCCAGTGCGCATCGGGAAAATCCTTCGGAAAAGGTTCCGCGCTGCGCTCATCGCGCGACGGCATGCCGATGCGGGTCAACTCCGGACCATTCATGCTGGTGGCGTAGATCACGTCGGTCGGAAAATCGTCCGGCAAGCCGGCCGCGCGCACCTCGTCGGCAATGCCGAAACGGCGCAGCGTTTCCAGGGTGCGCGACGCCATGCTGTTGCACTTGGCGTCGGCCGGCTGATCGGCGGATTTCACTTCCACGACGATCACGGCAATACCGCGGCGCGCCGCTTCGATGGCCGCGCACATGCCGGTCGGGCCGGCGCCGGCGATCAGGATGGTTGGGGTGCCGCTCATGCTGGACTCCTGTCTTGTTGGATGAACGCCGTCACCAGCGCGTTGAATTCGTCGGCCCGTTCCCATTGCACCCAGTGGCCGGTGCGGCTGAACAGGTACAAATCGCAGTTCGGCATGCGCCGCTGCAGCGACTTGCCGCCACTGGGACGGTTGACCTTGTCTTCTGTGCCCCACAGCACCAGCGTCGGGTTGGGCAGTGTGGCAAGTCGACTGTCGCGGGTGAAATCGATCTTGCTGAACTTCGGGATGCCTTTGGGACGTTGCAGCGGCGGCTGCGCCACCACTTCCGGGTCGATGCTGGCCTGAAACCGCTGTTCGATGACGGCGTCCGGCACCTGGCTGCCGTCGAACACCAGATCTTCGCGGATGAAGGTGCGCAGCTTATCCAACGTCGGCCCTTCGCCTTTGTAGTAATCCAGCAAGTGATTCAGGCCCTTGGTCGGCAAGCCACGCGTGGTGTCGACACCGCCCGGCCCCATCAACACCAGCCGGCCCATGCGCGCCGGACGGTCCAGCGCCATGCGCAATGCGCACGCGCCTCCCAGCGAATTACCAACCGCATGGGCACGCCGCACCTGCAGCGCATCAAGCAGGCCATGCATGGTGTCGGCCAGTTCGCCGAAAGGGTCGGTCCGGCTCAGGCCTTTGGTGGAACGGCCATAGCCGGGCAAGTCCGGCACGATGACGCGGAAGTGCGCGGCCAGCGCACCGATGTTGCGTTCGTAATTGGGGGTGCCGGATGCGCCGGGACCGCCCCCATGCAGCATCAGCAAGGCCGGACCCTGGCCCGCTTCGCTGACATGAATGTGTTTATTGCCTATGCGCACTGTGTGGCCGGCCAGGCTTGCGCCATGGTTCGAGGATTGCATGAAGTGTCTCCAGGTGGTGTTGATAGAGTATAGTGAGATTTATCTCGCTATGACAAGAGTCTCGTTGTGAGAAATGTCTCGGGATGACAACAGCCAGGGTATTGCTTATACTCTCGCCTTCAGGACGAACGACAGGAACCGGCATGGAAAAGGCAAGCAATGGCGATCACCGCACGCGGGTGGCCATCGAGCGGCGCGAACGCATGCGCGCGAGGCTGATTGAAAGCGCGTTGCAAGTGTTTGCGGAAAATGGCGTGGGGGCGAGCGCGATCCAGCAAGTCATCGCAACCGCAAAGGTGTCGCAAGGCTCGTTTTACAACCATTTCCGGACCAATGAAGAATTGCTGGAGGCGCTCAGCGATACGCTCAACAATGAACTGCTGCGGCTGATCGAAACGGAGGTCGGCGGCTATGCCGATCCGGCGCGCCGCATCGCCTGCGGCCTGCGGCTGTATTTACAGGCGGCCAGGGCTTATCCCCTGTTTGCGCGATTCGTGTGCGCGGCCGGACTGCACGCGGCGGGACCGAATAACCTGTTTTATGAATTCCTGCCGCAGCATATCGCGGACGGCTTGCAAACCGGCCAGTTCCGCGGCATCACCATTGAGGAAGGGCTGGATATCATGGCCGGGACCATGCTGACCACAGTGTTGCGGCTGTCGACAGGGGATGTGGCGCCGGATTACCCGGAGCGCATGGTAGCGGCGATCCTGCGCGGCATGGGCATGACGCCGGCGGAAGCAGCCGAGTTCGTGGCATTGCCACTGGCGCGGATTGCAGTGGCGCCGGACTCGCTGCTCGGGCGCAGCAACGCCGCCGCCGCATAAGGCCAAGGCAGGAATACTGACGAGCTAATTTCACAAAGCTGTTCGGTCCTCATCAACTCATCCGCACTTCCGGCCGCGTGCAGGCAAGGTGCCGCAGGACGCGCCGGGAGCGACATGCGGCACAAAACCGAGGCGACACCCGGCAAACGAATCATGAATCCCGCATCTGCAGCGCGTGCACCAAGGCCCAGTCCTGGTCGTTGGCATAGGGATCGGCAACGCGCGCGTACAGGCCGTTGACGGACAGTGGATACACATACGCGGCGGACGCGCGCCCGTCCGCCTGGAACAGCGACAGGTTGTTGCGAATGATGCCTTCGGCCCGCTGCGCATACGCCTTGCCACCGCCAGCCCGGGCGTAGTGATGGAAGGCGATGGCCGTGATCGTGCTCCAATAGTGCGGGAAGGTGTCGCCGAACAGCAGCCGTTTACCAAACCAGTAACCGTCCCAGTGGCGGATCGCCACGTCGTTCATGCGGTGGTCCGGCTGGCGGCCGTTAAACAGTTCCAGCAAGGCCAAGTGGGGCTTGGCGGCGTTCAGCCAGCGCGTGTCGCCGGTGGCCCTATGCAGCTCCAGCAGGAGCACGGCGGCCGGCCCGACGATGGACTGCTCGTAGTTCACTTCCATCTCCGGATAACGCGAACCGATTTCCTCGATCCTGCGCGCGTGCCTTTCGAACAACGGCAGCACCCTGGCATGGTCCGCCATGCGGCCCGCCTTCCTGAGGGCGGTCAGCCCGTCATAGACCGGTATGCCAATAGCGTAGAACTTTTCCCCGCCCAGTGCATAGTAACTCTCGATGGTACGGACGAAGGCCTGCCACGATGCCTCCGCGCCGGTGAGCCGCGCATGCTCGAGGTGCAGCTGCGCCACCCAGGGCCAGTTGTACAGGCGTTCGATCGGGCTGCCGACGGCGTCCAGCACATAGCCGTCGGGCCGCTGCAGGCGCGTGGAGACAAATTCCACATAGCGGTGCAGCGCGGTCATGAGGGCTGGGTCCTGTTCAGGCTGCGTGCGCAGCCAGCGCGCCAGCAGCACCCCCATGGCGAGGCGTTCGCGTCCTTCGTTGCGGTCGCGCGCCGCCACCTTGTCCCTGCGCACCTGCGACTCGGTCTCGTTGTCGTATACGACGAAAGCGCCCTCCGCCGGGTCGCCCGGCGTGTTGACCTGCTGGCGTTCGACGATGAATTTCAAGCGCGCGGCGATCAACTGGTCCAGCGCCGGCACCACGTTCAGCACGATCGGCGTCTTCGTGCCAGCAGTCGTGGTCAGTTGCAGCACCCGCTCGCCCACGATGTCGGCCTTGAACGACGCCTGCAGCGCGGAGCCGGCGCGCGTCAGCGGCAGTTCCACGTCCTTGTGTTTCAGCGCCGCCGCCTTCAGGTTCCTGCCCCGCACCGACAACCGCACCGATTCGCCCACATAGGCCGTGTAGTGCGAGGCCTCCATTTGCACGAAGACCGTCGAACGAGCGGCGCACTGCGCGAAGAAATCGTCCCAGCCTCCGTGCCAGAACATGGTCCAGGCCACGGCGCGCGTCTCGCCTGGCTGGAGGTCGCGGATTTCCGGATGCAGCATGAAGTTGCCACGGGTGTTGGAGCTGACCACCTCGTCCCGTCCCCACACGCTGTAAAAAGCAAGGGAGCCCTCGGTCAGCACCAGTCCCAGATGCGGTGCGCGCCCCCCCATGCGCTGCATGGCCACCCACGATGATGTGCCACCCGTCCAGATGTGCGCGTGACAGCGATTCTCCATCACATCGTGCGAGTCGGTGTAGTGATCGTTGAACGGCGTGGCGATAGCCAGCGCGTGCCTGGAGCCCGCCATCGGCAAGACATCGGCGCCCAGGTTGCTGAACTGGTAGCGTTCCTCCAGCGCGTCCTCCTTCAACGTGCGCGTGACCACCACTTCCAGCGCGCCCACCCGGTAGACGCTGCGCGCCTGCCGCTTGGCGGCGTCCACCAAGAACCCGGCCGCCGTCTCCCAGCGGCCCCGGTGCATCACCGACTTGCCGAGGTCAGCGAATCCAAGCCCCCATTGCAGCGAGCGCGTTTGCCACGGCGCGTTGGCCGGGCCGCCAATCCAGCTCATGCGGGCGTTGTCTTGCGGATGCGCGATGGAAAGCATACTGCCGGATGACGGTTCAAACCCCAGCTTGAATGAAGCGCTGGACAAAATGGATATGCCGGCGCCGGCCTCCCCGCTTTGCTGCTGCGCGGCCACCGGCCCGATTGCCGTGCCTAGCGCACCCGCGGCGCCGGCTGACTTTAAAAATGCTCTGCGTTCCATTGTTTCTGTTTCTCTTTAAGATTATTTCGAGACTCGATAGATCGGTCCCTGTCCCGGCAATGCAATTGAAGGTGCTGGCGCCGGTCCGTCGATCCGGTTGACCGTCACATTGTCGAAATACGGCATACTGAACTTTTTCCCGCTCGCGCCCGCGATCACGCCCGCCATTCCTTTTCCGTACAAGCCATCCGTCGAGCTGACCACTGGTTTGCCGTCCACCAAGCCCGTGATCTCGGCCCCCTTGAATCGCAGCATCAAGTTGTGCCAGCGGTTCGCACCCGCTCCCGCAACCTGCGCGGATGCCAGTACCTTCTCGCCGCCCTCGCTGGCGTCGTTTTGCGCTTTAATCAGCGCTTGCTGTTCACTATCGCCCACCAGCGCCTTTTTGTCCGCCTTGCCGCGCGCCACAACTAGCTCGATCCGGCCGCTGTCGTTCAACTGCAGGAAGTAGCCCTTCGGGATGAATCCGTATCCGGACCCCACATGATTGACGCGCCCCATCACTCCCGCCGCCTCGCCGGGGTTCAGATAGACATCGGCACCGACCTCGTAGTCGGCCCACTGGTCGTCGCCGATAATGGTGTAGGGATTCCAGTCGGGCGCCCAGGAATGGGTGGCGACGGGAACCGCCTGGCGCATGCATCGGCCCTGGCCTCCCGGACAGGACGCCAGTTCAAAGGCGCCCGCGATGTCCGCGAAATAGCGCGGCAAATGGCCCCATTCCTGGGGCTGCGTGTACTGATCGAAAGTCTCACGGTAAGGGAACGGGAAGGCCTGCAACGTGGGCACGTCGGGGAATGCGCCTTTTTGCTGACCACGAGTAGTGGTCAGCGAGTAGATGGAATTCGGATCCAATGTCAGCGTGACCACACCGTCCCGTGGGTGGATATCGGCCATGCGGACAAACTGTTCCTGTACGTTGCTGCGCCAGACCGAGACGTCCCGCGCGGACAAGCCTTTGCCCACCTTGAACTGAAGCTGTTGCGGTGCCTTTGCCTCCCTGGTTTCGATGATGACGCTGTAGTCCTTGCCTGGAGATTTCAACGTCACAAAGGTGCCGCCGCCGTCGAGTTCTCCGCAGCCGCCGTTTAGATATGTCCAGCCGGCCTCGGTGAACTGGCCATAATGTGCATAAGCCCATAGGTGCGGATTCAAACGATAGTGCCCGCTCCATGGCCAGTTCGCGCGGATCGCGGATTCCTTATCACCAGCGTAGGGTTCCGCTGTATACACCCCAGCAATACCGTACCAGTTGACGATCTTGGTAATGCCATTATGGACGTAGTTTTCGTTAAAGGCGCGAACCACGCCAATCGCTCCGTCATAGCCCGCGATGTACACATGCCCCTCGGTATTCCACAAGGGCTTGCCCATTTTTCCCGCTGATTCCCGCACCTCCGGCGGGACCCTGGACTTGTCGAGGACGTTGACGTGAGCACTGACGATGTCGATGGCGTCGCGCAGATCTTTGTCGTTCGGCATGTCTTTGACGAAATCAAACTTCGATTCATCATGCCAATTGTCAAAGCTGTGGATCTTCACCTTGCCGTAGCCGTGGGCATCAAGCCGGGCGCGCAGTGTTTTCACGAAATCATAGCTGACGCCCTTTTCATTGCGGCTGCCGATAGCGTCGAACTCCAGGCCATACACCTCGCGCAAACCCTTGAGCCAGCTTACATAATAATCCGCCGCGTCCGTCGAGAAGAACTCCCCCTTGCCACCGCTTGGCGAGAAGCCGTTACCCTTGTCGCCAAGCCAGCCCGGACCACTCCAGGCGGTGCCATCCAAGGTCAGCGCGGGATTGCGCTTCTTCGCTTCGCGCATCACCCACCACGTATAGCCACGCGTGTAATCGAGGTCGTCCCGGGTATGCATATGGCTGGGCATAGAACCTTGCGTCGAATTGCCGTCACCGGGGATCTCAACCAACAGGGCGCTGACCGAAGCACCAAACTTTGGCTTATACATCAAGTCCAGGATCTGGCTGCGCTGTGGCTCCGGATAATCCTTCAACAGCACGGAGGTGGCGCCTCCCCCGTCCACAATGCCGATGCCATCAAAGCGTTTTCCGCCGGCGTCTCCCTTCAATTCGATGCGCTGAACGTTGGGGGATCCGGTCGCAGCGATGGCGATGCCGACGGGAAGGCAGGTTATTGCGGCAATGAAGAGCGGCCAAAAGTTGCGGTCGCACAAGGTTGGGACTCCTTCTAATTAATATGGATGGATTACTGAGGCGGGAGCAGTTAACAAGAAACCACAATACACAAGTCGCCATACCGCAGCCCCCATACGCAGCGCCTTCAATCTTTTGCGCAGAGTTTGGCATGCTGTTTTTGCCCAATCAATTCACAATATTCGTTTTAGATATACCTATTTGATATACCGTCATTGTCAGGCGCCAGTTCCGTCAATGCGGCCGTGGCGATGACCGGCAGATAGCCGGTGCCGTGCAGGGCGCTGATGATGGAATGGATGAAACGCAGGATGGCGGACTAGCTGCCGGCCGCTTGCGGTACCGCGTATGCCCACCATCCTCCGGACCGAAAATCCGCTTACCGCATTTCTCACACAGCGCGTGCGGCGGCAGCTTGGCCAGGCAACTTTCAAAGGCGCTGACACGCTACATGCTCCAGCACCCCGGCGGCAGGCCGGCCAGGCGCTCGCAGTACCAGCGCAGCTTGGCCAGTTGGTAGCAGTAGGTGTTGATAGTCTCCCGCGCCCCGTTGGAGCTGTTGCCGGCGATGGTCTTCAGCCAGACCTCGATGGAGGCCCTGTCATCGGCGCCCGGATCCAGGCTTTCCCGCGGCATCCAGGCGACTAGGAGCGGGCTGGCGCAGTCCTCCGCAATCCGCGCCATGGCGCTCATCGCGTCCACACTCAGCCTGGTGCAAATTCCGGTTTAATTTACCGCCATGCCGTGCCGTTTTCTGGCCATCTGGCACCCTTCCCCATAGGGAGACGGCTGCAAAAAATACCCCTCAACAGCATTCACACTGCAAGGTTCAAAACGCCTGTCACCCCGGAATTTGGGGCAAACTTGGGGCAATAACCAATGCTCCCAGCGTACGTCAGCGCAGTGAAGCGGTAGTCGCTACATTACCTTCCCTGCGCAGACGGCATCCATGATGTTTTGACGTTGCCACCAGTCCAAATTCGAAACTTGTGCTTCCCACCAAAGTTTCACTGCAAAATCAAGCAGTTACAGGAAAGCCGGTTCATTGCGAAGCCGGCTTTTTCGTTTCTGGTGTAATTTAGTCCTTTTTACCCCCTGCACTTTCACTGGACTCGACCAGTTTGGACCGCTTGAATTGATTGAGAACCTGCGCATCCGCCTCAATGGCTACCTGCGCCGTTACGGCCACTCCTTGTCGTTCGGGTTTGAGCGCGCCCCCGAGCGGGCAACCGATGAACTAATGCGGCTGGTGGAACCGCAAATCAATACCGCCCACCGCATCGGCCTGCGCACCGAGGACAGTATCCTCGACCGCGACCTGGCTGACCATCCGCAGCGTTTGCATGCCGCCGCAACCACAATTTTTCTTAATGCGGGGCGGGAATGCGCAGGATGCGCAAATCCTGCAAGACCAATTCCCCATCTCACCGCAAGCAATTATGCGGCATCGCCGGGAGGCTGTCGGTCCGGGGGCCGGATGGTGCGAACTTCCTTGCCCTGTTCAACACAAAGATCGGCTTCATTGCCCAGATACCGACCAACACGGCCGGGCCTATTGAACTGCGGGCGTTTTCCACCACGCTGCGGGATGTCGCGCTGCGCGACCTGCCGGCCGGCCGGATTAGCTTTGTGCAGCCGCGAGAATCGCACTGGCTAACTGCTCTGGGCTGGCCGCCACATCCAGCGTCATCCCCGCTTCGCCCGGCACCAGGGGCTCCAGCGCCAGCAACTGACTGTCCAGCAAGGCAGGTGGCATATAGTGATCCTTGCGCTTCGCGAGTCGGGCAGCGATGACTCCGCGCTCGCCGTGCAGATGGGCAAAGCCCAGCGCAGGATCGCCCGCGCGCAAGACATCGCGGTAACGCTGCTTCAACGCTGAGCATGACACCACCAAGCTGTCACCGCGCCTGCACGCGGCGGCAATTTCATCGCGCAGCAACTGTAGCCAGGTCACGCGATCCGTGTCGTCCAGCGGAATGCCGGCCGCCATTTTTGCGACATTGGCCGGCGAGTGAAAATCATCTCCTTCAATAAACGCTGCACCAAGGGCTTTGGCCACGCGAGCACCAACCTCGCTTTTTCCGCTGCCGCAGACGCCCATGACAACCCACCGGCTTGACTGTTTGATATGTTTCATATGATTTTTCTATCAAAGTTTGACGAGTTTGATAGCGCTATCAGAAACCTGCATTTTAGCTATTAGTACAGCGTTGTAAAGGAAAACTTGTGCGCGATCGCCCTTCCAGAAGGGAGGCATGGAAAAATACATTTACAATCCATAACGTTTTGGGTAAAGTTCATAACGTTTTGATTTCGCGCACCAAAAGCCACTTTTGCCTCGTTTAAACGCGGCAACCGTTAGGACAGTCCTAACCGGCCTGATGGCTTGCCCCTGATTGAAGATGAGCATACCCCCTACTACCGAATCGTCCGACCCATGCACTGGACTTTGCCGATGTGAACAGTGCCAGCAGCAACAGGCCACCACCACGACGCAACCTGGCGACAAAAAATATTGTCAGGCATTTTACGAAGCGCTTGCCAAGGAGGCCGAAGCAGAGTTCGGCCGCACCAACTTCGCAATCACCGCACAAGATCCGTCACCACAACCCCCAAAACGTTTCGAACACTTCCAAAACGTATATAAATGAATGTTTTCGACTTTTTTGGCGTTTTTCAGCACGAAATGAAAAACATAGAAAAACTTTATGCTGCAAGTGCAAATTTTCTCTGCATGCATGCGCACGCCTATAGCGCCAGCGGACCAAATCACAGTATCGCGCATACTCAGCAGCGTCTTGTGTGCTGCATTGCAACATAAAAAGTGGCTTTACAAAGAAACGGACTAAGCTACTATACTGATATCGATGTTAGCGCTATCTAGGCAAAACAAGCAGTTATGATAGCGCTACCATATTGGCTTGCGGTTTGCGATAAAGATTGGTGAAGGATGGTTGTCAGGCAATACTACAAGCACTGCCTGGCGCCCTCGGTTCTGTCAATGATGCGGTCAACCACGACCGTGCGAACTGGCTTCACAGCCAGTGCCTGCCCTACCAGTGCATGGCTGAGCGGTGCCTGCCCGGCCAATGCTTGAAACGAATTGTTTGCCACTCGTCACCCGGATCGATGGGTCGAGACTTGCTTGCCAGTGCACGCGACTGGCAGAGGCGGGATGAGTGCACCTCACGCCGCTTCGAACTTAGCGTAAAGCAAATACATTAGAAAAACGGAGAAAAGACATCATGCAGAACCCAGCCCGTAGAACCCTGATCAACCTGGCAGTGGCCAGCGCCTGTGCCTGGTTAGCCTTGCCAGGCTATGCGCAGCAATCGGCTACCCCAGGGTCGGCCCCGGAGAACGACACCGCAAAAGGCGCCCAAGCGGCCGTACCGGAAGCCGCCCCTGCGCCGGCGGCGGACGCGCTCGTCACCAACGTCGTGACGATATCGGGTTCCCGTATTGTTTCGCGTGGCTTTACCCAGCCTACCCCCACCAGTTCCCTGAGCGCTGGCGACCTGGATAAATCCGCCAAGCCGAATTTGTTCAATGCCATTGCCGAACTGCCCGCCTTGCAAGGCAGCACAGGCCGCACGACCAGCACCAACAGCACCAGCAGCGGCATCCAGGGACTGAGTTCGCTTTCGCTGCGTGGCCTGGGACCGATCCGCACCCTGACCCTGCTCGATGGCCAGCGCGTCGTCGGCGCCAACGTCACGGGCGTCACCGATGTCAGCCAGTTCCCGCAATTACTGATCAAGCGCGTCGACGTCGTCAACGGCGGCGCATCGGCCTCCTATGGTTCGGACGCGGTTGGCGGCGTGGTCAACTTTATTACCGACACAAAATACGAGGGCTTCAAGTTCAAGGGCGAAGGTGGCCAAACCACCTACGGCGATGACAGGAACGTCTCATTGCAGGCTGCATGGGGCAGTTCCTTTATGGACGACAAGCTGCATGTGGTGGTCAGCGGCGAATATGGCCGCGAGAAAGGCGTGCCTTCCCCTGGCTTCGGCGAAGTGGGGTCAAATGGCCGGACCTGGTACAAAAATCCTGCCTTTGAAGTCCGTCCGCTGGGCCAGACCAATGACGGCAAGCCGCAGTACCGCTTCATTGAGCACGCACAGCAATTCCAGTACTCGAAATACGGCCTGATCACGAGCGGCCCGCTGCAAGGCACGGCATTCGGTGATAACGGCCAGCCCTATCAGTTCCAATACGGTTCCAACGGCAAACCAACCGGTACGGGCGCCGTCACCAACTGCGTCTCGCCTTTCTGCGTCGGCGGCGATTTGAGCGGCAGCGTCGGCGCCGGCACCACGCTGGGCATGGATTTGACCCGCAAAGTCGCCTATACCCGGGTTGGCTATGACGTCACGCCGGACAACTCGATCTTTGCCAGCATGAATTATGGACAAGTCGCATCGCAGTTCTCGCCGAATCCGGGCGCCGCCAAACAAGGCAATCTCGACATCCAGTGCGAAAACCCGTTCCTGCCAGACAGCGTCAAGGCTGCCTGTGCGGCGAATAACATTACCAGCTTCAAATACGGCACGGCCAATGCGATCTTCCCGGCCAACATCAATGTGCATCCGACCCGTACCCAACTGCGCTTCGTGCTCGGCGCCGAAGGCCGTTTTACTGCGCTGAACAAGGATTGGAGCTACAACGCCTATGCCCAGCATGGGCGCAACGATACGGACCTCATCGTCCACGACATCACGCTGAATAACCGCTACCTTGCCGCGATTGACGCGGTGCGACTGGCCAATGGCACCGTGGCATGCCGCAATCCGGCCGCCGTCGCATCGGGCTGCGTACCGCTGAACGTGATCGGCAACGTTGCGATCAATCCAGCGGCCTGGGCCTACATCGCGCCGGCCAACGGGCCACAGCAGCATGCCAAACAAACCCAGCAGGTGGTCAGTTTTAACCTGAACGGCGAGCCGTTCTCGTCATGGGCCGGTCCGGTGGCCATTGCCACGGGCGCCGAATGGCGCAAGGAGAAATATACGGTGCGCGCCGACGCCTACGGTAACGGCGTGTCGGCCGACAGCCCGAACAGCGCGGCCTATCCGGCTGACCCGGTACTCAATGCCACAGTCGGCAACAACTGGTACGCCGGCAATTATCACAATGGCCAAGGCGCTTATAGCGTCAAGGAAGGTTACGTCGAGCTCAATGTCCCTGTCCTCAAATCGGCCAGCCTGGGCGACGCCAACCTGAACGTGGCCGGGCGCCGCACGCATTACAGCACGTCGGGCTACGTCAACAGCTGGAAGCTGGGCGCCAACTGGAAAACCGGCGTGAGCGGCCTGATGCTGCGCGCAGTGACGTCGCAAGACGTGCGGGCGCCGAATTTAAGCGAACTGTTTGCGGCGCCGGTGGTGGTCAACAATGCAGTCAATTACCAAGGCACGTCGGTACAAATCCAGCAGCGCACCATCGGCAACACCCAGCTGCGCCCCGAGATTGCGCGCAACACGGTGCTGGGCGTGGTACTGAGCCAGCCATCGTGGGCGCCCGGCTTTAGTGCGTCGGTGGATTACTTTGACATCAAGGTCAACAATGTCATCTCGTCCCTGACGGCCCAGCAGGAAGTCGACTTGTGCGTGGCAGGCAATCAGGAAATCTGCAAGGCGATGGTACTGAATACGCCAGGCAGCAATTACGTTACCGTACAGGCATTCAACCTGGCGTCGCTGCGCAACAAAGGGTTTGACATCGAGGCTGCGTACCGGACCAACCTGAGCGCGCTGGGTTTGCCGGGCCGCCTGACGTTGCGCGCGCTGGCGACGCACACCAAGAGCTTCATCACCAACTCCGGCGTCGTCGGCACCATCCCTACCGAAGGCGCCGGCGTCAACCTGGGAGCGACGCCCAAATGGAAGGGGCTGATGACCCAGACCTGGGATCACGACAAAATCAGCGTGACCCTGAGCGAGCGCTGGATCAGCAAAGGCGTGTACAGCAATGAATTCATTGAATGCCAAACCAACTGCCCGGTGTCGACCTTGATTCACCCGACCATTGCCGATAACAAGATGAAGGGTGCGTTCTATGTCGACCTCGGCGGCAGCTACAAGTTTTCCAAGAACCTGATGGCATTCTTCAAAATTGACAACATTGCCAATGTCGACCCCGTGCCGGCGCCGCAACCCAACCCGGGTTTCGGCATTAACCCCGCGTTGTACGATGTGCTGGGCCGCACGTATCGGGTTGGCCTGCGCTATGACTTTTAACGCTTGACCACGCGGCACGCATGCAGCGCTCCCTGTCCGGCTTTCGCGGCCGGGGAGCGATTTAACGGCCCAACTTCGGGGGCATTTTGACCACCAGATCATCTACAATCCCTATGACTATGCAACCGCCACCGACCCCAGTGCTCACTGCGTCCCTGTCATGGCGAGAAAAGATGAGCTATGGCGTCGCCGATATGGGGTTCAATTTTTATTGGACGAATATCGCGACGTTCTTGCTGTTCTTTTATACCGACGTGTTCGGCATATCGGCCAGTGCCGCGGCAGCCATGCTGTTTGCGGTCAAGATCATCAACGCATTTACGGATCCGATGATCGGTGCGCTGGCCGACCGGACCACGACCCGCTATGGCAAGTTCCGCCCTTATCTGGTCTGGATGTCGCTGCCACTGGCTGGCGCCGCCGGGCTGACGTTTACGACACCCGGCCTGGGACCTGACGGCAAACTCATCTGGGCTTATGCAACTTACCTGCTCATGATGGTGTGCTACACCAGTGTCAACATCCCGTACAACGCCTTGTCCGGCGTCATGTCCGGCAATACGCAGGAACGTTCCACGGTCAATGGCTTGCGATTTATTTTCGCCTTTGCCGGCAGCAGCATTGTGACGGCAGCGACACCTGCCATGGTCAAATTCTTTGGCGCCGGCAACGAACAGCGGGGGTGGCAACTGGCCATCGTGGCCTGGGCCATCGCAGCAACCGTCCTGTTTGCCATCACGTTTCTCAATACCCGCGAGCGCATCGCACCGCCGGCGGCGCAGCAAGCCAACCTGCGGCAAGACATCCGGGACTTGCTGCATAACCGACCATGGGTGGTGCTGTTTTTTCTGTCACTGATCATCATGGTGACCATCACCTTGCGCACCTCCACCGCCGTGTACTACTTCAAATACTACGTCCAGCGCCCTGAACTGCTGGCCACCTTTGTTCCAGCCTATATGGTCGCAGCGGCGGCAGGCGCGGCGCTGACACCGGTAATGACCCGTTTCGTCGACAAGAAAAAATTGCTGATCATCCTCATGAGCATGACCGCCCTGCTGTCCGCTTCCTTTTACTTTATCCCGCAGCATCAAATCGGCTTGATGTACGCGGCGCAGATTGCCATGGGCTTTGTATTGGGCCCCAAGTCGCCTCTGGCGTTTTCCATGTATGCCGATACCGCGGACTACAACGAGTGGCGCACTGGTCGCCGTGCCACGGCACTGACGTTCGCCGCCGCCACGTTCTCGCAAAAACTCGGCACGGCCATCGCGGTTGCCGTCATCGGCGCGCTGCTGACAACCATGGGCTACGTGCCGAACGCCGCGCAAACCGCCGTCTCGCAAGGTGGCATTGTGTGGCTGATGTCCGTGATTCCCGCCCTATTCGCACTGCTCGCGGTGGCGGTGATGTTTTTCTATACGCTGGACAGCCGCAAACTGAACCAAATTCAAACCGAACTGATGGCACGAAAAAAATGAACACGCTCTATCCCACCAACAACGGCGACCGTTACGAATTAACCAGCCCGACTGTCATGCCCAAGGCTGGCGCATTCCTATGGAATCGCAAGATGATGGTCCAGGTCAATTGCCGGGGCTATGCCACCGCACAATTCATGCAACCGGAGCCCGCGAAGTACGCCCATGCGCCCAATCTCGAGGCCAAGACGTTCATGCAGCCGGAACAAAACTACTATGCGCACCATCCCGGCCGTTTCCTTTACGTCAAAGATGAAGAGTCCGGCCGCTTCTTTTCCGTTCCCTATGAACCGGCGCGGGCGCCGCTGGATTATTTCTGCTTTTCAGTTGGCAAGAGCGACGTCGCCTGGATCGTCGAAAACCTGAGTGTCCGCATCGAGATGACGCTGTTCCTGTCGACTGACGACGTGGTGGAATTTTGGACGGTCAAGGTCACCAACCTGTCCGGCCACAAGCGCCGCATCAGCGTGTATCCCTACTTCCCGATCGGCTACATGTCGTGGATGAACCAGTCCGCGGAATACCGCGCGGACCTGGGCGGCATCGTTGCCACCAGTGTGACGCCATACCAAAAAGTCGCGGACTACTTCAAGAACAAGTACTTTAAGGACAAAACGTTCTTCCTGTGCGAAACCGAACCGACCTCGTGGGAAACCGTCCTGCAAAATTTCGAGGGCGAAGGCGGACTGCATGCGCCGTCCTCGCTCGATACCACCGAGTTGGGGCGCGGCGAAGCGCGCTACGAAAGCCCCGCGGCGGCAGTGCAATACCGTATCGAACTGGAGCCGAAGGAAGAACGCACCTACCGCTTCCTGTTCGGCCCGGCGTTCGACGATGCCGAGATCCGCAATGTGCGCAGCAAGCACCTGAGCGAGGCCGCCTTTGCCAATGCCCGCAGCGATTACGCATGCTATATCGAAATGGGCAGCGGCTGCCTTGAAATCGAAACGCCGGATGCCGAGCTAGACAATTTCGTCAACAACTGGCTGGCGCGGCAAGTGTATTACCACGGCGACGTCAACCGCCTGACCACGGATCCGCAGACCCGCAATTACCTGCAGGACAATATGGGGATGAGCTACATTCATCCGGCCACCACCCGCGCCGCCTTCCTGCATGCGCTGTCACAGCAGGAAGCCAATGGCGCCATGCCGGACGGCATATTGCTGGCGGAAGGCGCCGAGCTGAAATACATCAACCAGGTGCCGCATACCGATCATTGCGTATGGTTGCCGGTGTGCATCAAGTCTTACCTCGACGAGACCGACGACTACGCGTTACTGAACGAAACCGTCCATGGCGTCACGGATGGCCAGGCGCTCACGGTGTTTGCCCGTATCTGCCGCGCGATGGACTGGCTCGACGGGGCGCGTGACCAGCGGGGACTGAGCTACATTGCGCAAGGCGACTGGTGCGATCCGATGAACATGGTCGGCTACAAGGGACAGGGCGTGTCCGGCTGGCTGACCATCGCGACGGCCTACGCCTTGAATCTGTGGGCCGACATCTGCGCGCGGCATGGTGAACCGAAAATGGCGGTGTTGTACCGGTGCGGCGCCGACGCCATCAACGAAGCCGCCAACCGCCATCTGTGGGATGGCGACTGGTATGCACGGGGCATCACCGATGACGGGGTGACCTTCGGCACCAGGCAAGACATCGAAGGCCGAATCTGGCTCAACCCGCAAGCGTGGTCGATTTTAAGCGGCGCCGCCAATCCTCAGCAGCGCGAGAAGATGCTGGCCCAGGTCGATGCGCAACTGAGTACGCCGTATGGCGTGGCGATGTTCGCGCCACCGTTTTCAAGCATGCGAGAAGACATTGGGCGGGTGACGCAAAAGCATCCCGGCTCTGCGGAAAACGGCGCCGTGTACAACCATGCGGCCGTGTTTTACATCTTTAGTTTGTATATTGCCGGCGAAAACAACCGCGCTTACCAACTGCTGCGGCAAATGATCCCGGGACCTGGCGAAGAAGACTACCTGCAGCGCGGACAGCTTCCCGTTTTCATTCCCAACTATTACCGCGGCGCCTATCGCCAGTACCCGAAACACGCAGGCCGATCCAGTCACCTGTTTAACACCGGTACGGCTTCCTGGGCGTATCGCTGCTTCATCGAAGGTCTGTGCGGTTTGCAGGGGGATGGCGATGGCCTGCGCATCCAGCCACAAATGCCCGACTCCTGGGACCAGATGAAAGTCACGCGGCTGTTCCGTGGCGCCAAATTCGTCATGTACGTCCGCCGCGCGGACGTGGCGCAAATGACCGTGTCGCAAGGGGGCCAAGTGCTGCCGGAAGCCCGCGTGTCGCCAGTTATCGCGGGCGAGACCTACATCCTGGATGTTTGTGTGCCGGAATAGTCACAATGCCGGGGGCGGCAGGCGCCGCCGGTCTGCACCACCACACTGACCGCATCGGCATCCGCGACACTCGGGCAATGGGGCCTCGGACGCGGCGGTTCAAGCGACATTGCACGGGTAGTCTGATTTTGGCGCCAATTCGCGTATCGATGTTGGCGCTATGATCGCTATCCGCGCGGGCATTGCCACGGCCGCTTTGTAAGGTGTTTCCCTGCAGGGCCGGGCGTGACGTCAGGTACTCTCGCGTTGCATTATAGTGAAGCCCAGGTCGATATGCCGGGCGCTGGGCTGCTCACCCTTGATCAGCGCGTGCAGCAGGGACGCCGCTTCGAAACCCACCTGATAACGTGGCGTCGACACCGTGGTGCACGAGGGATGCATCCAGGCTGACGCCGGCAAGTCGTTGAAGCCGCAAATGGCCATTTGCCGGGGCACGGCAATCCCCTGCCGTTGGCAGTAATAAATGGCCCCATGGGCCAGGTCGTCGTTACAACAGAAAACCGCATCCAGGCGCGCGATGGTCGCCATCATTTTCTCGAGCAACTCCGCCCCCAGGGCAATGCTGGACGGCGTCGCCACCATCAGCTCCAGCAGCGGGTCGAGCATGCCCGCTTCCGCCATCGCCATGCGATACCCGTCGCGCCGCCGCATGGTGCGTTCATCGAGCTGTGCGCCCATGTAGCCGATGCGGCGGTATCCCTTGGCCAGCAAGTGGCGCGTCATTTTATAGCCCGCCTCGACCTGGGAAAACCCCACCGACGCCCGCTCGGGATCAGTCGACAAGTCCATCATCGACACCAGGGGGGCGCCGCATCCGACCAGGATTTTCTCCGCACCCTCGCTGTGCAACAGGCTCGACAGCAAGATGCCATCCGGGTTGGACTGCATATAGGCGTTCAGCAAGCGTTCTTCGTGGGCATCCGAATAGCGCGTGTTACCGATCAGGATTTGATAGCCGTGAGGGCCGAGCGCATCTTGTATGCCCATCAGCACGTCGGTAAATACCGCATTGGATAACGACGGGACCAGCACCACGATCACGTTGGACTTGGACGACGCCAGCGCACGCGCGGCACGGTTGGGCACATAGCCCAGTTCTTCAATTGCCTTGTTGACGCGATCGCGCAGCACGGACGACACCATATCGGGCTGTGTGATGGCGCGCGACGCAGTCATGGTCGCCACCCCCGCATGGGCAGCCACGGCTTCGAGCGTCACACGTCCGGTGGCGCGGCTCTTGGTCCTGGCAGGATGGTTCATCCAGAATAATTGAAGTTGGTCGGCAAAGTCAGTGTACGGTCTGCGCGGCTTTCCTGCCAGTGCCGGCTTATG
Source organism: Pseudoduganella sp. GW821-FHT12E03 (assembly GCF_058807115.1). Taxonomy (NCBI): domain Bacteria; kingdom Pseudomonadati; phylum Pseudomonadota; class Betaproteobacteria; order Burkholderiales; family Oxalobacteraceae; genus Pseudoduganella; species Pseudoduganella sp. GW821-FHT12E03. The sequence continues at coordinate 787,624 of NZ_JBXAQJ010000002.1, read as the reverse complement.
GCGCAGCGCGCAGGAAGTTCTTGATATCGCCATCGTGGAACCACAGTTCCTTACGGGCCAACGGCGTTTCCGCGCTGAGCGTGGGATTTTCCAGATCGATGATGACCCGCTTGTCCAGTTTGGCCAGCCGTATGGCCGGTGCGAAATATTCGTAAAACAGTTTATCAAACGACCCATCGGCCAATGCGATTTCCAAGCCGCGGCGAATTTCTTCCGCCAACTTCACATTCGATTTATTTACAAAGAAATAATCGGCGGACGGATAGCGCAAGATAATATACGGATCAATTGCGCTACGCGGGTCACGCATTGCTTCATTCCATATTTCCGCAATCGCCCGCGGAAAATAATCTACCCGCTTAATCATCAGCATATCAAAGATATTGTAATAGCCGACTACGCCAAATACCTTTAACCCATTCTTCTGCAAAATATCCGTATCAGTCCAGTCATGGCCTTGCACCGCACTAAAAGTCTTTAAGTCATTGAGTCCCTTGACGCCCTTGAATTTCTCGGCATCCGCTTTCGGCAACAGCATCAGGCGCCAGCCGATCAAGCCTTTCGACAACGGAATACGAATCGGCAGCAATTGCGCTTCACGCTCCTTCGAGGTGGTGGTGCCCACCACATCCACCTGCCCGTCCGGCCGCGCCAGCTCCAGCAGGGCGCGGCTCTGGTGCATATACAGCGACGTGAATTTCAACTGGTAGGACGCGCCGGCTTTTTTTAATGCCAATTGCAGCAATTGCACATTATAGTCGTTGCGACAATCCTTGATGCTTTCCGCGCGGGGATACTGGACAACCTGGGTGGCGGCGCATGACGCGGCGCATAATGCAAAGAGCAGGCTCACCAGGAATACACTATTGAACAAATCCCATCTTTGCATTCTCTGAGCTGGCAGGTATTTCATTTCAGCCTCCGCGCGCGCCAAATGTGATAGCGCTATCAATATAATCTCAATCTAGCACCAGACCAGCATTTGTAAAGGGAAATTTACGCTGCATCAGCGCCGCACCGCCGGTTTATCGGCCGGGCAAGGACCGTCAGACATTCCTGCCTTGATTTGGGGCTGCCATAACACTTGCAGCGTGCGCCAGTCCGCCCCCCGCAACAGCGCCAGTGTCATATCGGCCAATTGCCGCCCGATTTGCTCAGGGTCGGGCAACACCACCGACGTGACTTTCGTGCCGAGCAGGGTATCGGGCGGTAAGCCGTTATAAGTGATGATGGACAGATCCTTGCCGGGACCCCCCCCCGCATCGAGCAGCGCGCGGATCGCGCCGATGCCGCCAAGATCGTTTTCAACGATGGCCGCCGTCGGCGCGTGCTCCAGCGCCAGCAAGCGCATCATGGCGCGATACCCGCTGCGGCGATCGAAGACGTCGTCGAGGAGATAAGCGGGGTTGACCGCCAGACCGGCCTCGGTCAACGCCTCCTGATAGCCGATCCGCCGCTGCGAAGAAAAATTCAGCGCGGGCGATGCGCTGATCAAGGCAATCTTGCGATGCCCGAACGCCAGCAAGCGTGCGACCGCCGCCTTCAGGCCACTGCGGTTGTCGACATCAAACCAGGGATAGCGATCACAGCCCTGGCTCCGCCCGTAAGAGATAAAGGGAAACTGCTGTTCCAGCAGATATTCCAGCCGCGGGTCTCGCACCAGGGTCTGCGCCACGATTAAGCCATCGACCCGGTGGCGCCCGATCATGCGCCGGTAAGCGCGCAACTCGTCTTCTTCCGCCGCCGACGAAATCACCAGGTCCATGTCTTCCTGATCCAGCCGGCAGGCCAGACTGGCAATGGTTTTCAGGAAGGCAGGGTCGCCCAAGGTGCGGCTGCTGATCGGATACAGCATGCCCACCGCATCCATTTTGCCGGTCACCAGGCCGCGCGCCGATACATTGGGACTGTAGCCCAGCCGCCTGGCGGTGGCGACCACCTGGCTGCGGGTTTTTTCAGACACTTCGGGATAGCCGTTGAGGGCGCGGCTGACCGTCGTGATGGACAAGCCCAGGGTTTGGGCGATTAATTTAAGCGACATGGTATCCAGGAAAAAATGCAGCGGAACGTAACGGGACGGGCGCGTCGCCGTCCCCGCCGGTAGCAGCAATATAGCGCGCCCAACGTACCTTCAACATACCCAAGGATAAAACACATTTACTTTTCAAAACGTTTTGGTTACAGTTCATAACGCTTGCATATCGAAATATTGGTATGTTTTTCAGGAAATCAGCCAGGCACCGCTGCGCACCATGAATCAATACGTCAAACCGGAACGCCATCGGCGGGGGGCGCCCTACGCCGACGCCCCCCGCCTGCTGGCCCAGTTCAGTGACGGATGCGCGCACTTTGCACTCGAGTCCTCACCGGGCGTTTTCAGCGCCGCGCGGCGCTTCAGCTATGACAACACGGGCGACATCACGCTGTTGCTGACGGCCTATCTGGCGAACCACGCGGGCGAACCGGTACGGCATGGCGCCGTGGCCATCGCTTGCCCGGCCGGCGCCGATCCCTCCCGTGTCTTGAGCGACGCGTACGGCTGCCCCGCCCCGACCTTGCAACAACGGCTCGGACTACAAACGCTGCTGGTCGTCGATCATTTGGCGGCGCTGGCCATGGCCCTGCCACACTTACCCGGGGCAGGCCGCACCAGCATGGGCGGCGGCGCGCCCGTCGCCAACGGCGTGCTGGCCATCGTGGCGGTCGGTGCCGGGACAGGCGCCGCAGCAGCCGGGCTGGTCCCGACCAATGAGGGCTTCCTGACCATCGGCCAGCAGGGCGGCGAGATTGACTTCGGACCGTCCGACCAGCGCGAACTCGACGTGCTGCACCATGCCCGCCGCGCCTGGCCCTCCGTCACCTACCAGCGGCTCCTCTCGCCGGCCGGTATCGAACTGGTGTACCGCGCGCTGGCCGAGCGCCATGGCGTCATCCCCGGCGCCGCCGACGCCCGGCACATCATGGCACGGGCCGCGCTCGACCACGACCCGCTCTGCAGCGAAGTGATGGACGTCTTCTGCAGTGCACTGGCCGCCTTTTGCGCCCACATGGCGACCACCCTGGGCGCAGTCGGCGGTGTCTTTATCGATTGCGGCATGACATCCGAACTGCGCGACTGGCTGCCCCGTTCGCCGTTCCGCCGGCGGTTCGAGGCCAGGGGCCCGATCGCCAGCTATGTGGCGCACATTCCAACCTGCCTGGTCACCACGCACGAGGCCGCGTTTCATGGTTTGACGGCCATGCTGTCGGGCCGTCTGAAGGGCGGCAGCGACGCCAGCCTGCTGGTCGGGCGGGTCGAGCATTTGCAGCGGGTGTCGCCGCCAGCCGAGCGCAGAGTCGCCACCGTCGTGCTGGAACAGGCCCGCCGGATCGTGGAAATGCCAATTGCCGCTATCGCGCGCCAGGCGCAAGTCAGTGAGCCAACCGTGATCCGCTTTTGCCGTACCCTGGGTTTCATGGGGATGCGCGACTTCAAGCTGAAGTATGCCGGCGCCTTGAACACTTCCTTTCCTGCCCGTCACAGCCCGGTGCGCGGCGTCGATAATGTGCAGGCATGGACGGACAAAGTCATCCATAACACGGCGTTTTCCCTGCTCGCACTGCGCGGGCAAATCGACCCGCACGCGATCGGCCGCGCAATCGACTTGATCCGGCAGTCCAGCCGGATTGATTTCTATGCACCCGGCAACGCCGGCGTCCCGGCGCTGGACGGACAATACAAATTGCTGCGGCAGCGCCAGCGCATCCCGACCGCGATCCACAGTGACGTTCACCAATTCCTGCCCGCGTCCGCGCGGCTGACCGCCAGCGACCTGGTGATTGCGATCGCCAGCGGCGGCCATGACACGGAACTGCTGGCGGCGGTTGGCGCGGCGCGGGCGGCCGGCGCAGGCGTGATCGCCATTGCCTGCCACAAATCGCAACTGGCGAAGCGGGCCACGGTCTGCCTGGGTGCCAGCCACAGCGAGGGCGGCCCTGACGCGGCCACTTACCTGCCGATGATTTCACGCTTTATCCAACTGCTGCTGATCGACATTTTATGCGTCGGCTTATCCGTCGATGGGCAAAAGGCGGAACGGGCCGGCGCCGGCCAGCCCGAACCGTTGGCACCGTCCATATCGCATTGTCAGCAATGAGAAGTTCCGCCGCGCTTGCGGCAGTGATTCAGCCTGGGGAGGTCAAATTGAGCATGGTAAATTCAGCGGGAGCGCGTCAATCGCACTGGTCGTGCGGCCTGTGCATGGCAGCGGCGCTGCTGGCATGGGGCACGGGCACGGCGTCGGCGGCGGAAACCGTGTTGTACCCGCGCACGGAAAACGTCAAGGACAGCCGCAATGAATACAATATCCAGTTGCTCCAGCTGGCGCTGCAAAAAGCCGGCACCGCGTACCAGTTAAAATTCACCACCTTGTACATGCACCAAAGCCGCGCGCTGCTGGAACTGGCGCGCACCAGCGGCAAGGTCGACGTGGTCGGCACCACCACGTCGCGCGAGCGTGAAGCGCGATTGCTGCCGGTCCGCATCCCGCTGTCGAAGGGCTTGATCGGCTGGCGCCTGATGCTGTTGCCGAAGTCGCATGCCGAACGATTCCGCGACGTCAAAACCGTCAATGACATCAAAGCCTTCCTGGCCGGCCAGGGCCATGACTGGACCGATGTCGACATCTTGAAATCCAATGGCCTGAAGGTCTGTGGCATTACCGGGTACTACAACATCTTCGATATGTTGAATGCCGGGCGGATCGACTACTTCCCCCGGGCGGTCGGCGAGATATGGGACGAAGCGGCGGCTGATGCGCGCACCGTCATCGATCCGTACATCCTGATACGCTATCCCGCCCCCGATTATTTCTTTGTCAGTAAAAACAATAGCAAGCTGGCGGAAGAAATCCGGCGTGGCCTGGAACTTGCGCTGGCCGATGGTTCGTTTGACCGGCTGTTCTATAAATATTTCGGGCCGGCCATCCGGCAAGCGAAAATCGACAAGCGCCTCATCATCGACATGGATAATCCGCACCTGAGTGCGGAAACCCCGCTGGGCCGCAAGGAACTGTGGTTCCAGCCGGGCGACAGCAAGAACCTGCGCCCTCCCCTGCCCTGAATGCTCCCGGGCCGCACCGGCCCGGGAGTGGCGCCATTAACCCTTTTCCAGCGCGGGATTGGCCCGCGTGCACGTCACCCAGTACGTCAAGACGGAAACGCCCAGCGCCAGCAAGCTCAGGTAGAGTTGCGAGCGGGTCTCCGGGTCAAGCCCCATTTGCACCAGCAGCGCCACCATGACGCCGATGGTGGCCAGCGATAGCCACGGGAACAGCCACATCTTGACCGCGCGCGGCTGCGCCGGCGTCTTCATGCGCAAGATCACCTGCGACAAGGCAATGATGATGTACACGAACAGGATGATCGCGCCGGACGAGTTCAGCAGGAACATGAATACCGTATCCGGCGACACGTAAGCGGCCACCACGCACAGGAAACCGACCACGCTGGACACCAGGATGGCCGTCATCGGCACCCCTTTGCGATTGGTGCTGGTGAAGCTGGCCGGGGCCTGGTTATTTGCCGCCAGCACAAACAGCATGCGCGACGCCGTGTAGATGCCCGAGTTCAGGCATGACAGCACCGCGGTCAACACCACGGCATTCATGATGTGGTCTGCCCCGGGAATCCCCATGACCTTGAAGGCGCTGACAAACGGCGATGCGCCCAGCACCACGGAATCCCATGGCAAGATGGTCGCCAGCAAAAACGCCGAACCGACGTAGAACGTGCCCAGCCGGAACATCACGGAATTCGTGGCGCTCTTGATGGCCTCGGCGGGATTATCCGACTCCGCCGCGGCAATGGTGGCGATCTCCGCGCCAACCATCGAGAACACCACCACCACCACGCTGGAAAAGATGGCGCCGCCGCCATTGGGCAGCAAGCCGCCATGCGCGGCCAGGTTGCTGAAGTCCATGCCGTGGTTAGGCCACATGCCCACCACATACAAGCCGCCAAACAGCAGGAAGATCACGATGGCGATCACCTTGATGCCGGCAAACCAGAATTCAAATTCGCCAAAGGACGACACGGAAAACAGGTTGGTCGCCACCATCAGCGCCATCAAGCCAAACGCCAGCGGCCATAGCGGGACGTCGCCCAGCCAGTAAGTCAGGATTTTTGCGCCGGCCACCGCTTCAAAGCCCACCACCACGACCCAGAAATACCAGTACAGCCAGGCCACGGAAAACCCTGCCCAGCCGCCCAGCGCTTGCCGCGCGTAGTCGGCAAATGCGCCGCTCGACGGATTGGCGATCGCCATTTCACCCAGCATGCGCATGACCATCACGATCAGCAGGCCAGTCAGCGCATAGCTGAGAAATGCCGCCGGGCCGGTCGTCTTGATGACGGCGGCCGAGCCGACAAACAGGCCGCCGCCGATCACCCCGCCAATTGCAATCATGGTCAGGTGCCGTTGTTTCAGCCCTTTTTTCAATACAGGTGTTGATGAACTCATCTTCTCTCCTCGTCAGTCATGAAAATCCTTCGCTTAAAAGGTGTGGTGTAAACCCAGGTCCAGTGCGTGGCTGGCTGGTCCGCCCGCAGCGCTCCGGCGACTCACATCCGTATAAAGATCGGTGCGGGTGGACAGCGTGTGCCAATAGCCCAGCGATGCCTGTTTGCTGGCGCGCGACAATTGCGGTTTGATGTGGCCGTAGCCGAGCTTGATCGCCCCGCCCCGCACCGCAATATCCCCGCCCAGCAGCCAATTGGTTTCGTCGAAGCCAACGGCGCGCTGCAAGCGGGAGTACGAGGCCATCAGATTGGCGGTCCCGATCTTGCAGGCGCCGTTCAGACTGACGAAGCGGTCCTCATTGGTGCCGCGTTCCACGCCCACCATGGCGGCCAGTGCGCCGGCGTTGTACAGCAGCGCAACGGAATACGGGTGGGACTTCACAGTCGGCACACCATTGAGCGGCTCCCGGGTGGCGATGGAAAGGCTGAGCTGCATGCAGCGCAGCACGGGGCTCTGGTAAAACACCGCGTTCGAAAAGCGGTTGCCGGAAGAGGCAAGCGACGTATCGGACAGATAGTTGCCGGTGATCGCGTCGATCGCGCCAACGGTGCGGAAGGCAAACGGATCAAAATCCGACGCCGCGTCTTGCACGGCAGTCATATCGCGTCCCAGCCGGAGCGCGCCGAATTCGCCCGACAAGCCGACCCATGAGCGTCCCTGGAATAGCGGCCGCTGGCCATTGGCCTCGGTCGTGCCGGTGTCCGGCAAGAAGCGCGCCTCCAGGCGGAAGTTGGCGGACCAGCCATTGCCAAACGCTTCGCTGCCCTTGAACCCGAGCCGGTTAAAGTCGCCTTTGCCGACTTGCAGCGTGGTCCCGGTCTGCCTGATCAAGCCCGCATCGAGCACGCCGTAGACGGAGAGTGCCGATTGCGCGTGCGCCTGCCCCGTACAGGCGGTGAGCGCCGCCATGGCGCATACCTTCATATTCACTGGGTTCCCTTTTCATTGTTGAATCCCGGCGCCACCAGCGCATGCCGGCGCCGTCCTGCCAGGCTGCCATCGAGCGATTGCAAGGCTTGACTGATAGCGCTATCATCACTGATTGCCAGCGCCCGCTGGCGATCGGTCGCATCCGGGAATTTGTTACAGAAGTGTTACAACCAGCTTGATATTAAGGTTCAAGTGGCCAGGGAATGTAGAGCCAGTTGGAGTTTTTTCATGAGGCCACTTTGCCATGCCAAACGCATCGCAAAGTGGCCTCCATCCCATTACGCCGGACCCTGCCTGCAGGGCGCACTTGCCCACGCCGGTCCGCGTCAATTCTTATGGAGCCAGCTTGCGTATCGCGTCCGTATCGGATTTTCTTTTGCAGCGCGTGGATTGCCAGCGCAGCGTTAAAACAGTGGACCGCCCGGTCGCGGTCAACCGCCAGATTTACCGGGTGATACGGGAAGCCATCCTGTCGCAGGCACTGGCGCCGGGCCGGCAACTGCCGTCCACACGGGCGCTGGCCACGGAACTGGGCGTGTCCCGCAACACCGTCACGTTTGCCTATGACCAGTTGCTGGCCGAGGGCTTCCTGGAGTCCCGCACCGGCGCCGGCACTTTTGTTGCCGATACCGAGCCGGCGCATTTGATTCCCAGCACAATCGCGCCGCGCGATGAACAACACAGTGCGCACAGCGGCGCTCCGGCGGCGCAGTTCTTCCTGTCAAACCGGGGCGACCACCTGATTGCGCAGGCCGGTGTCTGTCAAACCCAGTGGGGCGCGTTCATGCCCGGGGTGCCCGACGTCACACAATTCCCCAACAAGATCTGGAGCCGCTTGCACAACAAGTACTGGCGCCGCTCGCGCGCCGATTTCCTCACCTATTCCAGTGGCGGAGGCTATCTGCCCTTGCGCGCCGCCATCGCCGAGTATTTGCGGGTGGCGCGCTCGGTGAATTGCCATGCCGGGCAAATCCTGATCACCAGCGGCATTCATCAATCCCTGGACTTGATTGCCCGCATGCTCACCGACAGCGGCGACCGCGCGTGGGTGGAAGATCCATGCTACTGGGGCACCCGCAGCGTGCTGCGCTCGGTCGGTGTGCAGACCGTGCCGATCCCGGTTGACGCCGAAGGCTTGCTGCTGTGCCCGGACGCCCCGCCGCCGCGCCTGATTGTCGCCACGCCGTCACATCAATACCCGCTTGGCATGGTGATGAGCCTGACGCGGCGCCGGGCTTTGCTGGAATTGGCCACCGCCCAGGGCGCCTGGGTGGTGGAAGATGACTACGATAACGAATTCCGCTATGGCAGCCGACCGCTGGCCGCGTTGCAGGGACTCGACCGGCATGAGCGCGTCCTGTATTTGGGCACCTTCAGCAAGACCCTGTTCCCGGGCTTGCGCATCGGTTACCTGGTGGTGCCGGAGCCATTGGCGCAAACCTTCGCCACGGGCCTGTCGGAGCTATACCGGTGCGGCCATTTGTACACCCAGGCGACGCTGGCCGACTTCATGGCCGAAGGCTATTACGCTTCCCACATCCGCCGCATGCGGGCCATTTACGCGGAACGCTTGCGCCTGTTGCGCGCGGCAATCACGCGCCATTTCGGCGACGGCGTGATATGTGGCGGCGAGGCGGGACTGCATCTGGTAATGGCGCTGCCCGATGGCTGTGACGACGTGGCGATTTGCGTGGCCGCCGAACGCGAGGGCGTCACGGCCAGGCCGCTGTCGCGCTATTACCAGCAGCCGGAACACGCGCGGCGTGGCCTGATGCTGGGCTACGGCAGCGTGCCCAATGAACAGATCGGCCCCGCGTTCGACGTGCTGGCCAGGGTCATCAAGCAATTCTGGCCATAGTTTCCACGCCGATGTGGCCGGCGGCGGTGTCGCCACCGCCGCCGCCGTTCCGTCACATCAACCGGCTGGTTGACGCCGCACTACGTTACCACCAGGCTTCCGTCTGGACCCCGAACGACAGGCCGCGCCGGGCAGTGCCAAATACGCCGGTGCCCGACACCGGATCGCCCGCCGCTGCGGCTTTTTGCGCCGCATCGTTCCACTTTGCGTACGTGACGAATGCACGCAACTCAGGACGCGACCAATAACCCTTGCCGGTGGTCAGTACCGGGGCAAACGAAATCTTCGTCAGGTGGCGCACGTCGCCACGCTCCGGGCGCACCGCATCATGGCCGACGTCGAGCACCAGCTTGAGGTTGCTGTTCAGCGCATAGCTCGGGCGGGCGCCTGCCGACGTCCAGGTGGTGACGCCGGTAGCGCTCCGGTTGCGCTGGTACAGCGCATTGACCGAACCGGTGACGTTGGGCGTGATTTGCCAGACCAGTTGATCGGCGATGCGGCTTTGCTGGCTGCTGGAACCGGCAAAGATGTCGCCCAGCACACCGGACTTGGCGGCCACGCCGGCGCCCCGGGCATATTGCAGCCACAGCGTATTGGCGCCGCCAAACACAGCGCCCTGGTTATGCGCCACCGACAACGCATAGCCGCCCGACGCGCCCGCGGCTTTCGCGTTGGCGTTGATCAGGGTGACGTCAACGTTCAGGGAACCGTTGCGGTTGACGGGCACGCCGTGATACAGGAATTGCTGGCGCGTGGCGGACGACGTGGCGACGCCGCCCAGGTTGTCATTGCGCAGCATGGCGTAGCCCACCCGGCCCGGCCCCAGCGGAATGCCATCGACACCGGCGCCGACACCATCCATGTTGACGAGCTGCAAGTCCAGCACGTGGATATCCGGACGGTTGTAATAGCGCTTGCCGGCCCAGGCCACGCCACCGTTCAGGAACGGCAGGTTCTTTGCCTCGATCATCATTTCAGCCAGGCCAAAGTTCTTGCCGGCGCTGGTCGAATTCGGTTCGTAGAAATTCGTCATGATGGTGCCGACAAAGCTGGCGCCACTTTCCGACTTCACCAACTCCTTGCGGTACTCGAATTCGGCGTAGGTGTCGCATTCATTGCCGAAGCGATATTTCTGGCTGGCGCCCGGCGCCTGGAAGCACGCTTGCGCGCTATTTTTGGTGGTCTTGCCCACGCCGGCGCGCAGGTAACCGTGAAATTCACCAGCCTCATCAGACGCGCAGGCATAACCCGCGCTCAACGCCAACACCACGCCCACCGACAACGTCTTATTCTTGAAGTTCTTCACAATGCATCCCCTGGTTTCTCAATATGAGAGAGTCGCTATGCCCTCTCTTTTTCTTGAGGCCGCCATTCGGCAACCTCCTTGCGCACAAATCCAAAACGTTTTGGATTTTTAGTTAAAACGCTCCCTGACTGCTTCTGCCAGCCTCCTTTTACACAGTTGGAATGGACGAGGTGGCGCCGACCGCTCTTGCCGCTAATCCAAAACGTTTTGGATTCGTGGCAAAAAAAACCGCCGGCGCCGGCGTATCAAGCCAGATGGCGCTGCCTTTTCATGGTGCTCATGGGTACCACCGGCGCCGTTGGATCCGCCGGGGCGCCGCGGCCCGCGTCCAGTGCCGGCACATAGATCATGCGGCGGCAAGCGCGGCCATCTTCCTTGAACAGATGCAGTTGATTGGCTTCCATCCTGACCATCACCACGTCGCCGATGTCCCTGGCGGTATCGCCGCTCTCGCGCACCGTGATCAACTGGTCATTGTGCAGGCGCACATACAGGTACGAAGCCTCACCGAGTTTTTCCACGAACGCCACCTGGCCATGAATCACGTTGTCGGCGTCCCTGTCTTCCGTCACCAGCGCATGTTCCGGACGGACGCCCACCTCGACCGCGGCGCCGCGCGCCAAACCCAGTGCATCGACATGGACGGTCAGCTCCTTGTCGCCCACCAGCACCGTGGCGAAATCCGCACCGATATGCTCCAGCACGCCAGGGATGAAATTCATCTTCGGTGAGCCAATGAAGCCGGCGACGAATTTGTTGACCGGGAAATGGTAGAGCTCCAGCGGCGGACCGAATTGCGCCACGCTGCCGTCGCGGATCATCGCTTCGCCCGCATTGAGCAACACGATCTTGTCAGCCAGCGTCATCGCTTCGACTTGATCGTGGGTCACATAAATCATGGTCGACGAACCGATATCCTCGTGCAGTTTGGCGATCTCCAGCCGGGTCTGCACGCGCAGCGACGCGTCCAGGTTCGACAGCGGTTCGTCAAACAGGAAGATTTCCGGCTGGCGCACGATGGTACGGCCGATGGCGACGCGCTGGCGCTGGCCGCCTGACAACTCTTTCGGCAGCCGCTCCAGCAAATGGCCCAGTTGCAGGATGCGCGCTGCTTCGCGCACTTTCTTGTCAACCGTGTCGGTGCTGGCCTTCTGGATCTTCAAGCCAAACGCCATGTTCTCGTACACCGTCATGTGGGGGTACAGTGCATAGCTCTGGAATACCATCGCCACGCCGCGGTCGGTCGGCGATTTTTCATTGACCCGAACGCCATCGAGCAGCAATTCGCCCCCGGTAATATCTTCCAGGCCGGCGACCATGCGCAGCAAGGTCGACTTGCCGCAGCCCGACGGGCCGACGAAGACGCAAAACTCGCCCTTCTTGATGGTTAAGTTGACGTCGCGGATGGTGTCGGGTGCCGAACCATACCGTTTGTGGATACCTTTAAAGACCAAATCGCCCATGACACTCTTCCTTCTGAAATTTGTTGTATTTCTAAAATTGACTGGCCGGACGTGTCTCAACACCCGGCCGCGTGCTACGCCACCCAGGCGTAGCACGCGCCCCAGCCAACCAAGTTAAGCCGCTTGTCGACCAGGTGTACCGGACCATAGCCCTGGCCGTCGCAAGCAGTGAGTACGCCCAAGCCGTCCGGCAACGGATAAGCCGCATCCGTTGCCGACAAATTGAAAGCGCACAATAGTTGTCTGCCGTCGAGCTTGCGCACAAACGCCAGTACGTTCGGATCTGCCGGCAACAGCTCGATGGCGCCATGAACCAGCACCGGCAGGGTCTTGCGCCACCGCAGGAACCTGCGGTAGTGGATCAGCACACTGTCCGGCATCTGGCGCTGGCGATCGACTGCCAGTGCGCGGTGCGACGCCGCCAGCGGCAGCCAGGTCTGGCTGCCGTCGCTAAAGCCGGCATGCACCGCCGCTGACTCCCACGGCATTGGCGTGCGGCAGCCGTCGCGGCCCTTGAAGGCCGGCCACATGGCGATGCCATACGGGTCTTGCAATTCGCCGAAGGTCAATTCAGCTTGGGGCAAGCCCAATTCATCGCCCTGATAAATACACGGGCTGCCGCGCAGTGACAGTTGCAGCGCCGCGAACAATTTCAGCGCATCCGCCGCGCCGCCCTGCTGCCCGCCGCCCCAGCGCGTGGCGACACGCACCACGTCATGATTGGACAAGACCCAGCACGCCCAGCCATCACTGCCCCGCTGTTCGAAGTCCTGCAAGACGTGATGCAAGTGCGGCGCCGAACAGGCGTCGCTGAGCAAGTCAAAGCTATAGGCGGTATGCAATTTATCGCCGTCTTGGGTGTATTGCGCCATCACGCCCAGCGAATCATCGGCGCCGATTTCACCAATGGTGGCAGTGCCGGGATAGGTATCGAGCAGCGCGCGTATCCGCTGGAGAAACGCGAGGTTTTCCGGTTGCGTCTTGTCATACTCATGCCACTGCCACGCATACGGATTGACGCTGGCGACCGCGCCATCGATGCCGGTCGGGCGACCGCGCGGCGGATTGGACCGCAGTTGGGCGTCGTGCATGTAAAAGTTCACGGTGTCGAGCCGAAAACCATCGACGCCCAACTCCAGCCAGAAGCGCAGCACTTCCAGCAACGCGTCCTGCACTGCCGGATTGCGCACGTTTAAATCGGGCTGGCTGGCGAGGAAGTTGTGCAGGTAGTACTGCTCCCGCACGGTATCCCATTGCCAGCTCGAGCCGCCAAAGATCGACAGCCAGTTATTGGGCGGACTGCCGTCCCCCCTGGCGTCGGCCCAAACGTACCAGTCCGCCTTCGGGTTGACCTTGCTGGCGCGGCTTTCCACAAACCACGCATGCTGGTCGGACGTATGGCTCAAGACCTGGTCGATCAATACCCGCAACCCCAGCCGGTGAGCATGGTCGAGCATGCGGGAAAAATCATCCAGCGTGCCGAAACTGGGATCGACGTCGGTGTAATCGCTGACGTCATAGCCAAAGTCTTTCATGGGCGACTTGAAGAAGGGGGACAGCCAGATGGCGTCCACCCCCAGCGCCGCGATATATGGCAAGCGCTGCGCGATGCCGCGCAGGTCCCCGACGCCGTCACCATTGCTATCCTGGAAGCTGCGCGGATAGATGTGGTAGACCGCACCACCACGCCACCAGTCGGCCTGCCCGGGGTCGCACGAATACTGCTTGTAAGACTTAACCTTGTTCATTGGCGCTGCTCCAAAACTCCACGCGTGCACGAAACCGCCGGCCCGATTGATGACCGCTTAACCCTTGACGGCGCCAGCGGTTAAGCCCGAGACGATTTTTCGCTGCAGGCCCAGCACCATCAAAATCAGGGGCAGCGTAACCAGCACGGATGCCGCCATCAGCTTGCCCCATGGCAGTTCTTGCGAACTGGCGCCGCCGCCGATCAGCGAAATCGCCACCGGCACGGTACGGCCGAGATCCTTGGTGACAAAGGTCAGCGCAAACAGGAATTCATTCCAGGCCGCCACGAACGCCAGCAAGCCAGTCGACACCAAGGCCGGCCACATCAAGGGCATGAACACGTCCTTGATGATTTGCCACGGCGTGCAGCCATCCATGACGGCGGCCTCTTCGAGCTCCTTCGGCAAATCGCGCATGAAGGTGGTCAATACCCAGACCGTGAACGGCAAGGTGAACAACATATACGGCAGCACCAGACCCAGCGTCTTGTTGTACAGGCCCAGCGTCTGCATCATTTCATACATGCCGGCCAGCACCGCCACCTGGGGGAACATCGACACGGCCAGGATCGCCATCAGCAACAGACCGCGGCCACGGAACTTGACACGGCCCAGCGCGTAAGCCGCCGTCACGCCGAGGAACAGCGAGACCACCACCACTGACATCGATACCATTACGGAGTTAACAATGCTCACGCCAAAGTGTTGCGTACTGTCGAACAGCGCGGCGTAGTTGGCCAGGCTGACACCGGTGTCGACCACTTCCGTGACGTCATACAGCGCGCCGCCCGTCAACAGCGAGGTCAGCATGGCGTACAACAGCGGGAACAGCGAGAACACCACCACCACCGTGACCAGGGCCCAGAAGGCGACCCGCCACCAAATATTTTTCACCACAATAGTTCTCCTACGATCGGCAAATGCGGATCACTTAACTTAACCTTCGGCATCGGTTCGGCTGAACCGCATGTACAAGATGGTGCACAGCGCGATCACCAGGAACAGCACGGTCGACGCCGCGGAACCTTCGCCGACATAGCCGTTGGAAATCATTTTTTCGCGCACGAATCCCGACATGCTGATGGTGCTGTCATTGGTGCCGGTCAGGATGTAGATCACGTCGAATACGCGCAGCGCATCGAGCAGGCGGAAGATGATGGCGACCATCAGCGCCGGCTTGATCAGCGGCAGCGTGACCTTGAAAAACACCCGCACCGGATGGATACCGTCGACTTGCGCCGCTTCGTAGCAATCCTTTGGCAGCATTTGCAGGGCGGCCAGGATCAGCAGCGCCATGAACGGCGTGGTTTTCCAGACGTCGACCAGCAGCACGCAAAACATCGGGAAGTCCGTGGTGAAGGCGATCCTGTCATAGCCCAGCGCCGCCAGCGCCACGTTGAAGATGCCGTATTGCTCTTGCAGCATCCAGTCCCACATCTTGGCCGACACGATGGTGGGAATCGCCCACGGCACCAGCACGGCAGTACGCACCAGGCCGCGCCCTTTGAACTCGGCGTTGAGCACCAGCGCCACAGCCATGCCAAAGATGGTTTCCAGGGTCACGGAACAGACCGAGAAAAACAGCGTGTTCTTGACGGCGGCAGCCCATTGCGGTTCCACCAGGTGGCCCTGGTTGAAGAACAGGCCGAAGTCGCCAATATAGTTTTCCAGCCCGACGAACTTCACCCCCGGCCCGTTCAACTGGTCCAGGTGGGCATCCGTCAGGCTCAGCCACAGGCTGCGCCCCAGCGGTTCCAGCGCCACCAGCACCAGGATAATCAGCATCGGCGCCAGGAATAGCCAGGCGCTGCGTACCCGCTGTTTGGTCAGCGCGCTTTGCGGCGCCGGACCGGGCACGGAATGGCCAGCGTTCGGCGGAGCGCTGAGTGTTGCTGTATTCATATATTGTCTCTTCCCATGAATTGGATGTGGCGCGACACCGTGCTTACCATTTGTCGCCGCGGCGGATATGGCTCAGATCGCTGTCCAGCTTCCTGACACTGGCCGCGCCTGGCGCCTTGCCGGACATGGTGGCGTACGCCGCGCCCCAGAACGCCGCCGACGTTTCGTTGTAGCGCTTGCCCGTCACGGTGGAAGGACGCGCCACGGCGTTGGTGAACACGTCATACAGCGTGCCAAAGAATGGCGCCGCTTTCAGCACGTCGGCGTCCTTGTACAACTCGGGCAGGGTCGGATTGTAGGAACCCTCGATGGCGCGGCGCTTCTGGACATCCTTGCTGGTCAGGTACATCACCAGGTCGGCCGCTTCGGCTGGATGAGTCGAGTATTTCGACACCGACAGCTGGTAGCCGCCCAGCGCTGCGGCGCTTTGGCCGTCCGCGCCACCTTTCGGCAAGGCCGCCACGCCGACTTTGTTCTTGACCTTGCTGCCCTCTTTCTGCGACAGCGACCAGGCATACGGCCAGTTACGCATGAATACCGAATTACCGTTCTGGAAGACGCCGCGCGCTTCTTCCTCGCCAAAGCTCAACACACCCTTGGGCGAGATTTTGCCGACCCAGCTGGCGCCCATGTCCAACGCCTTGGCGGCCTGTGGATTGTTGATGCTGATCTGGCCACCCGGCTCGATGACACTGCCGCCCTTGTAGCTCGAGACCCATTCCAGCGCATTGCACGTCAGGCCCTCGTACGCCTTGCCCTGGAACACATAGCCATTCATGCCTTTATTGCCGGCGGCGCGCTCGGCGTCCTGGATACGCTGCGCCGTCGCACTCATCTGCTCCCAGGTGGCCGGCACCGGTTCCTTGTATTTTTCCAGCAAGTCCTTGCGGTAGTACAGCAAGCCCGCATCGGTAAACCATGGCATCGCCAGTAATTTGCCGTCGACCGTGTTGTTGGCGACGATCGCCGGGAAATGGCTTTTTTCCACGCCCTTCGAATACGGCTTCAAGTCCAGCAAGTGTTCCCTGAGCACGCCTGGCCACACCACATCGACCATGATCACGTCGATCTCGCCCGATTGCGCGCCGAACTGCTGGCGCAGCAGCGCCAGCACGTCGGTGGTGGAATTCGGTGCGGTAAACAGCGTGACCTTGTGGCCCGTCTTGGCGGACCATTCTTCGGTCAGCTTCTTGCAGATTTCAAAATCCTGGCCGACTGAACCACAGGAAATGGTGAGGTCCGCCGCCGATACGGCGCCGGCGCCACTGATCATCAGGGCGGTTGCTGCCACTGCGCCCAAGAACTGCGATTTCTTTACAGCATTCAAAACAATCATTGCGATCTCCGTTGACCCGGCAACTTGCGGGGCCCTTCTTATTTTCAAAGTTCCAGCACGACGTTATGCGGAAACATCCTTGCGCCTAGAATGCACATATGAACATCCAAAGCGTTATGGATTCTATCCAAAGCGTTTTGGAATGTAAATAACTTTAATAACGCATTGTAAAAACACATTTTTCTGCCAGGACGACACATGATAGCGCTATCATCAACGTCCAGTGTAGGCGCTCAATGGCATTTGTACAGGCTTATTGATTTTGCGACGCAGCAAATACTATTTCTACAAGGCGGCGTCGACTTACCCTTCCACGGGCGGGCGCGGAGCCCGCCACGAGCGCTCGAACGGCAACCGCCACGTGCGTGGCGCGATCAGCTGGTGGATCGCATTCGGCCCCCAGGACCCGGGCGCGTAGAACCGCACCGGCGGCGGCGACTGCAGCAACGGCGCCGCCACCTGCCACAGCCGCTCAATCCCCTCGGCCGTGGTAAACAGCGTGCGGTCGCCGCGCGTCGCATCGAGGATCAGCCGCTCGTAGGCTTCCAGCACATCGCCGGCCAGCGCCGTGTCGTGCATCGCGAACTGCAAGCTCAACTTGTCGAGGCGCATGCCGGGTCCCGGACGCTTGCCATAGAACGACAGCGACATCCTGGACGCATCGGCCAGGTCGAAGGTCAGGTGATCGGGCCCTTGCGCGCCGATCCCGGAGCCTGCTGGAAACATGCTTTTCGGCGGCTCGCGGAACGCTATCGAAATGATGCGCTGGCCTTCGGCCAGGCGTTTCCCCGTGCGCAGGAAAAACGGCACCCCGGCCCAGCGCCAGTTATCGATCGTGCATTTCAGCGCGATATACGTTTCGGTGTCCGAGTCGCTGCGCACGCCCGGTTCTTCGCGGTAGCCCGCATACTGTCCGC
Source organism: Pseudoduganella sp. GW821-FHT12E03 (assembly GCF_058807115.1). Classification (NCBI taxonomy): domain Bacteria; kingdom Pseudomonadati; phylum Pseudomonadota; class Betaproteobacteria; order Burkholderiales; family Oxalobacteraceae; genus Pseudoduganella; species Pseudoduganella sp. GW821-FHT12E03. The sequence continues at coordinate 769,605 of NZ_JBXAQJ010000002.1, read as the reverse complement.
GCACCACATCGGTGGGCTGGACCGGCATCATGCAGCGGAAGACCTTGTTCTTTTCTTCGCTGATCGGCGCCGGCTCCAGTGTCGTCGGCGGCTCCATCGCCACGAAGGCAAGTATCTGCAACAGGTGCGTCGCCACCATGTCGCGAAAAGCGCCGGTCTGCTCATAAAATTCCCCGCGCGCCCCCAGGCCCAGCGTCTCCGGCACATCGATCTGGATATGGTCGATAAAATTACGGTTCCAGATCGGTTCGAACAGGCCATTGGCAAAGCGGAAGGCCAGGATGTTTTGCGCCGCTTCCTTGCCCAGGTAGTGGTCGATCCGGAAAATCTGCTCTTCACGGAACACTTCGTGCAGTTGCCGGTTCAGGTGCACCGCGCTGTCCAGATCGCTGCCAAACGGTTTTTCCATGATGATGCGGGAGCGTTCGACCAGGTCCGCTTCGCCCAGCATGCGCACACACGACAAGGCGGCGCCGGGTGGCACACTGAGGTAGTACAGGCGCTGGCTTGGCTGGTCGAACATCCGTTCGGCCCGCTCGACCGCGGTGCGCAGCCCGGCCGGACCGACCGCGAGCGGCAAATAGTCCAGGCTCGGCGCAAAGGCTTGCCAGTCCGCATCCGTGAACTTGCGGGGCGAAAATTCATCCAGCGCCTCCCGGGCAACTTGGCGAAACTCATCGACACCCAGGTCATCGAGCGACACGCCGATGATCCGGCAACCGGGGGCGAAGCCGGCGCGCGACAGGTGAAACAGACCGGGCAGCAGCTTGCGCCGCGCCAGGTCGCCGGTGGCGCCAAACAGCACCACCACTTGCGGGGGCTGCGTCTCGCCCGCAACCGAATTTTTCGACATCGATCATTTCCTTTCAAACTACACAGAAGAGTCCGCAGGACGCGGGGGCGGTCAGAAACGGTGGCGCAGGCCTGCCGTGAATTGGCGGTCGCCGGTGCCGGGTTCTTCACTGTTGCCGGCCGTGTAGGCGGCGCCGTGCTGATTGACGATGCGCGCATACGAACTGTAGAGATCGGTGCGTTTCGAGAATGCATACATGTACGCAAACACCCACTGGCGCGCATCCTGGTTCAAGACGGTCTTGTCGTTCTTGGCAATCACCGTCGCGACCACAGTGCTGGCGCCCAACGGCGCCGACAGCCCCAGCAACACGGCACTGCTATCGGTCGAAGCGGTCGGCGCGGCGCCGCCAAACGACGCGGCGGTATTGTTTAACGGCGAACTGTTCAATCCCTTGTCGAGGGCGAGGCCGCCATAGGCCTTGGCCACGCCGATGTCGTAATTGGCGCCCAGCAGCAAGTTCCTGGCGTTGCCGGTGTTTTTCACGACGTCGGTATCGTTGTTGCGCACGTGGTAAGCCAGGCGCACGTTGAGCGGGCCCTGGCGATAGCCGAACGAGCCGCCGAGCGTGCGACCGGCAGCGAAGTCGCCGGCCACTTCCCCCGCCGCATACATGAAGTCGCCGGAAAATCCATTCAGCGACGGGCTGCGGTACAGGATGGAATTGCGCGCGCGGAAACCGGTGGGCGCCATCAAGTTGTTCGAACGGCCGATGCCGTTGCGCAGCGGGTCGACCACCACGTTGAGCGTGGTGAAATGCGGCGTGTCTTGCAGGCCGGCGGTGACGGCGCCGAAACGCCCGCCCAGCCCGACAATGGACGTGCGGCCAAACAGCGTGCCGCCCTGGGTCGACGTGCCCTTGTCGGCGCTGAAGCCGCCTTCAATGACAAACAGCGCGCTCACGCCGCCGCCGAGGTCTTCGCTGCCACGCAGGCCCCAGCGGCTTTGCGTCGCCATGCCGCTGGTGACCCGGGTCGCACTGCCGGCAATGCCGCCGCGGTCGAGCGATACGCCCACGTCCACCACGCCATACAGCGCCACCGAACTTTGCGCCATGGCGGCGCCGCAGCACAAGACCAAAACTGCTGCTGCAAAAGTCGTACTTTTCATCAGAGGAATCCAAAAATTGAGGGATAGACAGGCGCTTACTTGCGCAGCTTTTCCAGGCTGGACTGCAGGTTTTTGATCAACGCGACGTGACCGTCGGCAGCGAACTTGTGCATCGCACCGCGGCTCGCGTCGCGCATGCGCTCCAATTCTTTTTCACTGACGACATTGATGTGCATGCCTTTTTTCTTGAGGAATTCGACAGCTTTGCCGGCGCCGTCCCGGCTGTCCTTGCGCTCGAAGTCGCGGGCCGCCTCGGCGGACGCCTGCAAGGCCTTTTGCTCATCGGGGCTCAGCCTGTCCCACCATTTTTTGCTGGCCAACACGATCCATGGGCTGTATACGTGCCTGGTCATCGACAGGTATTTCTGCACTTCATAGAACTTGCCCGACTGGATGGTGTTGACCGGATTTTCCTGGCCGTCCACCGCGCCCGATTGCAAGGCGCCGAACAATTCCGGGAACGGCAGCGGCACCGCATGCGCGCCAAAGCTCTTGAACATATCGATGTAGACGGGGTTTTGCATGACGCGCAGCTTGATCCCTTGCAAGTCCTCGATCTTTTCGACGGGGCGTTTCGAGTTGGTCAGGTTGCGAAAGCCGTTTTCCCAATAGACCAGGCCCACCAGGCCCTTTTCGCGCAACTTGGCGTTGAGCGCCTGCCCGAACGGACCATCGAGTATCGCATCGGCTTCCTGCTCGTTGCCGAATACGAACGGCAAATCGTAGACGCCGAAATCGCTCACCATGCCCACCAGGGTGGCGGTCGACACCACCGCCATGTCCTGGTTGCCGGCCACCAGCGCCGCCTGCATCTGCGGGTCATTCCCGAGGGCGCCGCTGGCTGCCCCCTTGAGCTTGAATTTGCCCCCCGTGCGTTTCGCCAGGTCGTCCGACAGGAACTTCACGGCGCGGCCCTGGTTGCTGTCTTCGGCCAGTCCGTAGCCGAAGATGATGTTGCGCGCCTGATAGTCCGCGCCCAACGCGCCCGTGGCCACGCCCGCGAACGCGGACAGCACCAGCCACGACTTGATTAATCCCCTCATTACACGCCTCCTTGGTATTAGTAGTTATTTATCATCCAAAACGTTTTTAATGAATCTTAAACGTTTTGGATTTTGCAATCAAGAACAACAGGGGATCCACTCAGGCGCCGCGGCAGCGCCCGGCCATGCCGCCCGGCCGATGACAATGCCGGCCTCCTGCAATGCATGCACCGCGCCCGCACCGGCCAGATGGTGTTCAACGATCACGGTGCGACGACACCGGCGCAATCAGCAGGTGCATGTGCGCCTGCTCCAGCCGCGTCGACATCCCCCCGACCAGCTTGAACAGCCCCGGATCGCCCGCCGCATGCGCCGCCAGCGGGTCGATGATGCCGAACGCATTGCTGCGGCCCACGGCCAGGCTGCGCGCCAGCGGCTTGGCTTGGCATCCCTTGGGCGACGCCAGGCAAATTGGCCAGACTCTTGAGATTCATGGCATCGCACGCACAGCGAGACTGTTCAGCAGTCCAGCGTGAACCCTTCCAGGCTTGGAATGACCACGTCGGCCCGGGTCAGCACCCTCGGATCGCCCACCCCCAGCGCACGCATGCCGGCCGCCTTGATGGCCGCCACCCCGGCCACCGCATCTTCCACGCCCAGGCAACGCGCGGGAATCACGCCCAGCTCGCTGGCCGCTTTCAGGAAGATTTCCGGGTCAGGTTTGCCCTGCGCGATACGGGCCGCATCGACCACGTAATCGAAATGGCTGTGGATACCAAGCCGGTGCAGCACATCGACAGCATTCTTGCTGGCCGACGCCAGCCCGACTTTCAGGCCCGCAGCGCGCACCCGTTCCAGCGCCGCCAGCGCGCCCGGCAGCAGATCGGCGGCGGTCATGTCCTTGATTAATTGCTGGTAGTGCCAATTCTTGTGCTCGGCCATGACCTGCTTTTCCACGTCGCTGTAGCTGCGCTGGGCGCCCGCCAGGATCAGTTCCAGCGACCCTTTGCGGTCAACCCCTTTCAATGCTTCGTTGGCCTGCAAATCAAACGGGACGCCGACACTGTCGGCCAGCTGTCTCCAGGCCACGTAGTGATAATGGGCAGTATCGGTCAGGACGCCGTCCAGGTCGAAAATCACGGCGTCGTAGCGGGTTGGTTTCATGGTGATCTCTCAGAGTGGGAAGGATTGGATTCGGCCGGCCAGGCCCAGCACTACAGGCTGGCCGCGATGGGTAAATTGCAGCGCCGGCCCCGCCAGCAAGTGGTATTCCACGCTGGCCTGCGTCACGCGCACGCCCAGCCGGCAACCGCGGAAGTGGATCTGGAAGCGGTAGTGCGTCCATTGGCGCGGCAGCGTGGGCGCGAACCCCAGCGCGCCGCCCGCCACGCGCATGCCGCCAAAGCCATAGGCCACGCCCATCCAGGTGCCCGCCATGGCGGCGGTATGCACGCCGTAATGGGTATTGCCGTGCGTGTTGTCCAGGTCCAGCCGCGCCGTCTCCATGAAGTAGTCATATGCCTTGTCGCCATACCCCACCTCGGCGGCAATGATGCTGAAGATGCAGGACGACAGCGACGAATCATGGGTGGTGATCGCTTCGTAGTAATCGAAGTCGCGGCGCTTTTCTTCCAGCGTAAACTGGTCGCTCAGCAACAGCAGGGCCAGCGCCACGTCCGCCTGCTTGCAGACCTGGTGGCGGTAGATCACCATCGGGTGGAAGTGCAGCAGCAGCGGATATTTTTCCTTCGGCACACTGGCGAAATCCCAGGCTTTCTTGGACAGAAAGCTGTCGTCCTGGGGGTGGATGCCCAGCGCCGCATCGTACGGCAGCACCATGCGCGCCGCCGCGTCGCGCCATGCGGCGGCCTCGCCCGCTTCGAGCTGCATACGCTCGGCAATGCCGGCGAATTCCTTCGGCCATGACGCTTGTAATTGCTGTGCCAGCGTGGCCGCAAATTCCAGATGCATGCGCGCCATCGCATTGGTGTAATAGTTGTTGTTGACCAGGGCCGTGTACTCGTCCGGGCCGGTCACCTGGTTGATGCTGAAACGTCCTTCGCGATCATCGCCGCCAATGCCGATCCAGATGCGGGCCGTCTCCATCACCACTTCAGCGCCGCAGCGCAGCAGGTAATCATGGTCGTGGGTGGCTTCCCAATATTGCTTGATCGCGTAGGTAATGTCGGCGTTGATGTGGTACTGCGCCGTGCCGGCCGGAAAGTAGGCCGAGCACTCTTCACCCGCAATCGTGCGCCACGGGTATAACGCGCCTTTAGCATGCGACATTTCCCGCGCGCGCTTGCGCGCCGCCCCCAGCCCGGCATACCGGTATTCCAGCAACTGGCGCGCAATCTCTGGTTTGTTGTACAGGAAGAAGGGGAAGATATAGATTTCCGTATCCCAGAAATAGTGGCCTTCGTAGCCCTCCCCCGTGACTCCCTTGGCCGCGATATTGGTCTTGCCATCGCGCCCGACCGACTGCAGCAAGTGGAACTGATTGAACCGGATGCCCTGTTGCAGCGCGTCGTCGCCGCCGATCTGGACGTCGGCCTGCAGCCAGAAGTCGCTCAGGTACGCCTCTTGCGCACGCAGCAGCGCATCAAACCCTTCCATCCGGGCACGTGACAGCGTGGCCTGGCCGCGTCCCAGTAATTCGTCCGCCGGGTAATCACGGGAAGAGAAATAGCAGCCGAACTTATTCAGGCGCGCCAACTGCCCCTGCTCCAGCTGCAACGTCATCGTGTGTTCCAGGCGCTGCCCGTTGCGCGTGGTGTGGGAGCCGTGGTCAAGGTCAAGCAGTGTCTCCGTCGCCGTGACCAGCGTAAAGCCGCTATTGACGGTGCGCTGCACCAGGGCCGCCGAACCGTCATGCTGGCGCGCCTCGATCAATTGCAAGACCGGCCCGGACACCGCCGAACCGACGCGCGGATCGGAACCGGCTTCTTGATTCTTGACCGCCCCGTCGATCGACGTCACAAGGCGGACCCGGCCCGAAAAATTCAGTGGCCGCACTTCATATTCGATCGCGAACAAATGCTTGTTGGCGAAGCAGACTACGCGCCGGCTGCGGATGGCGACACGGCGCCCCTGCGGCGAGCACCATTCAAGGGAGCGGCGCAGCACGCCGGTCCGGAAGTCCAGGGTGCGCTCGTAGGCCAGCAACTCGCCCTGCAGCGGATCGAAGCGTTCGTCTTCCAGCCACAGTTCTATCCCCTTCGCATTGGGGACATTGAGCATGAACTGGTTGGTCTTTGCCAGGCCGTAGGCCGTCTCGGGATAGTCGATGGGTTCGGTTTCGTAAAACCCATTCAGGTAGCTGCCATCGAGCGAGGTGGCGGCCGGGCCGCAGTAGCCTTCTTCCCCGGTGGCGCGCAGGCCGATATAGCCATTGCCCTGCGCGAACAGGGTCTCGGCAAGAAAATGCGATTGCGTGGAAAAGGCGTTTTCACGGATGCACCACGGATCGGGCTGCATAGCGGATAAAGGCTGATCAGAGTGAGGCAAGGTGTGGTCCTTCATGATGGTATCGATGTCATTTTGATCTGGAGGAAGCGCCGGCAAACGGCGCCTGCACGTGCTACGAACTACAAGGGGAAAATTCGCTAGGTCTGGCGAACCACCAGTTTGGTTGGCAGTATTTCGGACTGCACCGGCCGGCCCTCGATCAGGGCCAGCATTTTCTTTGCCAACTGCGCCCCGCCGTCACGCAATGACTGGTAGACGCTGGTCAATGGCGGCACAAAACTGGCTGCCCCAGGCGTATCGTCATAGCCAATGACGGAGACCTTTTCCGGCACCCGCAAGCTGTGCTCGGCCAGGGCGCGGATCGCCCCCATCGCCAGCGAGTCGCTGGCGGCAAACACGCCGTCGATAGCCGCCGGCTTGTCTTTCAGCAGCGCGTGCATGCTGTTATAGCCAGCCTCGAAGGTAAACGCCCTGGGGCGCACAATCCGTACCGCCGCGCGCTTGCCGAGCGTATCGACAAAGCCGGCGCAGCGCTCGCGCACTTCGGCGTGATCGACGTCGCCAAGGAACACCACATTGCGGCGGCCGCGTGCGACAAACCGGCGCGCCGCGCTGACCCCGCCCGCGCGGTTGTCGCTGCCGACCACGATGCAATCGGACTCCGGCATCGGCGCGCCCCACACCACCAGTGGCATGGCGGCCTGGTGCAACGTCTTGACCGCCTCGCCATGCAGCCCCTGCCCCAGCAAAATCATGCCGTCGGCGCCCTGCACCGGCCCCGTATCAAGCAACTGGCGCGACGTCAGTACCGCGCTGTAGCCGGCGATGGTCAACTCTTGCGTAATGCCGGCCAACAATTCCATCGGGTAGGGGTCAGACATGGGGCGTCCCCGCACGGGCGTCATTTCCACCACCACGGCGACCGAATAGCTGCGGCGCATACGCAGATTGCGCGCACTGACGTTCAGGCGGTAGCCCTGCTCGGCAGCAATCCGGCGCACGCGCTCGCGCGTGTCCCGCGCCACCAACGGACTGTCGCGCAGCGCGCGCGACACGGTAATGGACGAGACACCAATCAGCTTTGCCAAATCCTCCATCGTCAACGCTGCTTCAGCCTGACGCGCACTGTTTTTTTTCGCAGGCATCGATCACTCGGGCGTGGGGAAGCTGACTTGGGCAAAATGCGCACTCAACTCATTAAAAATGCATTCGGTTTGCCCGAACTGCTCTGCCAATAGCTGAAGGCGCAACGTCGTCGCGCTATCCCAGGCCGGCTCCGGTTCACCGCCGACAAATTTCCGCACTGCACGGACGGTCAGCATGGCCAATACCAGGTGCTCGGTCGACAATGCGTAACAGCGCCGCACCACATACATGCGCAACAGGCGCTCGACGTCGATCGCCGCATACCATCCGCCCTGCTTCAGCAATAGCGGCGCCATCGCGGCCACCAGCCCCGGCCAAGGCATCGCCCCATCCAGCGCGGCCAGGAAAGCGTCGCAATGCTTCAATTTCCGCTCGGTGAGTTCGACGGACGCGGACGGCGTTGGCGGCATCATTTATTTTCACTCGCTCAAAATACGGACGATTTAATTCATAACGTTTTGGATTTTAACCAAAACGTTATGAGAAGTAAACATCATTAGTTCATCGAGGGAACGCCGGGCGGGATGCCCAGCCCCGGCACGAGCGCGGCCTGACTTTGTATTATCATGTGCGCCAATGTCCAGATCTTCAGACAGGCGCAGGCCAAGCGGTCCAATAATTGACAACCAGGTCGGCCCGAGGCTGGCATTGAAATTCCACTGTGCAATTACACTGTGCTTAACCGAAACTATATGTCGCTCAAAGAAATTGCAAGATCGCTAGGCGTGTCCATTACTACCGTGAGCCGCGCCTTGAATGGCTACCCGGAAGTGTCCGAAAAAACCCGCGCCATGGTGGCGGCCAAAGCGCAATCCCTTGGCTACAGCCCCAATATTTCCGCGCGCGGCTTGGTCACCGGAAAAATGGATGCGGTCGGGATCATTTACCCGATCAGCAGCCGGGGCCTGGGCGACGCGGCATTTTTGAAAACCATTGCCAATCTTGCGATCCGGCTCGACCAGGAAGACATGGATCTGGTGATTTCCTCGGCAGTGGAAGGCGATGAATTGCGGGCTTACCGCCGCATGCTGGGCCGCCGCCGGGTCGATGGCTTGATCGTTGCACAAACCCTTGAGCGGGATCCCCGCCTGGAATTTCTTCTGGATAACAATTTCCCCTTTGTAGCGTATGGCCGCAGCAAGGGTTGCGAGCGCTATCCATGGTTTGACATTGACAATCATGCCGGACTGAAAGCTGCCGTCAATCGCCTGCTTTCGCTGGGGCACCAGCGGATAGCGTTGATCAGCGCCTCCTCCACGCTGAATTTTTCCGTGCAACGCAAAGCCGGCTATCTTGAGGCGCTCGCCGAGGCGGGCATTGCAGTGACGCCGGAATACCTGCTGCAAGACGTATTCGACCGCCGCAGCGGCTATGATTGCGTCGCCCGGTTGCTCGACCTGGCCCATCCTCCCAGCGCGATCGTGGTCGACAACAACCTGGCCGGCACCGGTGTCATGCGCGCAGTGCTGGACGCCGGGATCGTGCCCGGAACAGACTTGTCGATCATCGTCTACGATGGCTTGCCTTCCGACACGCTGCTGGGCACCAGCGTCACCGCAGTGATCCAGCCTGGCCCGGAAGAGATCGGCCAGCAATTGGCGGACATGATCCTGGCGCTGCTCGATGGCGAGCGCCGCAGCAAACTGCAGGTGTTATGGCAGCCGCAAATCAAGGTCGGCACCTCCGACGGCCCGTATCTCGACAGTAAGCCCGCGAGGAGACGCACCGCAGTGAAACGAGTCACGACCTGATTTGCGCTGGCCAGCGGCACGCCCTACCTGTGCGTGTAGTGGATCGGCAGTCCCAGTACGAACTGGACCGCGACGTTGCGCAGTTCCAGCGCATTGCCTGGCCACGGGTGCGTTTTCAGCATCTTCTTGAGCGCGGCCGGCACCGCGGGCACGGGCTTGCCATAACGGTGCGCGGCATCGATCATGAAATGCTCAAGCAACAAGGGAATGTCATCCCCCCGCTCACGCAACGGGGGCACGTCCAGCACGATCATGTTCAGGCGCTCATATAACCCGCTCCGGAATGCCGGCTGCAGCGCCACCCCACCCACACTTCCCTTGGTGGACGCGATGATGCGCAAGTCCAGTTGCCTGGGCGGCTGCATCCGCAGTGGATCCGTTGTGCGCTCCGCCACGGCGCTAGACAGCGCTATTTGCAAATCAGGCGGCAAGCACTCGATTTCATCAAGGAACAAGGTCCCCCGGTGCGCCTGCTCAATCTTGCTCATGTAGCGCCGCGACGCGCCTGGCACCCCACTATATTGATTGATGCCAAAGGTAGCGCCATCTCCGCCAATCGAGGAAAGTTCGCCGCATTTGATCGTCACAAAGGGATGCTTCTTGCGTCGGCTGAATTGATGCAGGCGTTCGGCAACCACGCTTTTCCCGCTGCCCAGCTCACCACGGACCAAGACATTCACTGGCGCGTCGGATAATTCGGCAATCTGGCGCCGCAATTGCTGCATGGCCACTGAATTACCCAGCAAATGCGCTTCCATTTGCTTCTCGATACGGCGCCAGGCGCGCGCCGCCCCGGACACTCCGCGGCTGCGCGCCGCCAATGCCCGCCGCACGGAGTCCACCAGCCGGTCGGCAGAATAAGGTTTGGTAATGATGTCAAAGGCCCGATCGCGCAGCGCATCCGGCACGTTCAGGCTGCCACGGCTTTCTTCCACCAAAATCACAGGCAACTCAAGCGGTGCTGCTTGCAACGCACGCATCAGCTTGTGGTTCGCCGTCAATGACTGGCACAAATCAGCGACAACGATTCCTGACAGGTCGCGGCTGGCCATGTCTGGCGTCAACGCATCGGAATGAAAGCCTTTGACATTGATATCCGCATGACGCAACGCCAACACGCAACGAGTGCGCAGCACGGCATCATTCCCTATAAACAAGACCCGTACCCCATCCGGCATGGATAATCTCCTCGTTATATTGCGATGGTCAGCCACCGTACGAGCAGACTGCTGATGCCTGCCGAACGTGCCTGCAAAAACTGCCTTGGCGCTTACGCAATGCGCACGACGGCTGCCGCGCCCTCTTCTTCACTGGTATCGAGGGCGCCCTCCCACTTCGCGACGACAGCCGTCGCCACGGCATTGCCGACCGCATTGGTCGCCGAGCGGCCCATGTCCAGGAATTGGTCAACCCCCATCAACAGCAACAGCCCTGCCTCGGGAATATGGAACTGATTCAACGTTGCGGCAATCACGACCAAGGACGCCCTTGGCACGCCCGCCATGCCTTTGGACGTCAGCATCAGCACCAGCAACATCGTGACTTGCGTGCTCAGTGGCAGATCGATGCCATACGCCTGGCTAATGAACAGCACCGCAAAGGTGCAATACATCATCGAACCATCGAGGTTGAACGAGTAGCCCATTGGTAAAACAAAACTCGAAATACGCCGTTGCACACCAAATTTATCGAGCGCATCGAGCAGTTTGGGATAGGCCGCCTCGGAACTGGCAGTGGAAAACGCGAGCAAGAACGGTTCCCGGATCAAGCCCACCAGCTTGAACACGCGCGCACCGATAAAGGCAAAGCCGCCGGCAATCAACAGGCACCACAGCAAAAACAGGCCCAAATAAAATCCACCCATGAATTTGGCGAAGGTCGCGAGGATGCCCAGGCCGTTCGTCGTCACGACCGAGGCCATCGCGGCAAATACCGCCAGCGGCGCCAGTTTCATGATGCTGCCAGTGATATTGAGCATCACATGGGCCAACTGATCGATGACAGCCGCCAGCTTCTTGCCGGATTCGCCCAGGCCACCCAGTGCGCCCCCAAAGAAGATGGAAAATACCAAGACCTGCAGAATTTCATTGTTCGCCATGGCCTCGATCGGCGATTTCGGCACCACGTGGGAAACGAAATCCTTGAGCGTGAACGCCGCGGTTTTCAGGCCGGTCGAGGCATCGGCCGCAGGCAGGGGCAATCCCAGGTTGGCGCCCAATTGCATCAGGTTGGATAGCACCATGCCCAACGTCAGCGACAGTAACGACGCAATCACAAACCAGCACATTGCTTTGGCGCCAATGCGCCCGGCTGCCTTGCCGTCGCCCAAATGGGCTATACCGATTGTCAACGTTGAAAAAACCAGCAACGCGATGATCATTTTTATCAGGCGTAAAAATACATCGGCGGCGATAGAGATGTGCGACGCAATCTGCGCTGTTATTTTTTGGTCGGGGAATGTTTCATGACAAGCATAGCCAACCAAGATACCGGCAACCATTGCACATAATATATAAACTGTCAGGGGACGCTTTTGCTTCATTTTTCTCTCCAAGTGAAATGTCGAAGTCCAGCCTAGCAGTAAAAGCAATTTACATTCCACCTGCGCAGCACTGCCGATTGATTATTAACCCATTGTTTTTAAACGAAGTTATCAGCGTGATACGCCCCTGAACCGAAGCCATTCTCAGTACTTGGACTGGCGGGGCCGGTAGCCCATGATTTGTGGGACAGGCAAACAGATCCGGCGAAAAATACTTTACAAAAATCAATAGCATGCTAAAGTGCAGAAATACTGATAGCGCTATCATTATTATAGCAACCACACCGAAAGACCAGCCTGAAATTATGATTAAATTCAAACATTAATGACGATGCAATTGAAATAAACAAGAAGTGATAAAGCGCCAACTAAAATAATCATTCATTGGGGGGAGTATCGTGAGCATGCGTTCCATCTTGAACAGGCTGCTGTTATGGCAGAAATTTGTAATACTCAGCGTCATAGCACTGGTGCTGGCGGACATACCCGCAACCTTATATATGCGCGAAGGCGGCAAAACACTGGAGGCCGCCTTGAATGAGCACGCCGGCCTGCCCCCTGCCGCCGCCATCTTGCACGTTGTCCAGTTGACCCAGCAGCATCGCGGCTTGTCCGCGCTGTTGCTGGGGGGCATCGATGACGTCAGTGCCATGCGTGACGCCAAACAACAGGAAGCCGACCTGGCGTATGAGAAATTTGACGCGCTGGTGCAAGGCTTTAACAACCAGGCGGTGGCGGACGCGTGGTCCATACCGAAACGCGCGTGGCAGGAATTACGCAACCGCGTCCGGGCGCGCACCATCACCGTGTCGGAAAGTTATGCGGCGCACACCGCACTGATGCCGAAACTGCTGGAAGTGAGTGACCTGACCAGCGACCTGTTCGGCCTCAGCCTGGACCCCGATGTCGATTCCTATCAATTGATCCAATCGATGTATTACCAGTTGCCGTACCTGACGGAAGAAACCGGAAAAATGCGCGCCAAGGGCGCGGGGATGCTGGCCAAACATGGCGCCTCGCTGGAAGACCGGCAAGCGCTGGCGGCGATCATCGGGCGGGTGCAAGACCGCCTGTCGCAAACCAGCACGGGCTTAAACAAGGCGTTTGCCGCCAACCCGGTCCTGCGCGACAAGCTGGCGGCGCAATGGCGCCAAACCTATGACATGACCGATCAGGCGATGCAACTGGCTACGACCCATATCGTCCGCGCCAATACACTGGAATTTGCCGGCGCCGACTATGTGGCGCAAACCACCGCCGCCATCGACGCGCAATTCGCCGTCAACCAGACCGCCAGCCAACTGCTGGAACGCATGTTGGAAAACAAGGTCGGCGACTTGCGCACCACGCGCTGGACCATGGTCATCGCGATGGCGAGTTTGATAATGCTCGCCGGCTTCCTGGCGCAAATGATCGCCCGCTCAGTCAGTACGCCGCTCAAGGAAGCGATCAGGATTTCCGAACGCATTGCACAGGGTGACTTGACCACACACATCGAGTCCGCGGGCAGCAGTGAAACTGCGCAACTCATGCGGGCGCTGCAGCGCATGAACGACAGCCTGGTCGGCATTGTCGGCAGCGTACGCGGCAGTATTAATACAATCGGCGACGCGTCCAGCGATATCGCCTGCGGTAATGCAGATCTGTCATTGCGCACGGAAGCGCAGGCGAACAACCTGCAGGAAACCGCCGCATCGATGGCCCAGATTAACGCCACGGTGCACCACAACGCGGCCAATACACAGGAAGCCGAGAGCCTGGTTGGCACCGCCACGGATCTGGCAGCGCGCAGCGGGCAAGTCGTCGCCCAGGTCGTGGATACCATGCAGGCCATCAACGACAGTTCGCGCCGCATTGTCGACATTATCAGCGTGATCGATGGCATCGCATTTCAGACCAACATCCTGGCGCTGAACGCCGCAGTGGAAGCCGCCCGTGCCGGAGAACAGGGGCGCGGCTTTGCCGTCGTAGCCGCTGAAGTCCGCACGCTGGCACAGCGCTCCGCCACGGCAGCCAAGGAAATCAAAGGATTGATCAGCGACAGCGTGCAGAAGGTTGAAGCCGGCAATGCACTGGCGACCGAAGCAGGAATCAGCATGCGCGATGTCGTGGCCAGCGTCGGTCGGATCAGCGGCATCATGGCCAGTGTCAGGTCGGCGGCACAGGATCAGAGTACCGGCATCCGGCAAGTCAACCAGGCCATCGGGCAAATCGAAACAATGACACAGCAAAACGCCGCACTGGTGGAACAGGCTGCCGCCGCGTCAGAAAGCCTGCAACAGCAAGCCGCCTCCCTGCAAGAAGCTGTGGCCATCTTCAAGTTACGTGATCCGGTCACCCCGAACGCCCCCCATCGTCCCGCATTTGTCACGACGAGCAAGTCCCAACAGGTTATGCAGCGCGAATTGCGTTTTACTGGTTGCGTTTTCAACCCCAGTTAATAGCATAGCCCCTGCGGACCTTGGCCAGCGAACGATAAAACGCCTCGCGCGGCTCCTGGATGCGGACAAGTAGCACGGAAGGCAACGCCGGGCGGGGCGAATGCCCAGATACGGAGCGGTTTTGCACGCGAAGGTATTAGGGAGCTGAAAGAGGCGATGGTCGTATCAACACTGGCATGGCCCAACGCGCCGGCCGCTTGGCGGAGATTGATCCTGCCCCGCAGGCCCGCGCGCAAACCGCAGCAGGCGGCCTGCGCTGATACAGCAGCACTGCTGGGCCGGCCCCAGCACCATGTCGAGTTCCTTCGGCGTACAGGTGGGGAGGTAGAGCGGCAGCAAGCGCGGATCGTAAAAGCGGAAATACAGCTTGCGCTCCTGTTCGTCGTGGACCCACAGAATTTTTTTGAAATGCAGCCGCAATTGCTGCGTCGTGACCTGTGCCGGCGCGGCCACGAAGATACCGAGCGGGGCCTCGATACTACGTTGTAGCCATTCGCACGTCTGCGGTGAGCCCGCCGCAAGGTGGATCAGGTACGGTGCCGCGGCCCTCAGGCGCGGGCTCAGCGGCTCCGCAAACAGGCAAGTGAAATCGAGCTTGCCGAAGCGGATCAGCGGTGCGATGTCGGGGCTGCGCGCGCCATCGGCCAGCAGGTGGATTTGCTGGTCTTTCAGGCTGTTGCCGTTGGGCCAGAGCTGCGCGGCAAGTTCTTCGACCGTCATCGCATGCGCGCCACTTTCCCATGGTGCGCTCATTTCGCCTCCGCCGCTGCGCGCGCTGCGCATTCGCACACTTCGCAAAATAGCGTGGCGTCAATAGCGGCCTGTTCCAGACCGGCTGCCTGCACGTCCTGCTCCAAGAAAGCCGTCAGTTCCGGCGTCGGTGCCGGCGCCTCCGTGGCCTGCGGTTTGCGCGGCAGCGGCAGTGGCATCGGTAGCCGGACCGCCGGACGTTTCAAAGCCGCCGCATGTGCCTCCGGTGCCATGCCACCGTCCGTGGCCCCTCCTGCGGAAGCGTGTTCGGCTTGCACCAGAAACAGGCGTTCCATCATGATCCGGGAGGCGGCTTCATGCAGTACGTCGTCATCCGACCCCATCGGCCTTGTGCCGCATTCCACCAGCAGCTTGCGCAATTCAGCCATGACCGATGGCTGGAGCAAGTGTGCCTTCAGGTAGCGGTACGTATCGTTTTCACTGCCATGGACGATCGCGCTGTTGCCGCCGGTAGGGCGGAAGACGCGCAATTCGAGGCGGACGGGATGGTTGGAAATGCGGATCTGCATGGCTGAAACCCGGCATGGAGTGTTAAGATTATTTTAACCTTTCCGGCGCCGGGAAACCTCACCGAATCTATCGGAACGCGATCAGGAGCGAAAGATATGTTTACTGTGCGGAAAGAGCAAATCGACGCGGTCGGAGCGGCACTACTGACGCAATTTGCTCTGCGGTTATTACCAGCAATAAGGAATGAGTTTGTTGACGAACAGGCGCCGCAATCGGATGCGACGCTACTGCGACGGATGCAAGCGGCGTTGCAGAGCGCAAAGCGTTATGGAGTTGAAAGTGACCGGGGCTTACGGGTATATGTCGAGCTGGACTTCCTATTTGGTCCTGGGCTAGACCAGCATCCGGATTTCGAAGCGCTGTTCATCATGCCGGTCGAGGAACATGTGTTGATCAACAACGTACTGGCGGTAGCCGGTTTTGTGGTTGCCGAAGAAGAGTCTGCTGAATATTCCGCGAAATTTGACGCGCCATCTTAACAACTGGACATACTCCGATGCCGTTCATAGTTTCCGTTGATGGTAAGGGCACATCCATCCAGCCCCATGTGACCGTGCTGCATTTTGGGCCGTCATCGTTTGATCATATACAGCTTGCCGACATAAACGATCTGGACGCCTATTTGATCTACGACGATAAGACTACGACGCTGACATTCTCCGTTGTTCGCGGGCCATCCGTTAACGTCGACGGGAGCACCGTCGATAGCCAGCGAGTGATGAGACGCACAGGAGAACTGCAAATCGGACGCCATACGGTTCGCTATCACTGGGGCGATGCCTCCTCATCGTCGAGCTCCAGCCATTCCGCCCAGGACAGCTGTTCCAGTCATTTTGGCCCCTTCGGATGGTTTCCAGCCGCTGTCGTGCCGGCAGCGGCAAGTTATCCCGGGAACTCCAGTCCGCCGGCCGCCGCATCAAGTTTGGGGCCGCCGAACGTCACGCAGGCGACGGCCGGCGGGTGGTCCGACAGTAAGCCCGCGCCACAGGCCGGCGAAGCCTGGAATAGCAGTGAGGCTGAAACGGCCGTTGCCAGGTACCTGAGAAGCATGGGCAGGTCGACTGTGTATTTCCACGACTTTGACGACGACGGCGCCCACCTGGCAAACGACGATGGCGAACTGGCGATCCCCGACGAGGAAGATGACGGTTCCGTGCCGGTGCCAAAGCGCCAGTGGCGCGGGAAAAAAGCGAGGAAACTGGATCGTATCACCAGCAAGTATGCCGACAGTGTGGCTGCCCAGCGTAGCACCGGCACGACGCAGCCGTGCCGGTGGCGGGCTGATCTGCAATACCCCGCAGCCAAGCCCTCAGCAGCTTCGTCCAGCACGGCGACCTCATCCAGTACGGCGGCTGAGCCGGAACGTATGGGCAAGCTGAAAAAAAGTGAGGGCAAGAACTTGGCCGTCGCAAGAATCTCCCTCAATCCCCGCTTCGAAAAAAGTCCGTTCGGGGCGGAAAAATATAGTCCAGTGAAGTGTTCGAAAATTTTGAACAGGGACGTTTGCCAGGCCATCCGTGCGAGGCGGGGGGGCGGCGGCGTCATTGAATTTCAACTGCAAGAGTTAGTGCCGGCGGATTGCGCCCCCGAGCTGTTCGAGCGAAAAATCCTTGCGGTACCGTCCGTGGGATATCCTGGCACGTTTCAAAACCAGGAGCAGCTGGCAAAACTGTTATGGGCGGCGCGCGCCCGCGAGCGCCCCACCTATCTGGTGATTCATTCGTCGGAGGCGAAGAACTACACCGAAAAAAATTATAAAAGCTCATTTTCCTTGTCCGGTGTCGGTTTGATTTGCTGGACGTCGAAGCCGGAGGTCTATGGCTTTGGTATTTCCCGCCTGGCGGCGCAGGCTGTCGGCGATTTGTACGGCAGGCGGGACATGGTGGTGCTATGCGACCACAACGTGCTCGATGACAAGGAGGTTGCCGATGCGTACGATACCGATAAAGAAGACAAAATCGATATCCAGTCCGACTTTCGCTATACGGCGGCGGGGCACGGATCGGGCGTTCCCCGCAGGGAGTTTAGCGGGCACGACGGAAAGTTGACGGTGACGAAAGCCACGGAGGGGCTGCCCGGCCGTCCCATAGAGCAAGTGGTAACGGTCAAAAAGAATTTGTTTTACGACCCATGCTTTATCACCTCGTCCGAAGACGTCGACATGTCGAACCGCTTCCTGGCGGCGGAATTCGTCAAGCGCCGAGCCAGGAAAAATAACCAGGATTTCAAGGGGACGCCGGAAATCCTAAAGGTGACCGTCAGCGGGAATGCGGCATCGCCCTACATGGACCTACGCAGAAAATACCTCGCAACGTTGCACGCCGAAGACGATATTGTCGTTGAAGTGGTCAGAGGAAAAACGACAACCTATTGCAACTTGCGTGCCTACGTAACAAGTTTGTGCAAAAACAGGCTGATTAAAAAAGCTTACCCGAACATAGAGAAGACAGACTATCCCCTGCAGATGCGCTCACTCATCATTGAAAAAATTCTCGTCCGACTGAAAATGATGGCGGAAGCGGAGGATGAAGACGATAACGACGACGACGAACGTGATGCCGAGGGCGAAGGCGCGGAGGATGAGGCTCCCGATAAAGGGAAAGGCATCGCATCCGATCCCGATGGTCCGGCGGACGACGTTGACATGAAAGAAAGCGAAGACGATTGAGTCGGTAAGATTCCCGGTGGCGTCATAGGCATAGCTTGGCGTACCGGTGTTGCCGGTGTAAGTCAGCAACCGGCCCAAGCCATCGTCGGTGAAGGCCTGGGTAAGTGACCAGCCGCCCATCCAGGTCAAACGTCCGCGCATACAAGTGTGGTTGTTGCCGCGTTGACAGCGAACGACTGGGCAAGAAAAACGATCAGTAGGATGCGCAGGCAGGACGAAATGCGGGCAAGCAGCATCTGGTCTCTCCGGGGTTAATATGGTTTCCACATGGAAGCCACACATACTGTACCGCGAAGAATCGGCGGAAATTCTCACCGAATGTCGCATGACCGCAATTTGGAGAAGCTGCACCCAAAAAACTGAAAGCACGCACAACGGAATTACTCGTCGGTGTAGGGATCCGATTCCTTGGCCCGGGGGCGGCTGGCGAAGTTCCACGATTGTTGCAGACAGCGCCTGGAAGTTTGCTACAATATGTTATCGATAACACCAATAATGGAAGCGAAAAGATGAAACCGACCATGAATACACTAAAACTGCTGTGCGTATCGCTGCTGGCCCTCGGCTTGTCAAACGTCCAGGCCGCCGACGCCTACCTGTTCGCCTATTTCGTCCAGAATGGCGAGGACGGCCTGCATCTGGCGGCCAGCAGTGATGGCTATCGGTGGGAAAAGCTGGGCGGTGGCAAGAGCTACCTGGAGCCGAAGGTGGGCACATCCCGGCTGATGCGCGACCCGTGCATCGTGCGCGGCCCGGACGGCACCTACCACATGGTATGGACTTCCGGATGGAACGAAAACAACATCGGCTACGCCTCGTCGATGGATTTGATCCACTGGTCCGAGCAAAAGGAATTGCCGGTGATGGCGCACGAGGCGGGTGTGCTCAATGCGTGGGCGCCGGAAATCACCTACAACGCGGACCTGCGTGAATATGTGATTTTCTGGGCGTCCACCGTGCCCGGGAAATTCACTGAAACGGATGGCACCTCTGAAGAAAAGTATAACCACCGCATGTACGCCACCACCACCCGCGATTTCAAGACCTTCACGCCCACCAAACTGTTTTACGATCCCGGCTTCAGCGTGATCGATGCCACCTTCATCAAGTTCAATGGCAAAAACCATTTGCTGGTCAAGGATGAAACCGTGAAGCCGCCGCGCAAATATCTGCAACTGGCATCGGCCGCCAGTGTGACCGGCCCGTTCGGCAATCCCGGCAAGCCGGTCACGCCGCCCGGCCTGTGGGTTGAAGGACCGACAGGTGTGCAAATCGGCAAGGACCTGGTCGTTTATTACGATGCCTACTCCACACGGCACTATGGCGCCATGCGCACGCGCGACCTGGTGCATTGGGAAGACGTGAGCGCAAAGATGCATTTCCCCGACGAAGGTACGCCACAGCGCATGCGCCACGGGACAGTGATCCAGGTGCCCGCCGCGTTGATCGCCAACCTGCGCAAGGCTGGCCCCAATTAAACGGCGGCAAGGCCTGCGCAACGATGACCTGGCGATCAGGAAATCGGGTGCGGCACCGGATGGCCGCCCGGCCGGGCTGGCCATCCGTGCGCTGACGCCCTATGCCCCCAGCCCCTGCCGCCGGCGCGCCAGCGTCATCAGCCCCGCCAGCCCGACGCCCAGCATGGCGTAGCCCGACGGTTCCGGTACCGGGCTGGTGGGAATGATCGCGGTCTGGGTCGCTGCGGTCCACTCCCAAGTCTTGCTGGAGCTGAAGCCGCCGCCATCGGAATAGAATTCCCGGTAAGCCGTACCGGTGACAATCCCCGTCAGCGTATAGTTGAACAGGTCCTGCCGCTGGTAGCGGGCGCTGTAGCTGGGGAGCTGGCCCGGCGTCCAGTTGAAGTAATCGATGCAGCTGAGATAGTTGCAAGCCCCATTGGTGTAATGGATGTTGCTGGCCGACAGTTCCCAAAGTTCATCTTTCGAATACACGCCGTTCCCATCGCGGTCATCGACAATAATCGACACGGTCAGCGTTGTGTCAGGCTGAAACTCATCCGCATGCAAGGCATAAAAACCCTTGTAGACGATATCGAACGATTTCTGCTCCGCCAGCGCGCCTGCGCTCACCACCATCATTGCCCCTGCCATCCATATTTTCAGCATAGCGTCCTCAAGTATCAAAGTGAAATGAACAAATAGATAAGTTTGCATTTTAAATAATGCATCGAAAGCGTAGCATGCGCGGCGGCTTTTCAGCGCGCGGTGCGCCGCTCCAGCAACGCGGCGATGCTCTCGTCAGAAAATCGGCGCTTTGCGGACAGTTGCTCATTGACAACAAACTGATTGCCCCGCCTGCGGGGCGTTTGCCCCCCGCATGGGATAGAGCGAAGATAAAGACAGCATCCGCGCCGCTGCCCAGCGAAACCATGCAAGGCGCCCCGTCATTGCGATCAACCAAAGGAGCAGCGTTGAAATGGATCCTGGTGCCGACATCGAAGCGCAGGTAATCCTGGCCGAGGAAAACTTGTACCTTGGCCAAAACCGGCTGCTGGAACTGATTGCACGCGGCGCGTTGCTCCATCCGATTTTGACCCAATTGGCGCTGCTGATTGAAGCGCAACAGCAAGGCTTGTACTGTTCCGTGCTGCTGCTCGACGACGACGGCAAAACCATCCGGTGCAGGGCGGGTCCCAACCTGCCCGCTCAATACATGCAGGCGCTCGACGGTTTCGAGATCGGACCGAACGTCGGTTCGTGCGGCTCGGCCATGTTCCGCAAGCAAACCGTGATCGTCGCGGACATCGAAACTGATCCCTTATGGCAACCCTATAAGGCGCTGTTGACGCCGCATGGCTTCCGGGCGTGCTGGTCCCGCCCGATCATGCTGGACAACGGGACGGTGCTGGGCACGTTCGCCATGTATTACCGCGAGGTGCGCAGCCCCAACCCCAATGACCTGGCGCTGCTCGACGTGGCAACCCACATCGCCAGTATCGCGATTGACCGGGCGCAGCGGGAGGCCGAACTGGAACTGCATCGCGTGCATTTGCGCGAGCTGGTCGACCAGCGCACCTGGGAACTCAATGTGGCCAAGGAGCGCGCGGAAGACGCGGTGCGCGCGCTGACCGACACTAACCTGGAATTGGCCGAGGCCCTGGCCGCGCTGAAACTGGCGCAGGATGAACTGGTGCGCAGCAAGAAGCTGATCGCGCTGAACTCGATCGTGGTCGGCATTGCGCACGAATTGAATACGCCGATCGGCAACTGCATGACCATGGCGTCCACGTTGGGCGAGCAAACAGAGACCTTGGCCACGCGCTACCGCACGCAAGGGCAGACTTTGCGCAAGTCCGAACTGGAACAGTTCATCGCCGATACGCAGCAAGCCAACGCCGTCATGTTGCGTAACCTTGGCCGCGCGGCCGGCCTGATCGGCAGCTTCAAGCAAATCGCGGTCAACCCGGCCGGCGCCGACCGCCGCAGGTTCGTGCTGAGTCATGTGGTAGAGGAAGCGCTGCTTGCGCTGCGCAGCCTCGATCATGCCGCCGTAGCCATACAGACGGACATCGCCCCGGACATCGTATTGGACAGCTATCCCCTCGCCCCGGGGCCAGGTACTCGCCAATGTGCTGGCCAACTGCCTGGTCCATGCATTCGATGGCCGCCAGGGCGGCGTCATACAGATCGCGGCGCAACCGCATGGCGTGGCCGGGGCGCTGCTGACGGTCACGGACAATGGCGCCGGGATCGACGCGCGCCACCTTGACCGGGTATTCGATCCGTTTTTCACCACCAAGCTGGGTGGCTGCTGCGGCCTGGGGTTGAATATCGCGCACAACATTGTGACCGGGTTGCTGGGTGGACGCATTACCTGCCACAGCGAAGCCGGCAACGGCGCCACGTTTTCCATTGAACTGCCCTTGTCCGCCCCCGGGTAGAGCGCTCGGCTCAGGCAAACGCCACGCACTGTTTGAACGGCATTGCGCGCAAGCGCGGTGCGCCCAGGCCCGGCACGTCAACGCCTGCCACAGCCGCTTCCGCGACTGGCTGCACCGCTTCCAGGGCGGCGCCCCGCGCCACAGGACGCCACACCATCGCCTTCCAGCTCAGCTGGGAAGGCGCCGGGTGCCAAGCACGACTCAATCGAAATCGAACAAATCGCTCCGGAAACCTTCGCGCTTTTTCTTGTGATGCCGGAGGCTGTGGCTATGGTTCAGCGCTGACATCGAAGCATCACCCGGCCACTTGGGCCGCCAACAAGCCGGTTCACTGCCGCCCGATCGCTCCCCCCTTCTCCAGGCCCTTGGGCCGGGATTTCACGAGGGGGGACACGGCGTTCGCCTTGCGCCCGGCCCCCGGCACCGCCAGCGCTTCGCGTTTCGCCGTCACGGCAGCCTCCCGATCAGGCGCTGCCCGTAAATCCGGCGGGACAGGTTTGATCGGAGGACTGGGTGACGGCTGCGGATTCACCACCACCACGCACGGCGGCAGGCGGCATCCGTCGTTGGGATCGGTTCCCTTCCGCCCTCCCGCCGGCTCGCCGCCCGGGCCGCCCGGGCCGCCGCCGCTCCCGAACGATGACGGGGCAGCGCCCGTCTCGCCCAGGCTGGCGCCGCCCCACCCGCCCTGGCTCGCAACGCCGCGGTCCGGCAAGGGCACGCTGCTCGCATGCCATGAACCATTCCCGTCACGCATGACCATGGGGCCGCAACCGGCCGCCATGCTGAGCGCGGCTACCAACAACGGCAGCGCGCCCTTACGCATGTCCATATTGAACTTGTTCATCAGTCCCACCTCCCCACTAAAATAAACGCCGCCCAAAAATAGGGATGCGTGCGCTCCTTCAGCATGGCGCGCTGGGCCAGAACCAGCGCGTCCGCGACACCGGCCTCGGGCCGCTTGCGCCAGTTCTCGTAGAAAGCTGTCATCAAGCGGCCGGTACTCCGGTCATCGACATTCCACAGGCTACCCAGCACACTCGCCGCCCCTTGCTCCGCGACTCCGGCCAGGCCCAGCTCCAAGTCAGCGCCGGACACCGCACTGACGCAGGCGCTGAACACGACCAGCCGCAGCTGGCGCCATTGCCCGTGTTGATCCGTCCAGTCCGAGCCACTGAGAAATTCGCCATTCCACAGCTTGATCCTGGCGCTCGCGCTACTGCCCCCCATCGATCCGTGCGCGGCAAGGTGCAGCGCCAGGCCGCCCCGGGGACGGTCCCGCAGCCAGGCCAGCAGGCGCCGGCGCGTACTTTGCTCGTTCAGGAAGGCTTCCGTGCCCAGCACGCGCGCGACTTCCGTGACCTCGCTTTCTACATTGGGCAAATCCGGCTTCGATACCCCCATGACCAGGGATTCCACGGTCTGGCCGGCCGCCGGCGGCGCCACCACGGACTGCCGGGTAACCTGGACAATCGCGAAGCGCTCACCCAGATAGCGTTTGCCGTCGTGCAGCGCGGCCATCGGCACATTGCGCAGCAGCGGGTCGTTGATAAAAGCCACCATGCTGCCAGGCTTGGGGGCAATGGGCAGTGCGGCCGGGTCGAAGCCGGCGAACAGCAAAGCGTAGAGTTCGTGCAGCACGCCCTGGCGCATCCGCGCCTCGGCCGCCGCCAGCGCTTCCTCCCTGGCGTGCCCCTCGCTCATGCGCACCTGGTTTGCCGCCAGGGTCCAGGCATCGCCCAGCGCCGCCGTCATGCGCGACAACTGCTCCGCCGTCACAGGGACTGAACGGGAGCGGTAACTGCCCTGCGCCGGACCGCGCACCAGCACCCGCAAGCGTCCCTGGTCGAAGATCGTTACCACCAGATGCATCGCCGCGTCGCCAACGGCGCGCGACCATTGCGCACGGAACTCGTCCTTTCTCAATGAGAAATGGGGCCCGCCGCCCGCGCTGGTCGTACGCACGATCTCGTCAAGGCAATCATTCTGCAGCCGCATGACATCCCGTTCGGCGCGCCGGACGCCCTGGCGCCACTGGCAATACCCCGCCAGCGCCGGGTCGCCGCCGCATTCCGCGCCGGCTTCGACACCACCATCCTCCAGGCAACAGGCCGCGGGCGCGGCAATGCGCCAGCTCGCCAGCTTGTCTGCGCGCTCAAATAACTCCCGCTCCCGCTCGGCCACTTCCTTGGGGCACGCTTCCAGCGGATCGGACGCGACCGGCGCGCCGAACGCCACCTCCGCCTGGCCGCCACGCGTGCCGCTGGTCCAGCGCTGCTCAATCAGCTCCCGCCGGTTCATCAGAATGGCCAGGTGGTGCGCCAATTCGTATCGTTCCAGGTCGATCAGCAGCGCCGCGTATTCGCGATACGCCTCCGAGAAACGCCGCTCAAACACTTGCTGCGCCTTGTCGTCCGCGCCGGCCGGGCGCATCCGTTCGACTGCGTCGATCACACGCGCATAGCGTCCGGCTGCAATGCTTGGGAACCGCGTCCGGATCGCACGCGCCAGCCCCCACCATCCAATCGCATAGGCTTGCCCGGAGCCGCCGGCCACGGCAATGCGCCACGCCGCGTTCGCCTCCGCGAGCCGTCCGGCGTGCCACTCCACCCAGCCCAGGCTCGCTTGCAGCAGGGCTGCGGCTTCGCTGTCGCGCCCCAGCGCCGCCTGCCGCAAGCCTTCCCGGAAATGCGCTGAAGCCGATGCCTGTTCGCCCAGCGCCATCTCGATGGTGGCCAGTGAGTGCAGCGCGCGCGCCATATCCGACGGCGCATCGTCACCCTGGCGTAACTCGGCCAGCGCCTGCCGCATCAATTCCTTCGCCGCGCCAAACCGGGGTGGATCGGCGAGCCGCTCGATCGCCGCCAACCCTTGCAAGGCCTTGGCGGCCTCCCGCTGCAAGCCGGATGCCAACGCCAGTTCCCTGCTGCGGATAAACGCCGCCCGCGCACCGGCGTGATCGCCCAGCGCCAGATAGGCATTGCCGGCAGCCAGCCGGATCAGCCGCTCCTGGGACCGATGGCCGATCGCCGCGTGAATCGCCGCACTGGCCTCCAGTTCCCGCACAGCTTCGCCCAGCGCCACGCCCGATTCGGCGCGCGCCAGCCGTAAGGCATGGTAATGCAGCGCACTGCCTATCGTGCGCCGTAACTCGCCGGCGCTCGCCAATGCGTACGCGGCCTCCAGTTCCTCGTCCATTAACCCGGCCTCAGGCGCCGTAGCGGCCTGCGCCTGCGAGTGCAGTATCTGCGCCAGCGCCAGCGCCTCCGCATCGCGCGCCGTCCGTGCCGCCTGGGCGCTGGCGAGGTAGGCGCCGCGGGCGGCCCCGACATCCCGCTCGCATGCTTCATGCCACTGTCCCCGTGTGCGCAGCGCCTCCGCCCTGGCCAGCGGCTGTACCGAACCGCTGAGCGTGTCGCGCAACTGTGTGCCCGCCTCTGTGCAGCTGCCGCGCGCCAGCGCGATGATGGCGCGCGTGGTCAGCGCCTCGCTGGCGGTACTGTCCGCGCCGGTTTCCCGCGCGCACCGCAACGCGTCCACGGCCATGCGATCGGCCTCGTCCACCTGCCGCGTTACCGTCAGGCGGGCCAGGCGCGACAGTGCAAAACAGTGCGCGGCGGTGCGCGGCCGGTCCGGCTCCAGCGCGGCGCGCAGCACCGCCATGGCTTCATCGTCGCACGCCATGACTTTCAGCGCACGCGCCTGGCCAATCGCCGCCGCGATGCGGACGGCGGCATCCCCGTTGCTGCGCCGCACAGTATCGAACTGGGCGGCAGCTTCCCGGTTGCGGTTGGCGTGGTAGCTGACGCTGGCCATCTCCAGGCCGGCCGAACCCGCCCACGGTGCGATCCGGCAAAATGCCGGCGCGATCCAGCGCTCCAGGTCAGGCGGCGTGAGTTCCGCCCGCGCCGGAAGCGGTAGCGCAACGCAGGCCCATGCGACAGCAAGCACGGCCCACCAGCCTCGGCGCAACAGCTTGTTCATCACTCACCTTTTGTCCCACCCGCCGCGGAGAGCATTTTGTTCGTGTCCGCGTACGCCTCGGCGACAAACGGCAGCGCCTCATTCAGCTTCAACAAGAGGGAAGCAAACTCGGCACGCAATGGGGACAATTGCCGCAGCTGGTCCGGCGCCGTGTTGCGGACCGCATCCTTGAAGCCATTGATATAGGCGGCCATGGCTTCCGGGTGGGCGCCGCTCAGGTCGACCAGCATCACCAACGCGGGCGGATCGGACCGATTGCCACCTTGCGCGATGCCCATCTCGTTGAGGGGCCGCCGCGTGGCGATCAGGAACGGGCCAAGCTGATCAAGCCGCCGCCGCAACGCCTCGTCATTCAGCGCCACACGGACCCGGTTCAGGAAACCCGCGGAGAGGGCAAAGTCGTAATGTCCGAGGGCGAGCTCGCCGCCACGGTAATCGCGGGCGGGAATAATGAACTGGTTCGCCTGCCGCAACAGGCCGGCCTCGCCGAGCGATTGGGCGGTCTGGCTGGCCTGGACCTCCCGCAACACCTTGGCCAGCGCCTGGCGCGCCCGGGCATGCCGGAGACTATCCTGCGCCGTGCCGGCCGCCGCATCGCCGGACAGCACATAGGTGTAGAGCAGCGTGCGCGGGCCCTCCCAGGCGGCCTGGACGGGCTTTGACACCGGCGACCACGTGTGAACGACCACGCCGTCGCGCTGCCCCGTACCGTCCGGGAACTGCGCCGCGCATCCGCCGAGCAGCAGGAGCAACGCGACCGGCAGGCTTGCCAGCACGCGGCGGGCGCCGCGCCACGCGTCAGCGGCGCGCATCGCCGCTCTCCTGGCCCTTGGCAGCTCCGCCGCCGAATCGTGCGCCCAGGGCGCCGCCGATGACCGCGCCCATCCCGACGAGGCCCGCAAACCCGCTGATGTCGACATCGTAAAACACCCAGGCAAACACAGCGTACACCACCATGCCCCCCGCCAGGACGCCAACCATGGCAGCCGAAATCTTGCTCATAGGCCCCTCCCCGCATGCCCCGCCTTGCCGGCGGCGCTTTTCTAAGTATCGCATCGCAAGTGGCATACCCAAGGCCGGCAAGCCAGCGGATAGCGGCGTGATTTCAACTGGTCCGGCATTGCACCGGACCTCGGTGAGTATAGTAAAAATATGAATCTTATCAAGCAAACACAACACTCATTCGCAGTAGTCCGCAATACCCGACACGCTGGCAATCTTGGACGTGATAAGGGTGAAACCGATCCAGTGTTTTAACAGGTTGAAACGCATTTTTTTCCTCCCCTTTCAACGAATCAGGTGCCACGCCGGGCGTGGCACCTACCACTGGCATTCCCCGTCCGACAATTGCAGCGACAGCGAGAAATACTCCGACGCCCGCTCGCGCATGCAGCTTTCGAATTGGGCCTGGAAGGCCGGCATGGCGCCGCCGGGTGACGCCACGATCGCGGCCAGGGTCGCCGCCGCGGCGCCCTGCACCGCGCATTGCTGGACATCGTTTTGAATGCCCGGCAAGGTCGGCGCCTCAATCACCGCATAGGCTGAAACGCGCTGCTCCGCTGTCTCGAGCGTTGGCGATGGCAATCCAAACAGACCATCATTACGCCAGACGGTACGGGTGCAAGGGGTGATATTGCCCCATCCCAAAGGAATTTGGTGGCTTTCCGCCATCGCCAGATTGCAAGCCACCAGGCTGGCCACCCCGGCCACCAGGCTGATGAAGTTTTTCGTTTTCATAGGTACATCCCTTTCAAGAAAATTGGACTGCCTGGAGTATCCCGGCAACTCCATTGTGGTGCGTCCACCCTGCGCCGATAACCCGCCTCACGCCTGTTGCGGGGCCTGCGCAAGGCGGCCTCCGGCGGGAGCCCTGCTTTGGTAGGGATCGTGTCTTGAGCCCGATGGGGTAGGATGTGGGAAATCCCCGGCGAGTCCACACCATGACCCCCACCCACTTCAAGAAGACGCTGCTGGTTGAGGACGAAGGCTTGACCCGGCAGGCGCTGAAAAGCCTGATGCTGCAATCGGCGCCGACGCTGGAGATCGACGAGGCGTCGGATGTCGGCAGCTGCAAGGCGTACCTCGGCCGGGGTGGCTATGAATTGCTGTTCCTCGACTATCACCTTGGGGGCGCCAGCACCGGCCTCGATGTACTGCACTGGCTGGCGGAACAGGAAATCGGGGTACAGACCGTGATGCTGTCGAACCACGACGACCGCGAAACCGTACTGGAATGCATCAAGGCCGGCGCCGTGGGTTTCATTTCGAAACGCACGGAGCGCGGCGCCGATGTGTTTCGCGCGGCCCTGGACACCATCATGCAAGGCCAGATTTATTTGCCGAATTCCGCGCTGGGCCGGGGCGGCTACAGCCCGGCGCCGCTGGCGGGCGCGAAACCGGTGGCGCTGGACAGCCTGGGGCTGTCGCCACGCCTGGTGGAAACCCTGTCCTATATTTGCCAGGGCTTGCCGAACAAAGCCATCGCACGGCACATGAACCTGGCGGAAAGCACGGTGAAGGAATACAGCAGCGACTTGCTGGAAAAGTTCGGCGTGCGCCGGCGCGCCGAACTCATCGTGGAAATGGCCCGGCGCGGCCTGGTTATTCCAAGAAGCTGACGGCGGCCTGCCGATGGCCGCCGGCCGCCACCAGCGCGGCGATGGTTTCCCTCAGCCGCAACGGATCAACCGGACGCAGCAACATTGCCGCGCACCCTGCCCCGGCCGGCGGCAACTCCGGCTCGCCGCACAGCGCCAGCATCGGTATCGCATGCGCGCCACCAACCTGTTGCAGGTAGTGCTGCAGCGCGGCCCGCACATCGTTCGCCGTGCCACCGTCCGGAAAACGGCTCTGGCAAATCACCAGGTCGGGGATGCGTTCCAGGTCGTCCAGCAAGCCGTGCAAGGCACCGGGCGTGGCGACACAATCGGCCACGATGTCCCATTGCACGAACAGGGCTTCCAGCGCGGTGCGCACCAGCTGGTCGCTTTCCACCAGCACGATATACGTGCCGCGCAGCGCCATGGCGGGGGCGTTGGCGGGCGGTCCCTGCGCGCCGGGCGGGGCCAGTTGCGTGGCGCGTGGCGCGTCGATGGAAAAGCGGGTGCCCTTGCCGACGCACGACTTGAATTCGATCCGGTGCCCGTCCAGGATCGACATCATGGCGTTGACGATCGACAGGCCCAGTCCGAGCCCGTTGGCCGGATCGCGGCTGGCATTGTGCAATTGGACAAACGGCTGGAAGACACGCTCCCACTCCGCGCACGGAATGCCGATACCGTTGTCGGTAACGTCAATCCGGATCCGCCCTTGCAGCCGCACGGCGCCCAGGATCACGGCCGGCGATGGCGCGGCATCCGCGCGCGCATACTTGATGCCGTTGCTGACCAGGTTGCGGATAGCCCGTCCCAGCAGGACGCGGTCGCTGGCCGCCAGCAGCGGCTGTGCATGTCCTGTTGCCATGCGCAGCCGCAGGACGACCCGTTTGCTGTCGGCAAATGGCTGCAGGTCGGCCACGACTTCCGCCAGCAACTCGCGGACGTCAAAACACACGATGGCCGGCTTGATGAAACCCGATTCCAGGCGCGACAAATCCAGGATCGCATTGAACGTCACGTTCATCCTGCTCGACGCCAGTTGCGCCAGCGGCAACAGGCGCGCCGCTTCCACCGGATCGTGCCGGGCCAGCGCTTCCCGCATGGATTCCAGCGACAGCGCCAGGCCGAACAGCGGCTGGCGCAAGTCATGCGCCGCGTTCGCCAGGAATTCGGATTTTTCATGGTTGAGCCGCGCCGCCAGCGCACGCTGCTCTTCCTTCAGCTCGACCATGGCCAGCGCTTTGCTTGCGTGCTCATCCTTTTCCCTGGCCAGCAAGTCGTTCTTCATTTGCAGCGCGGAGTTGGCGGCGGCCAGCGCTTGCGACTGCAGATATTGGCGGCGTGCGTAACGCTCGAACTTGATGCACACGCCGCCGCCGATCACGAAGAATGAACTGAAGAACAATTCGCTGCCGAGGAAGTGTTCGGGCAGCAGGAAGTGAAACGGGATGCCCAGCCAGTGCAGGTGCTGCAACACCTGCACCAGCGCGATCAGGACGATCATTTGCAGCAAGACCGGCCTGGCGCGCAAATGCAGGAAGGCGAATTCAAAGATCAGCACCAGGTAAATAGCGACAAAGTAGTCGATATACCCGGCCGGCTCCCCCAGCAGCACGGTCATGCCGATCAGGGTCAGGGAGATCGTCCCGGTACCGGCCAGCAACAGCGCATGGGCGATCCGGTCATCGTGAAAGCCTGGCCGCAGCGACACCACGCCGATCGCGACCAGGATGGCCAGCGACAAGCCGCGCAGCGCCAGCAATTGCCAGACCGGCGCTTGCAGCAGGGGGGAACCGGGATGGGGGGCATGCTGCAAATCCCACAAGGCATAGCAGGCCCACATGACGCAGCCGAACGCGATGCCGACCCGCCGCAACGGCGCGAAGCGGCGGCCATAATGGGCAAGGAAGGCCGCTTCCACGGCGGGCGCGCTAAACCGCCTGGGCGGAATGAAGGTTTGCGCCAGGCTGGCCGCAATCCGCCGCGCCGCATAGCGCCGGCGGCGCCCTGGCATGAATCGGCTGGAAGACGGTACGTCCATCGCGGGCCCCGCGCAGTCGGAATGAGGAAGGCTCCCGAATTTTATCGCGCCGTGCCGGACAACGGTGCATTTCCGATAACGATCTTCATTGCCGAGTGCGCTCTGGAGGCGGGGCCTGCCCGCCTCCGCCCAGGTCAGCGGCGTCCCTGGAACATCAGCCCGCTGTCATTGAGGCCGAACTTGACCTTCTTGTTCATCTCGATGATTTCCGCGCCGGCCAGCAACGCCGGGCCATAGCCGTGCGCCGCCTTGACGTTGGTCGGGCGGTAGGCATAGAACGCCGGGTCGAACGCCATGCCGGTGCCGACGCAGATGCCCTCGATCTGGCCATTGGCCAGGACCTTGCCTGCCACCGCGTTCCACGCCAGGTTGGCCATCGGGCCATACATTTGCGCATCGACATAACCACGGTTCACGGCGCGGGCGATGGCATAGGCATAAATCGCCGTGGCCGAGGTTTCCTGGTACGTGTCGTTCCGGTCGATCAGCTGGTGCCAGAAGCCATCCTTGCCCTGGTAGCCGGCCAGCCCCTTGATGTGGGCGCGCAACTGCGCCAGCACGGCGTTATAACCCTTGTGGTCTTTCGGCAGCACTTCGAGGATTTCCACCATCGACATCACGGCCCAGCCATTGGCGCGCGCCCAGCGCAGCTCGGGGTGGTCGCGCAAGCCTTCCACGTAACCGTGCATGTACAAGCCCAGCGCGGGGTTGAACATGCGCTTGGAGAATTGCTGCACCTGGTTGACCGCATCGTCGTAATACTTGCGGTCGCCCGTATATTTGCCGAGGTACGCGATGGTCGGTACGCCCATGAACATGTCGTCGAGCCACAGCGTGTCTTGCAGCGGCCGCATTTTTACGCCGCCCTTGCCATCCGGGCCGCCGCGCGCCAGGGTGCCGTCTTTCAAGCGGTATTCCTTCTTCGTCACGAAGTCGCCGCAGATCTTGACCATCTGGCTGTAGTCGACGGCCATCCCGCCCAACTTGGCCTTCATGAAACTGTGGCACAGCGCCCCAGCGTCATCGAGCGCGTGCGGATTCAGGAAACTCTTGATCGGCGCCGTGGAATTCTTCACATCGGCCTGCACCACCGGCAAATACGTCCGGGTCAGTTGCGACAGCAACTGGTGGCGCTGCTGCACATAATCCGTGTAGCGCTTGTCGCCGGTGGCGGCACCGGCCGCCAGCATGCCCAGGTATGTCACGCCCCATTCATAGCTGGTCAGGCGGAAGTCCCCTGGTTTCAGCACGGTGTCCGGATCGGCCTTCGTCACGTCCGTGACCGGCGCGCCGGTACTCTTGTGGATCAGGGCGGCCGGGGTCGTACTGTCCAGATAAGCGAACACGCGGTCCAGCACCGCCTTGACTTCCGCTGTCTCCATGGCCTTGTAGGGCGTCGCATAGCGTACTTCCAGGGTATGCAACATGGCGTCCGCCGCGGCAGGGCCTTTTTCTTGCGGGGGTGGCGCTTCCTGCGCGGGAACGGACAGGGCAACGGGAAGCAGGCTGGCAAACACCAACCCGGGCAGCAAGCGGCGCGCCTTCGGGGAATTCATCGGGAGTCTCCTTGTGATCTGAAATAGTCATACAGCCCCGACAGTATAAGAATCAGGGATGATCAGATGCACTCATGTTGTTGATTGGTATTGAGCGGCGATGGGCAGCGGGCCATCAGCTTGCCGCCATCAGCCCGGGAATGTCCGCCGCCAGCGCATCGATCAGCACCCGGGTCCGCTGCGGCAGATAGCGCGTGCGCGGCCATACCACGTGAATATCCACCGACCGCACCCGGTCGCTGTCCATCACCAGTTCCAGCTGCCCGGCCGCCACATAGGGCGCCCCCATCCAGTAGGGCAACCACGCCATGCCGCCGCCCTCGACCGCGGCATCGGCCACGACCTGCAAATCGTCATAACGTTCCCTGCCCTCAAGCCGCACCTCGTCGCTGGTCCCGTCCACATCACGCACCCGCCATGATTGCCGTTCGATGGTGCGTCCGTACACGATGCCCCGGTGTTGCTTCAGTTGCGCCACGCTGGCCGGACGGCCATGGGCGTCCAGGTAGGCGGGCGACGCAAAGATCGCCATGCGCTGCACACCGACCTTGCGCGCCACCAGGCTGGTGGAATCGGCCAGCCGGCCAATCCGGACCGCCACGTCGAATCCCTCCGCCACCACGTCGACCACTCGGTCCGTGAATTCCGCTTCCAGCGTCAGCTTGGGATAAGCGCGCACCAGGGAACGCAGCACCGGGGCCACACAGCGGCGTCCGAACAGGATCGATGCGCTGACCCGCAGGCGCCCTTCCGGCTGCCGCAGCCCTTCGTGCAGGGCAGATTCCATGTCGCGCAACTCCGTCATCAGGCGGCTGCAGTGCTCGTAATAGCGCTCGCCTTCCGCAGTCAGTATCTGCTGCCGCGTGGTGCGATGAAACAGCCGGACCGCGAGCCGCGCCTCCAGCCGCGCAATGGATTTCGCCACGGCGGAGCGCGTGACGTCGGTCTTCACGGCGGCGGCGGCAAAGCTGCCGGCCTCCACGGCCGCAAGGAAAGTGGCGATGCCGTTCAGGCGGTCTTCGGACATGGCGGTCGATAGCGATCAGGTGGTGCGGAAATTTTACGCTGAAACACCAATTGGCGCTTTCTATTCACCAATCTGTCAAATCACTCTCGCCACTGGCGATACCTGATCCCCGATAGACTTTATTCCAGCGCTGACACTCCCATTCACTGAAAACGAGGTGTAACCATGTCTAAAGTCATTTATTTCAATCAAACCGGCGGCCCCGACGTACTGCAATTTGCCGATGCCACAGTGGCGCCGCCAGGCCCGCACGAGGTGCAACTGCGGGTCAAGGCCATCGGCCTGAACCGTGCCGAGAGCATGTACCGTTCCGGCCACTATGTGATCGATCCCGTCTTTCCCGCGCAATTGGGTTACGAGGCCGCCGGCGACATTATCGCCATCGGCGCGGCAGTCACGGAATGTGCCATTGGCGACCGGGTCAGCGTGATTCCCGCGTTTTCGTTTACGGACTACGGCATGTACGGAGAAATCGTCAACGCCCCCGCGCACGCCATCGTGCCCATCCCGGACGGCGTCGGCTATGAGGAAGCCGCCGCCACGTGGATGTCCTACACCACGGCATATGGCGCCCTGGTGCGGATGGGCGGACTGCGGGCGGGCGATACGGTGGTGATCGGCGCGGCGGCCAGCAGTGTCGGCGTGGCGGCGATCCAGATTGCCAACATGCTCAACGCCACGCCGGTCGCGCTGACGCGCAGCCACGCCAAGGTGGCGGCATTGAAGGCGGCCGGCGCGGCGCACGTGCTGCTCAGCGGGGACACGGAAATGACCGCACGCATCCAGCATCTGACCGGCGGCAACGGCGCGCGCCTGGTGTTCGACCCGGTGGGCGGGCCACAGGCGCGCGACCTGATCCGCGCCATGGCGGAGCAAGGCACGTACTACCAGTATGGTGCGCTCGATCCGCGCGATATACCGGTGCCGGTGATGGAGATCCTGGCGCGCCACTTGACGTTGCGAGGCTATGAACTGTTTGAAATCACCATGGCGCCGGAACGGCTGCAGGCCGCCAAGGCCTTTATTGCGCAAGGGCTGGCCAGTGGCGCATTGCGCCCCGTGATCGACCGCGTGTTCGGGTTTGACGACATGGTGGCGGCGCACCGCTATCTGGAGGCGGGCAACCAGGTCGGGAAAATTGTGGTGCGGGTGTAGGCGTGCGGCGGGGGGCCGGATCAGTCCCCCGCCGTGGTGACAGCATTACTGCCTTACTGCTTTTTCACCGCCTTGGCCTTGCTCGCCTTGGCAGCCTTGGTCGGGCTGGACGGGCACGGATTGTTATTGTTGGCGTCGCACCAGGTCTTGGCTTGCGCCCAGGTCCAGTATGGCTTCTTGCTCATGTCCATCATCGCGTTGATGCAGATGGCGGCCTTGTTCTGGCTTTGCAGCGCATAGCACGTATTCTTGACCTTCACCGGATCCGCACTTGGATCGGAGCTCATGAGCTGAGCAAAGCACGCGGTGGTCAAGTCCTGGATTTCCATTTGCACGATGTTCGGCGTGCTGGTGCAGGTGTCATACACGGCCGCGATCGGATGGTTGGCGCCAATGTACGCGGTCGGCTTGGTATCGCCCGGCATCGTCACGGTGCCGACGTCGAGCACATTGAACGACGACAGCTTGTTCATGCTGGCCCAGACCTGGCGCGGCTCGCTGCCGAACACCAGCACCGGCGCGGTGCCCTTTTTACCGGCGTTGACCGGCGGATTGGCCAGCAAGGTCAGCATCGGCGCGATGTAATTGCGGTTGGCGCTGGCGTTGCCGAAATAGGTTTCCGACATGGCCGGCGTCAGGCACGCGGTTTCACCGCTGCCCGGCGCGGCAATCGGCATCACGTCGACAATGGATTCATACAGGTTGACCTGGTCCGCCGGCACGCCCACCGACGTCAGCATGCGCTCCCAGCGGTTCAGGGTCGCGTTGTTCAGGTAATCGTAGGCCTGGAACGAGGTGTAGGGCGGATAGTGCAGCATCATGACCGCCTTTTGCGACACCATCGGCAGTCCCAGCGGCAGCCAGAATTGCCATGGGCCGGGGCAGCCTTTCGGGTCCTGCGGCTGCACTTGCCAGCAGGTGCTGTCGGCTTCGCAAGCGGTGACGCCGTTCAGCGCCTGGCCGGCGTGGCCCTGGTCGAGGAACGTGGTTTGCGCCGCCTGGTATTGCGCCGCGCGCGCATCGGCGCTGTCGATGCTGACGGTATAGGCGGAACCGGCGCCGTTGAGCACCACATTGACGGAATTAAATGGAATCTTGTCACGGTTCAGCGACTCGATCAGGTAGCAGGCGATCGTGGCTTCGGTCGTGGTCGGCTTGCAGCTGGCATAGCTGGCCGGCGTGGTCATGGTGTACAGCTGCTTGATATAGGATGCCGGGGCCAGGTCGTACGTGACGACCGCCGCCGATGCGGGCACCGCGGCTGCCAGCAGGGCGGCCACGGGTAATGCTTGCAAGGTACGACGCAGGGAAAATACGGCAGATTTCATGCACACCTCCTTGTTATTATCGAACGACCGCCCTCGAGGCGGTCGTCCGCAGAATAGCATGGGAGAGTGGAATGTTTATTGTCTTTCTGAAATAGTTTTCTGGGTACAACAACTATCAAGCTGCACGCCGCTCCAACACCGCCGTTTCATTGCTGGCATGATGCACCACCAGCCGGGGCGCGTCCTGACCCACCGCCGCGCCGGTGCGGAAGAACGACACCACCGCGCCCAGCGTATCGGCCTGGCCGCGCAGGCTGTGCGAAGCGGCCGCCGCCTGTTCCACCAGCGCGGCATTTTGCTGGGTCATGCCGTCCAGTTGCGCGAGGGCTTGGTTGATCTGGCCGATGCCCTCGGTCTGCCGCTGGCTGGCCGCGGTGATCTCGCCCATGATGCCGGCGACTTTACCGATGCTGCCCACGATCTCGTCCATGGTCTGCCCGGCCGACCCCACCAGCTTCGAGCCGGCTTCCACATTGGCGACCGACGCCGCGATCAATTCCTTGATTTCCCGCGCCGCGCCGGCCGAGCGCTGGGCCAGGGAACGCACTTCGGACGCCACCACGGCAAAGCCCCGGCCCTGCTCGCCCGCGCGCGCCGCTTCCACGGCCGCATTCAGCGCCAGGATATTGGTCTGGAACGCAATGCCATCGATGACGCCGATGATGTCGACGATGCGGCGCGACGAGGCGTGAATCGCGCCCATGGTGTCGACCACCTGCGACACGATGGCGCCGCCCCTGGCCGCCACGTCCGATGCCGATTGCGCCAGGCGGTCGGCCTGCTGCGCGTGCCCGGCATTGCGCTGCACGGTGGCCGTCAGGGCGTCCATGGCCGCCACGGTCTGTTCCAGCGAGCCGGCCTGCAGTTCGGTGCGTGCCGATAAATCCATATTGCCGGCCGCGATTTCGCCCGACGCGGTGGTAATCGCATCGGTGCCGGCGCGCACTTGCCCCACCACGTCCAGCAAGCTGCCGTTCATGGCCCGCAATGCGCGCAGCAGGCGGCCGGTTTCATCGCCGCCCGGCACCTCGCCGGCCGGCGCCTCGATGCGCGACGACAGGTCGCCGGCGGCCACGGTTTCCGCCACCGCGATGGCGCGGCCCAGCGGCGCGGTGATCGAGCGGGTGATAAACCACGCCACCGCGACGCCCAGCGCCACGGCCAGCAGCCCCAGTCCCAGCAACGTGCCTTGCGAGGCCGTCACGACTTGCGACGCTTGCGCGCCGGCCTGCGTGGCCAGCGTGGTTTCATGGGCGATCAGGTGGTCGAAGGCGGCCAGCACCGCCGTCAGCGCGGGACCGGCCTGGTCGGTCAGGTAGGCGGCGGCATCCTGGGTCTCGCCGTTGCGCCGCAGGGTCAGCATGTGTTCGTTTTTCGCCAGGCTGGCCTTCAGCGCCTCGTCGGCCAGCGCCAGCAATTGCTGTTCGCGCGCATCCATCGGCAAGGCCACCAGCGCGGCGCGCGCCGCGCCATAGCGCTTGCGCGCGGCCGCGACTTTGTCGAGTTCATCGTTGATTTGCAGATCCGGCACCACCATCATCGCGGTCGCGCCCAGCGCAATGGCCCGCACGTGGCCGGTCATGGCGTTGGCGGCCGCCATTTTCACGTTTTTATCGTGGACGATGTCATGCGTGTGGCTGCCGATACGGGCCAGCGACACCAGGCCGGTGGCCAGGATCGCCGCCATCAGGGCCAGGACGGCGGCAAATCCCAGGCCCAGCCGGACGCCGATCTTCAGATTACGCTTCATGGTATTCCCCCGACAGTTGATCGTTGTGTGCAGGGGATTATTCGTCAAAGGCGCGCGCGCACCTACGTCAATTCGGACTAGATGGCCACAAGTCACACCAACTAGCGCGGCCCGACCGTACGCGCCGGGCACAGCCCGTGGCGGGGATCGAACGGGTCAAACCACAATTCCTTGCGGGCCGCCATGCCCGGGTCCGGCGGCTGGACCGATATATCGATGCGGCGGCGCTGGCACAGGCGGGCGCGCAGCAAAACGGGCTTGTGGTGCTCGAGCAGGAAGCGCTCCAGCGAGCCATCCTTCAGCATGGATTCCATCCCCGCCTTGATGCGCGCGGCCAGGCGCGGCGCCTTGGGCGACACAAAAAACAGCGAAGCCGCCGCGTCATACAGCAGCAAGCCATCGTCAATCGCAAGGTCGCGATGCTGCCGGGTGCGCGCATCGAATTCCGGGAAGATTTCATTGACGCCGCGCGGAAAATAATCGAAGCGGTCCGCCATCAGCATGGTGAACAAGCCTTCGTAATTATTGCCGGTGACGACCGTGTAACCGTTGTCCTTGAGCGTCACCGCCGATACCCACACGCTGTTCGCCCCGGCGCGCAGGGGTTTCAAGTCGGCGGCGCCCGTGACGGCACGCAGCTTGCCCTGGTTCTTACGGTGGATCAGCGCCAGGCGCCACGATTGCAAACCGAGGTCGATCGGGATCCGGATCGCGGTCAGTTCGCGCATCCATACCGGGTTGGCGGGATTCGACGTGACATTGAGCAGGTCGCCCTCCTTCATTTCACTGAGCTGGCGCGGCCGCTCCATGTGGACCGGGGCATAGTCGATCACGTAGTCGCCGAATTCAGGCCGGGTGCGTTCGAGCACCGTGGCCAGCAATTGCTCGGCATAGCTGCGGCGCTGGTCGGTCTCCGACGCGGGCCGGTTCCAGTGCACCACATCGGCCGCCCGCGCGTGCGCGCACACCAACAACAAGCCGAGCGCGGCGCAAACGCGGCGCGCAATCGGTGGCAAGGCGGAAAGGTCGGCGGACATGACGGGCTATTTAACGAACTTGACCGATTGTCATGGAAACGGAACATGCCGTCTATTGCACTTTAGAGCATGGTGTAACCGCCGCCGCCACGGCTGTGAAAACTGCCGGATCGGCCTCAGGCTGCCGGGACAGGTTCCGGCACGGTGCGCCAGACGCACGTGCCTTTGACGCCTTTGTCCAGCGCATTGAGGATATCTTCATGCGCGGCCAGTTCTTCCTGCGATGCGGCCAGCACCACGATCTCGCCCAGCGCCACGTCTTCCAGCGCGCCATCGTGCGCGACGGTTTCTTCTTCCACATCCATGCCGAGGCTGTTCTGGCCGCGCGTCATGGCCAGGTAGACGTCCGCCAGCAATTCCGCATCCAGCAATGCGCCGTGCAGCTTGCGGTGGGCATTGGAAATGCCGAAATGGTCGCACAGCGCATCGAGCGAATTGCGCTTGCCCGGACGCATTTCCTTGGCCTGGGCCAGCGTATCGATCACGCCGTGAATCTGGCTGTCGAACGGCGGCAGTTTCAGCAGGTTGAACTCGTGGTTCAGGAAACCCATGTCGAACGGCGCGTTATGAATGATGAGTTCCGCGCCTTGCACGTATTGGCGGAAATCTTCCGCGATCTGCGCGAATTTCGGCTTATCGCGGAGGAATTCCGTGGTCAGACCGTGCACCGCCAGCGCGCCCTCTTCCGAATCCCGTTCCGGATTGATGTAAACGTGAAAATTATTGCCCGTCAACATGCGGTTCACCAGCTCGACACAGCCGATTTCAATGACGCGGTTGCCCTGCTTGGGGTTGATGCCGGTGGTTTCAGTATCGAGGACGATTTGACGCATGGTGATGGTTGGCTAGGGAATGGACAGGCGGGGCGGCAGTATAGCAGAGCGCCCGCGGCGGCTTGCTACTTGCGGCGAACGGATTCGACGCCCAGGTTCGCCAGCTGGTCGGCTTTTTCATTGCCGGGATGGCCATTGTGGCCCCGCACCCAGCGCCAGTCGACCTTGTGCACGGCCTGGACCTGGTCCAGCGCCTGCCATAAATCCGCGTTTTTCACGGGCTCTTTGGCGGCCGTGACCCAGCCCTTGCGTTTCCAGCCATGGATCCACTCGCTGATACCCTTTTGCACATATTGCGAGTCGGTGTGCAGCACCACTTCGCACGGGCGTTTCAAGGCCTTCAGCGATTCGATGACTGCCGTCAATTCCATGCGGTTATTGGTGGTGTTGTGCTCGCCACCAAACATTTCCTTTTGCGCTTCGCCTGCCACCAGCCAGGCGCCCCAGCCGCCGGTGCCAGGATTGCCCTTGCATGCACCGTCGGTAAAAATTTCAACCTTTTCCATCCTGCGATTCCCGCCTTCTGTTCGTTGCCGGGACGGCCACCGGTGCCGCCACCCGTTTTTTCGTCCATGCCGGACCAATCAGCCGCATGCCTTTCACGCGCTTGATCGCATGCACCATATACACGGCGCCCAGGTAGGGCCACCAGCGGGCTCCGGCGCGGTCCATGAAGGCATAGCGCTGCAGCCACTTTTCAGTGCGGCATGCGGGCGCATAACAGCCAAAATGGCTGGTGGTGGCGCCCAAATTCAGCAATTTTAACCAGTCGCGCATGCGCGGCATAGAGATGAATTCACCGGCCGGGGGCAGGAAGTGCGATCCGGTCAGCCTTCCCGTCACCTGGCGCAGCCCCCACAGGCTGGCCGGATTGAAGCCGCAAATGATCACCTGCCCTTCCGGGATCAGTACCCGTTCCACTTCGCGCAGCACCTGGTGCGGCTCGGCGGCGAACTCCAGCACGTGCGGCAATACCACCAGGTCCAGGCTTTGCGAGGCGAACGGCAGCTCGGCATAGTCAAACGTCACGGCCACCTGGCGCAATTCCGTCACGTTGTCGAGCCGGGGGCGCGGGCGGATGTCGGCCAGCCATTTGCGTGGCATGCGGCTGGCGGCCAGCGCATCGATTTGCGGCAAGCCGATCTGCAGCGCGTTATAACCGAAAATATCGGCCGTCAGTGCATCGAGCTGCGCTTGTTCCCATGCGCGCACGTAGACGCCGGCCGGGGTTTGCAGCCAGGAGTCCAGCGCTATAATGGATTTTTCAGATGCGGCGCTATCCATGCCACGTTCCCCGACTGTATGAACTCATTGTTACCCGCCCCGCTCAGCGTCCTCACGGTACCCGCCTTCAACGACAATTACCTGTGGCTGATCCACGATGGCGTCCACGCCGCCGTGGTCGATCCGGGCGATGCCCAGCCGATCCTGGCCGCGCTGCGTGTCCATCACCTGACGCTTACCGCCATTTTACTCACCCATCACCACGCCGACCATACCGGCGGTGTACCTGCATTATTGCAGCAATATGACGTGCCCGTATTCGGTCCGCAACAGGACGGCATCGCCGCCGTCACACATCCGCTGGCCGAGGGCGGCACGGTCGAGGTGCCGGGTCTGGCGCTGCGCCTGTCCGTGCTTGACGTGCCGGGCCACACGCGCGGCCACATCGCCTATGTCCGGACCGATGGCGAGCCCTGGCTGTTTTGCGGCGACACCCTGTTTGCCGGAGGCTGCGGCCGCTTGTTTGAAGGCACCCCGGCGCAAATGACGGCTTCCCTGGACAAACTCGCGGCGCTGCCGGCCGACACCAAAGTCTTTTGCGCCCACGAATACACGCTGTCCAACCTGCGCTTCGCGCTGGCGGTGGAACCCGGCAATAGCGCTTTGCAGGCGCGCATCGAGGCGGACAGCCGCAAACGCGGCCGGGGCGAACCGACGGTGCCCAGCACGATTGCGATGGAACGCAACACCAATCCGTTCCTGCGCTATGCCGAACCGCAAATCGCGGCACAATTAGTTTCTGCAGGAAAATTGCAAGGTGGCGAACCGCCCGTGGCCGTGTTTGCGGCCCTGCGGCAATGGAAAAACACTTTCTGAGGAGACAACATGAGCGAACGGCCGCTGGTACAGTTTTATTTCGACCCGATCAGTCCTTTCGCCTGGCTGGCGACCAAGGATATCAGTTGCATCGAAGCAGCCGGTTGCCGGGTCGAATTCCAGCCAATCTTGTTTGCCGCCATGCTGACCGCGCATGGCAATAAAGGGCCGGCGGAAATTCCCGCCAAGCGCGTGCACACCTTCCGCGACGTGATGCGGCTGGCGGCGGAAATGGGATTGAAATTTGTCGGACCGCCCGGGCATCCGTTCAATCCGCTGATGGCGCTGCGCATGGCGACGGCGATTACCGATCCGGAACAGCGCAAGGCCTTCGTGGTGGCCATGTATGCGGCGTGCTGGGAACGCGGCAAGGATGTGTCGCAAGCCGACGTGCTGATCGTGCTGGCCAATGATTGCGGGCTCGATGGCGAAGCGCTGGCCGACGCCGCCGTGACGCCGGAAGTCAAGCAGCAACTGGCGGCCGCCACGGAAGTGGCGATTGGCCGCGGCATCTTTGGCGTGCCGACGTTTGAATTTGAGGGGGAATTCTTCTGGGGCGCGGACCGGATCGATTCGCTGCTGTGGCGCATTGCCGGCAACCGCATCGACGAGGGGGTGTTGCAGGCATTCCTGGATCAGCCGGCGCTGTCGCAGCGCAAGCAGCAGTGATACGGCGTTGATCGCCGTGTAGACGCGGAACCCGCAGGGCGGCATTGACAATGCCGCCCTGCGTGCGCCGCGTTGACGCAGGCATGGCGGCTTGCGCCGTGCGCAATCCGCCCTACGGAACCACGCTGCGTTCCGTAAAGGCGGTGTGGCCTGGCCGGCTTAGATTTCTTCGTACAGCGGCAAGGTCAGGAATTCCGCGAACGCGTCCGACGTGCACATGTCGGCGAAGATCTGGGCCGCGCGCTCATAGTTCGGGCTGGAACCGTCCGGCGCCGTGGCTTTGATTTTCGGCAATTCTTCCGGAATCATCTTCAGCACCAGTTCGGCGGTGACTTTGTCGCCGTTGTCCAGCACACCCTTGGTCGAACGGATCCATTGCCATACCTGCGCGCGGCTGATTTCTGCCGTGGCCGCATCTTCCATCAAGTTGTGGATCGGCACGCAACCGTTGCCGCCCAGCCAGCTGCCCAGGTAATGGATACCCACGTTGATGTTGTAGCGCAGGCCCGCTTCGGTGATCGGCGCTTCCGGCTGGAAGTTCAGCAAGTCGGCCGCCGTGACGTTGACGTCCGGACGCTGTTTGCTGATCTGGTTCGGCGCATCGCCCAGCACTTTCTTGAACTCGCCCATGGCCAGCTCCACCAGGCCCGGGTGCGCCACCCAGCCGCCGTCGTAGCCGTCGGTGGCATCGCGCGATTTGTCGTTGCGCACGCCACCCATCGCGACTTCGTTCTTTTCCGGATCGTTCTTGATCGGGATCAGCGCGGCCATGCCGCCAATCGCCGGGGCATTGCGCTTGTGGCAGGTTTTCAGCAGCAGCAGCGCGTACGAACGCATGAACGGCGCGGTCATCGTGACCTTGGCGCGGTCGGCCAGGCAGAAGTCTTTATCGAGCTTGAATTTCTTGATGCAGGAGAAGATGTAATCCCAGCGGCCGGCGTTCAGGCCCGAGCTGTGTTCGCGCAGTTCGTACAGGATTTCATCCATTTCAAACGCGGCCAGGATGGTTTCGATCAGCACGGTGGCTTTGATCGTGCCTTGCGGGATGCCGATTGCATCTTGCGTCATGACGAAGATGTCATTCCACAGGCGCGCTTCCAGGTGCGACTCCATCTTCGGCAGGTAGAAGTACGGGCCGGCACCGCGTGCCAGCTGTTCTTTCGCGTTGTGGACCATGAACAGCGCGAAGTCGAAGATGCCGCCGGAAATGCGCTTGCCGTCGACCAGCACGTGCTTTTCATCGAGGTGCCAGCCGCGTGGGCGCACCACCAGGGTCGCGGTCTTGTCGTTCAGTTTGTACGATTTGCCATTCTGTTCCAGTGCGATGGTTTTGCGCACTGCATCAATCATGTTGACCTGGCCGGAGATCTGGTTATCCCAGTTCGGCGTGTTCGAATCTTCGAAGTCGGTCATGTAGCTGTCGGCGCCGGAATTGAGGGCGTTGATGACCATTTTGCGGTCGACCGGGCCGGTGATTTCCACGCGACGGCATTCCAGGGCTTTCGGGATCGGCGCAATAGTCCAGTTGCCTTCGCGGATATGAGCGGTTTCCTTCAAGAAGTCAGGACGCTCGCCTGCATCCAGGCGCTTGGCGCGGGCCACGCGGGCCGCCAGCAATTCCTGGCGGCGCGGTTCGAATGCACGCGACAGCTTGGCCACCAGGGCCAGCGCTTCAGGGGTCAGTACCGTTTCGTAACCGGGCTTGATGGCACCCGTGATTTCCATACCTGCTGGCAGTTGAATGGTGGCTTGCGACATGTGATCTCCGTTCTTTCGTATTGATGGAATCCTCAGTATAGGCTTTTACGCCCACATCGTTTTTGCAGTATATTCACTAATAAGTTATGGAAACAAGACTAAAAATCACATCATCTATGCGTTTTTTGCACAAATCAAAAGGAACCGTTGAATGGGTCAGTTCAGGCAAATCTCCACGTTCGTCGATGTCGTCGCCAAAGGCAGCCTGTCCGCCGCCGCCCGCGCGGAAGGCATAGCGCCCGCCGTTATTGGGCGCAGGCTCGATGCGCTGGAGCAGCGGCTGGGGGTGAAACTGTTGCAGCGCACCACCCGCAAACTGGCCCTGACCAACGAAGGCGCTGCATTCCTTGAAGATTGCCAGCGCATTTTGACGGAACTCGAAGATGCGGAAAGCGCGGTGGCCGAGCGCAGCGCGCGCGCAACAGGCCACTTGCTGGTGTCGGCGCCGGCGGGGTTTGGCCGCCAGCAC
This sequence comes from Pseudoduganella sp. GW821-FHT12E03, assembly GCF_058807115.1. Classification (NCBI taxonomy): domain Bacteria; kingdom Pseudomonadati; phylum Pseudomonadota; class Betaproteobacteria; order Burkholderiales; family Oxalobacteraceae; genus Pseudoduganella; species Pseudoduganella sp. GW821-FHT12E03. The sequence goes on along the minus strand of NZ_JBXAQJ010000002.1, from coordinate 725,157 downwards.
GTGGCCCCGCTGCTGCCCTCGTTCCTGGCCGAACACCGCGATGTGCGCGCCACCCTGAACCTCAGTGACCGGGTGGTCGACATCATCGGCGAAGGGGTCGATGTGGCGATCCGCATCGCTTCGCTGCAGGATTCCAGCCTGGTGGGCGTGAAGCTGGCGGACAACCATCGCGTCATCGTCGCCACCCCGGCCTACCTGAAACGGCATGGCACACCCGGCACCCTGGACGACCTGGCCAAACACAATTGCCTGGCCATCAGCAGCGACGGCAGTCAGCGCGGCTGGACTTTCAAGGTCGACGGCAAGGTGACCACCATGAAAGTGTCAGGCAACATGGGTTGCAATGACGGCGCAGTGCTGCACGAATGGGTGTTACAGGGGAAAGGACTGGCGTGGCGCTCGATGTGGGAAGTGGGGGCCGATATCGAAGCGGGACGGCTGGTGCCGGTGCTGGAGCATTTTTCGGCGCCCGGCAATGACATTTACGCGGTGTTTGCCCAGCGCAACCATTTGCCGCTGCGCATCCGCGCCTTTGTGGACTTCCTGCGCCGCTCGTATTCGCAGCCAGGGTATTGGAAGAAGGCGACGTAAAAAAAGGAGCTCGCGACGGTCTGTCGGGCTCCATCTACCAGCTTCCAGACGAAAAAAAATCCTCGTTGACCGAGGATTTTCTTATCGTTGGATCCAGCGCTGAATTACAGCGGTTGGATGTTCGATGCTTGCTTGCCTTTTGGGCCAGCGGTTACGTCGAACGATACGCGCTGGTTCTCTTGCAGAGATTTGAAGCCTTGGGTTTGGATCGCCGAGAAGTGAGCGAACAGATCTTCGCCGCCTTCGTCAGGGGTGATAAAGCCAAAACCCTTCGAATCATTGAACCATTTTACGATACCAGTTGCCATTACAATTCCTATTTCACAGTTAATTTGGGCTTGCGCCCGTGATATCGTTTGAAGCAAGTAAGCCAGCTAAGCTGCACTACTCTGAATCTAACGATCCCGCATTATACCGAATAAAACCGGGTTGTCCCGTTTCCACGAAAATAAATGCAGGGAGTGACGTTCAAACTATGTTGCGTCGTCCGAGCACGTGTTTCGCGCGGCATGAATGTCACTATAGACAAAATTTCAAGAACACGGTTGACGAATATCATCCCGACGACATTTGAGGCCGAGCTCAAGTTCTAAAATCCGGCGCCTTGGGATCCACTTCTGCCCAGGACAAGTACTGCGCAACCATGGCTGCCAGCGCCTGCCAGTGCGCGATATCGACCGGGCGTTTCCCCAGTAGTGGCCGGACTTCCTGCTCCAGCCGGCGGGCCTCGGTTCCCAGCACGGGGTAACCGAAAGTTGCAGCCGAACCCGCCACGCCATGCAACAATTCATGCAATTTATGCAGTGATTGCTCGTCGGCATCAGCGTTGCTGCAATGCGACAGCGCACTGGAAATTGCCGCCATGGTGGCGGGAATCGTCGCCCCGTATTTTTCCGACAGGGCGTTCAGGCGGTCGCGGAAATTCGGATCCTGGACGGGCGCCATGGTTTATTTGGTACCGAAAATGCGGTCGCCCGCGTCGCCCAGGCCGGGAACGATGTAAGCGTGGTCGTTCAGGTGCGAATCGAGCGAGGCGCAATAAATCTTCACGCCCGGATGCGCGTTCTGGAACACGGTGATGCCTTCCGGCGCCGCCACCAGCGACAGGAAAATGATCTGGTCATCGGCCACGCCGCGTTTCTTCAGCACATCCACCGCGTGCACCGCCGAATTGCCCGTCGCCACCATCGGATCGCACAGGATGAACATGCGCTCTTCCAGGTCGGGCAAGCGCACCAGGTACTCGACCGGCTGGTGCGTTTCCGGATCGCGGAACACGCCGATGTGGCCGACGCGGGCCGACGGCACCAGATCCAGCAAGCCGTCGCTCATGCCGATGCCGGCGCGCAGCACGGGAATGATGGCCAGTTTGCGGCCGGCAATCACGGGCGCCTGGATCGTCATCAGCGGGGTTTCGATTTCACGCGTGGTCAGCGGCAGGTCGCGGGTGATTTCATAGCCCATCAACAGCGTGATTTCCTTCAGCAAGTCGCGGAAGGTACGGGTCGACGTCGCCTTGTCACGCATGTGGCTCAGCTTGTGCTGGATCAGCGGGTGATCGGTGATGAAGAGGTTGGGGAAGCGTGGATCTTGTTTCATATCGGGGAACCTATATCTATATGGTTATACCCGGCATTATCCCAGCCCGGCACGGGCTGGGGAATGGTTTTCACGAATTTATTATGCCGGCAAGGCGCGCGCCAGGATGGCGGCGCAATCGGCTTCGGCCGGCAGCCGTCCAAACGCCCCGCCCGGCTCGCGCGCAATGCGCGACGCCACGAAGGCGGCGCTGACACATGCCGGCGCGTGGCGCAGCAGCAGCGCCGCCTGCACCGCCAGCACGATGCGCTCGGCCAGCACCCGCGCGCCGAATTCGTCGGGCGCCTGCCCCGCCATGGCGCGCAAGTCCGCCAGCAGCGCGGCGCGGTACGCGTTGAAATCCGGATCGGCGTCGCCGGCCAGCACCAGCTCGGCCGCCAGCGCTTCGCCGGCCGCCGGGCTCTTGCCAAATGCCCGCAACAGGTCCAGGCACATGATGTTGCCGGACCCTTCCCAGATCGAATTGACGGGGAAGTCGCGGTACATGCGCGCCAGCGGGCTCTCCTCGACATAGCCGCTGCCGCCGATGACTTCCATGGCTTCCGCGCCAAACGCCGGGCCGCGCTTGCACACCCAATATTTGCCGGCGGGCGTCAAAATCCGCCCCAGCATGGTTTCCAGCGGGTTGTCCGGATGGTCGAAGCAGCGCGCCAGCCGCATTGCCAGCACCGTCGCCGCTTCCGATTCCAGCGCCAGGTCGGCCAGCACGTTTCGCATCAGCGGCTGCTCCGACAGCAGCTTGCCAAAGACGTGACGCTGGCGCGCATGGTGCAGCGCGTGGGTCAGCGCCGCGCGCATGGTGGCGGCGCTGCCGATCACGCAATCGAGCCGGGTCAGACTGCCCATTTCCAGGATGGTCGGAATGCCCCGCCCCACCGCTCCCACCAGCCAGCCGTACGCGCCGGCAAATTCCACCTCCGACGAGGCATTGGAGCAGTTGCCCAGCTTGTCCTTGAGGCGCTGCACGCGCACCTGGTTGCGGCTGCCGTCCGGCAGGTAGCCCGGCACCAGGAAACAACTGAGGCCGCCACTGGCCCCCGCCTCGGTCCGCGCCAGCACCAGGTGGGCATCGCACTGCGGCGCCGAATAAAACCATTTGTGGCCAACCAGGCGGTAAACGCCGGCGCTGTCTTCCGCGCCAAACACGGCCAGCGCCTCCGCCGGCAACACGGCGTCGGCGCGGGTGGTATTGGCGCGCACGTCGGAGCCGCCCTGCTTTTCCGTCATGCCCATGCCGATCAGCGCGCCGCGTTTTTGCGCCAGCGGCAACGGGCGGGGATCGTAGTGGCGCGACAGGATTTTCGGCAGCCATTTGTCCGCCAGCGCCGGCGCGTGCCGCAGCGCCGCCACCGATGCGTAAGTCATCGTCACCGGACACTGGGCGCCGTTTTCCACCTGGCCGAACAGGATATATTTCGCGGCGCGCGCCACTTGCGCGCCCGGTGTGCCATCCCAGGCGGACGCATGCGCCCCGTTTTCGATCAGCAACTGCATCAAGCGGTGCCATGCGGGATGGAATTCCACCTGGTCGATCCGCTTGCCGGTGCGGTCGAAATTATGCAGCACGGGCTTGTTGGCGTTGGCAACCCGCGCCAGGTCCAGTATGTCCGCACTGCCCAATTGCTGGCCAAGGCGCAGCAGCGCATCGTGTGCCGCCGCGCCCCCTTCCCGCTCGAGCGCCTCGCGCAATGCCACATCGGCCTGGAACAAATTCACATCGGCAAGTGCTGTTGGCTGGTTCAGGACGGTATGCGTATCGAACTGCATGGCAAGGCTCCATTCGGGGGAATCCGCACAGCGTAATGCGGACCCTGGAAAATAACAAGCATTTGCTTGAATAAATTAAACGTGGAAATTGTGCAGCAGATTATTTCCTCTTACTGTACGACCATGATTGCCATCTGCTACCCTGCTATATGGGCGCCTCGACGCAATAACGGTCCCGATGCAGGCTTTTTTCTGAAAACACGTGTAAAAGTTGTCATATTTCATTTTTTTAATGGCGCATCGGTGATACATTTCGTTCTGGTTTTGCAACAATCGCCCGGGCTACGCCCTGCGCCTCAACAAATTAGACAGTGACGATGTTACCCAGCCCTTCAACCGTGCCGCTACGCGACAGCCAAAACGACATGGACAGCCTGCTAGAAGAGGCTGGCGACATCGTATTTCGCCTGCAATTATCCGGTCACATCGAGTATGCCAACCGCCGCGCCTGCACGATGGCGGAAGTGCCTTCGCTGTATGGCCAGTTGTTGCCCGCGCTGGCCTACGACGCCGACCAGGCGCCGCTGCGCGCGGCGCTGTCGGCTGTGCAGCAATCGGGCATGGCGGATAAAGTCGATGCGCGCTTCCGCGTGCACGAAACGGATATCTGGTTTGAATTGCGCATTTCGCTGTACACAGTGGGCGCGCGCCAGGAATTCCTCGTCATTGGCCGTGACCTGACGGCGCAGCATGCGACGGAAGAACGGTTGCGCCACATGGCGACCCACGATGCACTGACGGAATTGCCGAACCGCCTGCTGCTGGCCGACCGGATCCGCATGACGATCGCCCAGGCGCGCCGCTCCGGTCAGGGCTTTGCCGTCGCCAGTGTCGGCCTGGACGCCTTCAAGAAAGTCAACGACGGCCTGGGCCACCCGATCGGCGACGCGGTGTTGCGCATGGCGGCAAGCCGCCTGCGCAAAACCCTGCGCGACAGCGATACGCTGGCCCGGGTCGGCGGCGATGAATTTGTCGCCGTGTTGCCAGGCACGTTCACGGAACCGCAAATCAAGCTGGTATCGGGGCGCCTGCTGGCCACCCTGCAAGCCCCGTTTGAAATCGAAGGGCACACCATCTATATCGGCGCCTCGGTCGGCGTGGCGGTGTATCCGCAGCACGCCGAAGACGAAGTGCGGCTGGTGGCGATGGCCGACGCCGCGCTATCGCGCGCCAAAGTCACCGGCAAGGCGCGCGCCGTGGTCTATAACGCGCAGCACAGCGGTCCGCCGGAACACGATATTTCGCTGGAAGCGGCGATGTTCTCGGCCGTGCGCGAAGGCGAGTTCATGTTGTATTACCAGCCGATTGTCGACGCCAGCACGCGCGAAATCGAAGGCTTTGAAACGCTGATGCGGTGGAAGCATCCAACCCTGGGCATGGTGCCGCCCGGCCGCTTCATCCCCATCGCGGAAACCAACGGCTTGATCAACCTGCTGGGCGCCTGGGCGCTGAAGTCGGCCTGCGTGCAACTGAAGCAATTCCAGGAAGTTGCTAAGCGGAATTTGTATATTTCTGTTAACATTAGCCCCAGACAATTCCGCAACGATAAATTCCTCGACGTGCTGGACGACGCCATCGCGTTTTCCGGCCTACCTGGTGAGCAATTGGTTTTAGAGATTACTGAAGGCACCCTGATGATCGACCCGGCGCACGCCGAAACGATCTTGGCCAAGATGGCGGAGCGCAAGGCGCGCATCGCCATTGACGACTTTGGCACCGGCTATTCGTCGCTGGCGTACTTAAAACGCTTCCCGATCTCCGTCCTGAAAATCGACCGGGCCTTTATCCGCGATCTGCCTGGTTCGCAAAAAGACGGCGCGATCTGCAATGCCGTGCTGGACCTGGCCAAGCACCTCGATTTATCGGTGGTGGCCGAAGGCGTGGAAACCGATGAACAATTGGCGTACATGGAACAGCGCGGCTGCAAATACATCCAGGGTTACCTGACCGGCAAGCCGATGGCGGCCTCCACCGCCCTGGCGGCGCTGCGCGAGCGCACATACGCCAGCCTGATGCCGGGCGACCTGCGGCAGGTGGGCGCATGAGCGCCAACGGCCACGCCGACGGCGGCAAGACCTTGTCCCTGCTGTGGGACCGCACCCGCATGCAGGGCGACATGCCCGGTTTCGCAAAAGCCATTACCGCCATCCTGTCGGCTATGCGCGGCGAGGATGACGTCGAATTCAACATGACGCGCACGGTGCTGTCCGATCCGGTCCTGACGCAAAAAGTACTGCGCCTGGCCAACAGCGGCATGTATTCCGCGTTCGGCCAGCACGTCAACACCGTCTCGAAAGCGGTGCTGGTGCTGGGCACGGACGCCATCGGCCACCTGGCGCTGGGCTTGAAACTGGTGGAGGAAATGACTTCCACCTCGCCCAACTCCGGCATCGCCCACGTGGAAATGGAAAAGGCCGTGCTGGCCGGCATCGTGGCGCAGCAAGTGGCGGAAAGCGCGCACAGCGTGCACGGCGAGGAAGCCGTGGTGTGCTCGATGCTGCACACGCTGGGCCGCATGATGATCACGTATTACATGCCGGAGCGCTGGACGCTGATGCAACAGCGGGCCGGCGAAGGCCGCGAAGACGACGCCTCGCTCGAGATACTGGGCCTGTCGCTGGAAGAAGTCGGCAGCGCCGCCGCCGCCCACTGGGGTTTGCCGAAAAACCTGGTCAGTGGCATGCGCACCGTCGGTCCCTTTGAAGAAGGCCAGGAAGTCACAGCCTCCGACTGGATTGCCGGCCTTTCGACCATGGCCGCGCAATGCGCGGAATCGCTGTGGCATGACGATGCCGCCGGCGCCGAGGAAGTCAAACGCATCACGGCCAGCTATTCCGCCATGCTCGGCGTCGAACCCGAACAAATGGCCGCGGCCATAGAAAAGGCCAAGGCTGTTGCCGCCGCCGACCTGACCATCGCACCGCTGTCCAAGCCGGCCGAGCGCAGCGCCAAGGCACTGGCCAAGACGCGCCAGCGCGCCGAAGGCATCAAGATCCTGCAAAGCGGCTTGAACGACATGCGCGACATGTCGGCCAGCGCGATGCCGGGACAAATGGTCTCGATTGCACTGGAAACCGTGCACCAGGGCCTGGAATTCTCGCGCGCCGTGGCCTTCGTGCGCAACCGCCGCGAAGGCACCTATGCCGCCCGCATGAGCTTTGGCGACGGTGTGCGCGAACGCCTGCCGGAAATGACATTCCCGGACATTTATGAGCCGAACGTATTCCATGCTGCGCTCAACAGCGACCGCGTGATCTTCATTGAAAACGCCAAGGACCCGAAGTTCGCCGCCAAGCTGCCCGGCTGGTGGCGCGAAACCTTGAGTGAAGCGCGCAGCTTCGTGGTGCTGCCGCTGCTGGCCAATTCGCAGCCGGCCGGTTTCTTGTATGGCGACTGGGATGAATCCTTCCCGCCGATCCAGCTGAGCCAGACGGAATTCACCCTGCTCAACGATATCCGCGCCCTGGTGGTGAAAGCCATCGAGCGCCGCCACCAGCTCGAAGCGGTCAGCAACAAGGTCGCTTGATATTCACACCGGGTTGTCGGTGCGCTGCCAGTGGAACGACAGCGCCGACACCATCCCCGCCAGCACGCACAACAGCGCCGCCACGAAGTAAATCGATTCCGCGCCAAAGCGCTCCCAGCAGCGCGACAGCGCCACCCCAGCCAGCGATCCGCCGATGCCGTACGACAGGCTGATATACAGCGCCTGCCCGCGCGCCTGCAGCGGCCCGGCAAACCAGCGCTGCATGGCCAGCACACTGGCCGAATGGTGCAGCGCGAACGTGGCGGCATGCAGCAATTGCGCGGCCACCAGCACCGCGATCCATTGCGCGCCCGCGCCGATCATGGCGAAGCGCACCGTGCCGGCCACGAAGGTCAGCATCAGCAGGCGCCGCACGCCCCACGTTTTCAGCAGCGGCCCCTGGAAATAAAACAGCACCACTTCGGCCACCACGCCCAGCGACCACATGGCGCCGATCAGCGCCTTGCTGTAGCCATGCCGCGCCAGGTACAAGGAATAAAACGTGTACAGCGCCATGTGGGCGGCAATTGCCAACGCCGACGAGGTAAAGAAGGCGATCACTTCGCGCTTGCGCAGCACGGACAGCAAGGACGGCGCCTCCCCCTTGTGCGGCTGGCGCGGCACATCGCGCAAGCGCAGCGCCGCCATCCACGTGCACAGCAGCAGCGCGCCCGCCGACCAGGGCAGCGCACTGGTGCCAAACCAGTCCAGCACATAGGCCGTCGCCATCATCATGATGATGAAACCGATCGAGCCCCACAGGCGGATGCGGCCGTAGTGCGTCATGTCGCCGCGCATCTCCGACAGCATCAGCGCTTCACACAAGGGCCCCTGCGCGCTGGTGAATAAATTCAAGACCACCATCGCCACGAAGAAATGGGCAAACTCGGTACCGATGAAAAACCCGGAGAACGCCGCCAGCGCGGCCAGTCCCGTGATGCGCAGCACACGCACCCGGTGTTCACTGTGGTCGGCCACCCAACCCCACAGGTTGGGACCGAATATCCGCATCACCTGGATCAGCGCCATCAGGACGCCGATTTGCGCCACGGTCATGCCCTTGTCCGCGTAAAACAGGCTGGCGTAGCTGGAGAACGTGCCCGCGTGGGCGTAATAGAAGAAGAGAAAAGCGGAGTAATTGAAGAACTGGGTGGGCATGGCAATGATCACGTAGGGCGGTTTTGCGGAACGCAAAGCCGCCGTGCCCGCAGACTGGCGGCATCGACCGCCGCATGAACGCATGCATGGCGGCTTTCGCTTTGCGAAAACCTCCCTACGGGTTACCCGGCGCGGGCAATATCGGGCGTCGCCACTTTCACATCGCCGCACTGCGCGCGGTGCATCAGCGCGTGGTCCATCAAGACCAGCGCCAGCATGGCTTCGGCGATCGGCGTGGCGCGGATGCCGACGCACGGATCGTGGCGGCCAAAGGTTTCCACCATCACCGGATTGCCATCCTTGTCAATCGAGCGGCGCGGCGTGCGGATCGACGACGTGGGTTTGATCGCGATCGATACCGTGATGTCCTGGCCGGTGGAAATCCCGCCCAGCACGCCACCGGCATTATTGCCAACAAAACCTTGCGGCGTCAGTTCATCGCCATGTTCGGAACCGCGCTGCGAGACCGACTGGAAGCCGGCGCCGATTTCCACGCCCTTGACCGCGTTAATGCCCATCATGGCATACGCGATATCGGCATCGAGCTTGTCGTAAATCGGCTGGCCCAGGCCGACCGGCACATTCTTCGCCACCACGTCGATGCGCGCGCCGATCGAATCGCCGTCGCGGCGCAAATCATCCATGTAGCTTTCCATGCGGGCGATCAGCGCCGCATCGGCCGTGGCGGCAAAGAAGGGATTATTCGGCACGTGCTCGAACGATTCAAACGGAATGCCGATCTCACCCAGCTGGCTCATGCAACCCTGGAACACGGTGCCATATTGCTGCTGCAGCCATTTCTTGGCGATCGCCGCCGCACCGACAATCGGCGCGGTCAGGCGCGCCGACGAACGGCCGCCGCCGCGCGGATCGCGCACGCCGTATTTGTGCCAGTAGGTGTAATCGGCGTGGCCGGGACGGAAACTCTCGGCGATATTGCCGTAATCCTTGCTGCGCTGGTCTTCGTTACGGATCAGCAGCGCAATCGGGGTGCCGGTGGTGACGCCCTGGTACACGCCGGACAGGATTTCCACCCGGTCCGGTTCCTGGCGCTGCGTCACGTGGCGCGACGTGCCTGGCTTGCGGCGGTCCAGTTCAGGCTGGATATCCGCTTCCGACAGCGGCATGCCGGGCGGGCAGCCGTCGATCACGCAACCAATCGCCACTCCGTGCGATTCGCCAAAAGTACTTACTGAAAACAGCTTGCCAAATGAATTGCCGGACATGTCGAGAGATGTGAAAAACTGGGGGAAGTCCGATTTTACCAGCCATCGGCAAAAGCCGTTGCCACCCAGCCAAAATAGTTCCTATCGGTACCGAACTAGCGGCCACAAATAGTAATTAAGATTGCAAATAAAATTTCCATACATCACCATAAATTTAACACTTGCCTTGCCCGCCAAATAATTTGTGGCGCGCCGCGCGACATACCTTGCAAATTGCGACTTATTGGCTACGGGAAAACGTTGAAATGATCGTTCTCTTTAACAATTCGCTATATACTTGATTCAAGTACACCCGAGTCCTCCGGAGAAGCGACACATGCCCCAATCCCTTGAGAATCACGCCCCGGCCAAGGACGATCAAGACGATCTGGTATTTCTAGAAGAGCATCCAGCTGCACCGGCGACGCACGCTCCCCGCGAAGTCTGGCGGGTGATGATCATCGACGATGACGAGGACGTCCATTCGACTACCACGTTTGCCTTGGGCAACCTGGACATGCAGCACCGGCCGCTCGAGTTCGTGCATGCGTATTCGGCTGGCCAGGCGCGCGAAATGCTGCGCCATGAAGAAGAAATCGCCGTCATCCTGCTGGACGTCGTCATGGAACAGGACGACGCCGGCCTGCACCTGGTGCGCTATATCCGGGAAACGCTGAAACTGGCCGATGTCCGCATCATTCTGCGCACCGGCCAGCCGGGCTATGCGCCGGAAATCGACGCGATCCGCGATTACGACATCAACGATTACAAGACCAAGTCCGAGCTGACCCGCATCAAGCTGTTCACCACGGTGACCGCCGCGATCCGCTCCTACGAGCAAATCCGCAAGATCAATGACAGCCGGCGCGGCCTGGACCGCATCGTGCACGCCAGCACTGAATTGATGTCGCTGCACGGCGTACAAAACTTTGCCGCCGGCGTGCTGACGCAAATCGCCCACCTGCTGGGCCAGGAAACCAACGGCGTGCTGTGCGTGCAGGAATGCCCGGAAAACGGTTGCCATGAACTGGTGGTGATGGCCGCGGCCGGTGAATACGTGCGCCACAACAATTCGCAAATGACGTGCGAGACGGAGCCCCGCATTGCGTCGGCGATGGAACACACGCTGGCGGAACGGCGCAACCATTATGACGACGATGCGGTCACGCTGTACTTCGCGGGCAAAGCCAGCCGCGCGTTTGTCGCGTTTCTGCATACCACGCGCGCGCTGACGGAAATCGAACAGCGCTTGCTGGAAGTGTTTTGCAGCAACGTGGCGGTCGGCCTGGATAACGTGGAACTGGTGTCGCACCTGCATAACGCCGCGTTTTACGACGCGCTGTCCAAGCTGCCGAACCGGACCCGGCTGGTGGAAATCCTCGATGCGGCGCTGGCCGGTCCCGGCAAGGACGACGCCACCCTGTCGCTGGTCGACCTCGACCACTTTGCGGAAACCAATGATGCGCTGGGCCATCAGTTCGGCGACGAATTGCTGGTGGCCGTGGCCGAACGCCTGCAATCGCGCCTGGGCCAGCATTTGACGGTGGCCCGCATCAGCGGCGACATCTTCTGCGTGCTGGGCGACGCCGCGCAAGTCAATCCCACCACCATCCTCGGCCTGTTCCAGGTGCCGTTCAGCATTGCCGGCCAGGACGTGCAACTGTCCGCCACACTGGGCCTGGTGCGGCTGGCCGAACATGAGGGATCGGGCGCCGATGCGCTGAAAGACGCCGATATCGCGCTCAAGCGCGCCAAGTCCATGCAGCGCGCCGGCCACTTCTATTATTCGCGCAGCATGGGCGTGGAAATCCGCGAGCGCGTGCGCATGATGCACGCGCTGCGCACAGCCTTTGGCCAGAACCAGCTGTTCGTCGTCTACCAGCCGCAAATCGACCTGGTCACACGCCGGCCGGTCGGCGCCGAGGCGCTGCTGCGCTGGCAAACCGCGGACGGCAAGTTCGTGTCGCCGGACAAATTCATTCCGATCGCGGAATACTCGGGCCTGATCATCGACATGGGCGAATGGGTGATGCGCACCGCGTGCCGTGAACTGGTGGGCTTGCGCGCCGCCGGCCACGACAACTTCACAATGTCGATCAACGTCTCGCAAGTCCAGTTCCGCCACCCGTATTTCCTGGAAATGCTGCGGCGCGCGCTGGCCGACACGGGCGCGCCGCCGGAATTCGTCGAGCTGGAAATCACGGAATCGATGGCCATGGAAGAGCCGGACATGCTGATCAGGATGCTGGCGCAAATCAAGCAGACCGGCGTCTCGATTGCCATCGACGACTTCGGCACCGGTTTCTCGTCGCTGTCGTATTTGCAGCGGCTGCAAATCGACCGCCTGAAAATCGACCGCGCCTTCGTGACGGAAATCACCGGTTCCGCGCGCGGCAGCTCGATCGCGGAAATGGTGATCCAGCTTGGCCGCAACCTGGGCCTGGCCGTGATTGCCGAAGGCGTGGAAGACGAACGGCAAGCGCAAATCCTGCAATCGCTGGGCTGCCCGCTGGCGCAAGGCTTCCTGTTTGCCCGCCCGATGACGGCCGATGCCTTGAATGGCTGGCTCAGTAATGATGCGCTGGAAGGCGTGGCGTGACTGCTTAAGTTTTCAAACATAAAAAAACCGCTATCGTGATAGCGGTTTTTTTATGGGCGCGTGGCGGGATTTAATCGGCAGGCTGTTCCTGTTCCGCCGGCCAGTCGCGGATATAGGCTTTCAGCATGCGGTTTTCAAAGCTTTGCGCTTCCAGCACGGCGCGCGCCACGTCGTAGAACGAAATCACGCCCAGCAGGGTTTTCGCATTCATGACCGGCAAATAGCGCGCATGCTTTTCCAGCATGATGCGGCGCACTTCATTGACTTCGGTATCCGGCGTCACGGTGATCGGATGGTCTTCCATATGCTTGCGCACCGTACCGCCACCGACCGAGCCGTCATTTTCATGCAGCGCCTTCAGTACTTCGCGGAAGGTCAGCATACCAACCAGGTCGCCGAATTCCATGACCACCAATGACCCGATATCTTTTTCCGCCATGGTTTTCGCGGCTTCCACCAGCGGCTGGTCCGGGGTTATGGTGTAGAGAATATTGCCTTTGACTTGCAGAATTTCGGAGACTTTCATTTTGGGCCGTCCTGTCGGTGAATTGAGTTTTGTTGTTTTTGTTAGCCTTATGACCGAATGTAACGTATGGGGTGGAAAAAATCCAGTATTGCACTGAATGAAATCTTCACTCTTTGCAATGCTGTTGTTCAGAGTGGAATTTTCAGAGTACGATTCCGCCACCAAAACCTTCTCAACCACCCCAGAGAGCGATTATGAGCGGTCCCCAATACCCTGGTTTCGATACGCTTGCTTTACACGCAGGCGCCGCGCCCGATCCGGCCACCGGCGCCCGTGCCACACCAATTCACTTCACCTCGTCCTTTGCTTTCCGCGATTCCGATCACGCGGCCTCGCTGTTCAATATGGAGCGCGCGGGCCACGTGTATTCGCGCATTTCCAATCCCACCAATGCCGTGCTGGAAGAACGCATCGCGGCGCTGGAAGGCGGTGTGGCCGGCATTGCCACCGCCAGCGGCCAGGCCGCCATGCACCTGGGCCTGGCGACCATTGCAGGCGCCGGGTCGCACATCGTCGCGTCCCGTGCGCTGTACGGTGGTTCGCACAATCTGCTCAGCTATACACTGAAGCGCTTTGGCATCGAGACCACGTTTGTCGATCCGCGCGACGTCGACGCCTGGCGCGCCGCGATCCGCCCGGAAACCAAGGTGCTGTTCGCGGAAACCCTGGGCAATCCCGGCCTCGACGTGCTCGACATCCCGGCCATCTCGGCGCTGGCGCACGCACACCACTTGCCGCTGATGGTGGACGCCACGTTCACCACGCCGTACCTGATGCGCCCGTTCGACCTGGGCGCCGACCTGGTGTTCCACTCCGCCACCAAGTTCCTGTGCGGCCACGGCACCGCCATCGGCGGCTTGCTGGTCGATGGTGGCACGTTCGACTGGCAGGCCGCCTACGACCAGACCGGCCGTTTCGCCGAACTGTGCGAACCGTATGACGGCTTCCACGGCATGGTATTTGCGGAAGAATCCACGGTCGCGCCCTTTGCCCTGCGCGCCCGGCGCGAAGGCTTGCGCGATTTCGGCGCGGCCATGAGCCCGCATAACGCCTTTGCCATCCTGCAGGGCATCGAAACCCTGGGCCTGCGCATGGAGCGCCACGTGGCTAATACCCGCAAGGTGGTGGAATTCCTGGTGGCGCATCCGGCCGTGGAATCGGTGTCGTATCCAGAACTGGACTCGCACCCGGACTATGAACTGGCCAAACGCCTGCTGCCGAAAGGCTGCGGCGCCGTGTTTTCCTTCAACCTGAAAGGCGACCGCGCTGCGGGCCGGCGCTTTGCCGACAGTTTGAAAGTGTTTTCGCACCTGGCCAACGTCGGCGATGCGAAATCGCTGGTGATCCATCCGGCTTCCACCACGCATTTCCGTGTCCCGGCCGCGCAGCTGGCGGCGTCCGGCATCACCGAAGGCACCATGCGGCTGTCGGTCGGGCTGGAAGATCCGGCGGACTTGCTGGAAGACCTGGCGCGCGGCCTGAAACTGGCCACCGCCTTGGCGCAGAAGGGAGCGTAACTCATGATCTTCGATATTCATGGCGCCGCATCGTATGCGTACACAGGCGGCAAAGCATTCGATCCTTCGTTACCCACGGTCGTGTTCATCCACGGCGCGCAAAACGATCACTCCGTGTGGGCGCTGCAAAGCCGCTACCTGGCGCACCACGGCTACAGCGTGCTGGCGGTGGACTTGCCGGGCCACGGCCGCAGCAAAGGCGCGGCGCTGCAGTCGGTGGAAGCGATGGCGGACTGGATGCTGGTGGTGCTGGCGGCGGCAGGCGTTTCGCACGCCGCGCTGGTGGGCCACAGCATGGGCGCATTGATTGCACTGGAAACCGCGCACAAGGCGCCGGACCGCGTGACAAAACTGGCGCTGCTGGGCGCCACCTTCCCGATGAAGGTGTCCGACGCGCTGCTGAACACTTCGCGCGACAATGAGCAGGCGGCGATCGACATGGTCAACATTTTTAGTCACGCATCGATCGCCCAAAAACCATCCTGCCCCGGCCCCGGCTTTTCCGTCATGGGCGGCGCGCGGCGGCTGATGCAGCGCATGTCGCAGCTCAATCCCGAGCAGCTGTTTTATACGGATTTCTATGCGTGCAATGCGTATGCCAACGGAGAAGCTGCCGCGAAATCGCTGACTTGCCCTGCCCTGTTCGTGTTTGGCGCAAAGGATGTCATGACGTCGCCCAAGTCCGCCAAGGGTTTATTGGCGGCGATCCCGCAGGCGAAGACAGTCACCGTCGATGCGGGACATTCGATGATGCAGGAACAGCCGGATGCGGTGCTGGACGCGCTGGCCGCTTTCCTGCGCTAAGCGCCCCGGGGCTGTTTAGCTAGCGACACCGCAGCTGCGTAGGGCGGGTTCCACGAACCCGCCGTGCATGCGTCAACGCGGCGCATGCACGGCGGCATTGTAAATGCCGCCCTACGATACTGCGCTGGCTAGGCGGCAGTACCCTCAAAATGCTGCACCAGCGTCACTTCCAGCCCCTGCTCCACCGCGTTTTCCACATGCCGCGCCAGTTGCGCCGCTTCCTGCGCGGCGAGGCGGTCGGCTTCATCGTCACTGTCATTGGCCACGCCGGCATTGACCGCCATGCCGCCAAACACGAACACGCGGTACACGTCGGCCAGGGTCAGGCGCTCGGCATTGGCCAACAAAACCCAGTTATCCGCCCCTTCGCTGACCCGCTTGCCCCACTGCACGCGTGGCGGCGCTTCCGACTTGACCTTGCCGACCCAGCCCTGCGCCGCCATGCGGTCCAGCAGCATATCGAGTTCATCGAAGCCGATCCGCGTGCAGGAACGGATCGCCGCCGTACTGACCAGCGCCGTGTCGCCATAGCGTGACGCCGCATACAACACTTTCAATAACGCCATCGCATCGACAAATTCCCCGCCCGGCGGCGCTTCATGCCACCACCGTTCATATTTCACCACCGGCAGCGCCGCGACGAACAGCGCGCCGATCAGGGTGATCAGCCAGGACAGGAAAATCCAGATCAAAAACAGCGGCAGCGCGGCCAGCGCGCCGTAAATCTTGGAATACGTGGGGAATTGCGTAATGAAAACCGCAAAACCGCGCTTGGCCAGTTCAAAGAACAGCGCCGCCAGCAACCCGCCCCACAGCGCGTCGCGCCAGTCCACATGGCGGTTCGGCACCACCGTGTACATCAGGGTGAAGCCCGCCGTGGTGGCCGTCAACGACAGCAATGTGTACAGGACCGCGCCCAGGATCGGCACATCGCCGACCAGGTCGCTGGTCGCCATGTACACGTCCGCCGACATCGTCAGCGACACCCCCACCAGCACCGGCCCCAGGGTCAGCAGCGCCCAATACACCAGGATGCGGCGCGTCCAGCTGCGCTCGGCCTTCACGCGCCAGATGCGGTTGAAGACTTTTTCGATGGTGCCCATCATGGCCACCGAGGTAAACACCAGCGCCACCGCACCCACCGCGGACAGGCGCGTAGCCTTGCTGGCAAACATGGTGACGTTGTTGAGGATCGGCGTGGCGATCTGCTTGGGCATCACGTTTTGCACAAAATACGCTTCCAGCGCCTTGCGCAGCACGGCAAACATCGGAAAGGTGGTGAAAATCGCCAGGGCGATCGTCACCAGCGGCACCAGGGCGAACACCGTGGTAAACGTCAGGCTGCCCGCCACCTGCGGCAAGCTTTCTTCGCGCAGGCGGCGCTTGGCAAAGCGCAGCATGTCGCGGATTTCCCGCCATGTCAGCGAGCGTACGGCGCCGACACCATCCTGCACATTGCGCGAAACTGACGCCAGCAGGGGGGAAATCAGCGGGGAGATCATCTTGTTAACCATGAAGCTGTCTAAAAATCGTGTGGCCTATATAATAATGCCATCCCCGCTTAACAGCAATTTTTCATTGATTTTCAATTACTTAGACAAATAAATAGTCTATATTACGCGGATGTTCGGCCCCGGTCACAACGGTCAGGCGCGTGGCGGTGAGGTGATACACGGTGCCGATGCGATCCCCCAGACCAGCGACCAGCTCTGCAATCGAGGATCACCCGCGATGCAGGGCCACGGTTCAATTCCGCGTAGTCAAAGCCTTGACCGGTTTGATACCACTGGCCGGCACGTCCAGCTCCAGGGCGACGATGGTATCCATCTTATCGCGTGCCGCGGGCGGTACCGATAATTCGATGCCGCGCGCGGTCTGGACGAAGCCTGCCTTGCCACCTCCGAGTGTCTGCGCGCGCAAGACTTTGGCGGGGATCGCCGGCAGCACCAGCTTGTCGCCGGGCCACTTCAGTACGTGGACGTAAATCGTCCTGTCACGGTGCGTCGATGCACCGTACTCTCCGGGCAGGAACGGGCCGCCCCGGGTCGCGTAGATGCTCTGGCCGTATTTGGCCAGCCATGCGCCGATTTCCCGCAAGCGTTCCGCCTGGGGCGGATCGATCTGTCCATCGGGACGTGGACCAACGTTCAGCAGCAGGTTGCCATCGCGGCCCACCACGTTCACCAGCAGGCGGATGTAGTGATCCAGCGGTTGCGGCAATTTGCCGGCTTGGTAGCCCCACGCGCCGGCAAGCGTCGTGCACAGCTCCCACGGATGCTGGTTGTCGAAGTCGCCGAGCGCCCCCTCGCCTTCACGCGAGCGGAAATCCTCGTCCATATCGGCGCGGCCGTTGATGACGACTTCCGGCTGCAAGCGGCGCAGCATGGTGTGGACCTTGTCGTGCTGCCAGCTGAAGCTCCCGGTGTAGTGCTGGCCATCCGGACGCTTGCTCCATGCCGCGCCCTTCCACTCGCCGCCGAAATTGAGCCAGTCGGTTTCGCCGCCATCGAACCACAGCACGTCAATTTTCCCGTAGTTGGACAGCAGTTGTTCCATCTGACGATGGTATTGCGCGCGCATCGCTTCCGCGCTCTCGCGCTGCAGGTCGGGGAAGATGTAACCGGGGAAGCGCCAATCCATCGGCGAGTAGTACAAACCCACGCCCAGCCCTGATTTGCGCACCGATTTCACATAGTCGGCGACGAAATCGCGGTGCGCGGCGGCATTGACGCTGGTGTAAGGATTGGCGCCGTCATCGAAGAGCGCGAAGCCATCATGGTGGCGCGCCGTCAGCACCGTATATTTCATCCCGGCCGCCTTTGCCAATTCGGCCCAGGTATCGGGATTAAACCCCCTGGGGTTGAACTGGCCGGCCAGCCTGGCGTATTCATTGTTGGGAATCTGCTCGTTCCACTGGACCCATTCACCGCGGCCGGGGATCGAATACAGCCCCCAATGGATGAACATGCCAAAGCGGGCTTCGCGCCACCATTCGGTGCGGGAAGCCTGGCCGGCGGCGGCCGGCTGTGTGCTGGCCATGTCTTGCACCATGTTCTGGGCCGACGCCAGGCCGCAGCCCGCCGCCAGCGCCAGGGCCAGCGCGGCACGGCCCAGGAAAGTAGCGGTCTTGGTCTTGATATCGTTATGCACGATGGATCTTCCTTATAAGGAGCCGCGCAACAGCTGCGGCGTGTAAGCGATGACGGCCCGGTTCGGGTTCGAGAACGTCAGGTTCACGGTCACCGCCACACCCGGGGCGAGTCCGCCGGCCAGCGAGACATAAGGTGCGCCACTGGCATCCGTTCCCGTGGCGTTGTCCAGCACGAGACCGCCGGCCATGTTGCCCAGCCTGAGTTGCAGGGGGCCGTTCAGCGTCGAGCCGGTCGAGTTGGTGATCCTGACGCTGCCGACATACTTGCCGGTGGCACGGTTCAGGGTCGCGCCCACCTGCGTCATCTGCACGCTGGCCGTCATGTCGATCGGCCCGACATTCAGTAACAGCGCGCGCGACGGTTCGACGTTGCCAGCCTGGTCCACGCTCCAGTACACCAGGTTATGCGTCCCCTTGGCGCTCAAGGTCACCGCACCGCCCGTCTGTTGGGCACCGCCATTGAGCGTGTAATACGTCGTCGCGTTGCCGGAACCGGCATCCGCGGCGGCCATGTTCACCGTCACGTCGCCGCTGTACCAGCCGCTGGCCGGCAAGACCGGGCTGGTGCTGGCGGTGGTGGCGGGCGCCGTCTTGTCGATCTTCACGGACACGCTGCGCTGCGCCTCGATATTGCCGGCCCAGTCCACGCTCCAGTACACCAGCGAATGGTTGCCTTCCGTGCTGAACAGGACCGCCTTGCCGGTCTGCTGGGCGCTGCCGTCGGCCTTGTAATAGGTCGCCTGGATGCCCGAGCCGTCATCAACCGGCGTCAAGGTCACCATGCGGTCGGTATTGACCCAGCCTTGCGGCGCGTTGTCGGTGGTGGCCGGCGCTGTGGTATCGGCGCCATGCACCGAACCGTGGAAGCGCACTTCCTTCATGGTGCCGAACCAGTTGTTGCCGTTATAGATACGCAGGTAGCGGTATGGCGCCGGGCTGGTGACTTTCAGCGTCTGCCAATCCTGCGAATTCACCGCCGACGCGGTCAGGTTGGTCCAGTTGGTATTGTCATTGGAACCCTGGATCACGGCGCCGGCCATGCGGCTGGAATACTGGTCCTGGCTGCCCACCAGTTCCACGCTGCTCAGGGTCACCTGGTTGCCGGCCTTGAAGTCAAATTCAATGTAGGCGCCATAGCCGGAACTGGTGCCGTTGCGGAAATCGGAGCCGGAGCCCAGGTTGCCATCGAACAGACTGTTCACATAGCCCAGCGTGGACGCCGCCGGGCGATTGGTCGTTGAGTCGATCAGCGTGGCGATGGTGCTGACGTTTTTGATCGTATCCGACTCGTCGACCAGGTTCAGCGACGTGCCGTCCGTGGTCACGTTACCCGGGTAGCCATCCTTGCCTGCCTGGGTCTTGTAATGGACGGCGAAGTTCACCGCGCCGGCCGTGACACCCTGGGGCAGGGTCGCCGTGGCGGTGAAGTTGATGTTGTCCGTGGTGGTGACCGTGGCGGCAGTCCCCTGGATCGTGGCGGTGACGTTGTTGATGGCCTCCTTGGCGGTGAAGGTCAGCTTGACGGTGTTGCCGGGCACGATCCGGGTGCGCAGGGCCTGCGCCGAGCTGATCGAGGCCGATGCGATCATATTGGTCGATTCCGCCACGCCATACAGCCGCAGCTCGGTCATCGTGCCATACCAGTTGTTGCCGTTGAAGACACGGATGTAACGGTAAGGCGTCGGATCGGTGATGTTCAGGGTCTGCCAGTCCATGGTGGCGCCGGCGCCGTTGGAAATCGTGGTCCAGGCCGCTTTGTCGTTGGAGCCCTGGATCACGGTGCCGCCAACACGGGTGTAGTACTGGTCCTGGTTGCCGATAATTTCCGCCCTGGACAGCTTGGCCGCGCCTCCGCCGCGGAAGTCGAACTCGACCCATCCGCCGTAGCCGCTGCCATTGACGCGGTAGTCGGTGGCCGAGCCCAGGTTTTTGTCGAACAACTTGTTGACCGTTGTCAGCGCATCGCTGGTGTTCCTGCCGGAGGAATCGGTCACGGTCGTGATGGCGAGCAGATTGCCGAGGTAATTGGTCTGGTCGGAAATGAACAAGCCGGTGGCGTCGGTGGTCAGGAAGGTCGGTTCCGCATCCAGGCCGCCGTCCGTCTTGTAGTTGACGAGGAATTTCACGGCGCCCGGCGCAGTGGCGCCGCTGACGATCGCCGACGCCGTCCAGTTCAGGTTGTCGGTGGTGGCGATGGTGGCCGGGATCCCTTGAATCGTGGCCGCCACGCTGTTGACCGGCTCCGTCGTCACGAACGACAGTTTGACGGTATCGCCCGCGATGACGCGGTTGCGCAGCGCTTGCGCCGAGCTGATCGAGAGCGCCTTGATCTTGTTGACCGTCTCGTGGCGCGCGCCGTAGATCCTGAATTCGCCCAACTGGAGCAGCGGGCTGGTCGGTTCGAGCACCTGTATCCGGATGAAGCGCCAGCGCCTGTTCTTCAAGTCCTCCTGCACTTCCAGCGTCTGCATCTCGTCCACCACGGTGGACAGGCCGGGAGTCAAACGGGTCCAGTTCTCGCTGTCGTTTGAGCCGTAGATGGCGATACCGCCGCCACGCTCGGGGAAGGTCTGTACCGCCTGCAGCTGAAACAGATTGGGCGACACCTTGAAGCTCGGACCGAAGTCCATGGTGATGGCGCCATTCTTCGCGTAGCCGAAATTGACCGACGAACCGGGATTGTTATCGACATAGAACCTGGCGTCGGCGCCCATGTTCGACGCGTAAAGCAGCTTGGCAAAATCGATGCTTCCATCGCTCAGCACCGGCGTTAATTCCTGCAGCCCCGCGACCGCCGTGCGCAATGCCGCCAGCTTCTGGAAGAAGACGTCGTCGCTTGCGCTGCCGATCACGCTCACGATGTCCGCATACGCGGCGTTGTAGGGCGGGACGGACGATACGACGTACGGCGTGTTCGGATTGTACGCGGCCGCCGCCAGGTCGACCGCCGCCTGCCGGTCGGTGCTGACGACGACAGTGACGCGCTTCATGGAGACAGCGGTGCCGTCCGAGACGCCGATGAGGAAGGTATAGGTGCCGGCGACCGACGGCTTCCAGGAAAACGCCCCGGTACTGGTGTTGAGCGAGGCACCCTGCGGCAGGTTGTCCGCCTGGTAGGTGAGCACATCGCTGGCATTGGCGTCCGTCGCCGCGAAGCTCAGCGTGGTCGTCAGCGAGGTGCCCGCATAGCTGTACAGGGCCAGATCGGCATTGCCAGCCGTAAACGCGGGCGGTGTCAGCGCGGTGCTGGACTGGATATGCAGATGGTCGATGTCGACCTTGGTGCCATTGCCGGTGATCGCCAGCGGCAGGAAGTCATTGACACCGCCAGGGATGATCACATAGCGCCACTGCCCTTTGGTATCCGGCAGCGGGTACACGGTGCCGTAAATGTCCATCGAGGCCGTGCCGTTGGTGCGGACGCGGATGCCATAGTTCGTCGCGCCATAGCCATAACCGAAAATCACCAGCTTGCTGCCTGCCGACGTCGCGGTCACCGCGACATGGGAACCGGTATCGTCCTTCGCGGCGACCGAATTGCCGTCCAACGCCGTGAAACGGTCTTCTGCTTCGCGATACGGATCGGAGATCGGCTTGACCAGGTTCCTGGCGCCCTCCAGCTCGGCGGCCTCCTTCGGGATAAACAGCCAGAAGTCGCCGCCGCCATCGGCGCTGTCCCAGTTATAGGAGGAGCGCTTGGTGAAGAACTTGGTGAAGTTCGGGGCGCGCTGCGCCATGTCGACACCGCGCACATATTGGTAGTAGTAGTACGGTTCCCAGGTATTCGACCCGGTCCTGCCGCGATAGTTGCCCGAGATGAAGCGGTACACGACGGTGGGATTGCCGGCGGCATCGGTATGCGACGCGGTCGGCACCCACGGGATGTCATAGCCCGTCATATAGGAACCGAAATTTTCCGCCGCATCGAGGATGCGGTCGTTGAGGAATTCATACGGACCGACCGCGTTCGCTTCCGTCGACACCGTGCCCAGCACCGGATCGACCTTGGTGCCCTGCCCCATCATCATGCGCGCCAGGATGGCCGCATTGGTGATGTCGCCGGCACCGTGCGCCTGGTCGCGGCCCATTTCCACGTGCTGCACCACCGGCGGCACGTCCTCGCCGGTCAAGTCGTTTTTCGTCACCAGGCGGAACAATTGCTGGATGGCGCCGTTCTGGCCCTGGTCCACCGCATCCTTGTTAACGGTAAACCATTCGACGGTCTCGTTATACTTTTCCCGGTCTTCGGCAAATATATACCCTGACATCGCCCCGATCGTCGTGTACAGGTGCTGGTTCATGAACCGGCAATTGCAGCTATTGAACGTCTGGACGACCGGCAGCACCAGGTTAGTGGTGAAACTGGCGGTGTCGGCATCGGTCCATTCCAGCGCCGGGTCGGTGGTGCTGGAGTAGCGCAGGATTTCCGCCGCGCTGGTCATCCAGCTGAGAGGAATGCCTGTGTGAATGTGGGAATCGACGTAATGCACATACTGCGCCGGGTCCATCTGCGCGTACAGGCGGATGATGCGCATGGCGTTATAGCGGTAGGTCGCGTCGCCGGTCACGTAATACAGCAAGGCCTGCGTGTAGGCCGTCCGCGCATCAGAGATGAACAGCGCTTCAATCCCCTGCGCACTGATGCCGAAGTAACGCGGCTTCGAGGCGTCGCTGGCATTGACGTTCTTGATCGACGGCGTCTTCGACGCGGCGCTGGAATACAGCATGTTGTTGAAATAGGTGGTCCAGGGTTCCTTTTGGGCCCGCACCTGGGTCCGCATGTTCTCGAGGACGCCCTTGGTGACATTGATGCCGGGATGGCGGAAGCCGCTGGCGTCGACCCGTTCGCTGAGCGCCGGCAGGTAACTGGTGGCCAGCGTTTGTATGCTGTCGGCCGCCTGGGCGGTTTGCATCGGCAGTGGCAACAGCGCCGTGGCGATGCCCGCTGAAACGATCAGCGCGGCCAGGCGCTTTAACGGCAAGTCTAATTTGTGCTTTTTCATTTTTTCCCCTCCATTTTATGAAGCCTTATGTGACTACCACTGGCGCCACGCGGACTTTTATATTTAAAAGACAATCATGTTCAAAAAAACACGCTTAAAATCGCGCCGGCCAATTTTTGTATCTTATATATAACATACAGCACTGCCCAAAAAAATAAGCACAAGAGTACGTGCTCTGGTGCTGCGGGCGGCGGGTCGGCTTTAAGCCGCCCTCGCCGGTGCTGTTTTGCGACAGCAGCGTGTTATCGATATCAAATCCTAAAGCATTGCCAGATGCATGTCTACAGATTTTTGAGGGCGGACTCTTGCGCTGGCGCGGTTAATCCGCCTTGACAGGACGGCCGGTGGCGGCCCGGTAAATGCCGCTGGCAGCTGACGGGAAGTAACTCGCCTCAGTTCAGCGGCCTGCCCGCCCATTTGGCCTGCAGCGCCCGGTATTCACCGGCGCTAATGTTGAGGATGGAACCGTGCCGCTTTTTGCCGGCGCCAAACGAAATACGCGCCGGGTCGACAACCTTGAAGTTCTCCGCCCTGGACAGATCGCGCGACGCCAGGGCCAGGTAGCCACGGTTTTTCGCATACTGGTCGACCCACAGACCCCATTCACCGGTCTGGGTTATGCGGAACAATATCGGACCCTCGACATCCTTGCCGCTCAGCCCCACCGCCCGCAGGTCGCCAATCCGGCGCCACTCGCCCAGGATCTCGTTGGCCCCTTCCAGCGTGATCTGGCCGTCGCCGGAAGCACGGTAATAGCGGTACGGCGTTCCTGGTTCATCCACCTTGACGATTTGCGTGTCGAGCAGGCCGACCGTGCCGGGCCGGTCGATATACAACCGCGACGGCGTAAAACTGACGAAATCCCTGGTGCGGGAATAATAAATACGCGGCTTGGTGATGCCATCCTTCGGGCTGATGGTGGTCCAATACACGATATAGTCGCCCGCCGCTTCATCGTAGATGGCTTCCGGCGCCCACATGCAGCCGGCATCGGGAATATCGCCGGCAATGTTCACCAGCCGGGGCGCCGACCAGTTCAGCAAGTCGTCCGATTCGAACACCACCATCGAGGTGCTGCCTTTATGCATCGCCACATCCCAGCCCTTGCCGCTTTCTATCCGCAGGTCGGTCGCCAGGATATAAAATTTTCCGCCTGTGGCCGCGCGCACAATGGCGGGGTCGCGCAAGCCCTTCTCTCCCAGGGCCGAGCGCAGTACCGGACGGCCGCCATTCAGGTCGGTCCAGCGGTAGCCGTCCGGACTGACCGAGAAATACAGTTGCTCGCCATCGGGCCCCTCCCCTGTGAAGTGCACCAGCAGGTAGTCCTGGTAGGCCGGCGATGCGGCCGCCGCCGGCGACACCAGTCCCGCGGCGGCGATAATGCCGGCGATGGCGAGCCCGGCGATGAAGTGTATGTGCTTGGAAATCATGGTTGTGCGTGACCTGGCATCCCTGCCAGCGATTAAGGTTGCATGGCCGCGCAGCCTGGCGCAGCGGCATAGCCAATCGCCAGTGTTTGAACATGGTGCTCATGGATTCTGACAGCGGCACGGCGGCATGGACTGGCGCGGGAGTAGCGCCCGATTCTATGGGTACATGATAGCGCCGAGCTATGCGGTTTTGCGGATGAACTATGTGAAAAGCAGATAACAGACGTCCAGAGCGCAGCCCGCCACTATAGGCTCCATGCCCCGGATTAACATACAATAATGCAATGACCACCCCAGACCTTATCATTCTTGTCTTATATTACTCACGCCATGGCGCAACGCGCCGCCTGGCCGAGCTGATCGGCCAGGGCATCGACAGCGTGCCCGGCTGCGAAGCGCGGCTGCGCACCGTGCCGGCCGTGTCCAGCGTGGCCGAAGCCACCGCGTCCAATGTGCCGGACCAGGGCGCCCCGTACGTGGAACTCGACGATTTGCGTGACTGCGCGGCACTGGCGCTGGGCTCGCCTACCCGATTCGGCAACATGGCGTCGGCCATGAAGTATTTCTGGGATGGCACCTCGGCCGAATGGGTGTCCGGCACCCTGGCGGGCAAACCCGCCTGTGTCTTCACCTCGACCGGTAGCCTGCACGGCGGCCAGGAATCGACCTTGCTGACCATGATGATACCCCTGCTGCACCATGGCATGATGGTGATGGGCTTGCCCTATACCAATCCCGAACTGATGACCACCTCCAGCGGCGGATCGCCGTACGGCGCCACGCATTGGGCGGGACTGGACGGCAAGCTGCCGCTGACGGATGATGAGAAAAAGCTGGCGGTGGCACAAGGAAAAAGGCTGGCGGAAACCGCCTGGAAGTTGCGGAGCCCAACATGAACAGTCCCATGATCGACAACAAACAAAAATTCTTCCATATCGGCGCGGTGGCCAGCATGGGCTTGCTGATCCTGTGGTGCATCGCGTGGGAAACCGTGCTGGCGCCGCTGAAACCGGGCGGTTCGTGGCTGGCGCTGAAGGCCGCGCCGCTGCTGTTCCCGCTGGCCGGCATCATCAAGCGCGACATTTACACCCTGCAGTGGACTTCGATGATGGTGTTGTTGTACTTCACCGAAGGCGTGGTGCGCGGCTGGAGCGACCTCGGCGCCACTTCCGCCTGGCTGGGCTGGGGCGAAGCCGCGATCGTCGTGGTGTATTTCATTTGCGCCGTCATGTATGTGCGCCCTTATAAACAGGCGGCCCGCAAGATCGCCAAGGATTTGCTGGAGAAGGTCAACACCACGGCCAAATGATGACCACCGCCCTGTCCACCGCTTCCGCGAACGCCTTCCTGGCGCACTGCCGCACCTTGCTGGGCGACCAGTATGTGTTGACGCATGCCGGCGAAATGGCGCCCTATCTGACGGACTGGCGCGGCCGCTTTACCGGCAGCGCGCTGGCCGTGCTGCGTCCCGGGACGGTGGAACAAGTCGCCGACACCGTGCGCGCCTGCGCCCAATGGCGTGTACCCGTGGTGCCGCAGGGCGGCAAGACCGGGCTGGTGCTGGGCAGCGTGCCCGATGATACCGGCACGGCCATCGTATTGTCGCTGGCGCGGCTGGACCGCATCCGCCAGGTCGATCCCTTTAATCGCACCATGACGGTCGATGCCGGCTGTATCCTGCAAGCGGTGCAGCAAGCCGCGCAGGAGCATGGCTGTTTGTTCCCGCTGTCGCTGGCGGCCGAAGGCAGTTGCACCATCGGCGGCAACCTGGCCACCAATGCGGGCGGCACCGCCGTGCTGCGCTACGGGAACATGCGCGAACTGTGCCTGGGCCTGGAAGTGGTCACGCCCCAGGGCGACGTGTGGAATGGGCTGCGCGCGCTGCGCAAGGATAATACCGGCTACGACTTGCGCGACCTGTATATCGGCGCCGAAGGCACGCTGGGCATCATCACCGGCGCGGTCTTGAAACTGTATCCGCAGCCCAAAGCCTGCATTACGGCGCTGGCCGCCCTGCCCTCCCCGGAGTCCGCGCTGGACCTGCTGAAGCTGGCGCAAGACCGCGCAAGCGCCAGCCTGACGGGTTTTGAACTGATGTCGGCGTTTTGCCTGCACCTGGTGCGCACCCACTTCCCCCAGTTGCCGCAGCCGTTTACCGCGGCGCATCCGCAGTTCGTCTTGCTGGAACTGTCGAGCAGCGAATCCGAGGCCCACGCGGTGGCGCTGCTGGAGCAGACCATCGGCGCAGCCTTGGAACGCCACATCATTCATGACGCCGTGGTGGCGTCGTCGATCGCGCAATCGCAGGCGCTGTGGCAATTGCGCGAACATATCCCGCTGGCGCAAGCCAAGGCCGGCAAGAATATCAAGCACGATATCTCCCTGCAGGTGTCGTCCATCCCCGCCTTTATTGCGCAGACGGCGCCGCAATTGCAGCGCGCGTTCCCCGGCTGCCAGCTGGTGTGCTTCGGCCACCTGGGCGACGGCAACCTGCATTTCAATGTGGCGCCGCCGGACGGCATCGGCCACGAAGCGTTCCTGGCCAACCAGGCCGAAGTCAACCGCGTTGTGCATGACGCGGTCGACCATTTCGATGGTTCGATCTCGGCCGAACACGGGATCGGCGCGTTGAAGCGCGATGAACTGGCGCGCTATAAATCGCCGCTGGAACTGCAACTGATGCGCGCCATCAAGCAGGCGCTCGACCCGCACAACATCATGAATCCGGGGAAAATCCTGTGAATACCCTGCGCCTGCCGCGATCGGCCATGTTGCCCGCCTCATTGTTGATCCTCCTGACCGCATGGCTGCCATCCCCGGCCAGCCACGCGCAAACCGTGCACAAATGCACGGTGGATGGCAAGGTCACCTACACGGAGCAGCCTTGCCAGAGCGGCACGGCAGCCGTGATCGCCGTGCCGGAAGCGCCCGCCGCCAACCCGGAATCGGCGGCGGAGTTAAAGCGCATGCGCAAGGAAGCCAACACGCTCGAGCGCGAGCGCCACAAGCGCGAAGCCGCCGATGACCGCGCGCAGCAACAGGCCGCGCGCGCCGCGCAGGCGCGCAACAAGCAATGCGCGCGGCTGCGGCTGGAAAAGAAATGGGCCGATGAAGACGTGCGCGGGGCCGTGGTGCAAAACCTGGACCGCGCCAAAACCAAGGCCCAGCGCGCCGCCGACCGGCTGGCGCTGGAGTGCCCCGGCTGATGGCGCCTGCCCGCGAACCACGCGGCGGCGTGCAGCGCCGGCGCCTGGCCGGCTGGCTGCTGTTTGGCGAATGGCGTTCGCACCCGGTGCGGGCATTGTCCGCGATCCTGGCCATCGCGATCGGCGTATCGCTGGGCTTTGCTATCCACCTGATCAATGCCGCCGCCTTCAATGAATTCTCGTCCGCCGTGAAAAGCCTGTCCGGCCAGGCCGACGTCCAGGTCAGCGGCACGGAAAGCATGTTCGACGAACAGGTGTATCCCTTGCTGGCGCAGCGCGACGGCGTGGCCGTGGCGTCGCCGGTGCTGCAAATCCACGCCTCCGTCCCGAACCAGCGCACCCCGCTGGAAATCCTCGGCATCGACATGTTCCGCGCCGGCGCCATCACGCCGGACTTGATGGGGATTCCCGCCGAAGACCATCCAATGGATGCGCTGGCCGACGATACCGTGTTTTTATCGGCCGCCGCGCAAACCTGGCTCAATGCACCGCCCGGCGGCAGCGTGACCCTGCGCGCCGGCACCCAGGCACTGGCGCTGCGGGTGGCAGGCCCCCTGGCGCGGGCCCGCACCGGCCAGCGGCTGGGCGTGATGGACCTTGGCACCGCGCAATGGCGCTTTAACCGGCTTGGCAAGCTGACCCGGATCGACCTCAAGCTGAAGGAAGGCGTGGACCGCGCCGCTTTCAAGGACACGCTGGCGCGCGACCTCCAGCGCGATTATCCGGGCCGTTTCCATGTCGGCAGCCCGAATGACGACGACCAGAACAGCCGCAACGACAATATGAGCCGCGCCTACCGCGTCAACCTGTCGGTGCTGGCGCTGGTGGCGTTGTTTACCGGCGCCTTCCTGGTGTTTTCCACCCAGGCCCTGGCCGTGATCCGGCGCCGCAGCCAGTTTGCCCTGTTGCGCGTGCTGGGCCTGGAGCGGGGCCAGTTACTGCGCCAGGTGATGCTGGAGGGCTTGTCGCTGGGCGTGATCGGCAGCGTGCTCGGCATGGTGGCCGGCTACCTGCTGGCCGCCGGGGCACTGCAAGTGTTTGGCGGCGACCTCGGTGCCGGGCTGTTTTCCGGCGGGCAGCCGGAAGTGCGCTTCACGCCGGTGGCGGCGCTGGTGTATTTCGCGCTGGGTGTCGGCGTGTCGGTGCTGGGCAGCGCCGTGCCGGCGCTGGAAGCGGCGCGCGCCCGCCCCGCCATCGCCCTCAAGGCCGGCGCGGAAGAAGCCGCGCTGGCGCGCTTTGCCCCCGCCTGGCCCGGACTGGCCTGCCTGGCGCTGGCGGCGCTGTTGTCGCAATTGCCGCCGTTGTGGGAATTGCCGATTTTCGGCTACCTGTCGATCGCGCTGATGCTGGTCGGCGCGATTGCCCTGATGCCGCGGCTGGCGGGCCTGGTGTTCCGCCGCCTGTCGGCACTGTGGCAGCAGGGACCGGGCAGCCAGGATAAGGCCTCGCCGGTCGCCGCGCTGACCCTGGCGCGGCTGGCCAATGCGCCGGGGCAGGCCGGCATGGCGCTGGGCGGTGTGCTGTCGAGTTTCAGCCTGATGGTGGCCATGGCGATCATGGTGGCCAGTTTCCGGGTCTCGGTCGATCAATGGTTGCTCGACGTGCTGCCGGCCGACCTGTATGCCAGCAGCGCCAGCGGCGGCGGCACGGCCGGACTGACGCCGGACGAACAGCGGCTGATGCAGGCGCTGCCCGGCATCGCCAAGGCGGATTTCCTGCGCGCCAAACCCTTGCAGCTGGATCCGGCCCGTCCGCCAGTGCTGCTGATGGCCCGCAATGTCGATGCCGCCCGGCCGGAATCCGTGCTGGCCATGGCCGGTCCTTCGCTGCCCGTGCCGGCGGGCCGCATGCCGGTCTGGGTATCGGAACCGATGGCGGACTTGTATAACGTGCGGCCCGGCGCCACCCTGAGCTTGCCGCTGGCCGGCATACCGCGCGATTTTTTCGTGGCCGGCATCTGGCGCGACTATGCGCGCACCCATGGTGCCGTGCAAATCCGGCTTGGCGATTACCAGGCGCTGACCGGTGACGTCGATATCAATAACGTGGCGCTGTGGCTGGCCGGCGGCGCCCGCATGGACGACTTAAAACAGGCCCTGAAGGCGCTGCCGTTCGGCGCCGCGCTGGAACTCAACGAACTATCGGAAATCCGCACCCTCAGCATGAAAATGTTCGACCGCAGCTTCGCCATCACGTATTTGCTGGAAGGGATCGCCATCGTCATCGGCCTGGTCGGCGTGGCCGCCACGTTTTCCGCGCAAACGCTGGCGCGCTCCCGTGAATTCGGCATGCTGCGCCATCTCGGCGTCACGCGCCGCCAGATTCTCGCCATCCTCGCCGTCGAGGGAGGCGCCTTGACGGGACTGGGCATTGCCACCGGGGCCGTACTGGGCTGGGTCATCAGCCTGGTGCTGGTATTTATCGTCAACCCGCAATCGTTCCACTGGACCATGCAATTGCACCTGCCATGGCCGCTGCTGGGTACCGTGGCGGCGGCGCTGCTGGCCGCATCGGCGCTGACGGCGCTGGCTTCGGGGCGGCGCGCGCTGTCCGGGGAACCGATCCGCGCGGTCAGGGAGGACTGGTAATGCCGCATCGTCACACACTGCCCACCCACCGGCCACACCCGCGCGGCGGCGCGCCGATTGGCGCCGGCGCCACCGGCATGTTCGTGGCGCGCGCCCTGGCGCTGCTGTCCTTGATGCTGGTCGCGAGCGCCTTGGCGCTGCTGCCAGCCGCCCCCGCCCTGGCGGCGCCGCCGGTCTATCCGGCCGTGACCCCGCTGCCGCCCGGGCGGACTTTGCAATTCCCGCGCGATTTCGGCGCCCATCCCGCCTATAAGACCGAATGGTGGTACGCCACGGGCTGGGTGAAAACCCCGGATGGCAAGGACCTGGGCTACCAGGTCACGTTTTTCCGCGTCGCGCCGCCGCACGATTCCGCCAATCCCAGCAGCTTCGCGCCGCGCCAGCTGATCATCGGCCACGCGGCGCTGTCCGACGCCGCCACCGGCAAGTTGCAGCACGACCAGCGCTCGGCCCGTGAAGGATTCGGGCTGGCCTATGCGAAGACCGGCGACACCGACGTGAAACTCGATGACTGGCGCATGGTGCGCAAGCCCGACGGCGCCTACCACGTGAGCCTGGCCGCCAGCGGCTTTACGCTGGATTTGACCCTGCGCCCACGCCAGCCAGTGATGCCGCAGGGGGAAAACGGCTATTCGCGCAAGAGCCCCGATCCGCTCAGCGCCAGCTATTACTACAGCGAACCGCAACTGGAGACCACCGGCACGATCACCAGAGGCGGCGTCAAGCCGGCGACGGTGCCGGTGAAGATGCCGGTGACCGGCGTGACCTGGCTGGACCATGAATGGTCGAGCGCCTACCTGGACCCGGACGCGGTGGGCTGGGACTGGGCCGGCATCAACCTCGCCGACGGCGGCGCGCTGATGGCCTTTCATATGCGTAGCAAGACAGGTGGTAAACTGTGGGCGCACGCGACATGGCGCGACGCATCCGGTAAGATCACGCATTACGCGCAGGACCAGGTCAGCTTTACCCCGCAAAGGCGGTGGCGTTCGCCCCGCACCAATGCCGAGTATCCCGTTGCCATCCAGCTTGCCACCGGCGACGCCGTGTGGCAGATCGCGCCCCTGCAGGACGACCAGGAGCTCGATTCGCGCCGCAGCACGGGCGCGGTGTACTGGGAAGGCGCGGTGACCGTGCAGCGTGACGGAGTCCAGGCCGGCAAAGGCTACCTGGAACTGACCGGCTATGTACGGCCCATGAAACTGTAACGATTAGAACGCTCAATGAATAACAGCATCGCAGGCAACAGCAATACCAACCCGGCCGACAACGCCAATCCGGCGCCGGCCGCCGCCCATACCGAAGCGCGCGAACAAAAAAAAGGCAGCCTGGCCGCCCTGAAAGGCTTGCTGCCTTTCCTGCGTCCGTATAAAAAACAATTCGCCATGGCCGGCGTGGCGCTGGTGGTGGCCGCCGGCGCCACCCTGGCGATTCCCGTCGCCTTCAAGCAAATGATCGACCTGGGCTTCGGCGCCGCCGGCTCGGCTGGCAACCACATCGAGCATGTCAACGCCGTGTTCCTGGCGCTGTTTGGCGTGGCCACGGTGCTGGCACTGGCCACCGCCGCGCGTTTTTATACCGTGTCATGGCTGGGCGAACGCGTGACGGCCGACATCCGCAGCGCGGTGTACCGGCACGTGGTCACGCAAAGTCCCGAATTCTTTGAAACCACCCAGACCGGTGAAGTGCTGTCGCGCATCACCACCGACACCACCTTGATCCAGGCGGTGGTCGGCACCAGTATCTCGATGGCGCTGCGCAATGTGCTGCTGTTCCTGGGCGGCCTGGCCATGCTGTTCTTCACGTCGGTCAAACTGTCGTCGATCATCCTCGGCTTGCTGGTGCTGATCGTGGTGCCGATCGTCGGCTTTGGCCGCCGCGTGCGCAAGCTGTCGCGCGCGTCGCAGGACCGGATTGCCGATGCCTCCGCCGTGGCCGGTGAAATCCTCAACGCGATGCCGACCGTGCAAGCGTTTACCCACGAGAAAATCGAAACCGAGCGTTTCAGCACCTCGGTGGAAAACGCATTTACCACGGCGATGCAGCGCATCCGCGCCCGTGCGTTTTTAACCATGCTGGCCATCGTGCTGGTGTTCGGCACCATCGTGTTCGTGCTGTGGCTGGGCGCCCATGCCGTGCTGGAAGGGACCATGACGGGCGGTGAGCTGGGCCAGTTCATCCTGTATGCGACCACCGTGGCCGGCGCGATTGGCGCCTTGTCCGAAGTGATGGGCGAAGCCCAGCGCGCCGCCGGCGCCACCGAACGCCTGCTGGAACTGATGTCCGTGAAATCCGACATCCAGTCGCCGGCCCACCCGCTGGCGCTGCCGCCGCGCGCCGCCAACGGCGCCGCCCTGGCGCTGGGCGACGTGACGTTCTCGTACCCGTCGCGCCCCGACACGGCGGCCCTGTCGCACCTGAATCTGGACATCAAACCCGGCGAAACCATTGCCGTGGTCGGTCCTTCCGGCGCCGGCAAGACCACCCTGTTCCAGTTGTTCCTGCGCTTCTACGACCCGCAACTGGGCTCGATCAAGCTCGATGGCGTCGATATCCGGCAGCTCGACCTGCACACCCTGCGCAACGCGATCGGCATCGTGCCGCAGGACACCGTGATCTTCTCGACCGACGCGATGGAAAACATCCGCTACGGCCGCGCCGGCGCCACCGATGAAGAAGTGATCCAGGCCGCGAAAATGGCCGCCGCCCACGAATTCATCGAACGCTTGCCGAACGGTTACCAGTCGTTCCTGGGCGAGCGCGGCGTGCGCCTGTCCGGCGGCCAGCGCCAGCGCATCGCGATTGCCCGCGCCCTGCTGAAAAACCCGCCGCTGCTGCTGCTGGACGAAGCCACCAGCGCGCTCGACGCGGAATCCGAACGCCTGGTGCAAGGCGCGCTGGAAGCTGCCATGAAAGGCCGCACCACCGTCATCATCGCCCACCGCCTGGCCACCGTGCAGCGCGCCGACCGCATCATCGTGATGGAAGACGGCAAGATCGTCGAAACCGGCAACCATGCGTCACTGGTGGCGCTGGGTGGCATCTATGCGAACCTGGCGGCGCTGCAGTTCCATAATGTGCAAGTGGTGCACTAAAACAGCATGAATGTCCGCAGCGCCCTGGCGCTGACCGCTGTGCTGGCATTGATGCCGGCGGCCGCAGGCGCCGCCGGGTTTGCCGGTATCTACTTCCAGCACCATGACTGGGAACTGGCCTGTGACAATACCGGCACCTGCCGCGCTGCCGGATATCAGGACGACCGTTATAACGAGGCCGTTTCCATCCTGCTGACGCGGTTGGCCGGACCCGAACAATCGGTCAGCGCCACGCTGATGATCGGCAGCCTTGGAGACGCCAGATTCCTCGATCAATTGCCGGAAACATTCGAAGTTAGCATGTTCATTGGCGACCGTGACCATGGCACGCTGCGCCTGCAACGCAATTCCCTCAGCACCGAACTAGATGACGCGCAGACTGCGGCTCTCCTGGGAGCGCTCAGGGGCAACAGCAAGATCGAATGGACCGCCGGCACCACTTTGTGGGAACTCTCTGGCAAAGGTGCTGCCGCCGTCCTGTTGAAAATGGATGAATTCCAGGGCCGGTTGGGCACCAGCGGCGCGCTGTACAAACCCGGCCAAGCCACCGAGTCCAGTGTGCCTGCAACGCAAGCTGCTCCGGTCGTGTACGCGTTTTCCCCTTCCGACAAAAGCATTCGGCTGCCAGGCAGTGCACGCAGAGCCTTGCTGGCGGCCTTGCGCGCCGCCACGCCGATAACAGTTTGCGAAGACTTGCACGGCCCGCTCAACAGCGACGGAATAACCGTCACACGCCTGAATGCCAACCTGGCGCTTGCTTCCACCATGTGCTTCCTGGCGCCGTACAACACCAGCCATGGCTACTGGATCATCAACGTACGCCCGCCGTACGGCCCCAAACTGGTCACTGCCGCGGGTTCCGGGTATGCGGCGGGCATCGTTTCGGGCGTATTCAAAGGCCGGGGCATCGGTGACTGCATGAATTCCAGCCAATGGACGTGGAATGGCGCGCAATTCGTGCTGACGGAATCGTCCACTACGGGTATGTGCAAAGCCATTGCCGCCGGCGGCGCATGGGAATTGCCGACGCTGGTCACCGAAGTGCGCCAACAAAAAAGGTAAGCGATAATCAGCATAATTCAGGGGAGGAGTTATGCAACCTATCGACGAAGCAGACTGGCGAGTGTTTCGCGATCTCAAGCCAATCGCGCTGGATCGTTTTTGCACTCGGATTCTCAAGGAAATCGATGGTCTTTTGGAACAACCGGAAATGTCCTCGCACCAGCGTTACATCGCCCTCTATCGGCATGTTCATGAGCGGGATAATGAGCTTGCGGAGATATTCAATGACTTCAGGCGCTCCACTGCCACTTGGCATATCTTGCTGATGTGCCAAGCCGATCTGCTGCAAGAGGAAGAGATTGCCCGCTTTACGCCCGAGCTGCGCCAAATAATTACCAACGCGCTGGTCGAACATGCCCGTCGGCGTGCAGCAGCAGAGAAACGTACAGCGCGAGCGAGGAAACAGAATAGCATCGGACAGGCTTGACACCTTCAACTCTACGTCGTCGGTTAAAATGCCATCCTTTCCAGGAGAACCCCGTGACCGACGCCGAATTGCGCCAGAGCTGCCATACCGTCTTGCCGGGTCACCGCCAGCAAACGCCCGCCGAACTGTTTTATGCCATGGCCGAATGGTGCGAGCAGCACCATGTGGCGCATGACGTCTATGGCGACGGGGACCTGATCCAGGCGTTTGAAGCAAAAATCGCCGCGCTGCTGGGTTGTGAGGCCAGCGTGTTCTGCATCACCGGCACCATGACGCAAGTGACCGCACTGCGCCTGGCGTGCGCGGAACGGGGCAGCCGGCTGGTGGCGCTGCACCCGACCGCGCACATTTTCAGGCATGAACGGGGCAACCACCAGTTGCTTGGCCACTTCGATGCGCTGCAACTCGGCGATCCGCACCGCCCGTGGACCCTGGACGATTTAAAAGCCATCCCCGACAAGCTGGGCGCCGTGGTGCTGGAGTTGCCGGCCCGCGAAATCGGCGGCCAGAGCCCGTCATGGGACGAACTGGCCGCCATCAAGGCATATTGCCACGCACAGGGTATCCACCTGCACATGGATGGCGCGCGGCTGTGGGAAGCCGCGGCGGCCTATGGCAAACCCCTGCATGAAATCTGCGCCGGTTTCGACAGTGTGTACGTCTCGCTGTACAAGGGCATTGCCGGCCTGGGTGGCGCGGTGTTGCTGGGCAAGCGGCCGTTTACCGGCGTGGCGGCCGAATGGTTCCGCCGATCCGGCGGCAATGTGATCCACCGCTCGCCGTATATCGTGGCGGCGGCCATGCAATTCGATGCGCGGCTGGCGGCGATGCCGCATTACTACCGCCGCACGCTGGAACTGGTTGAGATCCTGCGCGCCTTCCCCAAACTGACGCCGAACCCGGCTTGGCCGCAAGCCAATATGCTGCACGTCCACATGCCGGCCAGCCGCGAGCGCGCCATCGAGCTGCGCATCAAGGTGGCCCAGCAGCACGGCGTCTGGCTGTTCAACCGCGCCAGCCCTGCGCAACTGCCCGGCCACTGTTTTACGGAATGGTATGTCGGCGACAACCTGATGGCGCTCGATGATGCGCGCCTGCACAGCGCCCTGGCGCTGTGGTGTAACGAACTTTGAAAGAAACCATGACTTTTGATTCCCTGGGCCTGATCGACCCGCTGATCCGCATGCTTGCCACGGTCGGCTATTCCGAACCGACACCGGTCCAGCAACAGGCGATTCCCGCCATCCTGGAAGGCCGCGATTTGCTGGCCGCCGCGCAGACCGGCACCGGCAAGACCGCCGGCTTTGCGATCCCCCTGCTGCAGCGCCTGGCCACGGTCGGCGAGCGCGCCGCGCCCGGCATGGTGCGCTGCCTGGTGCTCACGCCCACGCGCGAACTGGCCGAGCAGGTGTTCGAGAGCTTTCGCAGCTATGGCCGCAATATCCCGATGCGCGCCTTCGTCGCCTATGGCGGGGTGCCGATCGAGCCGCAAATCGCCAAGCTGCGCAAGGGTCTCGATGTGCTGGTGGCGACACCGGGCCGGCTGCTGGACTTGATGGGCCAGGGCGAAGTGCGGTTCGATCAGTTGCAGGCGGTGGTGCTGGACGAAGCGGACCGCATGCTGGACCTGGGCTTTGCCAACGACCTCGAACAGATTTTGCTGGCGCTGCCGGACGAGAAACAGACCTTGCTGTTTTCCGCCACGTTCCCGGAAGCGATCCGCGAGCTGGCGAAAATCCTGCTGGAAGACCCCGTCACGATCCAGGCCAGTCCCCGCAACCAGGCCGCCGCGACGGTGCGCCAGTGGGCCATCACCACCGACAAGCGCCGCAAGGCGCCGCTGCTGCTGCACCTGCTGCGCAAGAACGACTGGCCACAAGTGCTGGTGTTCGTGAAAACCCGCAAGGGCGCGGACGTGCTGGTCGAACAATTGCAGGAACAGGGTTTCAAGGCCGACGCGATCCACGGCGACCGCGCCCAGCATATTCGCTTGCGCGCGCTGGAACGTTTCAAGGCCGGACAAGTGCAATTGCTGGTGGCGACCGACGTTGCGGCGCGCGGCCTCGATATCGAAGCGCTGCCGCTGGTGGTGAATTTCGATTTACCGACCGTGGCGGAAGACTATGTGCACCGCATTGGCCGCACCGGCCGTGCCGGCATGGAAGGTGAGGCGCTGTCGCTGGTGTGCGCGGATGAAGCCGAACCCTTGCGCGCAATTGAAAAGCTGACGCGGCAAGTGCTGCCGCGCACCGAGGTGGCTGGATTTGAAGCGGAACACCGCGTGCCGGACACCGCCCCGGTGGCGAAATCCGCCGCCAAGGCCGGCGGGAAACCAGGCGCCAAGCCTGCGAAGAACGATGCCGGCGGCAAACGCGGCGCGCCGGACAAGCTCAATGCCGACCCGGACCAGCCGCTCAGCGCCGATCCGCGCTTCCGCACCGACCGCGACGGCAGTTATCCCGGTGCGCAACCGGCGCCGAAACCGCGCGCCGCCAAAGCGGCGGCAGGCAACCCTGCGGCGGCCGGCACGGCACGGGGGAAAAGCTTCGCTTCGCCACCGCAGGGCCGCGCACGGGGCGCCGGCGGTGCTGGCGCCGTGCCGAAAGGCGCGGTGGTCGTCACCGGCGGCCGTGGCGCCAAATCCGTCGCCAGGGCCGCCGCCAAAGCCACGGCGCGCGACACCGGCAAGCGCGGCAAGCGCTGACGCGCGCGTGGCGGCGCATCGTCCCGTGCAGCCGCCTGTTACAATCATCGGCTCTTTGTAAAATACCGTACCCGTTGGAGATTTGAATGCAGCAATACCTGGACCTGATCCGCACTGTCCTCGACACCGGCAGCTGGCAAGACAACCGCACCGGCATCCGCACCCTCAGCGTGCCGGGCGCCATGATGCGTTTCGACCTGCAAAAGGACGGTTTCCCGGCGGTGACGACCAAGAAGCTGGCGTTCAAATCCGTGGTCGGTGAATTGTGCGCCTTCCTGCGCGCCTCCAGCAGCGCGGCGGACTTCCGCGCGCTGGGCTGCAAAGTGTGGGACCAGAACGCCAATGAAAACCAGCAGTGGCTGGACAACCCGCACCGCACCGGCCTGGACGACCTTGGCCCGGTGTACGGCGTGCAGTGGCGCCAGTGGCCCGGCTACAAGCTGCTCGATGCCGATGCGGATGCACAGATCGGCGACGCGCAGCGCAATGGCTTCCGCGTGGTCGCCCCGCTGGTGGAAGATGGCGTGAATAAAGTGCTGATGTACAAGGCCATCGACCAGTTGCGCGAATGCCTGGACACCATCGTCAACAATCCGGGCAGCCGCCGCATCCTGTTCCACGGCTGGAACCCGGCCGTGCTGGACCAGGTCGCGCTGCCGGCCTGCCACTTGCTGTACCAGTTCATCCCGAACGCCACGACGAAAGAAATTTCCCTGTGCCTGTACGTGCGCAGCAACGATATCGGCCTGGGGACGCCCTTCAACCTGGCCGAAGGCGCGGCGCTGCTGGCGCTGGTCGGCCGCCTGACGGGCTATACGCCGCGCTGGTTCAGCTATTTCATCGGCGATGCGCACATCTATGAAAACCACCTGGACATGGTGCGGGAACAGTTGCAGCGCGAACCGTTCCCGGCGCCGAAGCTGGTGATTTCCGAGCGCGTGCCGGACTTTGCCAAGACCGGAAAATACGAGCCGGAATGGCTGGAAAAAGTCGAACCTTCCGATTTCTCGCTGGAAGGCTACCGGCACCATGCGCCGATCACGGCGCCGATGGCGGTCTGACCTTCACACCGTGGCCAGCCACGCCATTTGCTGCACCTGGATGTGCGGATGGCTGGCCAGCGGTTCCCAGTGGGGCAGGAACACAAAGCCCTGCTTCTGGTAAAAGCGCGCCGCCGGCGCGTTTTCCGGCGACACGTCCAGCACCACCCGCACATGCCCCGCCGCCACCGCGTTGGCTTTGACCGCATCAACCAGTTGCGCGGCAATGCCGGAACCCCGGTATTGCGGCCGCACCCACATCGCGATCAGCTGGTGTGTGCCGTCGCTGCCCGTCATCCCCCCGGCAAGACCAACCGCGTCATCGCCATCGAACGCCAGGAAAAAGGCAATGCCCTTGCGTCCCGCCGCATGGGCGCGCCAATCATCGTCGGTATTGGCGGACGATTGCGCATGCGTGATGCCAAAGGCGGTCGGCGCATCGAGCAGCGCGGCCAGCCGTACGGATCTCAACGCTTGCCAGTGCGCTTCCGTGGTGGGCAAAACCATCATGCGGACTTCAGCACACTCTTGATCAACACGAACACTTCGTGGCGGATGGCCGGTTCGGCCGCTTCCAGCTCCTTGCTGGCTTTGACATAGGCCGGATTTTTCAATGCCGCCTTTTCTTCCTTGCTGACCTGCGGCGCGGCCGCGCCGCCAAAACTGGCACGGCTGTTGTACTTCTGGAAAACGACTTTCTGACCATACGGCGTCTGGTAAAAACGCGCCATCTCGGCGGCGGTTTCCGCCGACACCACCTTGGCGACCGGGGCCGCCAGGCGTTTATATACTTCGGCCGGCGTCTGCGTCAGCTTTTCCACCTTGGCCAGCGCGGCGGTGCGGGCTTGTTCGTTCGGGAAGCGGCTGCTGCCGGCCACCATGCGCACCAGTTTTTCCGCCTGCATGGCGGCCAGCATGTCGTGGGTGGCCTTGATGGCCGCCGCATCGGGCGCCGAGGCAGCGGCCGGAGCCGGGGACGCTGCATTGGCGGCGGGCGTGGCGGCAATCAGCGCTGCCAGGGAAATCAGGCCGGCCGCAGCCAGGGAAGTCATTGCGTGCATAAAAACTCCTGTTGCATCTTGATAAAGTCCGCATGTTAACAGAGCTCCCGTGCCAATGTTGCGAAATTTGCCAACAGTTACATCCCCCGCCGACTGTTGTAATGGCCGTCATGGAATGCAGTTTGGCTCGTGAAGTCTGTCGATACTTGCCGAATTATTACTATTTCTTGATTAAATAGGCCATCGACACTGACTCTCCGGACCTGATGAAAAAGCTCACCCTCCCCTTATTGCTGGCCACCGCCTTCGCCGCCCTGCCGGTCTTCGCCATCGAACCCCTGCCGCTGGAAACCATGGAAACGCCCCATGAATACCGGGTCGAAGTACTGCAGGTGACGGACATCGAACCATACCAGGAAGCGTACAACGGGTTCCTGGAAACCCTGAAGGAACAAGGCATCGCCACCGGCAAGAACCTCAAGGTCAACCGCGTCAAAGTCGATTTCGACATCGAACGCGGCGGCTTCTGGAACCGCATCGGCGCGCTGATGAAAGTGCGGCAGGAAGCCGTGCGCATGGCGGCCGCCAAGCCGGACCTGGTGCTGACCATCGGCACCCCGGCCACCAAATACGCGCGTGGCATCCTGGAAGACGCCAGGGTGCCGGTGGTGTTTACCGCCGTGGCCCATCCGCAGGATGCCGGCTGCGTGTCGCTGGTCGACGGCGGCCCCGGTGTCACGGGATCGACCCTGTATACCAGCATGCAGGATTCGCTGAAGATGGTGCAGCGGATCTTCCCCAATGCCAGCAAGATCGGCATGATCCATACCGACGATGAAAACGGCGTGGCCAACGTGGCGGCTGCTTCCGTCAGCGCCAAGCCGCTCGGGATGGCCGTCACGTCCAAACTGGTGGCCAAGACCGACAGCATCATCCCGTCCATCAAGGCATTGCATGATGGCGGCAGCGGCGTCAACCTGTTTGCCGTGCCGCTCGATACGTACTATGGCTTGCACCGCTACGAGGCGGCGATCGACCTGGGCGAATATGGCAAGGAAAATAAGGTGCCGGTGGTGACCCTGGCCATGGTGCGCGTGCCGGGCGCGGCGCTGTATATGGGCGCGGAGTTTGGCAAGGTCGGCGCGCTGGCGGGCCAGCATGCGGCCAAGATCCTGAAATTCCACACTAAACCGGACGTGCTGCCGATCCTGCGCCAGGAACGGCCCACCATCCTGCTCGACCCGGACCGCATTGCCGCGCTGGACGTCAAACTGCCGGCCGCTGTGCTGGAAGCGAAAACCGCGACCCGCAACGGTTACTGGCAAGTGGCGTGGGAACAGTTGGCTCAATAAGCCGCGGCGCCCGGCCTGAACGCCCCGCACCTGCAAACGAATAAAAATAAACGGCTGCGCGGGGAGCGCGCAGCCGCGAAACCGGCCACCTAAGGGGTGGCAGCCGGAGGAGACACGGTCAGAATTCCACCCAGTCGTCGTTGGCGCCATTGGCCACGGCCTGGGCCTTCTTTGGCGCCGCCGCAGGCTTGCCCGCGCGGTTGGCGATCTGGCGCACCGACGCCGCCTTCGCGGCTGGCTTGGCGGCTGGCTTGGCGGCCGATTTCACCGGCGCACGGGGCGCGGCAAGCGACGGCGGCAGCATGGAGGCATCCACCTTGAACACGCTGACCACTTGCTGCAGGCCCGCAGCGCGCTCGTACAGTGAATCGGCGGCAGCCGATGCTTCTTCCACCAGCGCGACGTTTTGCTGGGTCAAGCCATCCATCTGGCTGATGGCGGAATGAATCTGGTCCAGGCCCGCAGTCTGGTCCTGGCTGGCTTGCGTGATTTCACCCATGATGCTGGCGACACGGCCAATGCTGGTGACGATTTCTTCCATCGTGGCGCCGGCCTGGTCCACCAGCTTGGCGCCGGAGTCGACCTTGTCCACGGAATCATCGATCAGCGCCTTGATTTCCTTGGCCGCCGCGGCCGAACGCTGCGCCAGCGAACGCACTTCCGACGCCACCACCGCGAAGCCACGTCCCTGCTCACCGGCGCGGGCGGCTTCCACCGCGGCATTCAGCGCCAGGATATTGGTCTGGAACGCAATGCCGTCAATCACGCCAATGATGTCGACAATCTTCTTCGACGAATCGTTAATCGAGCCCATGGTTTCCACCACTTGCGACACCACCTGGCCGCCACGGCTGGCTACTTGCGATGCCGATTGCGCCAGCTGGTTGGCCTGGCGCGCGTGGTCGGCATTTTGCTTGACGGTGCCGGTCAGCTGTTCCATCGACGATGCGGTTTCTTCCAGCGAAGCCGCCTGCTGTGCGGTGCGGTTCGACAAGTCCATGTTGCCGGCGGCGATCTGGCCCGATGCGCTGGAAATCACATCGGTGCTGCCGCGCACTTCGCCCACGATCTCGGACAGGTTGGCTTTCATCTTGTCGAGCGCCTTCAGCAATGAGCCGATTTCGTTGTTGCTGTGCGGTTCGGATTTGCCCGTCAAGTCGCCTTCCGCCACCCGGTGCGCGACATCCATCGCTTCGCGCAGCGGTGCGGAAATCGCGCCCACCACGATCACGCCGGCGCACAGGCCCAACAATGCGCCTATGATCACCACCGCGATCATGGTGTTGCGGGTCGAAGCCAGGCTCGCTTGCACGGCTTCTTCATTTTCCTTGGACCGCTTGTCGGCAAACGCGGTGAAGGCTTTCATTGCCTCATCGCCAACGCGGTACGTCGGATTAATTTTCTTGATCAAGACCATTTCCCCGTCATCCCACTGATCGGCCTTGATGGCGGTGGCGGCGGCCTTGATGTGGTCCAGTCCCAGCCCGCCGCTTTTTGCATACCACTCTTGCGCCAGCTTGCGCTCTTCCTCGGATTTGATGCTGGCCAGATAGGTATCCCAGCTCTTGGCCAGCCGCGCCGACGTGGTGTCGATGATGGTCCAGTGGTTGGTCAGCGGATGGTCGTGCAGCTTGGCCCAGTCGAACCCCGGGTTGTGCTGCAAGGCCTGCAGGATCTGGCTGCGGTTGGTCTCCATATCGAGCCGGATGGCCGTGCGGGCGGTAGCGTTTTGTTCATCGCTGAGGGTGACCTCGCTGAGCATCGCCACGGATTTGTTGGCGCCATAAATACCCATGATGCCCATCACCAGCATCAGGGCGCTGAGGAATCCCAGCGCACCGATCACCAGGTTCTTGATCTTAAAATTAGCCAGCATGTCGCACTCCTTGTATTAACCGCAAGCTTCCAGGACTTGCAGGGATTTGCCACTGAAGAAGCGGTGTATCGCGCCCCTCAGCTCTTCTACTTCCTCAAATTCGATATAGGTGACGTCGACCAGGTCATCGAGTTCGCGCAGCAGGGTGGTCTTGATCGGCGCGCCCTTCCACACCAGGAACAGCACCGGCGTGGCGCGCCCCTTGAACACGTGGTACGCCAGTTCAAACGCGCTCGACTCGCTCATGCCGACCCGGATGTTGATCATCACGTCGGCCTGCTCCAGCAGCGCCAGGCGGTGGCGCCGGAAATTCTTCGGCGTGAAGGGTTGCTGGTGGTTGCGTTCAAACGCGGCGCGGAACGTGTCGGCACTTTCCGCTTCCGTGCCGGTCAGGTACTTGAACGGATAGGGAATGCCGTTGGCGGTATCGATCAGGGTCAGGATGTCGGCAATCATGCGCTGCTGGCGCGCATCCGATTCCGTGAATGGCTGGCGGATGAACAGTTTTAATGGCGGCACACCGACACTGCGTTCACGCAGGCTGCGGCGCCGCTCCGGCAGCTTGAACGCGGCGGCGGCCAGGTCGTCCACGCCAGGCACACGGCGGCCCTGCTGCGGTGCGGACGGCACGGCCTCCTTCGCTTCGGCCGCCAGCGCGTGCAAGGCCTGCACGGAATACAGGCTGGGCGGCTGTTGCGCATATTTCAGCGCTTCCACGCATGCTTCGGCGGCGGCGATGGTGGTGTAATAGACCGCGCCGGAGGCCAGCGCAGCCACGCGCAGGGCGCGCGACGAACCGATCGCGGAGCGCTTTTCATCGACCGTCACCACCACCATGGCGATGGCTTTTTCCTTCAACAGCGCCAGCACCACGTCATCCTGTTCTTCGCGCACCGGCACCCCGCCGGCCGCAACGACTTGCGCCGTCACGTGGCTGGCGGCCAGGTCGAAACCGGCGGCGGCCAGGTCGCGCGCCAGCGCCACCGTGCGCGCCTGGTCGCCCTGGCGTACGCGTAAATACACGGTGCCGCCGTGCGGCAGGCGCACGCCGGCGCCCAGCTGGGCCTTGTAATACGCTTCACCGAAGGTCGGCGCCACGCCCATCACTTCGCCGGTGGATTTCATTTCCGGCCCCAGGATGGTATCGACACCGGGGAACTTCCCAAACGGCAGCACGGCTTCCTTGACGCTGTAGAACGGCAGCGCCACTTCGCCGGAAATACCCTGTTCCGCCAGGGTTTCACCGGCCATGCAGCGCGCGGCGATTTTCGCCAGCGGCCGGCCGGTGGCCTTGGACACGAACGGCACCGTGCGCGAGGCGCGCGGGTTCACTTCCAGCACGAACACCTGGTCGTGCGTGCGGCCGTCGACTTTCAGCCGCTGCACGGCGAATTGCACATTCATCAGGCCCACCACGTCCAGCCCGCGCGCCAGGCGCGCGGTCTGGCGCTTGATCTCCTCGACCGTGTCCGGCGCCAGCGAATAGGGCGGCAGCGCACAGGCCGAATCGCCGGAGTGGATGCCGGCCTGCTCCACGTGCTCCATCACGCCGCCGATCACCACCTCGATGCCGTCCG
This sequence comes from Pseudoduganella sp. GW821-FHT12E03, assembly GCF_058807115.1. Taxonomy (NCBI): domain Bacteria; kingdom Pseudomonadati; phylum Pseudomonadota; class Betaproteobacteria; order Burkholderiales; family Oxalobacteraceae; genus Pseudoduganella; species Pseudoduganella sp. GW821-FHT12E03. The sequence goes on along the minus strand of NZ_JBXAQJ010000002.1, from coordinate 680,353 downwards.
ACACGCAATCGACGTCGATCTCGATCGCATCGTTGAGGAAACGGTCCAGCAACACGGGGGAGTCGTGCGACACCTTCACGGCTTCGCGCATATAGCGTTCCAGGTCGGCCCGCTCATGGACGATTTCCATGGCACGGCCTCCCAGCACATACGACGGACGCACCACCAGCGGATAGCCGATTTCTTCTGCCAGCCGCACGGCGTCTTCCTCGGTGCGGGCGGTGCGGTTGGGCGGCTGGCGCAAGTCCAGTTCGTGCAGCAGTTGCTGGAAGCGTTCGCGGTCTTCCGCGGCGTCGATCATGTCCGGCGAGGTGCCGATAATCGGCACGCCATTGGCTTCCAGGTCCAGCGCGAGCTTCAGCGGGGTCTGGCCGCCGTATTGCACGATCACGCCGGCGGGGCGTTCCAGCTCCACGATTTCCAGCACATCTTCCAGGGTCAGCGATTCGAAATACAGCCGGTCCGAGGTGTCGTAATCGGTGGACACCGTTTCAGGGTTGCAGTTGACCATGATGGTTTCATAGCCGTCTTCGCGCATCGCCAGCGCCGCGTGCACGCAGCAGTAATCGAATTCGATGCCCTGGCCGATACGGTTCGGGCCACCGCCCAGCACCATGATCTTGGTTTTATTGGTCGGCTGCGCTTCGCACTCATCGTCATAGGTGGAATACATGTACGCGGTGCGGGTGGCAAACTCGCCGGCGCAGGTGTCGACCCGCTTATAGACGGGACGCACGCCCAGCAGCTGGCGGTGGGTGCGCACCGCGGTTTCCGAGGTGTTCAACAGCGCAGCCAGGCGGCGGTCGCCAAAGCCCTGCTGCTTCAGGCGGTACAGCACCGGCTTGTCCAGCCCTTCCAGGGTCTGGGTCTGGACCCACTGTTCCACTTCCACCAGGTCGTGGATTTGCGCCAGGAACCAGGGATCGATCTTCGACAGTTCATGCACTTCGCCCTGCGTCATGCCTTGGGCGAACGCTTCCCCCACGTACCAGATGCGCTGCGGTCCCGGCTGCGCCAGTTCCTGCGCGATCACGGCGGCGCCGGTATTGGCGCGGCGCAGGCCGTCGAGGCCGATATCGAGCCCGCGCAGCGCTTTCTGGAACGATTCCTGGAAGGTGCGGCCCATCGCCATGACTTCGCCCACGGATTTCATTTGCGTGGTCAGGCGCTGGTCGGCGCCGGGGAATTTTTCGAAGGCGAAACGCGGCACCTTGGTCACGACATAATCGATGGCCGGTTCAAACGATGCCGGGGTGGCGCCGCCCGTGATGTCGTTGCGCAGTTCATCGAGCGTATAGCCAACCGCCAGCTTGGCCGCCACGCGGGCAATCGGGAAGCCGGTGGCTTTCGACGCCAGCGCCGACGAACGCGACACGCGCGGGTTCATTTCAATCACGATCATGCGGCCGTCTTGCGGGTTCAGCGCGAACTGCACGTTGGAGCCGCCGGTGTCGACGCCGATTTCCCGCAGCACGTCGAGCGACGCGTTGCGCATGATCTGGTATTCCTTGTCCGTCAAGGTTTGCGCCGGCGCCACCGTGATCGAGTCGCCGGTATGCACGCCCATCGGATCCAGGTTTTCAATCGAGCAGACAATGATGCAGTTGTCCTTGCGGTCGCGCACCACCTCCATTTCGAATTCTTTCCAGCCCAGCAGCGATTCCTCGATCAGCAATTCGGATGTCGGCGACAGTTCCAGGCCGCGCGTGCAAATGGCCAGGAATTCCTCCGCGTTGCGGGCAATGCCGCCGCCGCTGCCACCCATCGTAAACGAGGGCCGGATGATGACGGGGAAGCCCAGCTTTTCCTGCTCGCTCCAGGCTTCGGCCATCGTGTGGGCAATCCCGGAACGGGCCGAGCCCAGGCCGATGCGCGTCATCGCGGCCTTGAACTTGGCGCGGTCTTCCGCCTTGTCGATGGCTTCCGGGGTGGCGCCGATCAGCTCCACGTTGAATTTTTCCAGCACGCCGTGGTGGTGCAAATCCAGTGCGCAATTAAGCGCGGTCTGGCCGCCCATGGTGGGCAGCACGGCTTGCGGCCGTTCTTTCTCGATGATGGCGGCCACCACTTGCCACGTGATGGGCTCAATATAGGTCACGTCCGCCATGTCCGGGTCGGTCATGATGGTGGCCGGATTCGAATTGACCAGCACCACCTTGTACCCTTCTTCGCGCAGCGCCTTGCAAGCCTGCGCGCCGGAATAATCGAATTCACAGGCTTGGCCGATGACGATGGGGCCGGCGCCGATGATCAGGATGCTGTTGATATCGGTACGCTTAGGCATGTTGATTGGCTCCCATCAGTGCAATGAATTTATCGAACAACGGTGCCAGGTCATGCGGACCGGGCGACGCTTCCGGGTGGCCCTGGAAGCAGAATGCGGGTTTATCGAGGCGCATGAAGCCTTGCAGCGAGCCGTCAAACAGCGACACGTGGGTGATCTTGCAGTGCGCCGGCAGGGTCGAGGCATCGACCGCGAAGCCGTGGTTTTGCGACGTGATCATGACTTCACCGGTGAGGACATCCTGCACCGGGTGGTTGGCGCCATGGTGGCCGAACTTCATTTTCACGGTGCGCGCGCCACAGGCCAGCGCCATGATCTGGTGCCCCAGGCAAATGCCGAAGGTCGGGATGCCCTTGTCCATCAATTCGCGCGCGGCATCGATCGCATAATCGCAGGGACCGGGATCGCCCGGGCCGTTGGACAGGAAAATGCCGTCCGGCTGCAGCGCCAGCGCCGCCTTGGCGCCCGCTTCGGCCGGCAGCACCGTTACCTTGCAGCCTCGTTCGGCCAACATGCGCAGGATATTGGTTTTGACGCCAAAGTCATACGCCACCACGTGGTAGCGGGGCGCATGCTGGTGGCCGAAGCCGCGGCCCAGCATCCATTCGGTTTCGCGCCATTCAAACGCTGCACTGGTGGTGACCGTGCGGGCCAGGTCCATGCCGTTCAGGCCCGGGAACGCGCGCGCCCGTTCCAGCGCGATTTCCGCGGTTTTCACCGCGTCGTCGCCGGTGACAATGGCGCCGTTTTGCGCCCCTTTTTCACGCAGGATGCGGGTCAGCTTGCGGGTATCGATGCCGGCAATGGCGACGATGTCCTGCTCGCGCAGCCATTCCGGCAGCGACTGCGTGGAACGGAAATTCGACATCAACAGCGGCAAGTCCTTGATGACCAGGCCGGCCGCATGGATGCGCGGCGATTCGCCATCTTCGGTATTGATACCGGTGTTGCCGATGTGGGGATAAGTCAGTGTGACGATCTGGCGGCTGTAACTGGGATCGCTGAGGATTTCCTGGTAACCCGTCATGGCGGTGTTGAAGACCACCTCGCCGCTTGTGGCCCCCGCCGCACCGATGGCCACGCCGTGGAACAGGGCGCCATCCGCCAACGCCAGAATTGCATGCTGCACGTCTCCAAGTACGTGCCTGAGTGGGTGTTTCATTGTCTCCCTCCAGAGTGAGAACCTTGATCAAAGCCGTTTCTTGGAATTAATTTTTCTGGGGCTACAGGCACAATACTGAAAAAAGTTCGTTTAATTCTCACGAATAATCACAATGGCTCGAAACGTCTTGCCGTGCCGCCGCGATTGAGGCGGACACACAACGGGATATGGTTGAAGCGCCAAGTCTTATAGACACAGTGGCATGGCAGACTGGCCACAGGGTTGGCGGACAGACCATATATAATGCTGGGCTCACGCATTCACCCAGTAACTGAACAATGACCCAGCTGGCCATCATCGTTGCCGCCGACCAGAAGCGCGGCATCGGCATCAACAACACCCTGCCGTGGAAACTGCCGGAAGACCTGGCGCATTTCAAGCGCCTGACCACCGGCCACGCCATCATCATGGGCCGCAAGACCTTTGAATCGATCGGCCGTCCGCTGCCGAACCGCCGCAATATCGTCATCACGCGTAACGCCGGCTGGCGCGCGGACGGTGTTGAGACCGTGCACTCGATCGAAGCGGCACGCGCGCTGGTGGCCGGCGATGCCCAGGCTTACATCATTGGCGGCGCCCAGGTCTATGAACAGGCGCTGGCGCTGGCCGATATCGTGATCATCACGGAAATCCAGGCAGCCTACGAATGCGACGCCCACTTCCCTGCCCTTGGCCCGGAATGGCGCGAAACCGCGCGCGAGCCGCATGTATCGGCCACCGGCCTGCCATACGCGTTCGTCACCCTGCGTAAATAACCAGTTTTCCATTTCATTACGAGGTCCCTCCATGTCCGGACACGGTTTCCACGTCCACGGCCCGCACGACCATGCGGTCGAACACGCTGGCCACAGCAATGACAAATTCGCCGGCAATATCGCCGTCACCACCGCCATTTTGGCCACGGTCGGCGCGCTGTTCGGCTACCAGGGCGGCGCGACGCAAAACGAAGCGGCCATGTACAAGAACAATGCCGCCATCGACAAGACTCAGGCCGCCAACAGCTGGTCGTATTACCAGTCCAAGTCGTCGAAGCAAAACCTGGCCGAACTGGCCATGATCCTGCCGGGCGTCGATCCTGAAAAGTACAAGGCCGAAGTGACGCGCTACAAGACGGAAAAGGAAGACATCAAGAAAGACGCGGAAAAGTGGGAAGCCTCGTCGGCCGAATGGAACAAGAAATCCGACGCCATGATGCACACCCACCACCAGTGGGCGCTGGCGACGACCGCCGTGCAGATCGCCATCTCGCTGGCGGCGATCACCCTGCTGACGCACCGCAAGTGGCTGCTGTATACGTCGTATGGCGTGGCGGCGGCCGGCGTGGTGCTGGGCGTTTGCGCCTGGGCCCATGTCGATCCGCTGGCCTTCCTGGGCGGCGGGCATTAATAAATTCCTGTTGTCACAGCGGTTTCACACAGTTCCGCTAAGATGAATGCGGTTTAGGCAAAAAATTCGGCAACTTTTTTCCCAAAAGCAGCGGAATTTCTGCGAGAATCGCGCTCTTATTTTTTGCGCCTTAACCGGCGCCCAGCCCGCTCCGGAGTTTGAACGATCCCGGGGCGGTTGTTCTTTTGGAGAAAGACATCCATGAAATTTCGTTTCCCTATCGTCATCATTGACGAAGATTTCCGTTCCGAGAACACGTCCGGACTGGGTATCCGCGCCCTGGCCGCCGCGATGGAAAAAGAAGGCATGGAAGTGCTGGGCGTCACCAGCTACGGCGACCTGTCCCAGTTCGCCCAGCAGCAGTCGCGCGCCTCGGCCTTCGTGCTGTCCATCGACGACGAGGAATTCGGCGGTGGTTCCAAGGAAGAAACCGATGACGCGCTGAAGTCGCTGCGCGCGTTCGTCGAGGAAATCCGCTACAAGAACGCGGACATCCCGATTTACCTGTACGGCGAAACCCGCACGTCGCGCCACATCCCGAACGATATCCTGCGCGAATTGCACGGCTTCATCCACATGTTTGAAGACACGCCGGAATTCGTGGCGCGCCACATCATCCGCGAAGCCAAATCGTACCTGGATTCGCTGGCCCCGCCGTTCTTCCGCGCCCTGGTGCACTATGCCAACGACGGTTCGTACTCGTGGCACTGCCCGGGCCACTCGGGCGGCGTGGCGTTCCTGAAGTCGCCGATCGGCCAGATGTTCCACCAGTTCTTTGGTGAAAACATGCTGCGCGCCGACGTCTGCAACGCGGTGGAAGAACTCGGCCAGCTGCTGGACCACACCGGCCCGGTGGCAGCGTCCGAGCGCAATGCCGCGCGCATCTACAACGCCGACCACTGCTACTTCGTCACCAACGGCACCTCGACGTCCAACAAGATGGTCTGGCACTCGACCGTGGCGCCGGGCGACATCGTGGTGGTGGACCGCAACTGCCACAAGTCGATCCTGCACTCGATCATCATGTGCGGCGCGATTCCCGTGTTCCTGATGCCGACCCGTAACCACCTGGGCATCATCGGTCCGATTCCACTGGAAGAATTCAGCATGGAATCGATCAAGCGCAAGATTGAAAACAACCCGTTCGCGCGCGACGCGGCGAACAAAAAACCGCGCATTTTGACCATCACGCAATCGACCTATGACGGCGTGGTCTACAACGTGGAAACCCTGCGCGAAATGCTGGACGGTGAAATCGACACGCTGCACTTCGATGAAGCGTGGCTGCCGCACGCGACGTTCCACGATTTCTACAAGAACATGCACGCGATCGGCAAGGACCGTCCGCGCGCCAAGGAATCAATGATCTTCTCGACCCAGTCGACCCACAAACTGCTGGCTGGCCTGTCGCAGGCGTCGCAAGTGCTGGTGCGCGATTCGGAATCCGTACAACTGGACAAGGACGCTTTCAATGAAGCGTACCTGATGCACACCTCGACCTCGCCGCAATACTCGATCATCGCGTCGTGCGACGTGGCCGCCGCCATGATGGAAGCGCCGGGCGGCACCGCGCTGGTGGAAGAATCCATCCTGGAAGCGCTGGACTTCCGCCGCGCGATGAAGAAAATCGACGAGGAATGGGGCAAAGACTGGTGGTTCAAGGTCTGGGGTCCGGACACCTTTGCCGAAGAAGGCATCGGCACCCAGGCCGACTGGATCTTCACCGAAGAAAGCAAGAACTGGCACGGTTTCGGCGACCTGGCGCCGGGCTTCAACATGCTCGATCCGATCAAGGCCACCATCGTCAACCCGGGCCTGTCGCTGGACGGCCAGTTTGGCGAAACCGGCATCCCGGCATCGATCGTCACCAAATACCTGGCGGAACACGGCGTCATCGTTGAAAAATGCGGCCTGTATTCGTTCTTCATCATGTTCACCATCGGCATTACCAAAGGCCGCTGGAACACGCTGCTGACCGCGCTGCAACAGTTCAAGGACGATTACGACAAGAACATGCCGATGTGGCGCATCTTGCCGGAATTCGCGGCCGCCAATCCGCGCTACGAATCGATGGGCTTGCGCGACCTGTGCCAGCAAATCCACGATTTCTACAAAGCGTATGACGTGGCGCGCCTGACCACCGAGATGTATCTGTCGGACATGATTCCTGCGATGAAACCGTCGGAAGCGTTTGCCAAGATGGCGCACCGCGAAATCGAACGCGTCGCGATCGACCAGCTGGAAGGCCGCATCACGTCAATCCTGCTGACGCCATATCCTCCGGGCATCCCACTGCTGATCCCGGGCGAACGCTTCAACAAGACCATCGTCGATTACCTGCGCTTTGCCCGTGATTTCAACGAACGCTTCCCGGGCTTCGAGACCGACGTGCACGGCCTCGTGAAACGCGAAGTCAATGGCAAGCGCGATTACTTCGTGGATTGCGTGAAGCAATAACCTGGCGCGCTGTTTCAGTGTGACCTGCAGGGCCGGCTAGCACCGGCCCTTTTTTTCGGCAACGATCTACTCGACATTTCGGGGCCTGGCCCCAAACGTACTATCGTTCGCATTCCCCGTTATAGGGAGACTGTTGCGGCAGAGTTGCTTTTATGGCATTGCTGTCGCCATCGGGTGCTGCGCGGCGTAGAATCGTAATGTTTCGACAATCTTTCACTGCCGCCAAAGGGGCCGACATGTTTGCGTCTCCTCAACCGCCCGGCCGTCCCCCTGCCTAACTTGAAGGCATGGAGGACGAAGACACCCTGACCGCGTCCCTGCATCCGATGGCGCCCTTGCCGGATGGTGCTGCCGACGCGCTCGCCGCCGGGCTGGGCCTGGCCGGGGTTGGTGTGCGGCAGGCGAACAGCGATCCCGGCGCGACGCCGGTGTTCCTGTTCAGCCAGTGGGACAGCCAGGCCGCCGCCGCGCTTGCCGCCCTGGCCACATTCAGCGCGGGTGCCGCCGGCGCCAGACTGGCATCGGAGCGGTACGGCGACCAGCCCGTGCTGGCGGTCTGCTGTGCCGCTTTGCCGGCCCATGACGGCTGGGCGCTGCTGGAGTCCGGCGCGGCCGACCTGCTGCTGTGGCCCGGCGCGCCGGAAGGCGCAGCGGATATCGCGGCCCAAGCCGCCGCCCGCCTGCAACGGTGGGGCGCGGTGCGCAAGTTGATGCTGTCCGAGATGGTGCGCACTTGCCTGGTCGGCGACAGCCCGGCCTGGCGCGCGCTGGTGCGCAGCGTGGTGGAAGTGGCGGCATGGACGCAATCGCCGGTGTTGATTACCGGCGAAACCGGCACCGGCAAGGAACAAATAGCCAAGCTGATCCATCACCTCGACCGACGCACGCTGCCGGGGCACGATGACAGCACGCCGCTGGTATTGCTCGATTGCAGTACGTTGTCCCCGGAACTGGCGGGCAGTGAATTCTTCGGCCATGAAAAAGGCGCCTTCACCGGCGCCGCCAGCGCCCGTGACGGTGCTTTTGCGCAGGCCAATGGCGGCATCCTGTTCCTCGATGAAGTCGGCGAATTGCCACTGGCATTGCAGGCGCAATTGCTGCGCGTGATCCAGGAGCAGCAATACAAGCGGCTGGGCGGCAATCACTGGCAACCGACCCGCTTCCGCCTGGTCTGCGCCACCAACCGCGACCTCGATGCGTGCGTCGCGGCAGGCACCTTCCGTGCCGACCTGTTTTACCGCATTGCCGGCTGGCGTTGCCGCCCGCCGCCACTGCGCGAACGCACGGGCGATATCCTGCCGCTGGTATCCCACTTCCTGCACCAGCTCGACCCCGACCACCCGCACGAACTCGATCCCGCCGTACGTGAATACCTGCTGACGCGCAGTTATCCGGGCAATGTGCGCGACTTGCGCCAGACCGTGGCCCGCATCTGGCACCGCCACTGCGGGCTGGGCCCGCTGACTATCGGCGATGTCCCGCCCGACGAGCGCTTGCATGGCGGCGCCACTTGGCCCGACCAGGGTTTTACGGACGCCGTGCGCCATGCGCTCGATCTCGGCATGTCGCTGCCCGCCATCAGCCAGGCCGCCGCCGACACCGCCATGCGCCTGGCCCTGGCGGCGGAACACGGCAACAACCAGCGCGCCGCCGCCCTGCTGGGCATCAGCGACCGCGCGCTGCAGATGCGGCGCAAGGGCAAGCCGGACGGGCCGGCTTACCATTGACGCGCTCCCCCACACTGCCACGGGCCGGCCCGCCCCTTCTATGGCGCCGCACGGGTGGCGCCGCCGCGCAGCGGCAAGGCGGCGGCCGTCCCCGTCTATTCACCCACGAGCCGCTGGAAATTTTCCCCCGTGATCAGCGCTTCATCGGCCGCCGCCAACCCCAGCAATCTGATCTTTTCCAGTTCCAGCCCCGGATGCAGCCACGGCCCGTCACTGCCGAACAACAGTTTATGGGGTCCGGCGCGCCGCACCGCCTGTTCCAGCAAATCAAAACGGCGCACGCCGGACGTATCCGCGTAGATATTCGGATGCCGCACCAGGTGGTCGATCAGCGCCAGTTGCGCCGCCCAGTCGTCGGCAAAGCTGCCCAGGTGCGGCAAGATGAAATTCACGTCCGGATACTGCGTGGCCAGCAATTCCGCCACCGCGGTTTCACCGGCCGGGTCGTACAGCACGGGCAGCCGGTAGCGCCGCGCCGCCTCGCACACTTCGCCGCTGATGCGGGCATCGTGCCTGTGAACCTTGATACCGATAAAGCCGTAGCGTTCGACCGCCATGCGCACCATGGCGTCGATGCGGCCACGGTCGCGCCGCGCGTGGACAAAGGCGTAGCCATAAAAGCGCCCCGGACTGGCCGCGACCAGCCGCGCCACGGCGCGGTTGGCCAGCGCGTAATCACTGTGAAACGCGGGCAGCAGCGCCGTGCGGGCGATGCCGGCCTGGCGCGCGCGGCGCAGGTAACGGGCCAGGGTGGCGTCGCTGTCCCACGGCCCGGACAGGCCGTCGCCAGGGCCCGCATGGCAGTGGCAATCGATGATCATGGCCGCCCGCGCCGTTCAAGGCAATTCCAGCAGCGGGTAACGCTCCGCGCGGCGTTTGCGCCATGGGCCGCAATAGGCTTCGCCTTCCATCACTTCATGCGTTGGCGCCGGTGCGCCCTGGCCGCTGTAGCGTCCCGCCACGGCGGACAAATGCGGAGCATGGGCGCGGACCGCCCGCAGCAGCGCACTGCGCACCGCTTGCGGGCTGCCATCGCTGTCGCCCGCCAGGTTGGCGGCCGTGCCGGCGATGCGCACCACCCGCCGCGCCATTTCAAATTCCCGGTCTTCCTGCGCCAGTTCGCCCATTTCACTCATTTCCACTTCCAGCGCCTTGCTGACCGCGCTGCCCAGGGCGGAACCGAGCGCGGTGCCGACACCCGGGATGGGAATGAATGACCCCAGCGCCCCGCCCACCATCGGCAACGCCGCCTTGGCGATGCCTTTCAGCGCACCGCCCAGCGGCTTGGCGACTTTCTTGATGCCCTTCCACGCCTTCTTGAAGACGTTGCCGAGGAATTGTTCCAGCTCCGCTTCGCTGGTGACCGACAACAGTTCCATCGCCAGTTCCGTTTCCTCCTGCTCACTGTATGGCGCTTCCGACTCATAGGAAAACGCCTGCTCAAATTCCATGACTTCAAAACCGCCCGCCGCCGTGTTGCGGCAAGACGCGCATTGGCATTCTTTACTGTACATGACACACCTCCATTACCATTCGCCGGCGCCATCGCCGCCATCATCGTCGCGGCCGGCTCCGGTATCCATACCGCCATCGTTCCCACCGTCACCATCGTCGGCATCAAACCCCGCATCGCCGCCGTCCGCCCCACCGGGTTCGTCCGCCGGCGGCGCATTGGCCACCGCCAGCCAGTCGGGTTCCTGCACCACCACGCCAGCCGGCCAATAGCCGCCAACCGGGCCGGTCCAGCCGTAGGGATATGGCCACCTGCGCGGCCGCCCAACACCGGGTCCGGGCTGCGCCCACCTGCCCCCCATCCCCGCACCGCCCCGGCCTCTCATACCGGCGCTCCCGCCCGCGCCGCCCCTGCCCCCGGCCGCGCCCATTCCGCCCATCCCGCCCTTGCGCCCTTGCCCAGCTGCGCCACCTTTGCCGGCCAACGCCGCTTTGCCCATTGCGCCTGGCTTGCCGCGCATCCCGCCCGCGCGTGCCGCCATGCCCTTGCCGGCCATGCCCGAGGCCTTGCCGCCCGCCCCCTGCGCGCCCCTGGCAACCCGCCCCGGCTTACGTCCGGCGCCCCCTGCCGCCGGCGCGCGCGCCCGGCCAGCCCCGCCCCGTGGCGCGCGCATTCCCCGTTCTCCCTCTTCATCTTCGCCGGACCAGCTCTCCGCCGCGAAAGGATGTTCCATCTCCTGCCATTCAGCCGAAAACGGCAGTATCTCGAATTCCGTCGTCATGTCCGTCTCCCAAGTTGCCCAGCCGCTGCGCCAGCATGGCCGCCACCCGCGCCACATCCTGTTCGCTGTGGTCGGCACGCAGCAGCAGCCCCAGCGCCAGTCCATTCTTCACCCGCAACAACACGGCGCACGCATGCTCCGCCAGTGCCGCCGCGGCGTCTTGCGGCATGCCCGGCAACGGCACCAGTTGCACCGGAAAGCCGCCGCCATGGCATGCCAGCCTCGCCGCCGCCAGCGCGTGCCGCAACTGCCGGATCCGCGCCTGCAAGGTGCGCCGCAGGCGGGGACCATCGCGCGCATTGATGTACAGTGCCGCGCGCGCCGCGGCAATCACCGCGATCGATGGCGGGCTGGCGTGCACCCGGCTTTCACTGTGCCGCTCGAACGCCGCGATGGCCGGCGCCGGTCCCGCCAGCACGGCCAGCGGCGCCCCCAGCCCTTTTGCCAGCGAAGCGCCCACCAGCAACGGCATCCCTTGCAACCCGTGCAGCCGTACCGACCCGCCACCGTCCGGCCCCAGCACACCGAGCGCCTGCGTGTCGTCAAGCACCAGCCAGCCTTGCATCGGCGCGACGATGTCCAGGTACGCCCGCAACGGCGGCGGCCACGCATCGCCCGGGGTATAGCCGTCGGCCAGCACCACCGGGATGCATCCGCCCTGCCGCGCCTGGTGCGCCATCCGCTCCAGTTGCGGCACGTCGCCATGGCGAAACCGGCGCACCGGCACACCGCGCAACGCCGCCCACTCCGCGCCCCAGCGGGCAATCGGATAGGCGGCGGCATCGATCAGCAACGCCGGCCTGGCGGCAATTTCTCCCCGCGCCAGCAAGGCAAACACGTCGCGGTACAGGTGCAGGGTCGATGGCAGCAACGTCGCCGCTTCGCAGTCCTGCCATTGCGCCAGTTCCCGCGCCAGCGCCAGCGCGCCGGGCGGTTCCTGCAATGCCGCCGGCATCCCCAGGGTGAGCGCCGCCCGCCAGGTCCGGCCGGCGGGTGCTGCATGGCGCAACCCCAGGTACAGCGCGCTGCGGAAGTCCGCGCCGGCGTCCTGCCATCCGCGCTGTCCCGGCCTAGGCACGCTGATGCTGCTGCGTCAGCCGTTGCCGCAGCAGGACGGACGGTAGCGTTGCATCGGCTGCCGGATCGGCGCCGTCAACCGACAGGTCAACCCCGGTGGCCGCGCGGTAGGCGTGGATATAGCCCTGCGCCTGCGGCCGCCAGAAGCGCGCCCAGTTAAATGCTTGCGTGGATTCGTAGACATCGCTCCAGTTGCCATAGCGGATAGACAGCAACAACTGTTCGCCAAACAGCGCCAGCGAGCGGAAATGCACCACGCTGGTATCGGTCCAGTTCTGCAGTTTTTTCATCGCATCGACCCGGTCCATCCACGGTTCCGGATACGCCACCATGACCCGGGTCGGCAGGAATTCGCGGAATTCCGGCCGCGCCAGCAGCCATTGCTGCATCAGCATTTCGATCCTTGCAGTGGAAGGCAGGTCGCCAAACTGGTTGTGCGCGCCCTGCGACAGGATCAGGTGGATTTCCTTCAGCGCATTCAATACCGGGAAAGCGTCGGCCTTGACGGTGGTATCGTCATCCTGCCGGTAAAACGCCGTCAGCAGGCGCAGCAGGTGATGGAACGCTTCCAGGAATTTCGAGCGGCTGTCGGCCGGGCGGAACTGGCGCACCGCCTTGCCATCAAGGCGGACGCCGTAATGGTGGTCATATTCGTAATTGCGGCGCACCACGGACAGCCGGTGCTGCTCGTCCTGCGTATACCCCCAAAGCAGGTTGTTCAGGGGCCGCAACATGTCGATTTCCGTGTTGGCCAGCGGATCGGGGCCGATGCCCGGCGCGCGCAGGTTCTGGAAGCGCTGCGTGATGGCGTTCATGGTTTGCACCAGCATGCCCTCTTCCTGCCAGTACGACCAGATCAGCTCCAGCAGGCAGGGACTCGACAAGCGTTCCTGGATGAGGCCGAAGCACAGGTCGGCGTCGGCTTCCTTCTGCCCCAGGTGGATCGGAATATCGGGCAGCTTGCGGCGGATCACCGCCAGATAGGGCAAGGTCAAGGTGGTGCCATCGACCACTTCCAGGTATTCGCTGGCCAGCACCTGCGCCAGGTCGGCGCCATTGGGAATATCGCGCCGGTCCAGGTAGGCCGCGTCTTCCGTCGGATTGAACGCCAGCGGCAGGTTGAGGATGCCGCAGTTGACCATCACGAACGCTTCGGTCGCGGCTTTCAGCACGCGGTACGAATCCGCATCGTTGAAGGGCAGCAGGCGCCGGCCTTTCAGGTTGTTGAACATGGCGCCCTTGGCGACAAAGCGCTGGCGCTCGAATTCCGACACCTGCACCGGCGCGTCGCAAAACAGCTGGTCGATGAATTTCAGGTAATTATTGAAGCCCAGCGCCTCGGTGCTGTTGCGGATCAGGGTCCACAACGGCAAGTCTTCCGTCGCCTCGGTCTCGGAACGCGTCAGCGACACCCCGACGTTGCCGGAAATCGGGGTCGGCGTGCGCTGCTCCACCTCCACATCGGCCGCCACTTTCAATCCCGCCATGCTGCCGGGCGACAGCACGCCGGCCAGTTCCTCGGCCGTCAGCGACGCCCCGGCGCCATTGCGCGCCATCGGCATGCCGGCCGCGGACAAGGCATGGCCATGTCCCGGCGCCGGGTCTTGTCCCACCACGATGACGGCCGGTGAACCGCGCCGCGCAAACAGCACTTGCGCTTCAAACCGCAGCAGACCGCTATGGCGCAGGTTGGCCACGAACGTATGCCGTTCATCGCTGCGCTGCAGCCATGGCGAGCGCGCCACCACCCGCACCAGCGATTCGTCAAGGACGCCATCGCCATCGACGTGCACTTCGGCGAAGGCCTTGTCGCCGACAAAGGCGCAGTGTTCGCCGGCGGGCAGGCAATTGCTTTCATACGACACCGCCACCGTGGGGTTGAACGCGAAATCAAAGCAAATGTTTTCCGTGCAGCCGTGCTGCACGGCCGCGCACTGGTAATACAGCGCATCCATGCGCATCGGCACGATGTTGTCATAGGCGGCGATATACGCGCCCGGCTGGCGCTGGTCGAACAGCACGGCGCCATCCTGTCCGGTAAAACCGGTCGCCACCAGCAAGGTTTCGTCCGGCACCCATTTCTTGACTTCACCGACGTCGCAGGCCTGCATGCGTTCGCCCTGCCGGTTATACGCTTCATACAGCTTGATGGCGGCATTGACGATCGGCGCGCCTGTCTGCGTGTCGTGCACCGTCACCTGGATCGCCCCGCGCATATTCTTTGCCGTGGCGGCCGCATTCTTGATGTTTGCCATGTCACTCTCCTTGGTCGATTGCTACGGAACCACGGCACAGGTGGCGGATCGCCGCCCCGTGTCCAGCGTGCTGCGTAATGCCCAGTGCGTGAGCAGCCGCGCCAGCAGCATGCTTTCCTCCTCCGGGTCGAGGCGGCCATCGGCCCGCGCCTGCCCGATGACAGCGAAGGCCAGCGAAGGCGCCGCGTCATACAGCCGCTGCGGCGCGCGCCGCCACAGTGAAAACAGCAGCATCAGGCGGCGCGGCTGGCGCTGCGTCACACCCAGCGCCTCGGCCAGCGCCCTGCCGCGCAGCGCGGCAGGCCGGTGCCGCGCCAGCAACCGGGCCAGCGCCGGCATGCTCGCTTGCAGCTCCCGCATCAGCTTGCGCAACGCGGGCGGCAGGCCGGTCAGCGGGTAATACGATTCCCACAGCTGCGCCAGCCTTCGCCATTGCGGGTGCGGATACAGCAACTGGCCCATCGCGCAACTGAGCTGGACCCGGATCCACGGCATCGGGTGCGGGTCTTCGGTATCGAGCCGGAACACGAATACGCGCGGCAAGCTGACCACGCCCATCAGGCCCAGGGTCGCCACCACGCCGACCCGCGCCAGTGACCAGAAATCCGCCACGATTTCGGAAATCCACCGCTCCCACAGCCGCCACACGCGCGGCGGCCCGCTGGCCCCGCGCTGCATGCCCTGCAACACCGGCCGCAATGAATTGACGAGGTCGAGCAGCGCCGCACCCTGGTGTCCCACTTCATGCACCAGCGATGAGGCGATGCCGCTGCCTACCATGCGCTCGCGCGGCACGCGGATGATGGCGACCGGGTTGTCGCCGCCGCCCGGCAGGCGGGTACGGGCGCGCCGGATGGCCGCCCCCGGGCCCCGGTCCAGGTAGCAAATCACGGGCGGCGCGCTATACGGCTTGCCCGGCAGGCGCAGCGCGTCATCCGACACCACGTCGAGCCCGGACAGCCAGACGCCGTTTTCGTGTTCGCTGCGCTGTGTGATGACGTCGTTGAACAGATCGAATTGCGCCAGCGCCGCGTTGAATTTCAGCCGCAGCACGGTAAAGCGGCGCTGGGCTTCCGCTGCGCTGCTGTTGCGGCCGGCGGGACTGCGCAGCCAGGCCAGGTAGCCATCGACCAGCCGCCGCAAGGTGCGCCTGCCCTGCGCCAGATGCGCCTCGATGGCGCCTTGCGATGCAGGCGACAGCGCGGCGGCGGGCACCATGGGCTCGATCAGCGCAAAGGGCCGCACGCGCGCCAGGCGCACCAGCAGGGAGCGGGCTTCCTGCCCCAGCATCCACGCGGCGTAAGGACTGATGGCCATGATGGATCACGCGCCGTACAGGATGATGTTGCGGCCCTGCCGCGCCCAGCGCCCCGAACCACCGCCAGCGCCGCCGGCGCCCCCATTGCCGGCGCCCATGCCGCCCTGCATGGCGCCCGCGCCGTTACCGCCACGGCCCATGCCGCCGCGCCCTTGCGGTGCGCATTGGCCGCCGCCTTTGACCAGCAATCCCGGCGCATGCTTGCGCGCCGCGGCGGTGGCGGCTTGCTGGGCGATTGCACGGGGATCGCCGCCGCGCGCCTGCGAAGCGCCTTTCACCGTGTCGGCAGCCAGCCGCACGAAGGTGCGGGCGCCTTCGAATTCGCGGTCTTCGCCGGACAATTCGCCTTCCGCTTCCAGGCCCAGCGCACTGCCTGCGGCGGACGCCAGGCCGCTGCCGATCTTGGCGCCCAGCGGGCCGCCAAAGTAGCCGCCAATCGCGCCGCCCGCCATTGGCAAGGCTTTTTTCGCCACGCCTTTCAGCACGCCGCCCACTGCCTGGCCGACCGGCGAGCGGATCACATTGCCGGCGAAGTTTGCGGCTTTTTTCAGGAAGCCGCCCAGGAATTGTTCCAGTTCCGCTTCATTGGTCACGGACAGCAATTCGTTGGCCAGCTCCATTTCCTCGGCTTCGGACAGCAAGCCCGTTTCGCCGCCCCACTCTCCCTGGCCGAACTCGAACTGTTCGCCTTCGTAACCCATTTCCTGGCCGAATTCCAGGGTCGTGCGATCGATGTCATGCATGATAGTCTCCGGTGAAGGTACAACGACAAACGCCGGAACGGACACGCCGCCCGGACCAACAATCGGTTTATTCCGGTGCGGTGGCGCGGCCCGCATAGTGCAGCAAGCCCGGCGCGTGGCGCCGCGCCGCCAGCGCCAGCGCGGCCTGTACCCGCCGTGGCGCATCGGACGCGGCGCCACCGGCCTGCAATTCGTGCACGGCTTCGCGCATGAAGCGGGCCAGATGGCGCGCATATTCAAATTGCTTGTCTTCAGGGCTCAAGCCTTCCAGCTCCAGCCCGAACAGGGCGATGGCCTTGCGCTTGACGCCCGCGCCGCCAGCCGGCCAGAGCTGGCCCGCCAGCGTGGCCAGCGTGCTGCTGAGCAGGCGGCCCGGCGCGGTCCGCAGCACCGTGCGGCCGCTGGGGTGGCCATCGGCCACCAGGCCGGCGCTGAAAGCCGGCAAGCGGCCGGTGTCGGCTGCTTCCAGCAAGGCTGCGCCATCGGCAAGCTCCGCGTCGGATTCACGGCCGCTGGGCGTGTACACGCTCCAGGCGGGATCGGGCAGGTAACTGAGCAGGCGGCGGTTGGCGTTCATGGCGGGTTCCCTGGGCATGGCGCCGTGGCGCCTGTGCAGGGGTTGGTGCAAGCACCGTGCCAGAAGGATTAGCGGGGAAACGGGGAGATGGCGGCGAACGTAGCTTCGCGCTCGCCGAGGAATGCGGGGATACCGGCGAAAGTAGCTTCGGCGCGGCGTCCGTAGGGCGGTTTCCGCACGGCGGAAGCCGCCATGCCGGCGACAACGGGGCGCATGCAGGCGGCTCGCATGCGAACCGCCCTGCGGATTTTGCAGTGAAGGCAGGAACCTGGGATGTCGTCCCGCCGGCCGGGTTAGGCCACCACCGCCAGGGTCAGCGTCGCCACATAACCATCGGTGGCATTGCCCGTCATGCTAGCCAGCTGCAGCGAATAGCCATCGCTGAAGATGTTATCCGTCGCATAGCTGATGCGGCTGAGGTTGGTGACGCTGGTGGCATAGCCGCTGGTGGCATAGACTTCGTTCAAGCTTGCCATCGGGAACGTGAACTGCGACGTCTTGATCCGGTTCGATGCGTTCGCCGCCTTCGCCAGGGTCGCATACACTTCAAAGTGCACATGCGGCATGCGGCCATCGTAACAACCGGGGAAGATGGTGGTAAACGTGAGCTCGCCGTTGGCGTCGGCCTCCTGTACACCGCGCAGGTAATTCTGGTCCGTGACGCCGGACGAATACAGCGAATAGCGGCCCTCGCGGTCGCAATGCCACAGGTACACGGCAAAGTTGCTTGCATTGCCGCACGCATTGTTGGCGTTCAGGATCTTCAGTTTGATGGTCAGCGGAACGCCTGCCGCCGTGCCGGTCGGACCATTGAAACTGCTGCGGATATCCTTGCGCACCACGCCGCTCATGGTCAGCACATTGACCACGCCGCTGCTGTTGCTGTTGGTGCCGTCGCCTGGATACGGGCCGCCGGTTTCTTCCGGAATCACGCTGCAAGAGCCCGTGGTGCTGGTGCCCGTGCCCGTGCCGGTGCCGGTGGTGCCGGTGGTGGTGGTGGTGCCACTGGTGGACGTGCTGGTGGATGTACTGGTGGTGCTGCTGGTGGTGGCGTCACTGCCGCCCCCGCCACAACCCAGTACCGGCAGCGCGGCGGCGGAACCCGCCATCAGCCACAGCATGGATTTGCGCCGGCCCATGGACAGCTTGAGCATTTTATCGAGATCGGCCTGCAGGCCGTGGTCATGGTCGTGGGAGTGCATGGTGTTTCCTTATACCGAAGTGTTGATGAGGTTGCCGCTGCTGCCCGCACCGGGCAATTTGTCCGCCAGCGTCTGCAGGAAGCTGGACAGTTTGCCGCCGGCGTCGGAAGAGTCGGCGCCCAGTGCCTGCAACAGGTTGTCAAATGCGCTTTCCAGCGTGCTGGTGGCGGTGGCGGACGCCGTGCCGGCGCTGTCCGCGTCGTCCGTACTTGCCGTGCTGTCCGCACTGTCCGCCGCATCCGTGCTGCCGGTGCTGTCCGTGGACCCACTGGCGAGTTTGGAAATCAGGCTCTGCAAGTCCGCCGCCAGGCGGCCCGGACCGCCACCGGGGCCCCCCGGCCCGCCGGGGCCGCCGCCTGGCGGGCCATACGCCTGGCCATCCGGTGGCTGGCCACCCTGCCCGCCGGATGGCGCGGCGCTCCCCTGTTCATGCAGCGCGCCCATCAATTCATGCAGGAAGCTGCCCAGCGCCTGCGCGGCGTTGCCTTGCGTCTCCGTACTGGCAGCCGTCTGCGAACCATCGTCCGCCGCACCAGTGGTGGTCACACCGATGGATTGCAGCGCATCCGCCACGGCGCCAATCAAGGCGCCCCCGTCTGGTGGTGGCGGCGGACGATGGACGGGACCGGCGCTGCCCGCGCCGGATTGTTGTTGCACTTGAGATACCCACGCGGCCTGGCTGACGGCGCTGGAAGAAGTCACGGAACCGATCGTCATGGCGCCTCCGATCAGGAACGTGGACCGCGTTGCGGCAAACCGGCCAGGCGCTGCTCGACTTGCTTGCGCTGCTCCGTGGTCAGCACCGCCAGCAATTTCTGTTCGGTCCGGACCCGGGCCAGTTCCAGGTTCGACATGGCCTGCGCGGCGGCCTGGGCCTGCGTGGCGGCTTTTGCGTCGTCATACTGCGCGGCGGACGCCAGCACATGCAACGCTTCGCGCGCCTTGTGCAGCGCCTTGTCCTGTTCGCGGACGTACGGGGCCTGGCTGTGCAGGATGGTGAAGACTTTGTCTTGCTGCGATTCCGTCAAGCTCAATCCATGCAGGAATGGCGGCGGCATGCCGGGACCGCCCGGCGGCGGGCCCAAGCGTTGCGGGCCGTTCGCGTGGCCTTGCGGGCCATGGGGCCCTGGACCGCCTTCGGCGCCACCGGGTGCGCCACGGCCTGGCATGCCGGGGCCGCCATGGCCACGGCCCATGCGGCCACCGTCCATGCCGCCCATGGCGCCCATATTGCCATCCATGCCCGGTGGTGGCGGCGCATCGGCGCTCATGCCGGGTGCACCGCCGTAGCCGCCTGGCGCCGCCACGGCCGGTGCATCTTCGGCGGTGGCCATGGCGAACGGCAGCGCCAGTACGGCGGCCAGCATGCATTGTTGTACGATGCGGTGATGCTTTTGATTGGTTTTCATCGCGACTCCTCGTTGATTGATCAGTGCAGCCATTGTCCGGCGAGGGTATGTAAAGCGCGGTAAGCACAACGTAAAACCGTGTAAAGACACCCTACCGGGGTGGGTGTAAAAGCGGGTAAATGCCCACAATCGCTTCATCCTTGTGGGGTATGATGAATCATCAAAATTCAACCACTTTTACGATTAGCCGCAAGATGAGCAAGGTTCTGCTGATAGATGACGACATCGAACTGACGGGCATGTTCCAGGAATACCTGGAGCAGGAGGGCTTTGACGTGAAAACCGCGCACGACGGCGAGGCCGGCGCGGCCGCCGCGCTGTCGGGGCTGTATGCCATCGCGGTACTGGATGTGATGATGCCGCGCATGAACGGCCTGGAAACCCTGCGCCGCATCCGCGCCCACAGCAATATCCCGGTGCTGATGCTGACCGCGCGCGGCGACGACACCGACCGCATCGTGGGACTGGAACTGGGCGCCGACGATTACGTGGCAAAACCCTGCACCCCGCGCGAACTGACGGCCCGCATCCGCGCCATCCTGCGCCGCACGCTGGCCGCCCCCGCGGACACCGCCAACAACGCGCCGCTGGTGGTGGGCCAGTTGACGATGTGGCCGGAACAGCGCCGTGCCACCTGGGCCGGCAACCACATCGACCTGACCAGCACGGAATTCAATTTGCTGGAAGTGCTGGCCCGGAATGCGGGTAAGCCCGTCAGCAAGAACATCTTGTCGGAACAGGGCCTGGGGCGGCCAATGGCGCGCTTTGACCGCAATATCGATGTCCACCTGAGCAGCCTGCGCCACAAGCTCGGCACCATCGCCGATGGCCGTTCCTGCCTGCAAACCGTCTACCGGCTCGGATACCAGCTGATCAAGGATTAAACGTGGGCCGCCTGTTCTGGAAGTTTTTCTTTTCCATCCTGCTGGCGCAGCTGGCAGCCACGGTGGCCATCGGCGGCGCCGTGTGGCTGAAAAACCGCGACGCCTATCAACAGCGCCGGCTCGATATCGATACCGGTCCCCGCGCGGAAGATGCGATCGCCTCGGCCGCCGCCACGCTGGAATTTGGCGGCGTCAAAGCCATGCAAAGTTTGCTGGAAAATATGGACCGGCACCGCGTCCATGCGGTCGATGAACTGGGCCATGAATTGCTGGGCCGGATCGTCAAGCCAAACGCCGTGCTGGAAGCGCGCGATCTGCTGAAACAGGGCGACCGCCAGCGCGTGGTACGCGAAGTCAAGGCGCCCGACGGGCACCGCTATCTGCTGTTCCTGCCGCAGCGGGACATGCCCGGCCCGATCGGGCCCGGATCCCCGGAATTGTTTTCCGGCGCGGGGCTGGCCGGTATCACCACGGCGGCATCGGCATCATTCGGCCAGCCGGGGATGCCGCCACCGGATGGACCACGTATGCGTGGTCCCCGTCCCGGCGAGATGCCAGACGGCCCCGGCGGACGCCATGGGCCACGCAACGACATGCTGCATGCCGGCGACGGTGGGCCTTACGGGCCGCGCGGCGGTCCCGGCTACGATGCGGGCGGCCGCGCTCCCGGCGCCGGCGAAGGCGCCGAGCCGCCGATGGCCGGTGGCACCGGGCGTGCCGGTGCGCCGGGCGGGCCGGACGGATCTGCCGGCCATGGTGGCAGAGGCGGATTCGGCAACCCCGGCGGGTCCGGTGGCCCGGGCGGACCGGAAGGCTTCGGCGGGCCGGGCGGACCTGGGGGGCCGGGTGGTCCCGGCGGGGGCGACGGACCTGGCGGACCGCCGCAGCGCTTCCAGCCCCTGACGCCATTCATTCCGATTGCGGCAGCGATCATCGCGAGCCTGCTGTTCGCCGCCCTGCTGGCCTGGTATTTCGCCCGGCCGATCCGTTCACTGCGCCAGGCATTCGAAGCGGCGTCGCACGGCGACCTGCAAGCCCGCTTTGCGCACACGGCGGGCAAGCGCGGCGATGAACTGACCGACCTGGGCCGCGATTTCGATCACATGACCGCGCGCCTGCGCAGCCTGATCGATGGCCAGACGCGGCTGCTGCATGACGTGTCGCATGAACTACGCTCGCCGCTGGCACGGCTGCAAGCGGCGATCGGACTGGCGCACCAGCAGCCGGACAAAGCCCATGCCACCCTGCAGCGCATTGAACGTGAAAGCGTGCGCATGGATAAGCTGGTGGGCGAGCTGCTGACACTGGCGCGCCTGGAATCCGGTTCCGTCACGACGCCCAAGGAAGCCGTCAACATGGCCGAACTGCTCGATGAAATCGTGGCGGACGCGGAATTCGAAGCGGCATCGTCGGACCGCGCGATCGAATTGCGCGGCGAAGCCGATGTCGCCGTACTGGGCCAGGCCGACTTGCTGGCGCGCGCGATTGAAAACATCGTGCGCAATGCGATCAAGCACAGCCCGGAAGGCGGCACGGTGCGGGTGGAACTGGACGCCGATGAAGCGAAGCAGCGCCTGCATATCCGCGTGCTGGACCGGGGCCCGGGCGTGGCGGAGCAAGACTTGCAGACCATATTCCAGCCCTTCTACCGCAGCTCCGACACGCCAAAAGATGTCGAGGGTCACGGCCTGGGCCTGGCCATCGCACAGCAAGTGGTGCACACCCACGGCGGCACGCTGGCCGCCGCCAACCGCGAAGGCGGCGGGCTGTGCGTGCAAATTACCTTACCGGTTGCCGAATAAAAAACAGCGCGCCTTGTTTGCACAAGCCGCGCTGTTTGGATGCCTGGCGTAAGCTTACGCTTTCGGCAGGGTCACGCCATGCTGGCCCTGGTATTTGCCGTTGCGGTCCTTGTACGAGACTTCGCAAATTTCATCGCTCTCGAAGAACAGTACCTGGGCGCAGCCTTCGCCCGCGTAGATCTTTGCCGGCAGCGGCGTGGTGTTGGAAAACTCCAGCGTCACGTAGCCTTCCCATTCCGGTTCGAACGGCGTCACGTTGACGATGATGCCGCAGCGCGCGTAGGTCGATTTGCCCAGGCACACGGTCAGCACATTGCGCGGGATGCGGAAATACTCAATGGTGCGGGCCAGCGCGAACGAATTCGGCGGGATGATGCAAACGTCGCTCTTGATGTCCACGAATGAATTGGAATCGAAGTTCTTCGGATCGACGATGGTGCTGTTGATGTTGGTGAAGACCTTGAATTCATCAGCACAGCGGATGTCGTAGCCGTAGGACGAGGTGCCATATGAAATCACTTTGCGGCCATCCTGGGTGCGGACCTGGCCCGGTTCGAAGGGCTCGATCATGCCATGCTGCTCCGCCATGCGGCGTATCCATTTGTCGCTCTTAATCGTCATCGCAAAACCATTTATTCAAGATTGCAGGCAGGCGCCAGGGCCCGAATACCCGGGATTTTACAAGAAAGCCCCGAGTTCAAGAATAATTTTGCAATCTACGGCCTATTTCTTACGCCCTGCGGCGGCGATGATACGCGTCACGGCTGCCGGTTGTCGCCAGCAATTCCGTGATCAGTTCATGCACGGTTTGCGCCGTCAATTCCGGCGACTCCATCGGGAACAGGTGGCCGCCGGGCAGCATGCGGATATGCTTGCCGACCAGTCGGTGCGTCGCTTCCAGCCCCGCCATGCGGTTTTCCTCGGATTCCGTGCCGCCTATGAAACCGGCCGGCACCTGCAAGCCGCCGCCCACCAGCTTGCCCACATGGTGCGGCAGGCTGCGGTACACCGCGGTCTCGTTTTCCCGCGTAAAGCGCAGTTGCACGCCGTCCGGGTGCGCCGTCAGGCCGGCATCGATATAGTCGCGCAACACGCCTGGCGCCCACGCGGCGAATAAATCTTTCGATGCGAAGTGCTGGTAGGCCGCGTCGGCATCGGGCCAGACATTGCGGCGCCGCGCGGAAAAGCGCGCGGGCGAAAACTTGTCGGCAATCGGCGTCTTGCGCATCACGCGCAGCACCAGCGCACGCCAGCCCGCCACCACCGGCGAATCGAGCATCACCACGCAACGCACCAGGTCCGGCCGCCGGGCCGCCGTCATGACACTGAGCATGCCGCCCAGCGAATGGCCCAGCAGGATCACGGGTTCCGTGTAGTTTTTTTCCAGTTCATCGACCAGTTCCCGCACCAGGTGCGGCCAGCCGGTCCGGACCGGATAGGCGGGGTTGTGCGCATGCATGTCGAGCGCACCGATGTGGTAATGCTCACCCAGCAAGTCGAACAGCTTGCGGTAGGTGCCCGCCGGGTAGCTGTTGGCGTGGGCAAAATGGATTTGTGGTTTTTTCACGGCGTGCGCCTCCTCGTTTGAATACATTGTAAAGAGGCTGCGTCATTAATAAATAGAACGCTTGCTCTAATCCCTGGCCGATGTTGGCGGCGCTGGTGGTGCGGGTTTGTCGATGATAAGGACGTGCTTGTCCACGGTCTTGTCCTGTTGGCGCTGCTGCACGACCTGGGTGGCGACGGCTTTTTGCGGGACCACGGGTTTCGGGTGGCGGGGGAACAGCATGGCGATCCTTCGTGGCTGGGCAGACAGAGAAGATCAGGGCGCTTGGTTGTTTTGCAAGTGGTTAATACTTCAGCGCCCATACCAATACCGCGCATGGTCGCGCCGATAAGCGTCCACCGAAATCGTCTTACTGAATGACAGCGTGACAGCCCCCTCTTCGTCCGTCCGTAGCGACCGGATGCCCAGCGCATCATAACGTGCCCAGACTTGGCGCTGTGGATGGTGATATCGATTGCGGTAGCCGACCTGGAACAACGCGACGGATGGCCCCACCGCACGCAGGAAGGCTTCTGTAGACGACGTGCCACTGCCATGGTGCGGCGCCAGCAATACATCCGCACGCAGGCTGCCCGGGACGCCCGCCAGCAATTGCGCTTCCTGGGCTGCCTCGATATCGCCGGCCAGGATCACCGCCCTGCCGCCGGCGCCGATCTTCAGCACGCAGCTGCGCGCGTTGGGTTTCAGTGCGGAGTCGCCGTAACTGCCCGCCGGCGGATGCAGGAACTCAAAGTCCACGCCGTCCCAGCGCCAGTGCTGGCCCGCCGCACAGGGTACATGCTGCCGGGCGGCCTGCACCAGCGGGTGGTGGCGGTGCAGCGACGACGCCATCCAGCCGATCTCCCTGCCTTGCAAGACCGTCAGCGCGCCACCGGCATGATCGCTATCGCTATGGCTGACGACCACGCCGTCGAGACGGTGAATGCCGCGTGCTTTCAAGTACGGCAGGATGACCCGGTTACCGCCGTTTGATTCGGCGGCATACGCCGGCCCGGTGTCGTACAGCAGGCGATGACTTGCGGTCTCCACCAGCAGCGCCATGCCCTGCCCGACATCAAAGGCAATCACGCGGAATTGCCCGGACGGCGGATGGTCCGGCTGCGCCAGCAACAGCGGCAGCCAAGTGGCCAGGCCCAGCCAGCGTACCGGCCAGCCGCGCGGCGCCAGCATCCAGGCGGTTCCTGCCAATGCCCAGATAAATGCCCACACCGGCGGCGCAGGCGCCGACCAGACCGCGTGCGGCCACGCGCTGATCCATTGCAATGCCTGCGCCAGCAGCCATACGGCGCCGTGCGCCAGCCGCAGCAATGGAAAACCAATGAGTTCCGGCAGCAAACTGCCGATCAGCGCCAGCGGCGTGACGAGCAGGCTGATCACGGGAATCGCTATGGCATTGGCAATCGGGCTGGCCAGTGAAAACTGGGCAAACAGCAGCATGGTCAGCGGCACCAGCCCAACCGTCACCGCATATTGGACATGAGCCGCCGCCTTGAGTCCGGCAACGGCCCTGGCCAGCCAGCCACGCAACCTGGCGCCGGGTTCGCCACCTGCCCTGCCGCCGCCGTTGGTGACCGGGGTGGCCGCCGCTCCACGACTGTTCGTTAATTGCATATTTAAGTCGCCCGCCACAGCCATCACGTACGGGCGCCCCGGCCGTCCCGCCGTCGCGTACAGGATCGCCGCGACCGCACCAAACGACAGCCAGAAACCCGGCCACATCACGGCCCACGGGTCCAGCAGCACGGTGACGGAAGCGGCCAGGCACAGCACGTGCGTAATACCGGCCAGCCGGTCCAGCCACAGCGCCACGGCAATCACGGCCAGCATGTACAAGGTGCGTTGCGCAGGCACGCCGAATCCGGCCAGCAGCACATAGGTCAATGCCGTCAGCAAACCCGCCACCGCCGCCACCTTTTGCGCGGGCAGCAGCAACGGCAATTGCGCTTGCGTGAAAAACGACCGCCGCCACAGCGCCGCCGCGCCCCATGCCACCAACCCCGCGATCATCGTGATGTGGAGCCCGGAAATGCTGACCAGGTGGGCAATGCCGGTGCGGTTGAATACTTCCCAGTCGGACTGGCTGATGGCGCGCTGGTCGCCGATCACCAGTGCCACAATGACGCCGGCATAGTCACGGTCCGGCAAAGCGCGCCAGATACGCTCGCGCAATGTCGCTCGGGCCCGCTCCACCACAATACCGAAGCCAGGGATGAAAGTGGACAAACGCCGGTTGCCGGCCTGCTGCCGCACATATCCGGTGGCCCGGATACCTTGCTCCAGCAGCCAGAGTTCGTAATCGAAGCCATGGGGGTTGGCGTTGCCATGCGGGCGCTGCAAGCGCACCGTCAGTTGCCAGCGTTCACCCGGCTGTACGTCGCCGATCTCGTTGACCTCCCCTCGATAGCCGGCAAACCAGGACAGTGCTATGCGGGGCGGGATGGGCGTGCTGTTGCCCTTGACCTGTTCCACATCGAGATTAAAACGCACACCCTGCGCCGAGCGGTTGGGCAGGCTGGCGATGATGCCGGTGATGGTGAGGTCGCTGCCTTCGTCGGCTTGGGACAATTGATCGGACAGCGCGCCAGCGGCCAGCAGCGCGGCCCAGAAAAAGCCGGTGGCCAGCCCGCAGGCGACGCTGGCGCCGTGCCGCGGGAGGGTGACACCGCGTTGCCTGGGCAACCTGTGCAAGACGCAAGGCATCAACGTGGCCAGTGCCAGCACGCCAGCCAGTGCGGCAGCGGGATGGGACGGCAGTGCCGCCTGCGTTTGCAGCAACAACGCGCCGCAAACGAACCCTACCATCGCGCTTCGGGCCATGGCGCCCTCCCTTGGGGGAAAGGGTCAGTATCGGAGCGCGCGAGCCGTAAGGAATTGACTTGGCACAGGAGCGCGGATGCACGGATCATCCCGGACCACTACACCGGCGGGATTTTAGTATGCGATATCAGCGGATCGTGCGGCTTCGTATAGCGTAGCAGCCGTTAGTCATACCGCATTTGAGGGATAGGTGGCCCCATGACCAGGTGTCAGCAGCTACCGGCTCAACCGCCCAGCAACGCCGCCATCCTCGGCAAGATCGCCCTGGCATTGGCCGTCGTCACATCCCTCACCTCATCCACGCCAACACCGCGCAACTGCGCCAGCACGTCACCAATGCGCGGCACCTGGTCCGGCGTATTGACACCCGGATGGACCCAAGCCGGTGCGATGTCGGGCGCATCGGTTTCCATCACGATGGCCGACAGCGGCAAGTCCGTGGCCAGCCGCCGAATTTGCAAGGCGCGGGTAAAGGTCAGGTTGCCGCCGAAGCCCAGCTTGAAGCCAACGTCGATATAACCCTGCGCCTGCTGGAAACTCCCGTTGAAGGCGTGCGCGATGCCGCCATTCGGCGTGATTTGCCGCACGTGTTTTAAGACCTGGTCTTGCGACTTGCGCACGTGCGTCAGCACCGGCAGGTTGAAATCGCGCGCGATGCGCAACTGTTCGCGGAAAAACAGGATTTGTTTGTCGCGCATGGCCGGTTCATTGAGGAGCGGGATAAAGAAATCCAGCCCGATTTCGCCGATACCGATAAAACGCGGATCGTCCATGGCCGCTTCCACGCGCGCGCGCAGCACGGCGAGATCGTCTTGCGCCGCATTCGGCACGCAGATCGGGTGGATGCCCAGCGCATAACAGGTGTTGCCGCGCTGTGCCGCCAACTGCGCCACTGTTGCCAGGTTGCCCCGGTCGATGGCGGGGATCACGATCATGCCGACGTCCTGCTGTTGCGCTTCGTCCGCGATGTCGTGCGCACGGGTGCCGAATTCGTGGGCGTCGAGGTGGCAATGGGTATCGATCCACATGGTCCGGCTCCTCAGGATTCCTGCTGCAACCCCTGGTCGGTCAGGCGCAGCACGCGATCGCAGCGGCGCGCCAGTTCCACGTCGTGCGTGACGATGACGAAGGCCGTGCCCAGGGTACGGGACAATTCCAGCATCAGGTCGAACACCTGTTCGGCCGTCTGGTGATCGAGGTTGCCGGTCGGCTCGTCGGCCAGCACGCAGGCCGGCTGCGTCACCAGCGCGCGGGCCAGCGCCACGCGCTGCCGTTCGCCGCCCGACAGTTCGCCCGGCACGTGCGTGACGCGCTTGGCCAGGTTGACCCGCGCCAGGATCTGCTGCGCCTGTTCATGCGCCGTTGTCCGCTTCATGCGCCGGATCATCAGCGGCATGGCGACATTGTCCAGCGCCGAGAATTCCGGCAGCAAGTGGTGGAACTGGTAGACAAAGCCCAGCGACGCATTGCGCAAATCGCCGCGCGCCGCTTCGCCGAGGCTGGCGAAATCCTTGCCCAGCAGGGACACCATGCCGGTGCTTGGCGTATCGAGCCCGCCCAGCAAATGCAGCAAGGTGGATTTGCCGGAACCGGAGGCGCCGACGATGGCGACCCGTTCGCCGCGCCGCACATCGAGGTCGATGCCGCGCAGGACCGGCACGGAATACGCGCCCTGCGTAAAGGTTTTACCAAGGCCGCGGCACGACAGTACGGCGGCGCCATTGTTGATGTCATTCATAGCGCAATGCCTCTGCAGGTTTCACACGGGCCGCCCACCAGCTGGGGTAAATCGTGGCCACGAAGGCCAGGATCACGGACACGATGCCGATCCGGATCACGTCCGGCCAGCGCATGTCCGACGGCACGGTGCTGATGTAATAAATGTCTCGCGACAGGAATTGGATACCCAGCGCGCGTTCGATGAACGGCACGATGATGTCGATGTTTTGCGCCACCACGACGCCGCCCAGCACACCGGCCGCCGCCCCCATGATCCCGGCAATGCCGCCCTGGATCATGAAGATTTTCATGATCGACGCCGGCGACGCGCCCAGGGTGCGCAGGATGGCGATGTCGGCCTGCTTGTCGGTCACCGTCATCACCAGGGTCGATACCAGGTTGAACGCGGCCACCGCCACGATCAGCGCCAGCACGATGAACATCATGCGTTTTTCCGTCTGTACCGCCGCGAACCAGTTGGCGTTCAATTTGGACCAGTCGCGCACCTGCAAGCCGCCGCCCATCATGGTTTTCAATTCCGCCGCCACTTCCGGCGCGCGGTGCATGTCGGCCAGTTTTAAACGCAGGCCGGCGGGGCTGGACAAACGCAGCATGCGCTGCGCATCCTCGATGTGGATGAACGCCATGCCGGCATCGAATTCCTGGTGGCCCGCCTGGAACACCCCGGCCACCGTGAAGGCCCGCATGCGCGGCACCACGCCGGCCGGCGTCACCGTGCCCTGCGCCAGCATCATGGTGACCTTGTCGCCGATATTGACTTGCAGCGAGCGCGCCAGGTCGATCCCCAGCACGATGCGGAATTCGCCCGGCTGCAACGCGTCAAAACTGCCATAGCGCGTGCGGCCCGCCACGTCGGACACCTTGGGCTCCTCCTGCGGCAGCACGCCGCGCACCACGGCCGGGCGCAGCGCTTCGGCGCCATGCTGCAGCATGGCCTGGGTTTCCACGTAGGGTGCGGCGCCCCTGACTTCCGGGTGCTTGAACGCCTGCCGCGCGCTGGCGCGCCAGTCCGGCATGCCCGTGTCGGGCTCGAACACTTCGACGTGCGCCAGCACCGACAACATGCGGTCCGTGACTTCCTTCTGGAAGCCGTTCATGACCGACAGCACGATGATCAGCGCCGCCACGCCGAGCGCGATGCCGGCCAGCGAAATAAACGAGATAAACGAAATAAAACCATTGCGGCCGCTGCGCCTTCCGGCGCGCGTATAGCGCAAGCCGATCAGCCATTCGTAAGGGAGTTTTTTCAATAACATGCTCAAGCCCTTACTCGTAGCGCAGCGCTTCGGCTGGTTTGACTTTCGCCGCGCGCCAGCTGGGGTACAGCGTGGCGACGAACGCCAGGCCGACCGCCGTGGCGGCAATCGCGCCCACATCGCCCCAGCGCAGGTCGGACGGCACCGCGCTGATGAAATAAATGTCCTTCGACAGGAACTTCATGCCCAGCAGGCGTTCGATGCCCGGGACGATCACATCCACGTTCAGCGCCAGCAGCACGCCGCCCGCCACGCCCAAGGCCGTTCCCAGTACGCCCACCAGCGCGCCCTGCACCATGAAGATCTTCATGACCGAGGCTGGCGACGCGCCCAGGGTGCGCAGGATGGCAATGTCGGCCTGCTTGTCGGTCACCGTCATCACCAGCGTGGCCACCAGGTTGAAGGCCGCCACCGCGATGATGAGCGTGAGGATAATGAACATCATGTTCTTTTGCGTGTGCACGGCGGCAAACCAGTTGGCATTCAACTGCGACCAGTCGCGCACCAGCATGCCGCCCGCCATCATCTGCTTGAGTTCCGCCGCCACCACGGGTGCGCGGTGCGTATCGGCCACGCGCAGGCGCAGGCCGAACGGGCCGTCGAAGCCCAGCAGGCGTTCGCCGTCTTCCAGCGCGATGTACGCCAGGCCGGAATCGAATTCATTGTGACCGGCCTCGAAGGTGCCCACCACGGTGAAGATGCGCATCGATGGCGCGGCGCTCAAAGCCTCGGCGGGATTGGCCCCGCTTTGCGCCAGCGCCATGGCGACCTTGCCGCCCACCGTGACTTCCAGCGCCTTGGCCAGCTCCACGCCCAGCACGATGTTGTAGGAACCGGGACGCAGCCCGTCGAAACTGCCCTGCTTGGCCAGGTGCGTGACGCCGGATACCTTGCCTTCGAATTCAGGCAGGATGGCGCGCACGATGGCGGGCCGCAGTTTATCGCTGCCATGCACCAGCATGGCCTGGGTTTCCACGAACGGCGCGGCGGCCTTGACTTCCTTGTGCTGCGCCACCTGGCGCGCCACCGCTTGCCAGTCCTTCATGCCGCCGCCCCGCACGTCATACATTTCAATGTGCGCCAGCACGGACAGCATGCGTTCCGTGACTTCCTTCTGGAAGCCGTTATACACCGACAAGACCACGATCAGCGCCGCCACGCCCAGCGCGATGCCGGTCATGGAAATGGCCGAGATGAAGGAAATGAAACTGTTGCGGCCACTGCGCTTGCCGGCGCGCGTATAGCGCAGGCCGACCAGCCATTCGAATGACACATTCGCTGGCTTGCTGGCGCCGCCGGTACTGCTGGGTGAAGTCATGGGACCCGGTCAAAATCAGAATGAGCCCGAATTTTGCCACATTGGCAGCGTTTCATGCGTGAAACAGATAACGTTGCGGCCATCGCGGCGGTCGGCTACGGTAAAATGGAAGGCTATGAAGCAGCTTACCGTCGTCGTCCCTCACGCGCTGATCCCCACCGAACTTGCCAAAGACCTGACCCGCGCCTATACCGCGCCGGCACTGGCAATGTTGCTCGGCAGGCATTCCACACGCACCCTCACTGTCACCGAACCGGATGCGCGGCTGTTGCCGCATGAAGCCTGGCTGGCGCAGCGCCTGGCCGGAACCGCCGGCGACCAGCCGCCACTGGCCCATGCCGCCATGCGCGCGCTCGGCCTTCCGCAGCAGGAAGGCTGGTGGTTCATGGTCCATCCGGTGCACCTGGCGCTGGCCCGCACCCACATGGTGCTGGGCGACCTGCGCAACCTGCGCCTGGACGACGCCGATGCCCGCGCGCTGTTCGATGCCGCGAAACCGTATTTCGACGAAGTGGGCAAGACCCTGCTGTATGGCGACGCCACCACGTGGTTCATGCGCGCCGACGACTGGCGCACCATGCGCACCGCGTCACCCGATGCCGCCATCGGTGAAAACCTGGCCGACTGGATGCCGGACGGCCCGGCCAAACGCGACTTCCGCAAGCTGCAAAATGAAGTGCAAATGCTGTGGCACGCGCAGGCTGTCAACGAGGCCCGTGAACAGCGCGGGCTGGCGCCGGTGAATTCGTTCTGGATGTGGGGCGGATCCGAAGGTGCGCCGCCTGCGTTGCCGGAACTGGCGGAAATCGCATGCCTGCCATGGCTGTCCGTGCTGGCCACGCCGGCGTTGCGTGGCGCCGATGCCGCTGCGGTGCTGGCTGGCCCGGCCGACACCATCGCCGTGCTGGGCGCCGCCCTGCCCTCCGGCAAAGAGGCCGACTGGTCGGCATGGCTGATGCACATGCAGCAGCTGGAGGAACAATGGTTTGCGCCGCTGCTGGAGGCGCTCCGCAGCGGTCGCGTCAAGGCCCTCGACCTGGTGCTGACCAGCCGCACCCATGCCGTCACGTACACGATCACCAAAGGCGCCTTGCGCAAATTCTGGCGCAGCCCTTCCCTGCAAGGTTTAATCGCATGACCCGTATTGCCATCCGCCCCATTCCTTTCCGCGAATCCGAAATGCTGCGCCAGGGTGGCATCCACCCTGTGCTGGCGCGCCTGTTCGCGGCGCGCGGGCTGGCCGACCCGAAGGAATTGTCCAGTGAACTGGGCGCGTTGACACCGCCCGGTGGCTTGCTGCACATCGACAAGGCCGCCGTCTTCCTGGCCGATGCGATTGCCGCGAATAAACGCATGGTGATCGTGGCCGACTATGACTGCGACGGCGCGACCGCCTGCGCGGTGGCGCTGCGCGGCTTGCGGCAATTGGGCGCAATGGTGGACTTCATCGTTCCCAACCGCTTCGAATACGGCTATGGCCTGACGCCGGAAATCGTGGAACTGACGGCGCGTGAAAAGCAGCCGGACATCATTATCACGGTCGATAACGGCATTGCCAGTGTGGACGGCGTGGCGGAAGCGAACCGGCGTGGCATCGAAGTGGTCGTCACCGACCACCACTTGCCCGGCGATACGCTGCCGGACGCGCGCGTGATCGTCAATCCCAACCAGCCGGCATGCGGCTTCCCCAGCAAGCACCTGGCGGGCGTGGGCGTGATGTTTTACGTCTTGCTGGCGTTGCGCGCGGAATTGCGTAAGCGCGGCGTGTTCGACGCCGCCACCCAGCCCAAGCTGATCGAGTTGCTGGACTTGGTGGCACTGGGCACGGTGGCCGACGTGGTAAAGCTCGACAGCAACAACCGCATCCTGGTGGCGCAAGGGCTGAAGCGCATGCGCGCCGGTGCGATGCATCCGGGCGTATCCGCCCTGTTCCGCGTGGCCGGACGCCAGGCGCGCAGCGCCACGCCGTTCGACCTGGGGTTTGCGGTCGGTCCGCGCCTGAACGCCGCGGGCCGGCTGGAAGACATGTCGCTGGGGATCGAATGCCTGATTACCGACGACGAAGACCGGGCCTGGACGCTGGCGCAGCAGCTCAATGAAATCAACCTGAAACGCCGCGAAATCGAAGCGGACATGCAGGACACCGCGCTGCTGCACCTCGATACATTCGAACCCGCCAACAGCACCACCATCGCGGTCTTCGACGAATCGTGGCACCAGGGCGTGATCGGCATCGTGGCGTCGCGCCTGAAAGAAAAATTCTACCGCCCCACCATCACGTTCGCGCCGGCCGGAGATGGCTGGCTGAAAGGGTCAGGGCGCTCGATCCCCGGCTTCCACTTGCGCGATGCGCTGGACCTGGTGTCGAAAAAAGCCCCCAGCCTGATCGACAAATTCGGCGGCCACGCGATGGCGGCCGGCCTGACCATCCGCGCCGAGGCGTTTGACGCCTTCTGTGCGGCGTTCGAGTCGGTGGGCCGCGCATGGCTGTCGGAAACTCAACTGGAGCGCGTGGTCGAAACCGATGGCCCGCTGGACGACGACTGCTACACCACGCAATTCATTGCGCTGATGGATGGCCAGGTCTGGGGCCAGGGTTTCGCGCCACCCGTGTTTTGCGACGAATTCCGCGTGGTCAGCCAGCGCATCCTGAAGGAGCGCCATTTAAAGCTGCTGCTGGAAAAGAACGGCATGCGCTACGACGCGATCTGGTTCGGCCACACCGATGCGCTGGGCGACCGCGCGCGGGTGGCGTTCAGGCTCGATGCGAATGAATATAACGGGGTGACGCGGGTGCAGTTACTGGTGGAGCACGCCGAGCCGGTATAAGCCGCGCTTACGCCGCTTCCGGCGCTTCGCGCGTGAAACAACGCGTAAAGCGCAACTGGTCGTCGACGAAATGGCCGTTCGAACGGATCACAACGTGCCTGACCGTGCCGTCCTTGCAGCGCAATCGGGCAGGCTGGTCGCGGATGATTTCCCCCTGCCGCACGCGCGCAAGGATGGAGGCAATGACGTCCTGGTCGGCATGGAATTGCGCGATTGGCCGGCCCACGTATTCGCCCCAGCGGTAACCCAGCATGTCCAGTTCCGCCTTGTTGGCCCACAGGATCGTGCCGTCAGGGCCGACACTGTGGATGCCTTCGGCCGCGTTGTCGAGGAAATGCGCGAAGTCGAGGTGCGCCAGCGTCGCCAGCCCGGCGGGATCCGGCGCCCCGTCCGGCCGCGCCAGTTCCGGGCAACTGCAATCGGGCTCTCCCCTGGGCTCGCACCCGGCTTCGTGCTGATGTTCATGCCCCTGCCCGCCGCAATGGTCGTGCCGGTCGCAGATCTGCCGGAACGATTCCGCCTGTTCTGCGGAAGGGAACAGGTTCCACTTGTAGGCGCAAAACAGCGAAAACGTGCACGTCTGCGCCAGTTCGTTCCACAGTTCTTCCAGCGCCACCGCCGCGTCATACTGCCCGTCGGCGCACAGCACCGCCACCATTTCGCCATAGGCCCGCACCGTGTCGTGGCTGTCAGTGGCGGCGCGCACCACGGTGCCGACCACGGCATCGAAACGCGCGCGGTCGGGCCAGCCGTCGACCATGAAACCGGCCAGCGTGGCCGCCGCATCAAGCGCCACCAGGCGGTCCGCCGCGTGCGGCACCAATGTGCCCAGTTCACGGCGCACCGCTGCGATGCGCTGCCCGGTGGCGATGATCAGCGCGCTCCCATGTTCCACCGCATTGCTGAGATAACAGGCAATGTCGGACACCAGCGGTCCGTCGTCATGGTAAAAACGTACGAAATGCTCGGACTGCCGCTGAATTTTCGTGGCCATTCTGCCCTTTCCCGTCAATCGTCGTCGTTTGGGTCCAGTTCCGGAAACATCACTGACGTAAACCCGAACTTGGTGAAATCCCTGATCCGCATCGGGTACAGGATGCCGTGCAAATGATCCACCTCGTGCTGCACCACGCGCGCATGGAAGCCGTCGGCATCGCGCACGATGCGCTGGCCCAGCTGGTCGTAGCCTTCGTAATGCAGTTGCGTGTAGCGCGGCACGCTGCCGCGCAGGCCCGGCACCGACAGGCAGCCTTCGAACGCTTCTTCCTGCGCGTCCGACAATGGCGTGAGCACCGGGTTGATCAACACGGTTTCCGGCACTTGCGGCGCGTCGGGATAGCGCGGGTTGTTCTTGAACCCGTAAATCACCAGCTGCAAATTCACGCCGATCTGCGGCGCGGCCAGGCCGGCGCCATTGGCCGCATGCATGGTGTCGAACATGTCGGCGATCAGCGCGCGCAATTCCGGCGTATCGAATTGCGTGACCGGTTCGGCCACGCGCAGCAGGCGCGGGTCGCCCATTTTCAGGATGTCACGGACTGCCATGGTCACTCCTCCGATTGCAATAATTGCCGCAGGCTGGCGCGGAAATCCGCGCCGATTTCCGGGTGTTTCAGGCCCATCGCCACGGTGGCTTTCAGGTAGCCCAGCTTGGAGCCGCAGTCATAGCGCACGCCGTCATAACGGAACGCCACCACGCGCTCGGTCTTCATCAGTGACGCGATGCCATCGGTCAGCTGGATTTCGCCACCGGCGCCTTTGCCCAGGTTTTCCAGGTGTTCGAAGATGCGGGCGGACAGCACATAGCGCCCCGCCACCGCCAGGGTCGACGGCGCCACTTCGGGCGCGGGCTTTTCCACGATGCCCGACACCAGTTCCATGCGCTCGCGGTAAGGCGTGGCGCTGACGATGCCATACTGGCGCGTGTCTTCGCGCGGCACATCCTGCACCGCGAGGATCGACGTCCGCTCATAGTTATAAGCGTCGACCATCTGCGCCAGCACCGGCTTGGCGCAGCCGTTGGTATCCATGAAGTCATCGGCCAGCAGCACGGCAAACGGTTCCTCGCCGACCACAGGACGCGCGCACAGCACAGCGTGGCCCAGGCCCAGCGCTTCCGACTGGCGTATATAAATGCAGTTGACGTGCGGCGGGACGGTATTGCGCACCTGTTCCAGCAAGGCGGACTTGGATGCCGCTTCCAGCTCGGCTTCCAGTTCATACGCCTTGTCGAAGTGGTCTTCGATCGCGCGCTTGTTACGGCCGGTAATGAAGATCAAGTCCGTGATGCCCGCCGCCACCGCTTCTTCCACCGCGTACTGGATCAGCGGCTTGTCGACGATCGGCAGCATTTCCTTGGGCTGGGCCTTGGTGGCCGGCAGGAAGCGGCTGCCCAATCCGGCAACCGGGAACACTGCCTTGCGGATTGTCCCCGGCGCCGTCATTGGCCCGCCTCCAGCAGCGCCAGCAAGCCCGCTTCGTCGAGGATGGTGACTTCCAGCTCCTCGGCCTTGGCCAGCTTGCTGCCGGCTTCCGCGCCCGCCACCAGATAACTGGTTTTTTTCGACACCGAGCCGCTGACTTTGCCGCCGGCCGCTTCAATCATGGCGCCGGCCTGGTCGCGCGACAAGGTCGGCAAGGTGCCCGTCAATACAAAGGTTTTGCCGGCCAGCTTGCCTTCCGGCGCGCTGGCCGCCTCCGGCAACTGCGCCAGCAATTCTTCGCGCAGCAGCGCCAGCGCCTTGATCTGGTCGCGGTGCGCGGCATCCTGCATCCATTCGTCCAGCGCGCCGGCCACCGTGGCCGGCAAGCCAAACACATTGAACACGCTCAGGTACCCCAGCGCATCGAGCGTCACGCCGGCTTCCACCAGCTGCTTGCAGCGCGGCTCCGTCATCTTCGGAATGCCCAGCGCCGCCATCAGCTTGATGGTGTCGAGTTTGTCGCGCAATTTGGCCGGCGGTACATGTTCGCCCTGCGGCGCCACGCCGGCAGCCAGCAGCGCATCGATGGCTTGCTGGTTTTTTTCTTCCGCAAAGAAGTCGGCGATGGCTTCGGCCACGGTGCCGCCAATATCGGGCAACACGCGCAGCAGCGCCACCGGCGCGCGGCGGATCAGGGCAAACGTGCCGAGCCACTCGGCCAAGGTCTTGCCGGTCGATTCGCCCACGTGGCGAATGCCCAGTGCGAACAGCAAGCGCTCCAGCGGCGGCTGCTTGCTGGCGGCAATCGCTTCCAGCAGGTTATCGGCCCACTTGGTGGCGACCTTGCCTTGCACCACCGTCTCAGGTGTAGTGCCATCGCGCTCATCGGCCAGCCGCTTCATCTTCAGCAAGTCGTCCAGGGTCAGCTTGTACAGATCCGCCACGCCGTGCACCAGGTTGCATTCCACCAGGTTGTCGATGTAACGGTCGCCCAGGCCTTCGATATCCATCATGCGGCGGCCGGCAAAGTGGCGGATCGCTTCCTTGCGCTGGGCCGAACAGAACAACCCGCCCGAACAGCGCGCAATGGCTTCGCCCTCTTCGCGCACCACATGCGAACCGCACACCGGGCAGGATTTCGGCAACACATAACGGGGCGGCTCCGGCTGCGGGCGCTTGTCCAGCACCACCGCCAGCACTTCCGGGATCACGTCGCCGGCGCGGCGCACGATCACCGTGTCGCCCACGCGCACGTCCTTGCGCTGCACTTCGCCTTCATTGTGCAGGGTCGCGTTGGTGACGTTGACGCCGCCGACGAATACCGGTTCCAGCCGCGCCACCGGCGTAATCGCCCCGGTGCGGCCGACCTGCACTTCGATATCCTGCACCACCGTGGTGGCTTCCTCGGCGGGGAATTTATGGGCAATCGCGAAGCGCGGCGCGCGCGACACGAAACCCAGCTGCTTCTGGTCCGCCAGCTTGTTGGCCTTATAGACCACGCCATCGATTTCATAAGGCAGGCCCGGACGGGCGGCGCCGATCGCGCGGTAATACTCCAGCAGCCCCTGCGCACCGCGCACCACGGTGCTTTCCTTTGCCACCGGCAAGCCCAGTTCCTTGTACCAGTCCAGCAAGGCCGAATGCGACGCCGGCATCTCGGCGCCTTCCAGGGCGCCGATGCCATAGGCGAAGAAGCGCAAGGTGCGCACGGCGGTGATGCGGGAATCCAGCTGGCGCAGCGAACCCGCCGCGGCATTGCGGGGATTGACGAACTCCTTTTGCCCCGCTTCGCGCTGGCGCGCGTTCAGCTTGGCGAAATCTTCCTTGAACATCAGCACTTCGCCGCGCACATCGAGCACCGCCGGCGGGTTGTCCGTGTTCAGGCGCAGTGGAATCACCTTGATGGTGCGGATGTTGGCGGTGACGTCTTCGCCGGTATAGCCATCGCCGCGCGTGGCGGCCTGCACAAACAAGCCGTTTTCATAGCGCAGGTTGATGGCCAGGCCGTCGTATTTGACTTCCGTCGCGTACTCAACCTGCATTACATCGAGGCCGTCGCGCACGCGGCGGTCGAAGTTGTCGACGTCTTCATCGGTAAAACCATTGTTCAGCGACAGCATCGGCACCGCGTGCGTCACTTGCGAGAATTGATCCGACGGCGGCGCGCCCACGCGCAAGGTCGGCGAATCCGACGCGCGCAACTCCGGGTGCGCCGCTTCGATTTGCTGCAATTCCACGAACAGCAAGTCGTATTCCGCATCGGGAATCGTCGGCGCATCGAGCACGTGGTAGGCGTGCAGGTGGCGGTTCAATTCCTGGATCAGCCAGGCGGCGCGTGTTTTCACATCAGTCATGCGCCAACTCTCAGCTAAACAAGCGCAGCGCGCGGGTGGAGCCGGCCGGGATATCGTTGCGGTCCATGTCCGCATAGAACTCCTGCACCTGGCCGGCAATTTCCGCCAGCGCCGGGTCAGCCAGCGGCTGCGAAAAATCATCGACTATCGACGCGTCCAGGCGGCCCGCCAGCGATTTCGCGCAAGCGATCATGGCGCCAAAGCCATCGCGCACCGGCGCCACGCACGGCACGTCCAGCAGCAAGGTCAGGCGCGAGGTGGTTTCCTCGGCCAGGGTCACGTTGGTCGACAGCGAGAACAGATACCCCCCCTCGCCGTCCGGCATCACATAGCGGCCGTCCGGGCGCACGTCGAAGCCCTGTTTTTCCAGTGCGGCGATCAAGGTATTGATGGCCCACGGCGCGCCGTTCGATTGCAGGTTCACGCCCAGCTGCGCGTCGTGGCCAGCGACGAAGCGGTGCAGGTTTTTCGCTTCCGCCATCACTTCCATCATGTCCGGCACTTCCGGCTCCGCGCCGATTTCATCGGCCACCGCGCGCAGGCGCGTCACCAGTTCCGAATATTCCAGTTCATTCAAGGCGGTGCTGCGGCTGGCCAGTTGCACGCCGCCCTGCAGCTTGGTGTAGACGCCGCCATGCTTGACCGGCTCCCAGTCGCCGCTGACGGCCAGGCCGATGTAATGCACCGGCTTGTTGCCGACCAGGCGCAGCTTTTGCAGCACCGGCAACAGCTTGTCGCCGCGCGCCGGGGCTTCCAGCGCCAGCGGCAACAGGCAATCGATCAGCGGGTCGACCAGCGCGGTGGCCAGTTCCTCCGGCGGCGTCGACGCATCGGCCGTGCGCACGACAAGGGTGTCCGGCTCGCCGCCATCGCCATAGGCGCCGCCCGACGCGGCGGCGGCTGCGGCACCGCCTTCGCCATCGCCTTCGCCATCGAGCGAGAAGCTCGGTTCATGGCGTGCCCCGCCGGGCATGCCGGCCGCGCCGGTGTCGGGCGCATCGGTGCGCATCAGCACATCTTCATGCTCCGATGCGAAGACGCGCTCCACGCTTTTCTTGGCCTTGTATTCCTGCCATTTGTTATAGCCGAAAACGCCGGCGACAAAGACGCCGCTGGCTGCGATCAAACTCATTTGAAGATCTGTCATGCTGCTTGTGCCTCGGAAGCAAAGTTTGCGGCGGATTCCATATCCACTGCCACGATAC
The DNA here is from genome assembly GCF_058807115.1 of Pseudoduganella sp. GW821-FHT12E03. Classification (NCBI taxonomy): domain Bacteria; kingdom Pseudomonadati; phylum Pseudomonadota; class Betaproteobacteria; order Burkholderiales; family Oxalobacteraceae; genus Pseudoduganella; species Pseudoduganella sp. GW821-FHT12E03. The sequence continues at coordinate 640,327 of NZ_JBXAQJ010000002.1, read as the reverse complement.
GCGATACGCCCTGCTCTTGCATCGTCACACCGATCAGTTGATTGGCCATCTCCATCGCAATCTTGTTGTGCGAAATAAATAGGAATTGGGTATGTTCGGACATCCGTTTCACCATGCGGCAGAAACGTTCCGTATTGGCGTCGTCCAGCGGCGCATCGACTTCGTCGAGCAGGCAGAACGGCGCGGGATTCAGGCGGAACATGGAAAACACCAGCGCCGTCGCCGTCAGCGCCTTTTCACCACCGGACAGCAAGTGGATGGTGGCATTCTTCTTGCCCGGCGGCTGCGCCATCACTTGCACGCCGGAGTCCAGGATTTCATCGCCGGTCATGATCAGTTTCGCCTGGCCGCCGCCGAATAAAATCGGGAACAGCTCGGAGAAATGGCCATTGACCCGGTCAAACGTATCTTGCAGCAAATCGCGCGTTTCGCGGTCAATGCGGTGGATCGCATCTTGCAGCGTATTGATGGCTTCCGTTAAATCATTGAATTGCGCATCGAGGAAACGCTTGCGCTCCGTCGCTTGCGCCAGTTCATCGAGCGCGGCCAGGTTGACGGCGCCCAGCAGCGCAATCGCATTGTTCAGGCGCGTGACTTCGGCCTGCAAATATTGCGCCTTCATGTCCGGCTGCAGCTTGCCAGCCAGCGCCTGTTCATCGGCGCCGGCTTCCAGCAATTGCTGCGCAAACTGTTCCTGGTTCAGCCGCGCCGCCTGTTCCTTCAACTGCATTTCCGTGATCTTGTCACGCTGCGGCTGCAAGCTGCGCTCATTGCTCATGCGCGCTTCTTCAAAGCTGCGCAATTGCTGCGCGACCTGTTCCAGTTCATGGCGCGCATCGGCCAGCGCGCGCTCTTGCTGCGTGCGGCGGTCGAGCAAATCCTGCAAGCCTTCGTGGGCCGTGCCAGCTTCCAGGCCCTCCAGCTCGCGCTGCCCCTGCTGCAGGCTGTCCGCCACTTGCTGCGCCTGCGCCCTGGCGGTATCGATGGTGCGGCGCAATTCCGCGATGCGGCTGCGCTGCGACTTTTCAGCGAATTCCGCGTCCCTAGAGCGAAGCTCAAGGTCGCGCTGCGCATTGCGCGCATCAGCCAGCTTTTGTTCCTTGTCCATCAGCGCAGTCTGGCCATCTTCATGGGTTCCCTGCAAGTCGGCCAGTTCCATGTCGAGCTGTTCGAACTTTTCTTCGGACTCCATGCGCGCCTGCATCTGCTCTTCTTCCTGCGCGGCGATTTCCGCCAGGTCGGCGCCGATCTGCGTGCTGCGCTGCTGGAAGCGGGATTCGATTTCCGACAGTTTGACGACGTCCAGCTGCAGCGCGTGCACCGACTGCGTCAGGCTTTGCGACTTCTGGCGCAGTTCCGCCACCACCCGCGCATGGTTCGTCACGGCGGCGTCGGCGCGCACCGCGCGCACCCGCGCTTCTTCCGCCAGCATCGATTGCGCGCGCAATTGCTTGACGATGTTGTCGATTTCCTGCTGGCGCGCCAGCATGCCATCCTGTTCCGCATCGGCCGCATAAAAACGCACGGACGACGGCGTGATCACGTGGCCCTGGCGCGTCACGTAATAGCCGCCGGCCGGCAGCGTATTGCGGTTGATGAACGCGTCGGCCGCATCGTCCGCCACAAAGACATTGTGCAGCCAGTCTTGCAGCACGCCGCGCAAGCCCGGGTCGTTGAGTTTCAGCAGGTTCAGGAACGGTTTCAAGCCCGGACGCTCCAGCATGGCCGGCGGCGCGCTGGTGACGGGGGCGAACAGCGCCAGCTTGGCCGGCGGCGCGTCACTGAAGAAATGTTTGGCCCAGTCGATGTTCGACACTTGCAGCGCCGAGGTGCGCTCGCGCAGGATCGCTTCCATCGCGGTTTCCCAGCCCTGCTCGATCTGCAGCTTTTGCCACAGGCGCGGCAGCGCATCGAGTTCATGCTTTTGCAGCCACGGCGTGACCTTGCCCTGCGTTTGCACCCGCTCCTGCAATTGTTTCAACGCATTGAGGCGCGCTTCCAGCTGGGCATTGGCCGCGGTTTCCGCATTGACCTGCAATTGCGCGTCCTGCCGTTCGGCTTCCAGCACCGGCTGCTTTTCGTTGGCGTCGTCCAGCAGCATGCCGGCTTCTTCCAGCGTTTGCTGTTTTTCTTCCAGCTGCAGTTTTAAGTTGTCCAGGTGCGCGGAATCCGGCAAGGCGAGACCGTTTTTTTCCAGTTGCAGGCGCTCCTTGCGCACCGCCAGCCCGTTCAGGATATTGGTGGCGTTGCGCTGGTGCGCCGATTCCAGTTCCAGTTGCTGCTGCATCTGCATGATGCGGCCGCGCGATTCCGTGCTGCGCTGCTGCGCGTCGCGCCAGCTTTGCTCCAGCAACGGCAGGCTTTCCGCCGCCTGCTCGGACATCAAGCGGGCTTGCTCGACTTTCATCGCCAGCTCTTCCAGCGAAAAGTCGGCCTGCTCCAGCTGTTCCATGTTGTCCTGCGCCTGCTGCTGCCACTGGTCGCGCTGCGCGGCCAGGGTCGCCAGCTGGTTTTGCAAGCGCGTGCGTGATTCCACCACGAACTTGATCTGCGCTTCCAGGCTGCCGATTTCCGAATTGGTCTGGTACAGCAAGCCCTGCGCCGAATGCAGGCGGTCGCCGGCGGCAAAGTGCGCCTGGCGCATTTGTTCCAGGGTCAGTTCCACGTTGCGCAGCTTGGCGGTCTGTTCTTCCAGGTCGGTTTGCGCCTGTTCCATCTCGCGGAACCAGCGCTGCTGCTCGGCCTGCGCTTCATTCCTGCGCAGCAGCCACAGCAGCTTTTGCTTTTCATCCTGGTCCGACTGCAACTGGTGGAAGCGCATGGCGACTTCCGCCTGGGCTTCCAGGCGTTCCAGGTTGCTGTTCAATTCGCGCAGGATATCTTCCACGCGCAACAGGTTTTCACGGGTATCGTGCAGGCGGTTTTCCGTTTCGCGGCGGCGTTCCTTGTATTTCGAGACGCCGGCCGCTTCTTCCAGGAACACGCGCAATTCTTCGGGACGCGATTCGATTATGCGGGCAATCATGCCCTGACCGATAATCGCGTAAGCGCGCGGCCCCAGGCCGGTGCCGAGGAAAATATCCTGGATGTCACGCCGGCGCACCGGCTGGCCATTGATGTAATAGGTCGACGTGCCGTCGCGCGTCAGGGTGCGTTTGACGGCGATTTCCGCATACTGGCCCCACTGGCCGGACGCCTTGCCTTCATGGTTGTCGAACACCAGTTCGACCGAGGCGCGGCCGGACGGCTTGCGGTGCGTGGACCCGTTGAAAATCACGTCCTGCATTGATTCGCCGCGCAATTCCGATGCTTTTGATTCGCCCAGCACCCATCGCACGGCATCGATAATATTCGATTTGCCGCAACCGTTAGGACCTACTACGCCAACCAATTGACCCGGCACCTGGAAATTGGTGGGATCAACGAAAGACTTAAATCCCGACAATTTTATCGATGATAAACGCACGTTTTTAAAAAGCCGGATTCGGAATGCCGTGATGAAAAGTGGCCTATCATACCATTTTGGTTGTCAATACTGGCCAAAAACACGCCACAGCACCCTGTCAAATCCTTCTAAAACCAATTAAAAACAGCATCATGGTCAAGACTTCCATCCTGTTCGTTTGCATGGGCAATATTTGCCGCTCCCCCACCGCCGAAGGCGTGTTCCGCCACCGCGCGCAACAGGCCGGCCTGAACCTGGACATCGATTCCGCCGGCACCCATGCCTACCACGTCGGCAGCAAACCGGACCAGCGCTCGATGCTGCACGCGCTGCAAAGGGGCTATGACTTGTCGGCCCAGCGCGCGCGCCAGGTGTCCACCGTGGATTTCGAAGTGTTCGACCATATCCTGGCGATGGACCACGACAATCTCACCATCCTGAAAGCGCGCTGCCCGGCCCAGTACCAGCACAAGCTGGGCCTGTTCATGCAATACGCCGCCCAATCGCGCTCCGACATCGTGCCCGACCCGTATTACGGCGGCGCGCAAGGCTTCGATACGGTGCTCGATTATGTGGAAGACGCCGCCGACGGACTGATATCAATGTTGCAAAATTGCGATTGTGACAAAGTGTGAGATTGTGTGCGCATCGAACCTGTAGACTGGCAGGCTTTTCGCCCCGAGGGACTACCGATGCAACGCCGCCTGATTTCCACCCTGCTGTTATCCGCCTGCACCGCCTTCGCCAGTGCCGCCGCGCCCCCCCAGGCGGGCAAGGATTACCAGCAAATCCAGACCCTGCGCGCGGACGCCGAGCGCGCCCTGAAGCAGGACACCACGTCCAAGGGACAGGAACAGGCCGCGGCCCTGCTGGAAAAAGCGCTGGCCATGCTGGCCGAACCGGAAATGCATGCGCGCGGCACCGGCAGCACGTTCCTGTATTTCCGGGGCTTCGACGTGCGGCGCGAGCTGGCCGCGATCTATGCCAAACAAGGCAAAAAAGACCAGGCGCTGACCTTGCTGGAAGACATGGCGCAGTTTGGCCAGGCCGCGCCGTTCGCCGACATGGTGGCCAATGACGCGGCGCTGGCGGTACTGAAGGATGAGCCGCGCTTCCAGGCCATCCTGGGCGCCAACCGGGCCGCATCGCGCCTGTGGAAAAGCCCGGCCACGCCGTACAAGCCGGTGCTGACCAATGAGGAAAAGGTTGCCGGGCTGTCGCTGTTCTGGTCGGAAGCGCGCCATGGCTTCGCGTTCTTCGACAATGTGCCGGAGCTGGACTGGAACAAGACGTATATGGACTACCTGGGCAAGGTGCTGGCCGCGCCGACCACGGAAGCCTATTACAAGGTCATGATGGAAGTGGCGCCCCTGCTGCGCGATGGCCACACCAATATTTATCCGCCCGATGCGCTGCACGACAAACTGTATGCCCGCCCGCCGCTGCTGACCACGCTGGTGGAAGGCAAGGTATTGGTGACACAGGTGCGCAGCCCGTCGCTGGCGGGCCGCATCAAGGTGGGCGACGAAATCGTGACGATCGGCGGCCAGCCCGTGAAAACCTATGCGGAGGCGAACGTACTGCGCTATGTCAGCGCCTCCACGCCGCAAGACCGCGACGTGCGCACCTACGGCTACCAGTTGCTGTCGGGGGACGCGAGAAAACCGGTGCAATTGCGCCTGCGCGGCGCCGATGGCAAGGAGCGCAACGAAACCGTGGCGCGTTCCGGGTACAGCGACGTGCAAACGCAGGCGCCGGCGGAATTGCGCCTGTTGCCGGGAAATATCGCTTACCTGCGCGTGGATACATTTGAAAATGACAGCGGCGTCAAGGCGCTGGAAGCCGCGCTGCCGCAAGTGCTGCAAGCCAGTGGCCTGGTGATTGATGTGCGCAACAATGGCGGCGGCGATGGCGACAATGGTTTCAATATCCTCAGCTACCTGGACAATAAACCGTTCGCCACGGCGCCGTCGTATGTGCGCGACGACACCGCACTGGAGCGCACCGGCGGTATCGGCCTGATCAAATGGCGCCCGGTGGAAGGCAGCAACCAGTTCCAGCGCCCGCGCGACCGTGTGTATACCGGCCCGGTGGCGGTGCTGATCGGTGCGCGCAGCTTTTCCGCCGCGGAAGATTTTGCCGTGTCCTATGAGGCTATGCAGCGCGGCCCGCTGATCGGCACCCCCACCGCCGGCAGCACCGGCCAGCAGTTGTACATGGATTTACCGGGCGGCGGCCGCGCCCGCATTTGCGTCAAACGCGACGTGCGGCCGGACGGGCGAACGTTTGTCGGCAAGGGCGTGCAGCCGGTGATCGTGGTCGAGCCGACCGTGGCGGATTTGCGCGCGGGGCGCGACGCGGCGCTGGAACGCGCCATCGAGGTGCTGGGCGCCAAACAGGTCGCGCAGCAATAAGCGACTTTCGTTGGCTCGGCGCCGCACGAACACCAGCGAGGTTGTGAATAAATCGGTCTGCCGGACATCGTAGGGCGGTAAGCCCCAGGCTTGCCGCCATTGCGTGCTGACAGGTGCTGCATGCGCTAGCGATGGCGCACACATGGCGGCTTCCGCCAATGCGGAAACCGCCCTACGAGGTTGCCGCTCCCGACCTGTTCACGACCTCGTTCGGTTCACGCGGCGGCGCCCGGCGCCGCCATGTCCTCGTCGTTGACGGCGACCTGCCCCATCGCCTGCGACAGCGCCCGGCCCACCAGCCCCTCGGTGCGGAACACGCGCACCTGGCCGTCGCGGAATTTCTGCGCCATCGCTTCGCCCGACAACGAAAACGCTTCCTGCCGGGAGTGCGTTGAAAAGATATACAGGGTTTTCCGGGGGCTGATCCAGGCCAGTTTCACCTTGCGCTGGCTGCCATCGTCCTGGTCGAACTCCAGCCAGTCGCCACGGGCCAGGCTGTCCACTTCGACCACGGCGTCATCATCCTGCGGCGGCGGCGCTGCCGCCGCCTGCGCGCGCGCAGCGGCTTGCGCCGCCAGTTCCTGGCGCCGTTCCGCCGCTTTTTGCGCCGCTTCCATCGCCAGTTCCACCTGGCGGTCCGGCGACACTTCCAGTGGCGCACGCACGATCGAAGCGTGGCATTCGGCCAGTTCGGCAAAGAATTGCAGGCGCTCGGCGTCCTGCCACTTGATGATGTCGAGCCACTTGTTCAGCGTCGACAACAGTTTTGGCAACTTTCCGATCAATTGCTTGCGTTCGTCCGGCGTAATCTTCGGTTTGACACTCCAGATCAAGTCGTCCATGGTTTGCGTCGCGTGTTTCACGGCGCCCGGCTTTTCCTCTTCCACGCTGTACGCCAGTGTCAGGACATTGATCCAGCGGTTTTCCAGGAACGCTTCCACCACCGCCACCACTTCGCCGGTACCGATGCGCAGCGCCACGGCATTTTTTGCCGACCTGGCCGCTTCCGCCATTTTTTCCTGTTTCAGCGCCGCCGCGATCGGCGCCGCCATGGCGGTGGCCTCGGCCGTTTCATCGGCCTTCAGCGACGCTTCCAGTTCGTTGACCGCTTCCGTAAATACGCTCAACTCATGGTCATGGTCGCGGCCGACACGCTCCACGCTGCGCTGCATGGCCTGGAACAAGGGATCGTCCGGACTCTTGCGCTGCTCCCAACCCATGCGCGACAGCAAGTCGATCAGGCGCCGCGCCGGGTGGCCATCCTGGAAGAAGAAATCCTTGTCAACCAATGCGGCCTTTAACACCGGGATTTGCAGGAAGCGCATCAGGTCGCGGATTTCCTGCGATATATTTTGATCACGGAACACGGTGTCAAACACCGCCGACAGCAAGTCGATGGTGCTTTCGTCGGCGCGGCTCAAAGCGCCTTGCGGCGCCTGCTGCTTGATGCTGGGCAGGTAAAACACATTGGGCGCGGCGCCCAATCCCGCCAATCCGGCCATGCCGGTCATTCCCGCGGCACCCGCGGCAGCGCCATCCGTGGCCGGCACGGCGCCGGGCAGTCCGCCCTGCGCATTGAGCAAGGCCAGCAAGCCGGAGCCGCCGGCGGGAAGCCCAGCAGGGCCGGCCATCCCGCCAGGCATGCCGCCGCCCATGCCCCCCGCCATCATGGCGGATGCCGGCACATACCCCACGGCCATTCCGGCAGCCGCGGGCGCACCCATCCCAGCCGGCGCCACGCCGGCTGCCGCCAGATCCATCCCGCCCTGCCCCGCCATCCCGACGCCGGGGACAGCAAAAAACGCCCCCGCCGGCAACCAGCCCGTGCCTGCGCCCTGCGGCACAGCCGGCGCCATACCTGTCGCCATACCTGTCGCAATACCTGTCGCGCCACCCGCCGCCACGCCGGCATCCACTCCAGCAACTCCTGCAGCGCCGGCCGCGCCAGTCGCCACCATTGCGCCGCCGAACTGCGCCGCCACACCCGGCGGCAACGCGAATCCGCCCGGCATATACGCGCGCGCCCCGCCGGCGGGCATGCCGCCGCCATTCACCAGGACTGGCGCCATCGCGCCCGCGAACGGGCCTGGCATCGCGCCGGGAATTCCACCGTGCACGCTGACCGGAACCGCACCTGGCATTCCCCCGGAAATGGCGCCCGGCGCAGTGCCCGGAATTCCCCCCTGCATGCCCGAGGCTACCGTGCCCGCCATGCCAGCCGTCGCCAAACCACCCTGCTGCACCTGCGACAGGAAGTTAAACAGCGGCTGCTTGGCCGCCGCCTGCGCCGCCTGCTGCGCCGCCGGGTTGTTGCCATCGCCCTGGAAGTTTTGCGCCGGCCCTTGCGCCCACGATCCCGCCTTCAGGTTGGCGATATCCGGCAAATCCGGGATCAGCAACGCCGGATCGGCGCCCGGTTCCTGTGCCCCACCAAAGAACTGGCGCAATTGCTGGGCCAGCTCCGCCTGCTGCTTGCGCTGACGCGCCGGACTGGCGCTGCTGGCGTCATGCGAATCGGCCTTGCGGGTCTTATAACTGTCCACCGAACCAGGCTGGGCCGCCTTGCGCTGCAAGGTGTCGTTCAATTCTTCGAGCATGGGCGACAACTGCAGGAACAAGTCCGGTTTCAGCAGCGCCAGCAACAACTCTTCCGCCTCTTCATCGGGATTGAACGCCAGCCATGCCTGCTGCATTGCCCCCAGCATCACTTCCGGACGGAACGGGTTCTGGTTGATGCGTAAAATGTCACGGTCCAGCAAGAACGCCAGCCGCACATTCAGGGTGGCCAGTGCATCGGCATACTGCACTTCGAACGCTTTAGCCACCGCGCCCATCGCCACCTTGGTATCCATTTCTTCCATGGACACCAGCGACAGCGATTGCGCAACCTGCTTCGGCCTGGCCTTCTGGCCCGGCGCCAGTTCCGCGATTTCGTGGCGTAGCGCTTTTTCCAGTTCTTTCTTGACCAGGCTGAGATAGCCGTAATGGCCGCTGCGCAGCAGGTTGCCGGCGCGCAAGCGCGCCTGCAACACGCGTATGTCGGCCTCGAGATCGCCATCGATCAAAGCCGACGCGACGCGCGTCGTAAAGTCCAGGAATTGTTCGCTGACGTGCCGGTGGACGATGTCGATCAGGTTTTCCAGCAACGCATGCCGCGGCGTCACCGCTTTCTTGGGCACGGCAGGATTTGTCTGATCTGATTGCATGGTCTAACCTGATTTGGTGGGAACGGCGGATTGCCACACCCATATTCTTGCACACTATTGCCACAAGGCAATAGCTACAAGTCAATAATCGGTAGTTTTTTTGCCGGACTGTCTCAACCTGAAGGGATTAAATCATGCAACCCAAGGTAAAAACCAGACAAGATTATCAGGGCAGCCAGGAGACGCCGCAGCAAGGTGGCGGCATCAGCCGGCAGTCAGGAACTAAAGGATCGGTATCGGTTTCGCCGCAGGATCACCAGGGCGCCCGGCGCGAAGATGTGCGGGCCGAGGAAAGCCGCCGCGCCAACCGGATCAGCGCCCGCAGTACGCACCGCAACGGGGCCAGGGGGCGCTGACCGGAAAGTTAACCGGAAAGACATGGGCGGCCCGGCCGCCCGGTTCAGATATTCGTCACGCGGCGCCCTTTGGGCGGCGCAAAATCCATGACTTTATTCACCATCTTGACTTCGGCAGCCTGCCTGGCCGTCAAGTGCAAGTCCGAATAATTATGGATTTGCCATTGCTCGTCCAACAATTCCACGTGATTCCGGAGGATTTCCTCGGTCCGCGCATCGTCGGCCTGCAAGCCCTCGACGATAATGCGCAGCGCTTCCGGCCTGGCGCCGGACGGCGCGCTGGCGTGCGACTTATGCACCATGAAACGCGCGGTGCTGCTGGCATAGCGCTTTTGCCCCGCCAAAAACACGATCACGGCAATCGAAGCGACCGCGCCCGCGTTATAGAAATGAAAACGGATCGGCAGCTTGCTCAGGTAGTTGTACAGGCAGATACCGTCGCTGACATAGCCGCCATTCGATTGCAGCAACACGTGCGCGTCGGTCACCATGTCTTCCGTCATATCGGCGACCGCATCGAACATGCGGTGCACCATATCGCTGTTGACGTCGCCGGACAGCGTGAACCACGCGTGCCCGTCAAATTTTTCATGCTGGTCCATGGTTGGCCTCGTTGTTTTAATTACGACAATTTTAGCAAAGGAGCGGCCCCCTCCCGCGCACTGAATTCATTCGTGCGCATGAGTAATCGGCGGCCCCGCCAGGGCCTGCAAGATTGACATGAGTGACCATCTGGCATATAGTCGACAGTCTTGATCGGGAGAGCGCAGCAGCCCGCTGCCGCCGAAGGGGCACTACCCAAAAACTCTCAGGCAAAAGGACCGGTCAGGGGCCAGCGGCGCACGGCGCAGCCGGTTAAACTCTGGAGAGCGGCCGTTCGTTCTGAAACGGCCCACCGAAGGGGCGTGCAAACCATCCGTTTGCTATCTCTCAGGTACCAAGGACAGAGGGGTTCGAAGTACGGCATTGCCGTGCCTTATAACTCCTTTTGATCATTGGACCAAACATGACCTTGAAGTCGACTCCCCTCAATAACGCCCACCGCGCACTTGGCGCCCGCATGGTCGATTTCGGCGGCTGGGACATGCCCGTCAACTACGGCTCGCAAATCGAAGAACACCACGCGGTGCGCACCGACGTCGGCATGTTCGACGTGGCCCACATGTGCGTGGTCGACATCAAGGGCGCCAATGTGCGCGGCTTCCTGCGCGGCCTGCTGGCCAACAACGTCGACAAGCTGCAGGTATCGGGCAAGGCCCTGTACTCGTGCATGCTCAATCCTGAAGGCACCGTGATCGACGACTTGATCGTCTACTTCATCAACGAAGAATGGTTCCGCCTCGTGGTCAACGCCGGCACCGCCGCCAAGGACGTGGCCTGGATGCAAGCGCACAACGACCAGACCGGCGCCGGCCTGACGATCACCCAGCGCCGCGATGGCGACACGGCTGAAGGCGCACCGATGGCCTTGATCGCCGTGCAGGGCCCGAACGCCCGCGCCAAGGTATGGGAAGTGATTCCCGGCTCGCAAGCCGCCACGGGCGAAATGAAGCCATTCAACGTCGCCTTCGTGCAAGACACGCCGTTCGGCGAGGCGATGGTGGCACGCACCGGCTACACCGGCGAAGACGGCTTTGAAATCGGCGTCGCGGCAAGCAAAGCCGAAGCGCTGTGGAACGCCCTGGTGGCCGCGGGCGTGAAGCCGGCAGGCCTGGGCGCGCGCGACACGCTGCGCCTGGAAGCCGGCATGAACCTGTACGGCCAGGATATGGACGAATCCGTGAACCCGCTGGACGCAGGCCTGGCCTGGACCATCGACCTGGTGTCCGAGCGCGACTTCGTCGGCAAGGCCGCCCTGCAAGCCAAAGGCCAGAACGCCCAATTCGTCGGCCTGATCCTGCGTGAAAAAGGCGGCGTGCTGCGCGCGCACCAGAAAATCGTCGCCGCCAATGGCGACACCGGCGAAATCACGTCCGGCACGTTCTCCCCAACCATGCAGCAAGCGATCGCCCTGGCGCGCGTGCCGATGGGCGTGAATGTCGGCGACACCGTGCACGTGGAAATCCGCGACAAGAAGCTGGCCGCCACGGTAGTCAAGCTGCCTTTCGTCCGTAACGGTAAAATCCTCGCTGCCTGACACGGGTCAGCACCTCAAACACGAACAACAACCCTATTGGAGCCAATATGAGCAACATTCCTGCAGACCTGAAGTACACCGCATCCCACGAGTGGGTACGTGCTGAAGCGGACGGCACCCTGACCGTCGGCATCACCGAATTCGCGCAGGACGCGCTGGGCGACATCGTGTTCGTCGAACTGCCGAAAGTCGGCAACACCTACACCGCCGGCGACGACGCCGCCGTGGTGGAATCCGTGAAAGCCGCTTCCGACATCTACGCACCAGTGTCCGGCGAAGTCATCGCCGTCAACGACGCGGTAGTGGATTCGCCTGAATCGATCAACGCGGACGCCTACGCCAACTGGCTGTTCAAGATCAAGCCATCCGACGCCGCCGCCATCGACGGCTTGCTGGACGCTGCCGCTTACGGCAAGACCACCGAAGGTTAATACCATGGCGCCCGCCTGACCGCGGGCGCCATTTTTTTGCGGTCCCCGTTCAGCAGGCTTTACAAAGCCGCCGAAACGCCTCGAACCGCATGCACCGCCCCGGCGGCCCTGCGGTTTTGTAAAGCCCGCCCAACGTATTTATCTCATCTGCCCCCGCTATCATGACCCGTACCAGCCTGACCCAACTCGAAGCCCGCGATGCATTCATCGCCCGCCACATTGGCCCGGACGCCGCCGAGCAGCAGCAAATGCTCGACGTGCTGGGCTACGCCTCGCGCGCCGCGCTGATCGATGCCATCGTGCCGCCATCGATCCGCAACAAGAACACCCTGCCACTGGGCCAGTTCACCGACTCGCTGCCTGAAACCGAAGCGCTGGCGAAACTCAAAGCCATCGCCGGCCAGAACAAGGTATTGAAGTCCCTGATCGGCCAGGGTTACTACAACACCCACACCCCGGGCGTTATCCTGCGCAACATCTTCGAAAACCCGGCCTGGTACACCGCCTACACCCCGTATCAGCCGGAAATCTCGCAAGGCCGCCTGGAAGCCATCCTGAACTTCCAGCAAGTGGTGACCGACCTGACCGGCATGAGCATCGCCAACTCGTCGATGCTGGACGAAGGCACCGCCGCCGCCGAAGCCATGACCCTGATCCAGCGCGTGGGCAAGTCGAAGTCGAACGTGTTCTACGTCGCCAACGACGTGCTGCCGCAAACCCTGGAAGTGGTGCAGACCCGCGCCACCCCGCTGGGCATCGAAGTGCGCACCTTTGATCCGTCGGAACTGGCCGGTGTCACTGGCGCCTTCGGCGTGCTGCTGCAATACCCTGGCGTGAACGGCGTGGTGCGCGACTACCGCGCCGCCGTGGAAACCGTCAAAGCCGCCGGCGCGATGGTGGTGGTGGCCGCCGACCTGCTGGCCCTGACCATGCTGACGCCACCGGGCGAATGGGGCGCCGACGTGGTCGTCGGTAACTCGCAGCGCTTCGGCGTACCGCTGGGCTTTGGCGGCCCGCACGCCGGCTACCTGGCGACCCGCGACGAATACAAGCGTTCGATGCCAGGCCGCCTGGTCGGCGTGACCATCGACCAGCAAGGCAACAAGGCTTACCGCCTGGCCCTGCAAACCCGCGAGCAGCACATCCGCCGCGAAAAAGCCACGTCGAACATCTGCACCGCGCAAGTGCTGCTGGCCGTCATCGCGTCGATGTACGCGGTCTACCACGGCCCTGCCGGCCTGCTGCAAATCGCCAAGCGCGTGCACCGCTTCACCGGCATCCTGGCGTCCAACCTGAAAGCCCTGGGCTACAGCCTGTCGAACGATTCGTACTTCGACACGATCACCGTCAAGACCACCAATGCCGACGCGCTGCACGCGGCCGCTGTCGCCAACGGCGTCAACCTGCGCAAGATCGACGCGCACCACGTCGGCGTGTCGCTGGACGAAACCACCACCCGTGACGACATCGCCACGCTGTGGACCATCTTTGCCGCCGGCATCAATTCTTCGGCGACCGCGCCGGACTTCGACACCGTGGAAGCGTCCATCGAGCGTGGTTTCAACGAAGCGCTGGGCCGCTCGTCCGCTTACCTGACGCACCCGATCTTCAACCGCTACCACTCCGAAACGGAAATGCTGCGCTACCTGCGCAGCCTGGCCGACAAGGATCTCGCCTTGGACCGCACCATGATCCCGCTGGGTTCGTGCACCATGAAGCTGAACGCCACCAGCGAAATGATCCCGGTGACCTGGCCTGAATTCTCGACCATCCACCCGTTCGCGCCAAACGACCAGACCGTCGGCTACCGCGAAATGATCGGCCAGCTGGAAGACATGCTGTGCGCCGTGACCGGCTACGCCGCCGTCTCACTGCAGCCGAACGCCGGTTCGCAGGGCGAATACGCCGGCCTGCTGGTGATCCAGAAGTACCACCAGTCGCGTGGCGAAGGCCACCGCAATATCTGCCTGATCCCATCGTCGGCGCACGGCACCAACCCGGCTTCCGCCCAGATGGTCGGCATGCAGGTGGTGGTGACCGCCTGCGACGAGCGCGGCAACGTGGACCTGGCCGACCTGAAAGCCAAGGCGGAACAGCACAGCAAGAACCTGGCGTGCGTGATGGTGACCTACCCTTCGACCCACGGCGTGTTCGAGGACGGCATCACTGAACTGTGCGACATCATCCACTCGCACGGCGGCCAGGTGTACGTGGACGGCGCCAACATGAATGCACTGGTCGGCGTGGCCGGTCCGGGCGCGTTCGGCGGCGACGTGTCGCACCTGAACCTGCACAAGACCTTCTGCATCCCGCACGGCGGTGGCGGTCCGGGCGTGGGCCCGATCGGCGTCGGCGCGCACCTGGCGAAATTCCTGCCGAACCAGCGTTCCAACGGCTACGTGCGCAGCGAAGACGGCATCGGTTCGATTTCCGCCGCGCCGTTCGGTTCCGCGTCGATCCTGCCGATTTCGTGGATGTACATCGCGATGATGGGCGCCGAAGGCCTGACCGCCGCGACCGAAACCGCGATCCTGAACGCGAACTACATCGCCCGCCGCCTGGCGCCGCACTTCCCTGTGCTGTACTCGGGCCACGACGGCCTGGTGGCACACGAGTGCATCCTGGACCTGCGTCCGTTGACCGATGCCACCGGCATCTCCAACGAAGACGTGGCCAAGCGCCTGATGGACTTCGGCTTCCACGCGCCGACCATGAGCTTCCCGGTACCGGGCACCTTGATGATCGAGCCGACCGAATCCGAAGCCAAGGGTGAACTGGACCGCTTCATCGATGCGATGATCGCGATCCGCGCTGAAATCGCCAAGGTGGAAAGCGGCGAATTCGACAAGGCCAGCAACCCGCTGAAGTTCGCCCCGCACACGGCCGAAGTGGTGGTGTCGGACAACTGGGACCGCAAGTACAGCCGCGAAGTGGCAGCCTATCCGCTGCCGTCGCTGCGCCGTAACAAGTACTGGCCAACCGTGGGCCGCGCCGACAACGTGTACGGCGACCGTAACCTGTTCTGCAGCTGCGCGCCGATCAGCGATTACGAGTAAGAAGGCAACAACTTCCCGTAGGGCGGTTTCCGCGCAGCGGAAGCCGCCATGCATGCGTCAACGCGGCGCATGCATGGCGGCTCGCAAGCGAACCGCCCTACGCATTTCACGCCGTGGTCACAAGGTGACGATGGCAGGCCTCAAGCTGCGGTCCCCAACTCCGCGGCGTCCTCATCACCCTCCCACACCGCCACCTGCGCAATCTCTTCGCAGTTGCCAACCGCACCGTCGCTCCCGATCCGCATCCACATCAATGCACCGCCCGGCGTGACACCAACCGCATGCACCCCGCCGGTTTCACGATCCACACACAGGCTGGCCGCCACCAGCGATCCCGCCACCGCGTGCGGCTTCCCCCACGATGATCCCATCGCGCGCGACACCAGCCACAGCCCGCCGGAACCATCCGAATACGCGATGTGCTCGGCCGCCGCATCCTGCCCATTCCACACCAGGCGCGCGCCCCAGGCGTCGGCGACTTTCTGCGGCAAGGTATGGCCACCCCGGTACACCACGATGCCATTACCCGCCACATACACGTCGGGCACGTTCGGCACCGAACCGGCGGCCAGCAGGAAGCTGGCGGCGCGGCGTGGAACCGCCTGGTAATCGACCTTGACGCCCCAGTTGAACGGGTCCGGGAATGAGGCGAAGGACAGCGCCGAACCGTCTTGCGCCAGCGACCAGGCGCCTGGCAGCCGGTAGCAGCCGATCGCCTGCGGATCGCATCCCTCCGGCACCGGCGCAATGCCCGTGACAGGATTGGCGGCATTGAAGTACCAGCGCCCTTCCCCGTCCGGCGTGTCGGCCGTGACCAGCACCAGTGGCGCGGCGCCCGGCAAGACGGGACCCAGCGCCAGCGCCGTCACCGCGACGCCTTCGGGAAGCCCGCGGCGGCGCTCCGGCATGGTGGCAAAGGCGCTGACCCAGCCGGCTTCATCGAGCGTATTGGGCAAACCGGCCGCCGCGTACAATGCGCAGCCGCCATCGCCGCTGCGCTTGGACACCGCCAGTGCGATGGCCACCGCGCCATCCACGCCCTGGCGCATATCGATGCATTCAATCACGGAAGAACGCGGGTCGAACGCCTGCAGCGCCGCGCTCAGGTCCGTTTGCGACCAATTGCCAAACGCGGTGCGGCGGAACAGGTGCAAGTGGCCATTGGCGCCGACGGCAAACACCAGCGGCATGCCATCGCTGTCGCGCAAGGCAAAGAACGGACGGCGGGCGTCGACCGGCGCGGCGCGGCGCACGCCGCCGCGCCCGGTCTGCTGCAAACGTACGAAATGCGTGCGGATCATGTCGGTTTCCGACAGTCCTTCCGCCACCTGCCGCGCCAACAGGGCATCCAATCCCTGGGGTGGCTGCATGGGCTTCGTATCGTAGCGTCCCATCACCGCGTCATAGCCCCGCGCGAGGCGTTCCGGCGCATCGAGCCGCGCCGCCTCCGGCAATGCCAGCAAGGCGATCGTCAGTTCGGCGCGGCCACGCGCGGCTTCCGGCTGCGCGGCGAAGACCGAAGTCCAGCGCAGCACTTCCTCGCCCGCCGGTTCGCGCTTCAACACGATGCGCGCCACCCGCGCCGCCGCATAACCCACCGCGCCCGATGCCGTGGCGCCCCCCAGTCCATCCACCTTGCGCCTTGCCAGCGCGCCCTTGCGCGCCATGCCCTCGATTGCCAGCGCCGCCAAATTTGCACTCATCTTCAACGCTCCTCGTGAACCAAGTCCAGTTCAATATTGCCGTCGCCATCCAGGCGCACGCCCCGGAATGCCAGTTGCGGCCCGGCCGGCAACACCAGGTGGCCGGTGGCCTGGCCGAACATGGCCGACACCGCCGCGCCGAATTGCGCGACCACCGTCTGCTGCAGCGCCGCCATGCCGGCCGCGTTACCTTCCCAATCGATGCTGATCTTGTTCATGTTCAGCAGGTGCGAACGCGCGTCCGACACCACGTACATCCCCACCACGCCGGAATCGGTGGCGGCCGGCGCCTGCCGGCCATTGACTGTCAGCGCTATCCCGCCGCGCGCGGTCGGCACGCACTGCAGCCGCATCGACCACTGCATGCTGGTGCGCGCCCAGCCTTTTCCCAAATAAGTCTTGCGCATGAACGGCCCGCTTTTCTGGTTCAGCCGGTCCCACTCATAGCGCATCAAGGTGCTGGTCAGGTCGAACGTCAGTCGCTCGATTCCCTCCGCGTCCGGCTGGTTCGACACGCCGATCTGGAATTGCCAGTCCTGTTCCGACTCGCGGTCATGCGAGCGTTCGCCCCCCTCGCGCCAGTGCAGCAGCACGTGGTCGCGGTAGCGCCAGCCGCCAGTCTCCGGCACGAACCCCGCCCGCGCGCCGTTATCCAGGGTCGCCATCGCGCCCGACTTTTCATTCAGGGATTCGACCCGGTCCAGTTCATCGCCCTGGCCGCGCCGTGCATGTACGTAATCAGGCAGCGACGACAGCCGCTCCCGGATCGGCTCGACCAGCAGCGGCCGCACGAAATCATTGAGGAACGCGCCGCGCGCGATGACCAGTTTGCCGGCGCTGTCGTCCGCCGGCCGCTGCGGCTGGAAATGCCCGGCCTGCTCGCCATACAGCTTCGGATCATGTGCAATTTTCCGGTCGCCCATGACTTGCAGGAAATTCAACGTGCCATTCGCGGCCAGATTCGCGCCGGATGGCTGCATGCGGTCAAGAATATCGTCTGCATGTGTCTTGCGCGTGACAACGTAACCAAGCACGAACGGATTGCCGCTGCCGGCCAATTGTTTCAGCCATTTGCCCACCAGTTCAGTGAAGCGATCGGCAAGGAAGGCGTTATCGGTATCGAGCCGGGTATTGAGGGCATCGGCATGCTGCAAATCGCTTTGTTCGAAATCGAGCATGGCGGCCTGCACGCGGTAATACGCCTCGTCGAATCGGCCCAGGCGATTGACGCTGGCCGGGCATGCCGCCGCCGCGCCATTCAGCAAGTCGCGCATTGGCACCGCCTGCAACTGGACCCGCACCTGGAATGCCAGCCGCCAGCCCGCCAGTGGTTGGCGCAGTACATCACCGCCAACATACCCGTTCGGGACCCGCATGTTTCCGCTGATGAACGTCAGCACCAGTGCCGCGGTGCGAGGCAATCCGGTTTCGAAATGAACTTCGGGGGCCGCCAACACCGCGCGGTCATCGCCTTCGCCGCCGATCATCAGGCCGGTTTCTTCCAGGTCGCCGGCTTGCAGGGTCCACGGAATAAACCCGGCATGCTGCATCGTTGCAAGTTGCCGATTTACCACATCAGGTTGCAATGCCCAGACGAAATCAAAGCCGTCGAGCGCCGGCACGGAGGCATTGCGTGCTTCCTGCGGGGAATGAAGCCCATGTGATCCGCTGGCCTCGAAAGAGTTGCCTATGGTAAACATGGAAATGTTAGACATGTTACTATCCTTGTTGGGGGAGTGCTAAGATTGTTTGACGGGAATGCTTGCAATTTAACGAGTGCAACCTTCTTCCGCCTTCCGGCAACCTTCCGGAAGAGTTAAGTCCCTGATTTACAAAGAAATCATTTTTATGATGGGCGGCAGTAGATGAGCGATAACGGGTTCCGCTTCGGCGATTGGCAGATCGATCCAGACAGCAACACGCTGCGCAGCGACGGCGCGAGCGCCACCGTCGAGCCCAAAGCGATGGATGTGCTGCGCTACCTGTGCCGCCATGCAGGCGCCGTCATCCCCCCGGAAGAATTGCTGCAAGCCTGCTGGGGCAACGCCGAACTCGGCGACAACCCGATCCACAAGGCCATTACCCAACTGCGCCGCGCACTGGGCGACTCGGCCTCCGAACCCCGCTATATCGAAACCGTCCGCAAGCGCGGCTACCGCGCGATCGCGCCTGTCATGGCGGGTGAAGAAGCGCTGGAAGGTTCCTGGCAGCAAGGCTCTCCCTTCCGGGGGCTGGAATCATTCCAGGAAAGCCATGCGGCGATCTTTTTTGGCCGCATGCAAGCCACGGCGCAGTTGCGCGAACTGGTTCTGCGGCAAGCATCCGACGGCTGCGCCATGGCATTGGTGCTGGGACCTTCCGGGTCCGGCAAGACTTCTTTGGTACGCGCCGGCCTGCTGCCGGGGTTGATGGCGTCCCGCACCGGGTCCGGTGAACCGGTGGCCCTGGCCTGCACCCTCTATATGGATTGCGCCGACCTGGCCGATGGGAATTTGTTCCAGGCGCTGGCGGCTGTGCTGATGGATGCGGAAGTGGGCGGCAAGTTGCTGTTTGCCGGTGAAAATGCGGAAGGTTTGGGGCGCTGGCTGGAGTCTTCCGATGCCGAGGCGATTGCCGGAAGGTTAACGGAAGCTTCCGGAAGGATCAAGATCGGGTTGTTTATCGACCGGCTGGAGGCGATTTTCCGGGCGCCGGGTGTGACGGATGAGGTTCGTGCCCGGTTTATTGCTGTGCTGGAACATCTGGCGTCTTCGCGCGCGGTGCTGGTGATGATGGCTTGCCGTAACGACTTTTATCCTGATGTGATAGCGCTGCCAGCTTTGATGGCGCTGAAGTCGCGTGGCGGGCACTTTGACTTGAATCCGCCGGATGGGGCGGAGATTGCGCAGATGGTGCGGATGCCGGCGAAGGCGGCAGGGTTGAAGTTTGAAGTGGATCCTTCGACTGGCGCTTCGCTCGATGATGTGCTGTGTGATGCGGCGCGGGGGAGTCCGGATGCGTTACCTTTGCTGCAGTATTGTTTGGATGAGCTTTATCGGCAGCGGGCGGAAGATGGGACGTTGCGGTTTGAGGTGTTCCGGCAATTAGGCACAATTGAAGGGGCGATTGCAGTCCGCGCCGAGCAAGTTGTGACCGGGCTTTCAATGGCACAAGCGGGGGCGTTACCACTTGTCCTATCGATTATTGTTGACGTGGCTGACGAACAAGGTGGCGTAACGGCGCGTCGCGCCGCCTGGTCTGCTCTGCCGAACGCTGAAGCACGTGAACTGATTCAAGCGCTGGTTGAAGCTCGTTTGTTTGTCAGCGAACTTTCCGGTGATGTTCCTAGCTTTGGAATGGCACATGAAGCGTTGCTGCGCCGCTGGCCACGGGTTTCAGACTGGGTTGAGCAGCATCGCCATGCCTTACAATTAAGAACACGAATTAGCCAAGATTCTGAAAAATGGCTACTCGCCGGAAAACCAAGGGACTTGCTACTACCAGCCGGCATGCGTGTTAATCAAGCGCGTGAGTTATTAGCCCTGGATGGAGTATCCTTATCGGCGCAACAGATGGAATATATTCAAAGCTCCTTGCACCGCGCCAGACTTGCGGAACGAGTGCGAGTCCTGATTATGGTCATAATCGGCTCATTGGCGATAATTGCGGCTCTACTAGGAACAGCAGCTTACAGAGCCCAGCAAGTGGCTGAACAAAGGCGTAGCGATGCCGAGGATCTAATGGGTTATATGCTGGGGAATTTCGTTGAGAAGTTACGACCCATTGGAAAGCTTGAATTACTTGATGATATTAGCACTCGTGCTCTTTCTTATTTAGCAAACACACAGGAACTTAGCTCCACCTCTTTTGAACACCGTGCCAAAGCATTGCAGATTATTGCTGAAGTTAATATTGCGCGTTCAAAGCAAGAAAATGCGTTACAAGCGCTCGAAATTGGACGTGGGATATTAAGGCAGCAGGAATCGTCTGGGAAGCTCACCACATCATTATTGCGGTCACTCGGTGATAATTCCGCTTATACCGGCCAAATTTATCATGCACGCAGCAACCTTCCGAAGGCGCATGAATTTTTCCTAAATTACTTATCTTATGCTGAAAGATTGCTAAAGATAGCACCTAATAGCCCTACCAACCAAATTGAGGTCGCTTATGCCCACAATAGCTTAGGGAGTGTAGCGCTTAGTCGAAGTAATCTGGACGAGGCTAGCAAAGAGTTCACGCAGTCAATTAAATTAGAACGTGAAATTCTTGAGAAACACCCAACAGACCTAAAGATTAAGGCAGACTTGGCGAACAGCCTATCATGGCTTGCAACCACCAAAGTCAAACAAGGGAACCTGCAAGGGGCTACAACTTTGTTCATAGAGGAAGATGCAATACTATCCTCACTTAACAACCAAGCACCGGACAATGCTAATTGGGCAAGAAGGTTAGCCAGCGCACAATGGCGTCAAGCTGAACTGCTCGAAGCAACTGGAAATCAGCAAGCTGCAGCAGCTAAATATCACAGCGCGGAGGTCATCTTCTCCAAATTAATTACTCTTGATGCAAGCAACAAGAATTGGAAATTAAAACTATATACTCTTCAATTAAAGAAATTATTTAACCGCAACGATCTTGGTGAGAAAAAAATCCTCCTCAAAGAATTAAGCGAAATAGAAAACAATCTTCTCTCCATCAGATCGAGTGAAAAGCCCTCATCAGACTTAATAATCTTGAACGCCCTGCTTTCGCAGAGGCGAGCTGCCATTTACAATGAGCATAACAATACACGCGAAGCGATTGGGGAATTGGAAAAGGCACGCCGCGACCTTAGCGAACTATATCAGAATGAGAAAAATAACAATACAGTAAGAATTCATTTGGCCAATACTTTGATTTCTCTAGCGGATTCGAAATTAAGCGAAGTCCAAAGTCAAGAGAGACAAAATCTTTGCCAAGAGGCTTCAGAACTTATGCCTGGACTACGAGATTTAGCTGATTATCAATTTTTAGTAACTCAAGTAAAGCTTGGAATTTGTTTGAAAGACAAGAAGCAGGCCACCCAAGGAATCAAGAGCCTTACCGAGATGTCCTACAAGGAACCAAATTTTCTTCGCTACATCTCAACCCATTATCACCCCTACAATTGAGGATACGAATATATGACAGCATATAATGATATTGCACCGACTGAGTTCGACAATGTTCAAGTGATAGCCATTCCCGAGAAAAATCCGACAACCGGTGAGGTGACTTACCAAACAACATTCATCCCGGAATCAATAGTTATCACTACAAATGACTGCGTCATTAACTATCAGCTCATCTCCCCCACACCGGACGGAGTCCAATTTACCGGAATGTGCGTAAACCCTAAGCATACGCACCAATTAAGTATACCTTCCATATCGCGCAGTGGAAAAATTATCACTTTTAGTGATGCAAACACGTTAAAGGAAACGCTTAATATTACTTTGCATTTCACCGATAAAGACGAAGTGAAATTCTCCGTCGACCCGGATGTAGAGAACGACCCACCTCCCGCCCCTCCCACAGAGTAACTCACGGTATTACCGCTTATACTTGGGTCAACAATTGAGCTCGCTGAAGTACGAAGGTACTTCAGGGGTGCCTCCAATTTGTACAAGGCTATCCAGCATGTTTGTAGGTAACACAGACATGCTGGATAGCAATCTGCTTGCCAAGCCAGCAAGCCTGCGCTCGAAGGACTAACCGCGCGATCTCGGCAATCCATTCATGCCATCATCTTCACAACCTTTGCCAAAAGTGTAAGATAGAGTCTCCCCACAAAGGAGTCTGACCATGAAGCAATCCATCAAGGCAGCACTGATGTCCGGCCTCGTCTTCCCGGGGCTGGGACAAATCCTCTTCCTGAAGAAGCCCACCCGTGGCTGCATCTTCCTGATCCCTTCCCTGGTTTCCCTGTTTTACATCCTGCACGTCGCGTACGAACAAGCCACCCTGGTGGCGGCGCAGCTGGCCAATGGCACCTTGGCGTTTGACGTGACCGTGCTGGCCGCGCAGATCGCCGCGTCGCGCGTCAATGGGCCGACCATGACTGCCGCCACCCTCGCCTGCGTGCTGTGCTGGTCGGCCAGCATTCTGGACGCGATCCTGTTCGGTAACGACCATCACCACCACCACGTCAAAGGACACGCATGATGAAACAATCCGTGACTGCATCCGCTTTCCTTGCCGCGTTCCTGCTCGCGGCGTCCGGCGGCGCGTTGGCGCAGGCCACTGGCATCAAGCGCACGGTCGTGACCAAGCAGGATGTGGCGGCGCCGGGGCGTGAAGCCGTGGTGGCGCGGGTGGAGCTGGAGCCGGGCGCTGTGGCGGGACGGCATACCCATCCTGGTGATGAAATCAGCTACGTGCTGGAGGGCGAAGGCGAAGTGCTGATCGAAGGCGAGGATCCGCGCCGCGTGAAGGCCGGCGATGCGTTTGTGATTCCCGCCGGGAAGATACATGATGCGCGCAATGTGGGCGGCACGGTCATGAAACTGGTGGGGGTGTATGTGGTGGAGAAAGGGAAACCGCTGGCCGCACCGGTCAGGTGAGCTAATGCCCATGCATCGCGGATTTCAATGAGAGCGGGCCGGAGCGCATCCACGGCCCGCTTTTTTATTGTGGATTTCCCGCACGGCGAGCCTGCGGGCCAGCAGAGGTGGTATCGCCCTGATTTTCCGGTTTTACTAATCCGCACTATCCGCTGCTACCCTCCGCTTTTCCCTCCTATCCTGCACTACCTCCCGGCCGGGAACCAATTCACGCGACACCTGTCCAAGCTTTAGTAATCGTTAGAGCGAAGCCGCGCCGGTTCGCACTGGTTAGCGGCCGTTAGTAAAACGCCATTTTTGGAAAGGGGGTCCCCATGTCCTACCTTAACCGCACTATTTACATGCCCTGGGAATTGCTGAAATCGTTCAGCGAGCACACCGGACTGTTCTGGAGCGGCCCTGAAATCGAGGGCGCCATTTGCGACGCCATTGCCGCGGCGATGCAGCCGCCGCCGGAACAGGCGCCCATGCCCCAGGTGGAGGCAGTCACCGGCTACCAATGGAAACAGCTTTTTCTGCCTGAAGGCACGGTGCTGCGCGCCAGCTTCGGGCGCGCGCCCTATTACGCCGTTGTGGAGGGTGCCGCGATCCGATACGGCGAATTCAGCCTGTCGCCATCGGCTTTCGCCAACTTGCAGGGCAGTGGCAACCGTAACGCATGGAAAGCCGTCTGGCTGCGCTTCCCCGAGTTTAAAGACTGGGTGCGCGCGGATGAGTGCCGAGCCGTGCGGCAGGCGCTGACAGCGCACCTGTTCGATCCGGACCAACCTCGCAGGGAGGAGCAACCCGACGCCAAGCCCGCCGTCCGTGTCGGACCGCACCAGCAGCACTACACGGACAATCCGCCGTCAAGAAATAATGCAGTCCCGCTTTTCCAGTTGCTGCAGGAATTTCCGGAACCGGTGCAGGAACCGGTGCAAGAGCCCCTCCAAGCCGTCACGAGCCCGCCGCAACCGGCACCGCCCGCACATTCCGACGCGGATGCGCCCCGGCCCGGCGCCGTCGCGGACACACAGGGCAAGCCCAACAAGCCGAACATTTGCGGCAAGCGCATGAAACCCCATCGCAAGGCAGGCAAGCGAAAGGCGGCCGGCCGGAAAAAGCGCTAGTCCGCCTGTCCAGGCCGGGCTGGGCGCCGTTCCGCCATCAGCGCTTAAACCAGCTTGGCCGCGTGCTCGCGCGTCGCGTGGAATTGCAGCTTCGGCCAGCGTTCCTGCGTCAAACGCAGGTTCACGCCGGACGTGGCCAGGTACGCCAGGTTGCCCGCCGCGTCGTACGCCACGTTGGCGGAGAGCGAATTTTCGAAGTCGGATAACGCTTTCTTGTCATCCGAGGACACCCAGCGCGCGGTCGAGATCGACGTGCTTTCAAACACGGCGTCGACACCGTATTCGTTCATCAGGCGGCTCGCCACCACTTCAAACTGCAGCACGCCGACCGCGCCCAGCACCAGTTCGCCACCGGAGACCGGCTTGAACACCTGAACGGCCCCCTCTTCGCCCAGCTGCTGCAAGCCCTTATGCAGCTGCTTGATCTTCAGCGGGTTACGGATGCGCACCTGGCGGAAGAAGTCCGGTGCGAAGTACGGGATGCCGGTGAAGGTCAGCATTTCGCCTTCGGAGAAGCTGTCACCAATCTGCATGTTGCCGTGGTTCGGCAAGCCGATGATGTCGCCCGCGTAGGCTTCTTCCACCTGTTCGCGCGACGACGCCATGAACGTCACCACCGACGACACCTTCACTTCACGCCCCAGGCGCAGGTGTTTGACTTTCATACCGCGCTCGAAACGGCCCGAGCATACGCGCAAGAACGCGATACGGTCGCGGTGCGCGGGGTCCATGTTGGCCTGGATCTTGAAGACAAAACCGGTGAACGGTTCTTCGGTTGGCTCCACCACACGCACGGAGGCGTCGCGGCCACGGGGCGCCGGGGCCCAGTCCACCAGGGCCGACAGGATTTCACGCACGCCAAAGTTGTTGATCGCGGAACCAAAGAAGACCGGGGTCTGTTTACCAGCCAGGAAGTCTTCCAGGTTGAACGGGTGCGATGCGCCGTGCACCAGTTCCACTTCCATGCGCAACTGGTCCATCTCCAGCGGGAACATTTCCTGCAGGCGCGGGTTGTCGATGCCCTTGATGATTTCCACGTCGCTGCTGACGCTTTCGTCGCCGGCGCGGAACAGCAGGATTTCGTCGTTCAGCAAGTGGTACACGCCGCGGAAGTTCTTGCCCATGCCGATCGGCCAGGTCACTGGCGCGCACTGGATCTTCAGCACCGATTCCACTTCGTCCAGCAATTCCAGCGGGTCGCGGCATTCGCGGTCCAGCTTGTTCATGAAGGTCACGATCGGCGTGCTGCGCATGCGGCAAACGTCGAGCAGTTTAATGGTCTGCGCTTCCACGCCCTTGGCCGCGTCGATCACCATCAGCGCCGAGTCGACCGCCGTCAGCACGCGATACGTATCTTCGGAAAAGTCCTGGTGGCCCGGCGTGTCCAGCAAGTTGATGATGTGATCACGGAAATCGAACTGCATCACGGACGATGCCACCGAAATACCGCGCTGCTTTTCAATTTCCATCCAGTCGGACGTCGCGTGGCGGCCGGATTTACGGGCCTTCACGGTACCGGCCATCTGGATCGCGCCCGAGAACAGCAGCAGCTTTTCCGTCAGCGTGGTCTTACCCGCATCCGGGTGGGAAATGATGCCGAACGTGCGGCGGCGGCGGGTTTCACGCGCGATCAGGGCGGCGGATTTGCCGCTGCCTTGGTCTGCGTTGTCGCTGGAGGTGGTGTCGATTTCGTTGGACATGGGGATGGCCGGGGCCTTGCGGAGCAAAACCCGGGATTTTACACCATTTTGGTGGGTATTTTAGCTGCGGTGGCGTGGTGCCAGGCTTGCTGCGCAAACCTGGCACCAGTTGACGGCGGTAGCCTGCTTAGTCGTTCTTGATCCTGCGCCAGCCAACGCGGTGGGCGGCGGCGGAATTGAGTTCCGTTAGCGGCTTGGTCAGCATTTCACCCTTGGCGGTGGTGGTGATCATTTTCAGTTCCCCCTTCGGCAAGCGGATGATGATGAAACCCACGGCGGCGGACGTGTTCGACAAAGTGCCGCCGGCAATGGTGCCCGTCACGGCATTGCCGTTGCAGACATTGACGCTGTACACGTTGGACGAACCGCCCACCGAGCATGACGACGATGAACTCGGGATATTCGTCACTACGTTGGCCACGCCACTGACGACTTTCGGGTCCAGGTTCATCCGTTCGCCCAGGTTCAGGTTCCAGTCGAAATACCAGCCGCTCTTGGTGGCCAGGTCCACCGCCGTGTTGGACACCGCGTAGGTATTGACGTTGCTGCTGGAACCTTGCAGCGAAATCGTTTGACGCACCATGTCCGCCGCGCTCCGGATCGTGACAAAGGTATCCTTGTCGCGGATCAGGTACAGGCTCTGGGTATCGGTGTTGGTGGTGTCCGGCACGTCCAGCAGCCGCCCGGTGCCGAACAGCACCACGCGCTGGGCAAACAGCGCGCCGCTGCTGTCGGTGGCGGCGCACAGCGTGACTTCCGGCCGCGTGGTGATCGGCTGCAAGGTGCCCGAATCGGCCAGGTTCATCACCGACACGGCGCCCGCCGCATTGGTCAGGTCGAACCGCCACAGCTTGCCGTCGTTGTCGCCGCCATACACGTAGGTGATGACCGGATCGGTGGCCGGGTCGTCCGTGATGGCGGTGATTTTCGCAAAGCCGGAAGGGGTCGTGGTGTTGCCGGAACCGGTCGACACTTTTTTCAGGATGGCGCCGGTCGCCACGTCGATGATGTACAGGATGCCCTGCCCGGTACCGGTGTTGACGCCATCGACACCGGGCACATTGTTATAGCCCGAGGTCAGCAACACCACCCAGCGGTTTTGCCACATGCCATATTGCGCGTTACCGAACGTCAGGCCGATATCGGCATCGTTGATGGCGCAGACCGTGGAGTCGGCACAGATTTCCCACAGCGCGGTCGGATTGGCAGGATCCGTTACGTCCAGCGCATAGTAACCGCGCCCGCCACCATTCAAGCCCGCCACCAGCACGGTCCGCCACACGCCGCCGATCTGCACATCCCCCAGTTCCGGCGAGCCGTCGGTGCTGAAGAAGTGGTTGGTGCCATAGGTGGTGCTGGCCAGTGCATACAATTTTTTCATCGTAATGCGCGGCATGTACGCCCACAGCTCCTCACCCGTCGATGCTTTGAACGCGTGCAGCATGCCGTCGTTCGCCGCGGTAAACACGGTGGCGGACCGGCCCGCGTTGTCGCTCTTGAACGTCTCATAGCCCGCCAGCGTATAGCTCTTGCGCGGGTCGCGCATATAGGCCGGCTTCGACGATGCAATGTCGCCCAGCACGATCGGCAACGGCGCGCTGGCGCCGGCCGGAGTGTAGCTGGTCAGCGAATACGCGCGGAACACGGAATCATCGGCATAGGTTTGCACGCCGCGCAGCCAGTTCACGACATTGGTGCCGTCGTTGACAATGGCCCGGTCCGTAGTCGACAGCAAGGTGCACTGCGACAGCAACGAGCATTTATTATCGAACCACGTTTTTTCCGTCGTGCTCAGCGCCGAATACTTAAACTCCTTCAACGCCGGTGTGGCCGACGCCGTGTTGATCATGTAAATCAGGCGGGTATCCGTCAGCGCTTTCAAGCCGACCGTGTCGGAACTGGTCCACGTGATGGAAGTGCTGACCTCACCGGTGGCGGCATCGATCTTGCGGTCGGTCAGCTCACCATACCATTTCACGGTGGTGAAGGTGTCCGAGAAGATGTCATTGTCCTGCTGCGAAATGTTCGGCGTCGAGGTTGCCGCGGCGGCCGCCGCGCCGACCGACACCTGCATGTTGGCCAGCGCGGTGGACAAGCCCTCCACCACTTCCTTCGGTTGATTGGCGCTGAAATATTTGCCATGGCCATTGATGGCGGCGTGCCACAGGTCGTCCACCCGCTCCTGCACGGTGCTGGCAGTGCTGGACGTTTGCGGATCGGGCCAGACATAGGCGCCGCCGCCATTCCACGAACAGCCCGACGTCACGCCGGTGATCAGGTTGTAAAAGTCGCCGCCGACCTTGGGCGCCGTATCGTAATTGGCTTCATAGGTCATCACGCCATCCATGCCCAGGCCCAGCGTGTACGTGTTCATGTGCAGGTGGGTGTTTTCGCCGCCGGCGGCGGGCACCTGCCCCGGTTTCGTCATGTCCGGCTCCAGGGAAGGCCGCAGCGACACCGTGCCCGTGTTGGAGCCGCCGTTATACCAGTACAGCGCGACGTCGGCGATCGATTGCTGCGATTGCACGCGCGGATCGACACAACCGCGCGCCGTGGTGCAGAAGCGGTCGGCGCTTTCCACGTTGTCGTTGTTGAGCACCGTGGTCGACGCGCCGCCGTTCCAGTAGCCGTCGGTAGTCAGGATCAGGAAGTTCGGCTGGCACGGGTACTGCACCACTTCCTGGCCGGACGCGTAGTTGTACGGGCTCTGGTTGGCAAACATCTTGCCCACGCTGTCCATCGCGGTGCGGATCGGCGTCGAGCCGCTGGTGGTGGTGTTGTACAGCGTGGAATACCAGTTGGTGCGCGCGGTGCCGACAAAGTCGGCCGGCTTCAGGTCGATGGCCGAACCGGCGCCGGCGTTCGACAGCTTCACATAGCCGACCCGGTAATTGCTGTTGATGGCGGCGAACGCGATGCCGACGGCGGTCTTCATCATTTGCAACCGGCTCTTGTAGTACGTGTACCAGTTGGCGAAATTCGTCATTTCCTCGGCATAGGTGCAAACCCCGGCCGTCGCCACGCAATCGACGCGGTCGGTGCCTTTCGCGTACGTGCTGCCGGACGTCAGGTTGACGCGCACGAAGGTGCTGGGCGCTTCCGAACCGGTGGATAAAGCCGCCGTCGTGGTCGGGATGCTGTCGGTGACGGCCGACGATGCCGCCACATAGCCGGAGCCGGCCGTATAGGTGAATGCAATCGAGCCGCCGGCCGTCAAGGTGCCGGTGGACGGGGTATTGGAATTGCTGTTGATGGTAGTGTCGACCAGGCAAATTTTCGTGTTGTTTTGCGCCTGGCACACCGACGTCACGCTATTGCCGCCGACATAGGCGCGGATCGTGCCGCCAGTACCAATGGCCGACACGATGGTGCTGGTCACCTGGCTGGCGCTGCGGTTGTTGCCCAGGTTGACGTTGCTGGCCAGCGTCGAGCCGCCCCAGGTGACACTGGCCACCCGGGGCGTGCCGCTGTTGGACGTGGTGCCGGAGACGCCGATGATCGCGGTCGGCGACACCCGCGACACCGCAGCCGTCACCGTGACGGTGGGCGCATTGACGGTAATGCCCCAGCCGGAACGGCTGCTGTCATTGACGGTCAGGCAGGTGGCCACCGACTTGCTGCCGGTGCAGACCACCGGCACCACGGCCACCACGCTGTCCGACGTCAGCGTGATGCCAAAGGTCGAGCAGGCCGGCACGGTCGGCTGGCCGATCGGCGTCTTTACGCATGCATAGTACTGGTTGGTCAGGCCGGTGCGCGCGATGATGCTGGCGGCCAGCGCGCTGGCCAGGGTTTGCTGTTTCAGCGCGCTATTGGTGCCGGTCGATGCCGTTACCGTGCCATTGGTGATGGTGCGCGCCGTGCTGGGGTCGGGGATGGTGGCGCTGGTGATGGTCATCGATGCGCCGGACGAGGACGCGCCGATCGTGATGGTGCCGTACGACGCGGTGGCGCCGCTGGCGGTCGAATAGCGCGGATAGATATAGCTGCCGACACGCTTGGCCTGGCAATTGATCAGGGTGGTGTCGGTACACCAGCGCACCTTGGCCGGCACCGGATAGCCGGACGGCGCCGCCGCGCCCGCCGCCGTGGACTTGCACACGGTCATGGTCTCGTTGGTGCAGTATTCGGCCGTGGAAATCGTGTAGTAGTACGGGCTGGTGGCAATCGCGGTCGGATACCGGTATGTCGCGTCCGGATACGTGTAGGTCGCGGTATTAGTCCGGCAATCGGTGCCGCCGGACACGGTACACCACTTCAGGTCCGGGAATTCCGTGGTCAGGTTGATCGTGGTGTCGCTGGCCGCATACAAATTCCGGTTATAAACGCCGAAACCATCGCTGGCCACATTGGTCCAGTTGGTGGTGTTGGCGGCCGTCTGTTCGTTGTAATAGGTGCCGTCGGCCTTGATCGGCGGCTGGTAGCGGATTTTCGGGTTGTAGATCTGCCGGTTGAAATCCGGCGACATGAACGGCGGATGGCCAACGTCGCACGCCATTTGCCCGTTCGACAGCTTGGCGGCTGAGCGGCACAGGTTGTCGTTGATATAGTCCGGCGTGTAGTGCTGTTCCATCGAGCCGGAATTGTCGAACAACAGCATCAGGTTGGGCTTCACGCTGCCGGTGCCGGAAATGTTCAGCAGCGGCACTTGCGCAATATTGGTGGTCGCGGCCATGGCCGGCGTGGCCAGGGCCGACGCCAGCGCCAGCGCGGTGGCGGCAACAGCGGCGAGGAGCGCCTTGCCCTGCGGGCGGGCGCGGTGGGTAGGGATGGCGTGCATGGTCATTTCCTTCAGGGTCCCATCATCACCACGGCCTGGGTGACGACATTGCCGCCCTTCGCGCCGTAAATGCGCGCGGTGACGACATAATGCAATTCGGGGATGGCGTTGTATTCGGAGCGGTCCGACGACAGGCTTTCGCCCAGCCGGCTGGCGGAACCCACCTTGCTCTTGGACGACGTCAGGGTGCAGCGGTTGGCGGGCGCCGTCGCGTTGTAGTCGCCCGTAAACATGCACATGCGGTGGATCACGTATTCGA
Source organism: Pseudoduganella sp. GW821-FHT12E03 (assembly GCF_058807115.1). Lineage (NCBI taxonomy): Bacteria > Pseudomonadati > Pseudomonadota > Betaproteobacteria > Burkholderiales > Oxalobacteraceae > Pseudoduganella > Pseudoduganella sp. GW821-FHT12E03. Next base: position 609,168 of record NZ_JBXAQJ010000002.1, on the reverse strand, counting down.
TCTGATTGCCGGCGGTGTCGGTCACGTGGGCCGCGCCTTCCCAATAGTCGCTGTTATTCACGGAAATCGCGGGATTGACCGTGGCGCGGTAACCGTTGACGGAATCGTGGTTCAGCAGGGTTTCCTTGGACACCGTGGACAGGTACTGGAACGCCGTGTGCAAGCCCAGGTCGGCCGCCTTCGACATGGCCGAGTCATACGCCAGGTTGGCGGTCGCCATGGTGCTGGAAGTGGTGGATTTCACCAGGTACAGGCTGCTGATCAGCATCACCGTCAGCAGGATCAGCACGATCGGCAGCGCCATGCCGCGCTGGCGCCGGCGCTTCAACGCAATGGTCGGGGTTTGCCGCATCATGTCGGCCTCCAGCCGGAATTACGGATCGGGACGATCGATTCAAACACCCGGTAGCGGTAGCACTTCCAGTCAAACGGATCGTTGGCGAGCGCCACCGGCGCCGTCACGGACACCGCCGTCACGCCCGACGGGCTGGCGGTGGAAAACACCACCGGCGCGACCGTGGTGGCGGTACAGGCGCCCGAACTGCCCGGCTTTTCCGGCGCCGCGCTGCGCGCCACGATGGCGATGCGGACCGCCGCCACCCGCCGATAGTCCCCGGCGTTGCCGACGCCGCTGACGCCATCGGCATCGATCATGGTGTTCGACCATTGCAGCACCTGCATCGACGACGCCGCATCGAACACCGCCGCGGCGCGGGTGTCGAAGCCGTATTGCGCCTTCAGCGCGACGATATTGCTGACCACGGCCACGCCGGCCGCGGTCGCGCCTTCCAGGTTGCTGGCGCGCAGGGTCAGCACGCCGTTGGCGGCGGTCCACGTGTGCAGCGCCAGATTGCGGGCCGGCCCCAGGTTGAACACCCTGGCCCGGCCCGCCCCATAACTGTTGCTGCCCAGCGAACCGCTGTTGAACCGGTTGCCGTCGCCGCTGGAAAACTGCAACGACGAGGTCAGCGGGTCGGCGCTCAGTTGCGCCATCGCGCAATTGCCGCCCGATGGTTCGGTCGCCACCACGATGGCGTCGCCGGCGGAAAAACCAAACGGCGCCTGGGTATCGATGTCGAGCGTATCGGCGCCAGCATACAGCGAACGCACCTTGACCGAGCCGACGCCGGTCTGCGAGGTACCGGCGTACAGGCTGATGGTGTCCGAACCGGCGCTGCTGTTCTGGATGATCACCGGCGCCAGCGGCGTGCGGTTGGCGCCGCTGCTGGCGTCGATGGCCAGTTCAAAGTTGCTGGTGTCGGTGAAGGTGGTGTCACAGCCGGTCAGCAACTCATCGTTCAGGCCCCATCCGGCCTGGGCCGCGTCTTCGTTGATGGAAAACAGCGCCAGCATGCCGTTTTGCATCTGGTCCGAACCACCGAGCGAAGTCGATTTGTTTTGTTCCGCACTGACCAGCATGCGGGTGGCGAAGGTCATGGCCAGCAAGCCCACCGCCATGGCCACCATCAGTTCGACCACGGAAAAACCGCGGGCGGATGTCAGGGCTTTTATGGTTTTTAGGGAGTTCATGGTCTTCAAGAGGCGTTGGCCACGTAAGAAGTCAGCTGGTGGCGGTTTTCCGCGCCGCCGGTCTTGCGGGTCCAGCGGATCGTGATGTCGACACGGGTGCGGCCGGTTTCCGGCGTCACGGTGACGGCGACCGTGGCGTTCGGGATGCGCGTCCTGGTATCCGTCACCCAGGGCGCCAGCACCGCGTTGGGCGTGCCGCTCTCGGCGACCGCGTACGACGCCAGATTGGTCGCATCGTTGCTCATAATGCCCAGCAAGGTATCGCCGGCGATTGTGGCTTCGGCGCGCATGCCGGCGTCGGTCAGTGCGGAATACGCGCGCGCCTGCATCCCAACCGTGCCCAGCAGGCCGATGCCGAGGATCAGGATGGCAATAATGGCTTCGAGCATGGCCACGCCGCGCTGCGCCCTGGTGGAATTGAGCTTTTTCATGGTGGACAGGCCCTGGAATCGGGCGCGGACAAGGTCGGGTTGCACTTGGTGGCGATGCCTGCAAGGGTGACCGCCACCGCCGTCACGGGAATGCTGCTGGCGTAGCTGGTGGCGGGATCGAGGCGGATGCGGGTCAGGCGGTTTTCTATCGTGGTATCGACCCAGCCCAGCGGCGTGAAGTAAATTTCCGATGCGCCGGACGGTTCGATGCTAGGCTGTAAGATGTCCGATTGCGGCAGCGCACCGGCGTCACGGAACACGGATTTGTAGCCGGCGGTGGCGCCCAGCGGGTCGTTCGTCGCAGGGGTGCTGGTGCTGGACCAACTGCCGGTGGCATTGGTGCAGCGGATATCGGCGGCCGGATAGCAGACATCGACGCGCCAGTCCATCTGGCCATTGGTGACATTCGGCGTCAGCACGATGCGTGCCGACGCGTTGCGCGCCACAGCTTCGCGCCGCGCCAGGGCAAAGCCATCGGCGTAAAATTCGGAAGCCGATGCCGCCTTGTTGGTCACGACCCAGTTCGACATCATCGGCATGCCGATCGACATCACGATGGCCACGATGGCCAGGCCGATCGCCAGCTCGACGAACGTAACGCCAGCCTGCGCCCGCGCCGGCCTCAGCGTGGTGGGGGTCAGTTGGAACATGCCCCACCCTTGCGGTCGACCCAGCACGTGGTGCTGGTGCCCCAGCCGGTCGGCGAACCGGTGGTGGTTTTGGCGCCGGTCTGGTCGATCGTGTACACGAAGCCGGCGGCCTTGCCCAGCCCGGTCGCGGTGACCGTATACGCCGAGGTCGACGCGCCGGACAGCGCATAGCTGAAATTGGTGGTGGCGGCCGGGAATGAAGTGGATCCATCGAAACCGACATAGGTGCGGTTATTGGCCCAGAACTGTTCGGCCGACGCCTGCGCCCCGCCCAGCGCCGTGAACGCTTCAGCCAGGCGGCCACGCGTCACGTAATCGGTATACGCAGGCACCGCCACCGCCGACAGGATGCCCACGATCGCGACCGTGATCATCACTTCCATCAGCGTGTAGCCGGTTGCATAAACTGCCTGTATGCGTCGCTTCATTGCGTTCTCCGAGGTTGCATGGCCCCATGCCATACCACCATCGTAGCAATGCAAGCTTGCATTTCCCTGAGGAAATGCTGACAGTTTCCTGACAAGGAATTCAGGCGGGAAATTCAGGCGGGGAAACGCACTGTGAACAAGGCGCCAACACCCTTTGCTCCGCTGCCAACTCCCACCGTGGCGCCGTGCACCGCGGCGATGTCACGCACGATGGCCAGGCCCAGACCACTGCCGGTGAGCTTGCTGTCGAGGCGTACATGGCGGTCGAACACCGCGCTGCGCAACTCGGTTGGAATGCCGGGACCGGAATCTTCCACTTCCAGCACCGCACCCTGCCCTGCGGCCTGGCGGCAACGCACCGTCACCACGCCGCGCTCCGGGGTATAGCGCAGGGCATTGTCGGTCAAGTTATCGATCAGGTCGCGCAACAGGAAACGTTCGCCGCGCACCCATGCCGGGTCCAGTTCAAAACCCAGGTCGATCTGCTTGCGGGCGGCCTGCTCGACAAATTGCTGGACGCACTCGCCGAGCACGGCATCGAGCCGCAGCGGTTCCAGCGCGGCGCTGTCAAACTGGCCGGATTCCGCGCGCGCCAGCGCCAGCAATTGGCGGCTTTGGCGCGCCATGCGGGCGGTGGCCGTCAGCATCAGCGCCACCGCCTGCGCGGTTTCCGCATCGGTATGGCGCTGGGCCAGCCACTCCAGCTGCGCTTGCAGTCCCGCCAGCGGGGTGCGCAACTGGTGCGCCGCATCGGCCAGGAAATCCTGCTGCGCCTGCGCCGCGTCCCGGACCCGCGCCAGCAAGCCGTTGAACGCATGCACCACCGGTTCCAGTTCATACGGCACGCCGGCGGCGGGGATCGGCGCCAGGTCGTCGCGGCCGCGCGCATTCAAGTGGCTGCGCATGCGCGCCAGTGGCCGCAGGCCGTTGGTGACGGAAAACCAGGCCAGTCCCGCGCAGCCCAGGGTGGCCAGCGCGCCCAGCACCAGCAAGGCGCGGAACGCCGCCTGGCGGATTTGCGCGCGCATGCGCACTGTCTTGGCCACGCCGATGATGGCGACCCGCTCGCCCCGCACGATGCGCAGCGCCACGATACGCACCGCTTCCCCGCGCGCCACGTCGTCATAGGCCACCGGCCGGCCGGATTTGGCCGGCGCGCGCAGCGGCGGGAAATCGCCGTCGCCCGCCACCAGGGCGCCACTGGTGTCGCGCACCGTAAACGCCACGTGGTCGATATCGCCGCTGCGCAGCACCTGCTCCGCCTGCGGCGGCAAATCCATGCGCCAGACCCCACCCTTGACATCGAGCCGCGCCCCCAGCGCGCCGGCCGCGTCGAACAGGTTCTGGTCGTAGGCCATTTGCGCCGGCAGCCAGGCCAGCACATAGGTCAGGGCGCCGCCGGCCAGGCTGACCAGGATGAACGGCGCGATCAGCCATTTCAGCAGGCGCAGGCGGATGCTGTCAGTGCGCGCGGCGCGCACATCGTCCGGTATGTCCGGCGCCTCAGGCATCGGCCGGCGGCGAGGTCGGGGTGGCGGGTTCCAGCATGTAGCCAAAGCCGCGGATCGTGCGGATGGTGATCCCGGCATCGGCGATTTTTAAGCGCAGGCGCGAGATATACACTTCCACCGCATTCAAGGTCATGTCATCGCCGAATGGCAGGATGGCGTCGATGATCTGCTGCTTCGATACCACGCGCGAGCCGTGCAGCAGCAGGTATTCCAGCACCGCCCATTCACGCGCGGACAGTTCGATCCCGCGTTCACCGATGCGGGCGCGGCGCGCCACCGCGTCCAGCGCCAGCTCGCCCATCGCCAGCACCTGCGGTTTCGGCGCATGGCGGCGCGCCAGCGCGCGCACCCGCGCCACCAGTTCCGGCATGGCAAACGGCTTGACCAGGTAATCGTCGGCGCCCAGTTCCAGCCCCCTCACCCGGTCTTCCACCGCGTCGCGCGCCGTCAGCAACAGCACCGGCGTGGCGGCGCCGCGCGCGCGCAGGCGGCGCACCACTTCAAAACCGTCGATGCCGGGCAAGCCGATGTCGAGCACCACCACGGCGATTCCTTCTCCTTCGCTGGTGCCCAGCATGGCGTCGGCATCGCTGCCGTTTTTCAGCACGTCGACCGCCATCCCGTGTCCGCTCAGGATACGGTGCAGGCCATCGGCCAGGACGGCGTCATCTTCCACTACCAAAACGTGCATCGGCTGCCTTTCATGGGTTCCGGCCTACTATAGAGCGCACCTTGCGATTCATCAAGCTGTCATATTGGGGAGGCATTATTGCGCGGCGGCAATTTTAATCAAACGAGATCACGATGAAAACCTTCCTGACACCAGCCATCGCCCTGATGCAGCGCTTGCGCCTGTTCCCCAAGTTTATGCTTGTTACCCTGGTGTTCCTGTTGCCCTTGCTGATGGTGACGTCCCTGCTGATGCTCGAGCTGAACAAATCCATCGACGTTACCGGCCGCGAACAGCGCGGCGTGGCCTACCTGCAGCAAGTGCAAGACCTGACCCGCATGGTGCAGCAGCACCGCGCGCTCGAGCGCCTGCGCCTGGCCGCGCACCAGCCGGCCGATGGCGCGCCTTTGCGCGCCGGGGTCGAACAGCGCATCCTGCGGCTCGACGCCTGGCAAGCCACCACGGCGGACCTGGCGGCGCTGCCGGAATGGGCGGCGGCGCGCCGGGCGTGGACCACCCTGGCGGAACGCCAGGCCAAGGGGGAGTCGGACGCCAAGGACAGCGCCAAACTGCACGGCGCGCTGCTTGCCCAGCTGGGCAAGCTGGCCACCGCCGTGGCCGACCGCTCCAGCCTGAGCCTCGATCCGCAAGTGCAAACCTATTACCTGATTGCCGCCTTTACCCGCTCGCTGCCGGATATCGCGGAAGATTTATCGGTGATCGGCGCCCACGGCGGCGCCTACATCGACAGCGGCTTGTTTGAAGCAAATGAAGACCAGATGGTCAACGCCACGGCCATGATCGCGCGCCACAACCTCGACCGCGTGCCGGGCCAGGTGGCGGCCATGCTGCAGCATAATCCGACGCTGGGCGCCGCGCTGCAATCGCACCAGGCGGCGACAGGCAATGCGCTGGCCTTCCTGGAACGCACCAAAAATGAAGTCACCAATTCCTATAACCAGACTTCCGGCAAGGAATTTACCGGCGCGGCGAATGCCGCCATCGATGGCCTGTATGGCTTCGGCGGCGCCTGCGCCAAGGCGCTGGACCAGTTGCTGGCCGAGCGCATGGCGGACGACCAGTGGCGCCGCAACTTGATGCTGGCCGGGGTGCTGGCGGCGATCGGCGTGGCGGCTTTCCTGTTCGCCGGCTTTTATTTGTCGTTCTCGCGCGATGTCGGCAGCCTGAACCAGGCCGTGCGCGCCGCGGCGGCGGGCGACCTGACCCTGGCGATCGCCTCGCCGGCACGCGATGAAATCGGCAGCCTGGTCAATGCCTTTGGCGGCATGACGGCATCGCTGGCGACCCTGGTCGGCGACATCCGCAGCGGCGCCGGCAGGATTGCCAGCGGTGCCGACGAACTGGCCGGCGGCAATACCGAATTGTCCGGCCATACCGTGTCGCAGGCGGAAGATTTGTCGGAAACCGCCGCCTCGATGCGCCAGTTGACCGCCACCGTGCAGCGCAACGCGGCGCACGCGGCCAGCGGCCGCCAGTTGGTGCAGTCGGCCTCCGATATCGCCCGCCACGGCGGCCAAAAGGTTGCCGCCGTGGTCGATACCATGGCCGCCATCCGCGCCAGTTCCGACAAGATCCGCGATATCACCGGCGTGATCGATGGCATCGCGTTCCAGACCAATATCCTCGCGCTGAACGCGGCGGTGGAAGCGGCGCGCGCCGGCGAAGCGGGCCGGGGCTTTGCCGTGGTGGCCAGCGAAGTGCGGTCGCTGGCGCAGCGCTCCGCCTCCGCCGCCAGGGAAATCAAGTTGCTGATCGAAGATTCGGTCTCGCGGGTGGAAGCCGGCCATGCGCAGGCCGGCGCGGCGGGCGCCACGATGGACCAGGTGGTGCATTCGGTGCAACAAACAGCATCGATTATTGCGCAGATCAGTGAAGCGGAAGCCGCCCAACGGGAACAGATCGAACAGGTGGACCGCGCGCTGGCCCGCATCGATGACATGACCCGCCAGAATGGCGCGCTGGTCCTGCAAGCGTCGGCCGGCGCGGACAGCCTGCACGAGGAAGCCGTGCACCTGGGCGCGGCGGTCAGCCGCTTCCGCCTCGACCAGGAACCGGGGCACGACGGCCATTTGCCCACCGTGGCCTTGCCCCTCGAATGGAGCGCCAACAAGCCCAGCCTGGTGTCGCGCAAGCGGCTGATAGGCTGACCGGCCTGTCGGCTGATGCAGCTGAACAAAGTTTCCGTAGGAATAGACTTACAAAGCGCCATGCTCCCTGCCTACACGGGGGCGGAGAACCGTCTTATGTTCGTAAGCTACACAAGAACTTAAAGTACTAACAACGCAATCGATAAAGTGGGACGAGAACAGAAGTCCCACCCGATGTTCATCATTGGCGTCGCATTGCAATCATGTACTTAAGCTTGTGAGGAAAAAATGAACAGCACCCAACTTGACAGCGACTTCGGTCACGCCGGCGGCCACCCATCCGTCGCACGGATGGACCCGGACTCGCCGGAATTCAAAGTTGCGTCCCGGCCCGTGGTCAGCTACAGCGGCGCCCAGCAAAACGAACTGCTGGCGGCCCTGCCCCGTGATGTCCTGGAATCCCTGTTTGAACACCTGGAACTGGTCGCGCTGCCCTTCGGGAAAGAGTTGTTTGAGTATGGCAGCAAACTGGAAAACGTGTATTTTCCCACCACTTCAATCGTGTCGCTGCTGTATGTCATGGAAGATGGCGCCACCACGGAAATCGCGGTGGTCGGCCATGAAGGCGTGGTCGGCGTGTCGATGTTCCCCGGCGAGCGCGCCATGTGCAGCGCCGTGGTGCAAAGCGCCGGTTACGGCTACCGCCTGAAAGCGCAGGCGCTGCGCGATTGCTTCAACCAGGGCGGCGCCCTACCGCAATTACTGATGCGCTACAACCACGCGCTATTCGCGCAAATGGCGCAAAACGCGGTGGGCGGCCGTCACAGCTCGATCGAACAAAAGCTGTGCCGCTGGCTGCTGGACCGGCTCGACCGCTCCGCTTCCAACGAGTTGAAAGTCACGCAGGAAATGATTTCCATCATGCTGGGCGTGCGCCGCGAAAGCATCACGGCCGCCGCCGGCAAATTGCAGGAAGACGGCATGATCACCTACCGCCGCGGCAACATCACTGTGCTTGATCGTGCAGGCTTGGAGCGCTACGCGGGGGAATGCTATAAGGTGGCAAAGACGGAATATGACCGTCTGCTGGTGGACGTGGCAGGCTGCTGAAATCCGGCCGGCCAGGCACTTTGGCCGGCGTATGGCGCAGCGGGATATGCACTTCGATACAGGTACCCTGCTCGTTGCGGCCACGGCGGATGGTCAGGGTGCCGCCCAGCAGCAAGGCCCGTTCGCGCATCCCCAGCAGGCCGTGCGACATGGGTTTCACAATGGTGTTCGATGCAATCCCGATGCCATCGTCAATCACCCGCAACGTCAAAATCTCTTCCGCGCATTGCAGGGTCACCGTGACGTGGCTGGCTTTGGCATATTTGCGGATATTGGTCAGCGATTCCTGCACGATGCGGAACAACGCAATGGCCAGGCTGCTGTCGCGTGACTTGGCGATGCTGTCGATGTGGCTCGCCACATCGGTGTCGCACGGGACATTCGACAGGCGCGTAAATTCCTGGCAATAGCTTTCGATCGCCGCGCACAGGCCGAGATTATCCAGCAGGCTGGGACGCAGGTTTTCAATAATGCGGCGCTTCATCTCCACGGTATCGACCAGAGTGGCGCGGGCGCGCTTCAATTGCAGCGCCAGTTCCGGATGGGTCTTTTGCAGTTGCTGCATGACCGCCGCGATATCCATGGAAATCGAGGTCAGGTTGGCGCCCATTTCATCGTGCAGTTCGCGCGACAGGCGGACTTTTTCTTCTTCGCTGATGCTGATCAGGTGGCGCGACAAGACCGACAATTGTTCGGTACGCTGCTCGACCGTGGATTCCAGGTTTTCGTTGGCCGATTGCAGCGCCTGCTCGGCCGCCGCACGGTTCATGAAACTGCGCCGCACTTGCTGGTAAAACGCGATCAGGACGATGATGGCGACGGCATTGATGCCCATCCCGAGCCAGATGGCCTTATGGTATTCATCATAAAAGCCTTCGCTGCGTTTCTTCAGCATTTCGTTTTGTTCCTGCACCATGATCACCACTTGCAGGCGAATTTCATCCATGGCGGAACGCTCGTCGCTGACTTTGGCGATGTTGACGATTTCATCCAGTCCGCCATGGCGGTAGACCTCGATGGCTTGCGTCATCAGCGCCAGCTTGCGCCGCACCAGGCTGCGCAATTGCGTCAGGTTTTTCAGCTGGGCCGGATTTTCCGCCAGCAGTTTTTCCAGCTCCGTGAATTCGGCTTCGGTCTCGGCGGCCACGGTGCGGGTCGGCCCAAGGTAAGATTCCTTGGCGGACGTGAAATAGCCGCGCATGCTGCTTTCCGCATCGAGCACCAGCACATTCAGGTATTGCAGCCGCTCCGCCACGCGCGAAGTTTGCGCCAGCTGAGTATTGGCGCCCCGCAGCGACTGCAGGTTCAGGTACAGGCTGAAGCCATTGGCAATCAGGATCAGTGCACAGGTGATGCACAGAACCGTCTTGTAAATGGGCAGCTTCTGTTGCGGCGCTCTGTCGACTGTGAAATACATTTACTTCCTTCGCTGGTGATCTATCGCAAAGCTGGGCCAATTATAGACCGTGCGGAAATTTGCCGCAGCGCACAAGTTTCTACAGTGCGCAGGTTTTGCAGACAGGAAAAATGAAGAAAGTTCGGCGGGGTTGCAGGAGTTGCAGTGGAATTCCCGGGTCAAACTGGGCGGCATGGCGCCACCCACCCGGCGTGCGTCATTCCAGCAAATTGTTCTTCATTGCGTAATACGTCAGGTCGCTGTTCGATTGCAGCCCCATCTTTTCCATGATGCGGGTGCGGTAGGTACTGACGGTCTTAATGCTGAGCGACAGCGCGACACCGATATCGGACACGGTGGCGCCACGCGCCAGGCGCAAAAACACCTGGAATTCGCGGTCCGACAATTCCGTATGGGGGGCGGTGTTCGGATCGCGGTCGAAACTTTGTGCCAGCAATTCCCCCACTTGCGAACTGACATAGCGGCGGCCCTGATGGACGGTGCGCACAGCCGACATCAATTCTTCCGCTTCACATTCCTTGTTCAGATAGCCATTGGCGCCCATTTTGAACAGGTTCAGGGCATATTGCTGGGCCGGATAGCCGGACAGGATCAAGACCGGCAAATCCGGCTGACCCTGGCGGATCGTGCGCAAGGTGTCCACGCCGGACTGGTCCGGCATGGCGATGTCGAGCAACAGCACATCGCAAATTTCGCGGCGTGCAATATCCAGTGCTTCGCGGCCGGTGCTGCCCTCGGCAACGACGGAAAATTCATCCGAAGATGAAAAAATCTGCTTGAAGCCGGCCCTTACTATCTGATGATCGTCACAAATGGCAACGCGTATCATTGATTCCCTCGTGTCTTCCTCGCATGGGAGAAAACCCACACCGCCGACGACTCATTTACTATCATCATTTACTATCAAAATAGTAACATTAATATTGTAGCACCGCCATTCTACACTTCTCTGCCGTGCTACGGATTTTCACTTGCGGGGCGGGACGGACCGGCGCGAAAAAAAAGACGCACAAGCGCCTCTTATTCCACCGCTTTCAGCAAGTCCAGGATGGCCAGCAATTCCGTGCGCACCATGCCCCGGTCCAGCGGCGGCGGTTGCACAGGCTGCGCCTCGCGCCCCACTTCTTCATCATACTCCGCATGCACGGCAGCCGCGCCACGGCTATCGAGTTTATTACGGGCGCCACTGATGGTGAACCCCTGCTCATATAACAATTCCCGTATACGCCGTATCAGCAACACTTCATGGTGCTGGTAATAGCGCCGGTTGCCGCGCCGCTTGACCGGTTTCAGCTGCGTGAATTCCTGTTCCCAGTAGCGCAGCACATGCGGCTTCACGCCGCACAGCTCGCTCACCTCGCCGATCGTGAAATACCGCTTGGCCGGGATGGGCGGCAATACCGCCGGATCAGACTTGCCGAGACGATCGTTCATGGGCGCCACTCACTTAAGCGGCACGCGCCAGTGTATTGCTTTCTTCGACCATGCCCTTGAGCTTTTGGCTGGCGTGGAAAGTCACCACACGGCGTGCGGTAATCGGAATTTCTTCGCCGGTTTTCGGATTGCGGCCCGGACGCTGCGGCTTATCGCGCAGCTGGAAATTGCCAAATCCGGACAATTTGACGGCTTCGCCGCGCTCCAGCGCGTTGCGGATTTCGTCAAAGAAGGTTTCCACCATGTCCTTGGCTTCGCGCTTGTTCAGGCCGACCTGCTCAAACAGCAGTTCCGCCAGCTCAGCCTTGGTCAAGGTTGGCATATCCTTTTCAGCAGCCTGGCGCACCTTGGCCACCAGCATGGCGCTGTGCAGCTCCGCATCCAGGGCGGACTGGAGTACGTTGTTATCGACGTCGTTGTTGTTAATTTTGCTGCCTCTAAATTTACGTAGATTTCACAACAGGCGGCATGCTCCGTGGGGCGGCTTTTACAAAGCCGCCTGCATGCAGCCCGGCGGCGCAATGGCGGCTTGTAAAAGCCGCCCTACGCAATTCAAGCGCGTGGTTTTGCGGCGTGTTTTTCAACGGCCGCCGCCGTTACAGCCGCCATCACAGCGTCCACCACATCGTCTTGCAGGGTGTTTTGAGTATCTTGCAAGCTAAAGCGGAAAGCAAGCGATTTTTCATCCGCTTCCAGTCCCTTGCCGCGATATTCATCAAACAAAACAATGGCTTGCACGAGCTTGCCGTGCGGACTTACTTGCAGTGCAGAATCGAATGCATCGAGCAGACCCTGGCCCGGCACGTCATGTTTGACCACCAGCGCCAGGTCGCGCGTGGCGCCCGGGAACTTGGAAATCTCGCTGTATTTTGGCACATCGCGTTGCTGCAAGGCAATAGCATCGACTTCGAACAGCACCGGGGCGTTCGGCAAGTCATACTTTTGCAGCCAGCGCGGGTGCAATTCACCGATAAAACCGATTTCCTTGCCATCGAGTTCCACGTTGGCCGAACGGCCCGGGTGCAGCGCCGGGTGCGTGGCTTTGGTGAAACGCAGCTGTTTAGGCGCGAACAAGTGTTCCAGGTCGGCCTTGACGTCGAAGAAGTCCACGTTGCGGGTATCCATCGCCCACTGCTCATCGGCCAGCGGACCATAGGCCAGCGCGGCGACGCGTTGCGGCTGGTCGTAGCCGGCGACCGTCAGCGGACCATCCTGGACCGATGCGTCGCGCTTGAACAGCGCGCCCACCTCGAACACGCGCACGCGGTTGGCCTTGCGGTTCAGGTTGTAGCGCACATTGGCGACCAGGCCGCCGATCAGGGTCGAGCGCATCACGCTCATCTGGCTGGCGATCGGGTTTTGCAGCTTGATCGGGTTGTCGTTCGCGGCGAAGTCCAGTTCCCACTGCGCTTCCACGAAGCTCATGTTGACCACTTCCTGGTAACCCAGGTCGGCCAGTTGGTGGCGCACGGCGAAGATGGAGCGGGTGTTCTCCAGCTCCAGTTTCATCGTGTTGGGCGCCACCGGCGCGACGGCCGGGATATTCTCGAAGCCATACACGCGCGCCACTTCTTCGATCAAGTCTTCCTCGATCTCGATGTCGAAACGGTACGACGGCGCCGTCACGGAAAACACGCCATTTTCCAGAGTGAACGGCAGCGCCAGGCGGGTGAAGATGTCGGCAATCACGGCATCGGTCAACGGCACGCCGATTACTTTTTGCGCGCGCGCGGTGCGCATGGTCACGGCCTTGACTTGCGGCAGGTTCACGACCTGGTCATCGACGGCGCCGACCCTGGTTTCCGGCGTGCCGCAGATTTCCACGATCAGCGACGTCAGGCGCTCCAGGTGTTCCGGGATGGTTGCGTAATCGACGCCGCGTTCAAAACGGTGCGCCGCGTCGGTCGAGAAGTTGTATTTGCGGGCGCGGCCCTGGATGGCTTGCGGCCACCAGAACGCGGCTTCCAGGTAAATCGCCGTGGTGTCCAGGCTGACGGCCGTGGCGTCGCCGCCCATGATACCGGCCAGCGATTCGAGTTCCTTGTCGTCGGCAATCACGCCCACCCAGTCGTCGACGGCAATGGTGTTGCCGTTCAACAGCTTCAGGGTTTCGCCCGCCTTGCCCCAGCGCACATCCAGGCTGCCGTGGATCTTGTCCATGTCGAACACGTGCGACGGACGGCCCAGTTCCAGCATCACATAGTTGGAAATGTCCACCAGCGCCGACAGCGAACGCATGCCGCTGCGCTCGATGCGCTGCTTCATCCATTCCGGCGTGGCGGCTTTCGCGTTCAGGCCACGGATCACACGGCCGGCAAAACGGCCGCACAGGTCCGGCGCCGACACTTTGACGGGCAACGTTTCATCCAGGGTGACCGGCACGGTGCGGAAGGTCGGCATCGTCAATGGCGCACCCGTCAGGGCCGCCACTTCCCGCGCCACGCCCAGCACCGACAGGCAATCCGCCTTGTTCGGGGTCAGCTTGATCGTGAACTTCAAGTCGTTCAAGGCGAAGTAATCGCGGAAGTTCTGGCCGGTCGGTGCATCGTCCGGCAACTCCAGCAAGCCGGAACCTTCTTCCGACAGTTTCAATTCTTTTGCCGAGCACAGCATGCCTTGCGACTCCACGCCGCGCAGCTGGCCCACCTTGATTTCAAACGGCTTGCCATCGGCGCCCGGCGGCAGCACGGCGCCGGCCATCGCGCACACGACTTTCAGGCCCGGGCGCACATTCGGCGCGCCGCAGACGATGTTGAGCAAGGTACCGGTGCCGACGTCCACCTGGCAGACATTGAGGCGGTCGGCGTTCGGGTGCTTGGCCATTTCACGCACGTGGCCCACCACCACGTTGTTGAACGGTGGCGCAACGGCTTCGACTTCTTCCACTTCCAGGCCGGACATGGTCAACAGGTGTGCCAGTTCATCCGACGTCATTTTCGGATCAACTAAAGTCCGCAGCCAATTTTCTGAGAATTGCATAATTATTTGGTCTCACGTAGGGCGGTTAATTGAATTGCTTCAGGAACCGCAAATCGCCTTCATAGAACAGGCGCAGGTCGTTGATGCCATAACGCAGCATCGTCAGGCGCTCGAGGCCGGAGCCGAACGCGAAGCCGATGTATTTTTCGGGATCCAGGCCGAAGTTGCGCACCACGGTCGGGTGTACCTGGCCCGAGCCCGACACTTCCAGCCAGCGGCCTTTCAACGGACCGGAGCCGAAGGCAATGTCGATCTCGGCCGACGGTTCCGTAAACGGGAAATACGATGGACGGAAGCGTACTTGCAAGTCGTCCGTTTCAAAGAACGCTTTCACGAAATTCAGGTATACGCCCTTCAAATCCGCAAACGAAATGTCTTCGGCAATCCACAGGCCTTCGACCTGGTGGAACATCGGCGAGTGCGTCGCGTCGCTATCCACACGGTAGGTGCGGCCGGGCGCGATGACCTTGATGGGCGGCTTGCTGTTGCGGGCATAGCGCACCTGCATCGGCGAGGTGTGGGTACGCAGCAGCAGCGGTTTGCCGGTGCTGTCGTTGCCGTCGATATAGAAGGTGTCTTGCATCGAACGGGCCGGATGGTTTTCCGGGCTGTTCAGTGCGGTGAAATTGGTCCAGTCGGTTTCGATTTCCGGGCCGCCGGCCACGTCGAAGCCGATCGAACGGAAGATTTGTTCCACCCGCTCCCAGGTGCGCATCACCGGGTGGATGCCGCCTTTGGCGCGGCCGCGGCCTGGCAGGGTGACATCGATTTCCTCGGCATTCAGGCGGGCCTGCAACTGGGCTTCGGCCATGGCGTCACGGCGCGCGGTCAGCGCGGCTTCGATCTGCACTTTGGCGGCATTGATCAGGGCGCCCTGCGCTTTTTTCGCATCGGGGTCCAGCTTGCCCAGGCCTTTCATCATTTCCGTGATCTGGCCGGTCTTGCCCAGGTATTTGGCTTTCGCATTTTCCAGTGCGGCGGCGTCTGCGGCGGCGATAAAGTCAGCACGGGCCGAGACGACGAGTTCTTCCAGGGTGTTCATCAGCAAAATTCCTGTCTTAGAAACCAAAAACGGGGCACAGGTTCACACCTTGCCCCGCTCTCAAGCGCCGCTTCGCAGCGGCGCAATGCCTGGTTGCTTCAGTTAAGCAGCAACGCTGGCTTTGACGGTGTTGACGATCGCAGCGAAAGCTGGCTTGTCAAACACGGCCATATCGGCCAGAACCTTACGGTCCAGTTCGATGTTTGCCTTTTTCAGGCCGTTCATGAACACGCTGTACGTCACGCCATGCTCACGGGAAGCGGCGTTGATACGGGCGATCCACAGACGACGGAATACGCGTTTCTTGTTACGACGGTCGCGGTAGGCGTACTGGCCAGCGCGCATCACTGCTTGCTTGGCAATACGGTATACCTTGCTGCGACGGCCGCGGTAACCCTTGGCGAGGTTCAGTACTTTTTTATGACGGGCACGCGCAGTAACCCCACGTTTTACTCGAGGCATAGTAGCTCCTTAGATGAGTGTGAGATTAAGCGGATGGCATCATACGCAGTACGGACGTTACATCCGACGCGTTGACATTACGGGTACCACGCAGCTGACGCTTGTTTTTGGTGGTTTTCTTGGTCAGGATGTGGCGTTTGAAAGCCATACCCGATTTCACAGTACCACCTGGACGCACGCGAAAACGTTTTTTCGCGGAGCTTTTGGTCTTCATTTTTGGCATAACACATCTGTCCTTTCGGACAGCTCCAAAGTAACAGGATTGCAGGTGGCAACAACTATGTCGCGCTTGTGTGCCTGCTTTCACTTGTTGATGCAGCAGCCTTGCCGGCTACTACACTTCGCGCACGGTGAAGTGCGCAAATTCAAGGCAAATCCCGGCGTACACAAGACCATTGAGTGGTCCTGCGCAACCGGAATCCGCGATTGTATCTTATTTTTTCTTCTTCGGGGCCAGAATCATGATCATCTGGCGGCCTTCCATCTTCGGGAATTGCTCGACCTGGCCATGCGGCTCCAGGTCAGCCTTCAGACGTTCCAGCATACGGAAGCCAATATCCTGGTGCGCCATCTCACGGCCACGGAAACGCAGCGTGATCTTGGTTTTGTCACCTTCCTCGAGGAACTTCACGAGGTTGCGCAGCTTGATATTGTAATCGCCATCATCGGTACCGGGACGGAATTTGACTTCCTTCACGGTAATGACTTTCTGCTTCAGTTTTGCTTCGTGAGCTTTCTTCTGCTCCGAATATTTGAACTTGCCGTAATCCATCAGGCGGCAGACCGGTGGGACCGCGTTTGGCGCGATTTCCACCAGGTCGACGTTCGCTTCTTCCGCCAGGCGGAAGGCTTCGGTCAGGCTCACGATACCGAGCGGTTCGTTTTCCACGCCCGACAGACGCATTTCGGGGTACGTGATTTCGCCATTGATGCGATGCTGCTTGTCAGTAGCTATTGTCTTTTCCTTCACAAATGATAAAAGGCCGGTATGCGAGTTTCCTCGGGATCAGGCTTTGGTTGCGACGTCTTGCAGAAGACGTTCAACCAGGGCGTCGATGGACATTACGCCCAGATCGACATTGCCACGCGCCCGCACGGCCACAGTATTGGCATCCCGCTCTTTGTCGCCCACAACCAGAATGTAAGGCATTTTTTGGACGGAATGTTCGCGTATTTTATACGTAATTTTTTCGTTCCGCAAATCGGTTTGGACGCGGAAGCCCTGTTTACGCAGCTTTGCCGCGACATCCTGGACGTAATCGGCCTGCGCATCGGAGATGTTCAGGATCGAGACCTGCACCGGCGCCAGCCACATTGGCAACGCACCGGCATAGTTCTCGATCAGGATGCCGATGAAGCGCTCCAGCGAACCGACGATCGCACGGTGCAGCATGACCGGGGTCTTGCGGCTGTTATCCATCGCCACGTACTCGGCGCCCAGGCGGCCCGGCATGAAGAAGTCGACCTGCATGGTGCCGACCTGCCATGGACGGCCCAGCGAATCCTTTAAATGGTATTCAATCTTCGGACCGTAGAACGCGCCCTCGCCCGGCAATTCCGTCCAGGTCACGCCGCACGCGCGCAGGCCGGCGCGCAGCGCCTCTTCCGCCTCATCCCACACGGCATCGTCGCCAATGCGGTTATCGGGGCGCAGCGCCAGCTTGACGTCGATGTTCTCGAAGTGGAAGTCCTTGTAGACATCCATCGCCTGCTGGTGGAAGGCCACCACTTCCGGCTCGATCTGCTCATGGGTGCAGAAGATGTGGCCATCGTCCTGGGTGAAGCCACGCACGCGCATGATGCCGTGCAGCGCGCCGGACGGCTCGTTGCGGTGGCACTGGCCGAATTCACCGTAGCGCAGCGGCAGATCGCGGTACGAACGCAGGTCGCTGTTGAAAATCTGCACGTGACCCGGGCAGTTCATCGGCTTCAGCGCGTACGAACGGTTTTCCGATTCCGTCACGAACATGTTTTCGCGGTAGTTTTCCCAGTGGCCGGTCTTGCCCCACAGCGACGCATCGAGGATTTGCGGCGCCTTGACTTCCTGGTAGCCGTTGTCCTGGTATTTCTTGCGCATGTATTGCTCGACTTGCTGCCAGATGGTCCAGCCTTTCGGATGCCAGAACACCAAACCAGGGGCCTCATCCTGGAAGTGGAAGAAGTCCAGCTGTTTGCCCAGTTTGCGGTGATCGCGCTTTTCCGCCTCTTCCAGCATGAACAGGTATTGCTCCTGGTCTTCCTTTTTCGCCCATGCGGTGCCATACACGCGCTGCAGCATTTCATTTTTCGAATCGCCGCGCCAGTAAGCGCCGGCCAGCTTCATCAGCTTGAACACTTTCAGCTTGCCGGTCGACGGCACGTGCGGGCCACGGCACAGGTCGGTGAAGCCGCCTTCCGAGTACAGCGAGACGTCCTGATCAGCCGGAATCGATGCAATGATTTCCGCCTTGTAGTGTTCGTTGATGGACTTGAAGTACGCCACCGCCTCATCGCGCGGCAATACCTTGCGCTCGACCTTTTCATCCTTCTTCGCCAGTTCAGCCATTTTCTTTTCAATGGCCACCAGGTCGTCCGGGGTGAACGGGCGCTTGTACGAGAAGTCGTAATAGAAGCCGTTTTCAATCACCGGGCCGATCGTCACTTGCGCGTCCGGGAACAATTCCTTGACGGCATAGGCCAGCAAGTGGGCGGTCGAGTGGCGGATCACGTCCAGACCTTCCGGATCCTTGTCGGTCACGATCGCCAGATCCACATCCTGCTCGATCAGGAACGAGGTATCAACGACTTTGCCATCGACCTTGCCGGCCAGGGCAGCCTTGCCCAGGCTGGTGCTGATACTGGAGGCCACCTGGGCCACCGTGACAGGGGCGTCAAATTGACGAACGGAACCATCGGGAAGACGGACTGCAACCATAATGCTCTCCAATCGGCCTGGGCCGGAAGTTAAGGGTCAAACCAAATAAATGAGGATACTGCAGGCGAAAAAAAACGCGGGCCAGCCGCGTTTTCTTTCAATGTGATGAGACGAAGAAAGCCGATCGACTAGCGTTACGTACTAACCTTGGTAGTAGTTCGCGGTGTCATAACCGGATTGCCTTTCTCGCTCTTATACAACAATGGTGTTGGTGGTGGGCGGTGCAGAATTCGAATCTGCGACCCCCTGGATGTCGACCAGGTATTCTAACCAGCTGAACTAACCGCCCTTGGTACTGCCTTGATACTGCTCAAACTATCTTACTACATGTTCTGGTGGGCGGTGAGGAATTCGAATCCCCGACCCCTTGGATGTCGACCAAGTATTCTAACCAGCTGAACTAACCGCCCGTATTTTTACTGCAACTTTACCGCAACAACATGACTACAAAAACTGGTGGGCGGTGCAGAATTCGAATCTGCGACCCCCTGGATGTCGACCAGGTATTCTAACCAGCTGAACTAACCGCCCG
>NZ_JBXAQJ010000002.1:0-589851 GCF_058807115.1 Pseudoduganella sp. GW821-FHT12E03 | reverse complement strand
TGGTGGGCGGTGCAGAATTCGAATCTGCGACCCCCTGGATGTCGACCAGGTATTCTAACCAGCTGAACTAACCGCCCGAGAGCCAGCATTATAGTGAGCGAAACCCCGGTCGACAAGGGCAGATTGTAAAAACATTGCTTAAACGTCGTATGTTATAGTCAGGAGCTATTCTCATTGAGCAACATGATGAAATACCTGATCCCCTTATTCACCGCGCTGCTGCTGACGTTTTCCGCCCGCGCGGCCGAACACGGCACGGCGGAAGAAGCGGTTGCACTGATCAACAAGACCGCCGCTTACCTGATCGACGAAGGTCCGGAGAAGACGTTCTTTGAAGTCAGCAATCCCAAAGGCCGCTTCATTTACCGCGACCTGTATGTCGTCATCTACGATATGCAGGGCAAGATCATGGCGCATGGCATGACGCCGCGCCTGGTCGGCCTGACCGCGCTGGAATACCGTGACGACGATGACAAGCAATTCGTGCGCGACATTATCGAACGCGCCGCCAAGGGCCAGCATGGGCCGGTCGACTATAAATGGGTCCATCCGCAATCGCAGCGGCTGCATGCCAAATCAGCCTACTTCCGCCAAGTGGGCTTGTACGTGATCACGTCCGGCATTTACAAGTAATGTACAAGTAGAAAGCCCGGCATGCCCAGCGCACCCGACTCCACCCACCTGCACGCCCACCTCGACGGCGATGCGCACTACCAGCACCAGTCGCGCCGGCGCAGCCTGGCCACCCTGGCCTGGGCGCTGGCGCTGACCCTGGGGTTTGCCGGCGTCGAAGCGGTGTCCGGTTTCTTTTCCGGTTCGCTGGCGCTGGTATCCGATGCCGGCCACATGGTGACCGACGCCGCCTCGCTGGCGCTGGCCCTGCTGGCGCAATGGATGACCCGGCGCCCGCCGTCCGAACGCTATTCCTTCGGTTATGGCCGGGCGGAAGCCCTGGCCGCCTTCGTCAACGGACTGGCCATGCTGCTGGTGGTGGCCTGGATCCTGACCGAAGCGGTGCACCGCCTGATGGAACCCCACGCGGTCCAGGGCGCCACCGTGATGGGCGTGGCTGCCGTGGGCTTGCTGATCAATGTGGCGGTGGCCTGGGTCCTGTCGCGCGACCAGGACAGCATGAATACCCGCGCCGCGCTGGTGCACGTGCTGGGCGATTTACTGGGCTCGGTGGCCGCGCTGGCCGCCGGCGCGATCATCTACTTTACCGGCTGGATGCGGGCCGACCCGCTCTTATCCGTGCTGGTGGCGCTGCTGATTTTAAAATCCACCTTCGCCATCCTGCGCGAGTCCTACCACCACCTGATGGAAGGCGTGCCGGACCAGCTCGATTACGCGGCGGTGGGCGCCGACCTGGAAATGATCAACGGCGTGGCCTCGGTGCATGATTTGCACGTGTGGGCCATGTCGCCCGGGCAGCCGGCGCTGATCGGCCACGTGCGCATTTGCGACATGGCGGCCTGGCCGCGCATCCTCGAGGAAGTCCGCGCCATGCTGCGGGACAAGCATGGCATCGACCACGTGACCTTGCAGCCGGAACCTGCCTGAACGTTACTTGCGCGTTGCTGGCCACCTGGCATGGCCTGGTATTGCGCCAGGCCCCCATTCCTCAGCCGCGGCGCGCCTCCTGCACGCCCGGCACTTCGGCAATCGCCGACAAGGCTTTCTGCAATTGCGCGGTGGAGCCGATTTCCGCGGTAAATGTCATGCGCGCCTGTCCCTTGGCGCTTTGCGTGTTGACGCCGATGACATTGAGCTTTTCACGCGAAAACACTTCCGAGATATCGCGCAACAAGCCCTGGCGGTCGCCCGCCAGCACGAAGATGCCGACCGGGTACACGGTCTCGGTCACGCGCCGCCCCCATTCGGTGACGATCACGCGTTCCGGCGCCTTGCTGCGCATTTCCGCAAAATTCTTACAGCTGACGCGGTGGATCGACACGCCTTTGCCACGCGTGACAAACCCGACGATCGGGTCCGGCGGCGCCGGCATGCAGCATTTTGCCAGCTGGGTCATCAAGCCATCGGTGCCCACCACCAGCACGCCCGATTTCGCGCCCTGGTCCACGCTGGAGGCGCGGCTCTTGCCAACGAAGACTTCGTCAAGCGGCTCGGCCGGTTCGCCGCTGTCGTGCAGCGCCTGTTCCACGTGGCGCAGGCTGAATTCCTCCTTGCCGACCGACAGGAACAATTCATCGACCTTGGCGAAGCCCAGCTTGGCGGCCAGCGCTTCCAGGTTGACAGCGGTTTTCCCCTCGCGCTGCAAACTCTTTTCCACCTGCGAGCGGCCATGCGACAGGGTTTCCTGCATGTCGATCGCATGGAACCAGGCGCGTACCTTGGAACGGGTGCGGTTGCTGGCCGTGTAGCCGGGGCTGAGCCAGTCGCGCGACGGCCCGGCCGTGCCCGGCGCGCCCTTGGCCGTGATGACTTCCACGGTTTGCCCGGTCTTGAGCTGGGTATTTAACGGCACCATGATGCCGTCCACCTTGGCGCCACGGCAGCGGTGGCCGACGTCGCTGTGCAAGTGGTAAGCGAAATCGATCGGGGTGGCGCCGACCGGCAATTCCAGCACGCGCGCCTGCGGTGTCAATACATAGATGCGGTCGTCGAGCGACGCGGACTTGAGCTTTTCCACCCACTCGCGCTGCACTTCTTCCTTTTCCACCACGTGTTCGGCCACGTCGGATTTCCAGGCCAGCAGTTGCCGCAGCCAGGCGATTTTTTCATCGTATTTCTGGCCCTGGAAATTCGAGCCGCCGGCTTCCTTGTAGCGCCAGTGCGCCGCCACGCCGTACTCGGCGAACTGGTGCATTTCCTGGGTGCGGATCTGCACTTCCAGCGGCCGGCCGTCATCGGCCGTCACCACCGTGTGCAGCGAGCGGTAGCCGTTTTGCTTAGGCCGCGAAATGTAGTCGTCGAATTCTTTCGGGATCGGGGTCCAGATATTGTGGACCACGCCCAGCACGGTATAGCACGTCTTGATATCCGGCACGATCACGCGGAAGGCGCGCACGTCATACAGTTCCGTGAAGTCGAGCTCCTTGCCGCGCATCTTGCTCCAGATGGAGTAAATGTGCTTCGGACGGCCAAATACTTCCGCCTGGATACCGGCCGCGGCCAGTTCCGACTGCAGGCGCCCGATCGAGGCCGACACGAAGCTTTCGCGCAGCATGCGCTTTTCTTCGAGCATCTTGGCGATGCGTTTATAGGTTTCCGGCTCGATGAAGCGGAACGCCAAATCTTCCAGCTCCCACTTCAATTGCCAGATGCCGAGGCGGTTCGCCAGCGGCGCATAGTAATCGAGCGTTTCGCGGCCATAGGCGCGCGTGACGTCGTCAAAGCGCTTGATGTCGGCAAAGTAGCGCAGCGACGTCAGGCACGACGCCAGCCGCACCAGCACCACGCGCATGTCGGTGGCCATGGCCAGCAGCATCTTGCGCAGGGTTTCCACCTGCGCCACCGCCTGCTGGGCCGCGTTCTTGCCGCGCCCGATGCCGCCCGTTGGCTGGTTTTGCGTCAGTTCGCGCATGCGCAGCAATTGCCGCACGCTGTTCACCAGCTCCGCCACGTGTTCGCCGAACATCGTCTCGATGCGTGGCGCCATGACCGGCTCGAGCAAGGTCAGCTCGAAGATCATGCCGGCAATGCGCGAATCGGCATCCGTATTCAAAAACGCCAGCGTACTGGCGACACCGACCGCGAAATCAACCGCAGGCTGGCCGCTGGCGCACACTTTGTCGCCATACAATGCGCTGGCCTGGTCGAGCGCCGCCAGCACACGCGCTCCTTCATCGGCGGACAAGCCTTGAACCAGCTGGTCCGACGTTGCGCTGTTCAGCGCGGCGATAGAAACCATGAAACCTCTTGCTTACTGTGTTGCTGCGGCCGTTCCGTCAGGTACGGGCCATTGCGTGCGCCTGCGCGCTGCATGCAATGGCGGCTTTGCCTTTGGCAAAACCGCCCTACGGGTCGTATTGCTGGATTACGCCTGGGCGGCGACCACCACCATTTCGACCAGCCATTTTGGATCGGCCAGTTTGGCTTCCACGGTGGCGCGCGGCGGCGTGGCGCCCTGCACCACCCATTCTTCCCACACCGCGTTCAGCGCAGGGAACAGCGCCAGGTCGGTGATGTAAATCTGCGTCATCAGGATGCGCGACTTGTCGCTGCCGGCTTCGGCCAGCAGTTTGTCGATACTGGCCAGCACTTCACGGGTCTGGCCCGTGATGTCGGCGTCCGGGTTACCTGCTGCAACCTGGCCGGCCAGGTACACGGTGCCGTTGTGGATGGCGGCTTCGGACAGGCGCTTGCCTACGTGCAGTCGTTGAATTTCCATTGCGATCTTTCTTTGCGTTTAAGAGTTGAGTAAAAACTTCCGTGCAATCGCGATCTGGTCGTCGTGCAGGAAGGTCGGAGCATGACCGACGTCCGGTATCTCCACCAGCGTGGCTTGTGGCCCGCGCTGTGTCATGTTTTCCGCGGTCGCGCGCGACAGCAGGTCGGATTGGGCGCCGCGCACCAGCAAGGTCGGGCAGCGGATCGCATCATAGGCGGCCCACAGCGCGGCCTGGTCGGCCTGCGCGGTTTCCACCGTGGTCGAGCGGAAGGGCTGCGCCAGGCCGAGGTCATAGTGGCGCGTCCAGCGGCCGTCGGCATCCTGGACCAGCACATCGGCCGCCAGCTTGTGCCACTCGGCATCGGTATGGTGGCCAAAGGTCAGGGAAATGTCGCGCACGAATTTGGCCGCCATCTCAAAGGTCGGGAAGCGCACGTCCTGGCCGATGTAATCGCCGATGCGCTGCAGCGCCGCGCCGTCGAGGGTCGGACCGATATCGTTGAGCACCAGCCGGCTGATCGGACTGTCCGGCAGCGACGCCAGGCCCATGCCGATCAGGCCGCCCATCGAGGTGCCGAACCAGTGCACGTCCTTGCGTCCGGTGTGCCCCGTCACCGCCGCGATCAACGTCACCATGTCCGCCACATATTGCGGCAGGCGGTACAGTTGCGGATTCAGCAGGCGGCCGGAACGGCCACGGCCCACCACGTCCGGGCACACCACGCGGTAGCGGTCCGCCAGCGCGCGCGCCAGGTTGTCGAAATCGTCCGAGACGCGCGTCACGCCGTGCACGCAAATGAGCACGGCCGGATTGTCGGCATCGCCCCATTCCTTGTACGCCATCTGGTGCAAGCCGCTTGGGGAGATGCATTGCACAGACTTTAATTTCGCTTCAAGCATGCCCATTCCTTTTTTTCAATGCGACATTTTACAGGGTTACACGTAAAATCCTATCGCAGTGTAGCTCAGGCCTTTCCCTACAGACAATATAAGGATACCCATGACTTCTTCGTTCCTCAAAGGCAAGACCGCACTGGTCACCGGCTCCACCTCCGGCATCGGACTGGGCATGGCGCGCTCGCTGGCCGCCGAAGGGGCCAACATCATTTTCAACGGCTTCGGCGACACCCATGAAATCGCCCAGTTGCAAACAGCGACGGCCAAGGAATTCGGGGTGCAAACCGCGTACCACAACGCCGACATGGCCAAGCCGCGGGAAATCGAATCGCTGTTCGCGTTTGCCGCCGACCGTTTTGGCGGCGTCGATATCCTGGTCAATAACGCCGGCATCCAGCACGTGGCCAACGTCGAGGATTTCCCGGTCGAGAAATGGGATTCGATCATTGCGATCAACCTGACGTCGGCCTTCCATACTTCGCGCCTGGCGCTGCCGCACATGCGCAAGAACAACTGGGGCCGCATCATCAACCTGGCGTCGGCGCACGGCCTGGTGGGTTCGGCCGGCAAGTCGGCCTATGTGGCGGCCAAGCACGGCCTGGTGGGCCTGACCAAGGTCACCGCGCTGGAAACCGCGCAAACCGGCGTGACTTGCAACGCGATTTGCCCCGGCTTCGTGCTGACGCCGCTGGTGCAAAAGCAAGTCGACACCCGTGCGCTGAAGGAAGGCTTGACCAACGAAGACGCCAAGAAAGCCCTGCTGGCGGACAAGCAGCCGTCCGGCGAATTCGTCACCCCCGAAGAACTGGGCGCGCTGGCGGTGTTCCTGTGCGGCGATGCCGCCAAGCAGGTGCGCGGCGTGGCGTGGAACATGGATGGAGGGTGGGTTGCACAGTAAGTATTAACCGCATTGTGGCTATCACTGATGGTGATAGCCACAATAGCTGGCCTGACCGCTTTGGCGGAAGATCGCTCCCATCAGTACCGAAATGTGGATGCCAGGCCTGAAGGCCCGGCATCCATGGTAACTAAACCTTGGGGACGCGATCATGACAACGAAAAAACCGTTTTACAAAATCCTGTACGTACAGGTGCTGTTCGCCATTGTGGCGGGTGTGCTCATGGGCATGTACCTGCCCACCGACGCCGTGGCCATGAAGCCGCTCGGCGATGGCTTCATCAAGCTGATCAAGATGATCATCGCACCGGTGATCTTCTGCACCGTGGTGGCTGGTATCGCCGGCATGCAGGACATCAAGAAAATCGGCCGCGTCGGCGGCAAGGCCCTGCTGTACTTCGAAGTGGTGTCCACCGTTGCGCTGGTGATCGGCCTGATCGTCGCCAACGTGCTGCGTCCAGGCGACGGCTTCAATGCCGATCCGGCCACGCTCGATACCAAAGCCATCGCGCAATACACGGAAAAAGCCAAGGCCCAGACCACCACGGACTTCGTGATGAACATCATCCCGAACACCTTCGTCGATGCGTTTGCCAAGGGCGACATCCTGCAAGTGCTCTTGATCGCCATCATCTTCGGCTTTGCCTTGTCGCTGATGGGTGAACGTGGCCGTCCAGTCACGAAGTTCATCGATGACATTGCCCACGTGATCTTCGGCATGGTCAACATCGTCATGAAAGCCGCCCCGATTGGCGCGTTCGGCGCCATGGCCTTCACCATCGGCAAATACGGTATCGCTTCGCTGAAACCGCTGGCTGCCCTGATGGGTTCGTTCTACCTGACTTGCTTCCTGTTCGTGTTCATCGTGCTGGGCGGCATCGCCAAGATGACCGGCTTCTCGATCACCCGCTTCATCTCGTACATCAAGGAAGAATTGCTGATCGTGCTGGGCACCAGCTCGTCGGAAAGCGCGCTGCCTTCGCTGATGCGCAAACTGGAAAAACTGGGCTGCTCCAAGCCAGTGGTCGGCCTGGTGGTCCCAACCGGCTACTCGTTCAACCTGGACGGCACCAACATCTACATGACGATGGCCGCGCTGTTCGTGGCACAGGCCACCAACACCGAACTGACCCTGGCGCAGGAATTGACCATCCTTGGCGTGGCCATGCTGACTTCCAAAGGCGCTTCCGGCATCACCGGCGCCGGCTTCATCACCCTGGCCGCGACCCTGGCAGTGGTGCCGACGATTCCAGTGGCCGGCATGGCGCTGATCCTGGGCATCGACCGCTTCATGAGCGAATGCCGCGCCCTGACCAACTTCGTCGGCAACGGCGTGGCGGCGGTGGTGGTGTCGAAGTGGGAAAAAGAACTGGATGTCGCAACCATGCAGCGTGAACTGGCCAATCCCTCCCCGGTCGGTGAAGTTGCGGAAGTGGCGCCAGCAGTAAAGGCTGCGTAAAGTTCGCAGCCTGACCCGGCAGTGTAGTTCAGTAGCCTGATTTTCCATCCTTGCAGTTCTTGACGGCACGCCACGGCGTGCCGTTTTTTAT
This sequence comes from Pseudoduganella sp. GW821-FHT12E03, assembly GCF_058807115.1. Classification (NCBI taxonomy): domain Bacteria; kingdom Pseudomonadati; phylum Pseudomonadota; class Betaproteobacteria; order Burkholderiales; family Oxalobacteraceae; genus Pseudoduganella; species Pseudoduganella sp. GW821-FHT12E03. Next base: position 582,155 of record NZ_JBXAQJ010000002.1, on the reverse strand, counting down.
GGCTCAGCGGCGCCGCCGCAGACTGCCCAGGCCCAGCAAGCCGGTCATGAACAGCAGCACGGAAGCCGGTTCCGGCAAACCGACCCGCACATCGTCGATCGCCGCCGCACTGAAGCCCGACGTGCGGTTGGCGGTGGCAAACGCGAAATAACGCACTTCATCAAAGCCAGTCACATCGGCCAGGCCCAGGATGGCGCCATCCGGTTTCGAGAAATTGCCGCTGCCGGTCTGCGCGCCATTGTTGAACGTCTTCCAGTACCCGTTCAAATTCAGGTAGCCGGAACCGGCCGCAAATTCCACGCTGAAAAAATCCAGGCCATCGGCGCGGCGGATGCTGATGTAGGCATTGCTGCCCGCCGTCGCCATGTAATTGCCGCCAAAGGCCGGACTCAGTTCGCCCGGGTCGTCGTAGCAATCGATGCCCGCGTAGCCGCAGCCATTGTTATTGGCCGAGCCGGTATAGCTGAACAGCAGCCCACCCTCTTTGTAATGGTTCGACAGGGTGGGGTTGCCTTCGAACCGGGCGCTGTACGCCGTGTTCCATACGGCCGAACCCTGGCCGAAGGTGGCGATCACCGTGGCCGATGCCTGGCCGGCGGCCAACAGTGTCCCCATCAGCGATGCGGCAAGCATCGCCTTGCGTGTCAATTTTTTCATACCGATCTCTTATGGTTGTTTCACAAAATCCACGGCATCCCACGCATAGCCGGGACTCAGGTACTTGACGCCGGACGAGCCGCTGATGGCGGTCAGGGTCAGCACGTTGTCGCCCACCACCAGTTCGCTGGCCGGCACGTTGAAGGTGTACAGCGTGTTGTTGCCCCGGTAGGTGCCCACCGTCAGCGTGCGTGTCGACGGCTGGGTCGACGCCGCCGGATTGGCGGGAATCCAGCCATTGATTTGCGGTTTCGGACGCCCGCCCGCAAACGCCGCCGTGATGCCGAGGCGCAGCTGGTAATTGGCGATCTGGCTCTTGGTCAGCTTGAAGCGGATGGTCAGCGTGCCATTCACATCTTTCCACTGGTAGGCGGGGAAGCCGGTGGCGGCGGCCGACGTGCCGACGGTATAGTCGGGCGGCACCCACGACGCCATGCGCACGTCGGACGGGTGCATGGTGGTGAGTTTGCTGCCATTGATGAACTCGAGCGGGGTGCCATCCCAGTCGCCGATGCGCCATTGCGCCACCGCCTTGCCGGGATCGCCGGCCGCCACGTCGATGGTGTTCAAGGCCACGGTGCCGCCGGCCGCGACCGTCACACTCTGGCTCGCCACCGCATATTCATTCTTGTATACCTTCAGGGTATACGTGCCGGGCAACATGCCGGTGCTATCGAAGTGGCCGGTGCCGGCGTCGGCTTTGGCCCAGTATTGCGCGGTGCTGTTGGCAAAACCCACGGTGTATTCATGGGCCGGGTCCATGCCGGACAGGCCGACCCCGGCCACCCTGCCCCGCCCCGCCGCACCGACATAGCCCGTCAATCCCAGGCTGCCGAGGAACGCGGTGTCGCCCGCATCAGGCGCGCCGCCCTGGTTGAACACCAGCGTGTACTGGTTGAGGATATTGGTGCGCAGGGTTTCCGTCTGCGCTTCGCCATAATTGACGATGTACGTGAGTTCCTGGTTGGTGGACGTCGCCTGGTTCAGCAGGCTGCGGTAAAACGGCCCGCCGGAATTGCCTTCATTGTTATCGCGCACCACCCACATGCCGACCCCGCTGGCGTTGTTGGTCGCGCCGATGTACTGCCAATCCTTGAGGCGCATGTTCGAGTAATGCTTGGAACGGGTTTCGCCGTTCGGCAAGCCAAAGATGTCGCCCGATTCCACGGTCGAATTGGTGCCGCGCAAGTCCGATGGCACGGGACCGTTCGGCAGCGCGTTGATCGGGATGCGCAGGATATAGCGGGCCAGGCCCAGGGTGCTGGGCTCGGTCGTGAAATACGTGCCCATGTAGACATTGTTGACACCGCGCTTGACGATGTAATAGTGCGTCAGGTTGCCGGCCGTGACCGTCACCTTGATCACGTCGGCGCCAACCGTGGTGGCGACCACGTTCACGGCGGACACGCCGGTGTACAGGAAGTCGAAGCCGGAATTGACCTGGCTGCCGCGCGCCTGGTCCTGGTATTGCACGCCGTTGTACAGCATCGATGCGATGTCGCCGGCCGATTGGGTGCTGACGCCATTGTCGGTACGGCGGATCTTGAGCACCAGGCCGGCGCCGGTGTCGATCGTATAAAAGTTGGTGTCTTCGGTCAGGCCGAAGCTGTCGGCCACCGCGCCCATCCGCACTGCTTGCGGGTTGGCGGCCATGCCGGCATCGGTACCGCCGCCACAGGCCGTGATCAGGGCGCCGGTTGTCAGGGCGAGCGCAGCCATCCCGGCCATTGGGAGTCGAGCAAATTGCATGTTGTCTCCTGGTTGTTGTAGGTAGGGGCAGCGCTGCCAGGAGCAGTATTGAATTGTCAGCAATGCATGGTCAACAGCACACGCGGCGTGCGCTTGAACGAATCACACTGTTGATTGGAAAATAACGATTTCGGCGCAGCCGGGAGGGAAATGCGTGGCGGCGGCGCCACGCGATGGGATAGTGCGGAGTCCGTGGGGTGGCTTGGTTGAATCAAGCCACCATGCGGCCCGGGGCGGGCGCATGGGCCGTCACCCGGGACTCGCCTTACAGCGAAGAGAAGTCCAGCTCGACGCCGGTGGCGGCGGCGATTTGTTCGCGGCTCACGCCAGGCGCGAGTTCCGTGACTTTCAGGCCCGATGGCGTCACTTCCAGTACGCCCAGGTCGGTGATGACCAGGTCCACCACGCCGACACCGGTCAGCGGCAAATCGCACTGTTTCAGCAGCTTGTGCGAGGTCGAGCCGTCTTTCGCGGTCGCCACGTGTTCCATTAGCACCACGACTTTCTTGACGCCGGCCACCAGGTCCATCGCGCCGCCCATGCCTTTGACCATTTTGCCCGGGATCATCCAGTTCGCCAGGTCGCCCTTTTCCGACACTTGCATGGCGCCCAGGATGGCCAGGTTGATCTTGCCGCCGCGGATCATGCCGAACGAATCAGCCGAGCTGAAGTACGCTGCGCCCGGCAGCGCGGTGACGGTCTGCTTGCCGGCGTTGATCAGGTCCGCATCCACTTTGTCATCGGTCGGGAACGGGCCGATACCGAGCAGGCCGTTTTCCGATTGCAGGAATACTTCCATATCGGCTGGCACATAATTGGCCACCAGGGTCGGCAAGCCGATGCCCAGGTTCACATAAAAACCGTCCTGCAATTCCTTGGCTGCGCGCGCAGCCATTTGGTCACGAGTCCATGCCATGTTCGTCTCCTCTTACTCAGTTGGCGCGTACGGTGCGCTGTTCGATACGTTTTTCCGGCGTCGCGTTGACCACGATGCGATGCACGAAAATCCCCGGCGTATGTACTTCATCCGGATCGATCTCGCCCACTTCCACCAGTTCTTCGACTTCCACGACAGTGATCTTGCCCGCCGCAGCCACGTTCGGATTGAAGTTGCGCGCGGTTTTGCGGTACAGCAGGTTGCCGGCCTTGTCGGCCTTCCAGGCTTTCACCAGCGACACATCGGCCACCAGCGCACGTTCCATCACATATTGCTCGCCATCGAATTCACGGATTTCCTTGCCATCGGCAACGATGGTGCCGACGCCGGTCTTGGTGAAGAACGCCGGGATACCGGCGCCGCCGGCGCGCAGTTTTTCCGCCAGCGTGCCTTGCGGCGTGAATTCCAGCTCCAGTTCGCCGGCCAGGTACTGGCGCGCAAACTCTTTATTTTCTCCCACGTACGACGAAATCATTTTCTTGATTTGGCGGGTTTCCAGCAGTTGGCCCAAACCAAAACCATCGACGCCGGCATTGTTGGAAATCGCCGTCAAGCCTTTGGCGCCGGTATCGCGCAAGGCGGCGATCAGGGCTTCGGGAATGCCGCACAGGCCGAAACCGCCAACGGCGATCGTCTGGCCATCTTGGACGATGCCGGCCAGGGCGGCCGCGGCATCGGGATAGACTTTATTCATTTGGTGTCCCTTTTCTTTTGATAAATTTGCACTGTTTCACAAACGCATACCAGAATAGAATACGGCCTCCAAAAGTACAATACCGTAGAATTACCGCTCAATGATCCCCGCCCTGCCAGACATCGATTACGAAACCATCTTCATGGAAGCGCCGGTCGGCATGTGCATCTCGGATAACCGCGTGATCCTGGCCGCCAATACCGCGCTGGCCGCGATGTTCGGCTACCAGCGCCTTGATCTGGCCGGCAAATCGTTTTCCATGCTGTACCCGACCCAGGACGAGTTCAAGCGCACGGGCGACCGCATCATTCCCATCATGAACGCGAAGGGCCGCTATTCGGACGAGCGCATCATGTTGCGCGCCAGCGGCGAATTGTTCTGGTGCCACGTGACCGGGCACGCGCTGAACGCCAATGCCCCGCTGGGACGGGGCATCTGGACCTTTGAAGATGTCAGTGAAAAACGCCCGGTGACGGCGGAACTGACGGCGCGCGAGCGGGAAATTGCCGCCTTGCTGGTGGAAGGCAAGACCAGCAAGGTGATTGCGCGCGACGTGAATTTATCGCCGCGCACGGTGGAAATGCACCGGGCGCGGCTGATGAAGAAGTTCAGCGCGGCGACGTCGTCGGAACTGGTGCACAAGCTGGTCGGCGTGCACTTATAGGGGAACCTCGATAGCCCCGCCGCGCGTCGCATCGCCGGCGCCCGCTGTGGTTGGTCGGGATGCCTGATTACATGGCCATCATGCCGTCGTCGGCGGAAATCACGGCGCCATTGATAAAGTGGGCTTCATCCCCGGCCAGCAACAACAGCAAGCCATCGAGGTCTTCCGGCTTGCCGGGGCGCTTGCGGGGCAGCATCTCGATCAGCTTGCGGCCCGGTTCGCTGGCAAAATAATCCTCGTTGATTTCCGTGGAAATATAGCCGGGGCAGATGGCGTTGACGTTGATGCCATATTTTCCCCACTCGACCGCCATGGCCTTGGTCATTTGCACCACGCCGGCCTTGCTCATGCAGTAAACGCCGATTTGCGGCAACACGCGCAAGCCCGCGACGGAAGCGATATTGATGATGCGGTGTTGCTTTTTCGGATCGCCCTTGGCGCGGGCAATCATGCGCTTGGCGGTTTCCTGCGCCACGAAGAAAGCGCCGCGCAAATTGGTATCCATGACAAATGAATAATCTTCCGGCGTCACATCCACCAAACGTTGCGTTGTAGATACACCTGAATTATTCACCAGGATATCGATCTGGCCAGCCTCGGTTTCCGCATGGGCAATCGCGGATTTGATGCTGGCATAGTCGGTCACGTCGAGCGCCACCACGTGCGCGGCGCCACCGTCCGCTTCGATTTCCGCGCGCAATTCTTTCAGGCGGTCAATCCGGCGCGACGCCAGCACCACCTGGGCTCCCGCCTGCGCCAGTACCTTGGCAAACCGGGCGCCGAGCCCGCTGGAAGCGCCGGTGATCAGCGCGATTTTTCCCTCAAAATTCACTTCGATGCCCACGGCGCCACTCCTGTCTTGTTATTGGCTTCGCCAGTTGCAGAAAACGCTCTCTGGTCTGTGCGTAATGATTACATAAAAACCAGTATTAGATTGCGGCGTCTAGGATTGTCACGCAAAATGGCGCCCAAGTTGCCCAAACGTTTACGCACGTTCGTGCTATTATTTTCAAAAGCTTTCGAAACACAGTTACTATAAAAACTATGACACAGCCTAACAACCTCGTAGAACAGTACGGCCCACGCGACGCGATGGAATATGACGTCGTGATCGTGGGCGGCGGCCCCGCGGGCTTGTCCGCGGCCATTAAAATCAAACAACTGGCGGCAGCCAAGAACCAGGAAATTTCCGTCGTCGTGCTGGAAAAAGGCGGCGAACTCGGCGCCCATACCCTGTCTGGCGCCGTGATGGATCCCAAGGCCCTCACCGAGCTGATCCCTGACTGGAAAGAAAAAGGCGCGCCGCTGAACACGGCCGTGACCGAAGACCGCTTCTTGTTGCTGACGGAAACCAAGGCGTACAAGGCGCCGGACATGCTGTTGCCGGAATGCTTCCAGAACCACGGCAATTACGTGATTTCGCTGGGCAACGTGGTGCGCTGGCTGGGCCAGCAAGCCGAAGCGCTGGGCGTGGAAATCTTCCCGGGCTTCGCCGCCGCCGAGGTGCTGTACAACGATGACGGTTCCGTCAAAGGCGTCGCCACCGGCAACATGGGCGTCAAGCGCGACGGCGAAGCCGGTCCCGACTTCCAGTTGGGCATGGAATTGCACGGCAAATACACGCTGTTCGCCGAAGGCGCGCGCGGCCATCTGGGCAAGCAAGTTATCGCCAAATACAAGCTCGACGAAGGCAAGGATCCGCAAGCTTACGGGATCGGCATTAAAGAACTGTGGGAAATCGACCCGGCCAAACACAAGCCGGGCCTGGTGATCCACACGGCCGGCTGGCCGCTGGACAGCAAGACCTACGGCGGTTCGTTCCTGTACCACCTGGAAAACAACCAGGTCGTGATCGGCTACATCGTCGGCCTGAACTATGAAAACCCGTACCTGTCGCCGTTCGAGGAATTCCAGCGCTACAAGACCCATCCGGAAATCCGCCAATTCCTCGAAGGCGGCAAGCGCATTTCGTATGGCGCCCGCGCGATTACCGCCGGCGGCATCCAGTCGCTGCCGAAGCTGGCCTTCCCGGGCGGCGCGCTGATTGGCTGCGACGCCGGTTTCCTGAACATGAGCCGCATCAAGGGCAGCCATGCCGCGATCAAATCGGGCATGCTGGCCGCCGAAGCCGCGTTTGAAGCCCTGTCGGACAACCGCGCCAACGACGAGCTGGTGTCGTACCCGGTGAAATTCGAACAGTCGTGGCTGCACGAAGAATTGTATGTGGCCCGTAACGTCAAGCAATGGCTGAGCCGTGGCCTGTACCTGGGCGCCATCATGACCGGCATCGACCAGCTGATCTTCCGTGGCAAGGCGCCGTGGACCCTGCACCACACGCACGCGGACCATGAGTGCCTGAAACCGGCCTCGAATTACCAGCCGATCGTGTACCCGAAACCGGACAACAAGCTGACCTTCGACCGCCTGACGTCGGTATTTATTTCCAATACCAACCACGCGGAAGACCAGCCGATCCACCTGACCCTGAAAAACGCGAATATCCCGGTTGATGTCAACCTGGCCAAGTTTGCCGGTCCGGAAGCGCGCTACTGCCCTGCCGGCGTGTATGAATTCATCAAGACCGATGAAGGCAAGGACCGCTTGCAGATCAACGCGCAAAACTGTGTGCACTGCAAGACCTGCGATATCAAAGACCCAACCCAGAACATCGTCTGGGTGACGCCGGAAGGCGGCGGCGGTCCGAACTATCCAAATATGTAAATATGTAAATATCGGTGCCTGATACCGAAGGTGTCAGGTACCGCTGACTCCATGTAAACGAATAGCAACACAGCGCAGCCTCCGGACTGCGCTGTTTTGTTTTGTGGCATCATTGGAGGATGTAAAACTGCAGGTGTGGACGGGGGTGAAGTCCCTAAACGCAAAAAAATCAAAAAAAACTTCGAAAATTTCTCTTAAGCACTTAATGCCCGCCCTGAAACGGTCGTCTAGTACTTGTGAGAGCGCAGATTTCGCAACGCTGCTCTGAATCGAACCCACCTACACCAGGAGTTTTTCATGCTGAGCCTTCATACCAACAACGCAGCGCTGTCCGCGCAAAACTCGATCTCCCGGACGCAGAGCCACCTGTCGACGTCGATGACCCGCTTGAGCACCGGCTACCGCATCAACTCGGCAATGGATGATGCGGCTGGCCTGCAGATCGCAACCCGTCTGCAAGCACAAACGAGCGGTATGGGCATGGCGATGCGCAATACCCAGAACTCGATCTCGATGATCCAGACCGCCGACGGCGCACTGGACGAAACCACCTCGATCCTGGTTCGCATGAAAGACCTGGCGACCCAGTCCGCGGACGGTTCCGCAACCGACGTTGACCGTGCTGCGATGCAGTCGGAATACGACGCACTGACCGACGAGCTGACCAACATCGTGTCGAACACCACCTTTGGCGGCGCCAAGCTGCTGAGCGGCGACGCGGATGCCAAGTTCAACGCCGCGATCAACTTCCAGATCGGTTCGGCGGAAACCGAGCAGATGGGTGTGGATATCTCCACCATCCTGCAAACCATGCACACCAACCTGACCGCGACCAACGCCACCCACGTGTTCGATGCGACCGGCGTGGTTGGTTCCGGCACCGGTACCGGCATCGCGGCAGCCAGCGACGCCAACGACATGATCACCACGCTGTCGACCGCGATTGAATCCGTGTCGAACGTCCGTTCGTCGCTGGGTGCAGCCGCCAACCGCCTCGACCACGTGTACAACAACTTGTCGAACATGTCGACCAACACGAAAAACGCCTCCGGCCGCATCATGGACGTGGACTTCGCGACGGAATCGGCATCGATGATGTCGAGCCAGATGCTGCTGCAAGCTGGTACCGCAATGCTGAAACAAAGCAACAGCCAGTCCTCGCTGGTTCTGTCCCTGCTGCAATAATTACAATAGTAATTACCGCCGCAGTGATCTCCCGGACGGCTTGCCGCCCGGGACAACAGGAGCCAACCGGGATAACGGTTGGCTTCTTTTTTTACAACTCGTAAAATCGGGTTATGGCAATAGATCGATTGACTCCTGCCGCAGCCACGCTGACGGTGCCGGAACGGATCGTCCGCGAGCAACCTGGCCAGGTCCAGATTATTCCGCCGGTCAATACCGTACCAGGCGAAGAGGCCAGCTTTTCCCTGCCACCGGGGTTGCCCGCGGCAGTGGGTGCGATCGTCGATGCGCCGGACACCATCCTGCCCCACACCGGGCTCAATACCTTAGCGAACGTTTTGCATGCGCAAGCCGCCAATATGGCGGACCCGGCCGCGCTGCGCCCCGATCAATTGCAAATGTCGCGCCAACTGGTCTGGCAACAGCCGGACGCCAATACCATGGCGCAATCCTGGGCCGTGATGATACGCACCTATGGCGAACAGCGCGCCGCGCTGATGGACCAGGCCCACGGGCGAAAACTTCCCTCCGGCATCTTCATGACGGACCAGGCGCAAAACGCCGTGCGCGATGGCCGCGCCACGCCGATGATGATCAGCGAGATGGAATCGTGGCGCTTTGCCGTCTATGCCTGGGGTGCGGAAAAACTGGTGCTGCGCGTGGTCTCGCGCGACCCGGGCTTGCCGGACGAACCGCGCCGCAAACGCGCCAGGATTGCCATTCGCCTCGAACTCACGTTGCCCGACATCGGCAAGGTGCTGGTGCAAATGGAACCGGCCGGCGACGGCGTGGTGCTGGAAATCGGCGCCAACCAGAATGCCGCCATGGAATACATGCGGGAAATGCTGCCGCAACTGGCCACCATCATCAGCCGCAACGGCCTGACCCTGGTACGCTGCCATTTGATGCGCGAACTGGCGCCAGTGCGCGAAGAATATAACAACCCGACCCGGGTGCAGACCGCCATGCTGACGCAATCGGTCTTTAAATCCATGGCGGAAGTAGCGGTGCTGTTGTCGCAGCCGCAGCAGCCGAAAGACTTGTTTTCAGAGTCGGCGTGAAATGCGTCGGGCGGCTCCTCGGGAAGCCGCCGTGCATGCGCAGCAACCAGCGCCGAGGCATTTTTATTTCGGCATCACCTCAAACGCCAGCAGCTGCGTCACCTGCCCCGCGCCGAACGCATCGAAATTATCATCCGACACCAGCACGATCGAATGGTGACCATTGGCCAGGCGCGGCCCCCAGGCCATGCCCTCGATGCAATCGACTTTGATGCCCAGCGTATTCAAATCCAGCACCAGCCGCTTTTTCACGGGAACGTACGACGCGCCGGTCAATGACGCCAGCCGGCTGACATCGGTGGCCCCGTCCGTGTCGATTTCATAGACGCGGACATGGAACTGCAGCGGCTGCCCCGGCGCGGCTTGCACCACGGCGCGCTCCAGCACCAGCAAGCGGCGGCTGTCGATGGCGAGGATTTCACTGACGCCATTTTCCGCCGCGCCGGACGCCGGCGTGGCGCCGGGCACGGCGTCGATCGCATAGGCATACTGGACCTTCATGCCGCCGCTCACGTCATGCCGGCTGATACGGGATACCGCACCGCTGGTGGCCGTGGCCGGCGCGCCGTCGGCGTAGACCGGACCTTCCATCGCGACCCACAGCGATTTGCCATCGGCGGCAAAGCTCATGGCTTCATAGCTGAGGTTCATGCGCGCACCCTGGGTTTGCGCGGCCGAGACGCTGAACATGAATGGGGTCGGCAAGCTTTCCAGCGTGCCGCCATCGGCCGCCGCATGGCGCACGAACGGCTGCAACCCGAGGCTGCGGTCGCCTTCGCTGCTCCACCAGACGGAGCCGTCACGCGGGTCGAACCGGACCGACTCCGGGTCGGCCACTTCGCCGCCCCGCTGCGCATACTGGGCGCGCGACGGGAACTGGCTGCCGTCGCCCTGGCGCAAATAAACCACGTCGCGCCACGCCACGCCGCCAAAACCATCGAGGCCATAGGTCAGGCGCGCGGTATAAAAACGCGACGGATTCTGGTCGGAACGATCGTCGCTGATCAGGATCCAGGTGCCTGTGGCGGCATCGTAATCAATGCCGGACAGCCCGCCCACCACCGAACCTTTAAAAGCCATTTTCAGCGGGATGCGCTGTTCGCCCAACAGGCGCAGGCCGCCCACGGTGCGGTCGGGTTCGCCGCCGCCGCAACCGGCCAGGATGGCGGCCACGGCGATCGCGCAGACAGTCAGGCGGGAGAAAAATGTAGGCAGGCTCATGGTGTGCTCTGTAATGATTGTTATGGCAACCGTTACATTCTATGAGCCGGGTTCCCCGCTGGCCGCAGGGTGCACACTATAAAGAATATTGCTTTTCGATGATGGGCCGCGCACCACCTATACGCAGCCGCTTATACCGATCACCGCCTCAACCGACCGTCCCGATAATCGACACTTCCCGGTTTTCCGGCACTTCGTTGTACGACAGCACGTGCAAGCCCGGCGCAAACAAACGCGCATAGCGCGCCAGCAGCGGCCGGATTTGCGGCAGCACCAGCAGCAATGGCGGCGTGGCCTGCTGTTTCATCTGTTCCCGCGCCACCGGCATGTTGACCTGCAACTGCGCCAGCAAATGCGGATCGATCGGGTAGTTATCGAGCACGACTTTACCGCCCTGGCGCGCCTGGTTCAGGGAACCGAGCAACATGTTTTCCAGTTCGCCGCCCAGGTTAAAGGCCAGCATTTCCGGCTTTTGGCCAAACAGGCCAGACACAATCTGGCGCCGCAGCGCGCAGCGCACCTCGGCCGCCAGCAAGATCGGGTCCTTGGTGGTTTCCGAGGAATCAAGCAAGGTGGTGGCGATCGGCACGATATCCTTGAGCGAGACGTTTTCCGTCAACAGCACACGGAACACGCGCAACAGCTGGGTATGCGTGAGCGATTTTTCCAGCTGGCTGGCCAGCTTGGGCGACAGTGCCGTCAGCCGTTCGATGATGGCCGGCACGTCTTCATGGCGGAACAATTCCGGCAGGTATTCACGGGTCAGTTTCGACAAGTGCGTGGCGATCGCCGACGGCGCCTCCACCACCTGGTAGCCCAGGCCCAGCGCATTGGCCTTCTCGCCATGTTCGATCCATGTCACCGGCATGCCATAGGCCGGCTCGACCCCGGGAATGCCATCGATCTTGCCGTACACGGTGGGCGACGGGATCGCCATCAGCCGGTCGGGGAACACTTCTGCCTGCGCCACCACGGCGCCCGACAGCATCACCGCATACTGCGACGGTTTTAATCCCAGGTCATCGCGCACCACCACTTGCGGCAGCACCATGCCCATCTGTTCGGATATCGACTGGCGCACGCCACGGATCCGCTTGGTCAGCGGTTCGCCATGGTTTTTATCGATCAGGCCGACCAATTTATAGCCGACCGTCACTTGCAGCGGCTGCACCGCCGGCAGCGACTGCCATTCCAGCTCCGGCGTCTTTTCCTCCTTCAGCGCCGCTTCCACCGCCTTCATCGCCGTATTGTCCGGCGCATCCACCCGCTGGCTCAGCTTCCAGGAAACAAAGCCCAGGACACCAGCAAAGGTCAGGAACACGAACCATGGCATGCCCGGCACCACGGCCATAATCACCATCAGGCCGGCGGCGCCGCCGATCACGCTTGGCGACGACAGCAGCTGGTTGGCCACGGTGTCTTCGAAGTCGCCGGCATCGGAAATCCGCGTCACCAGGATCGCGGACGCCGCCGACAGCAGCAGCGCGGGGATTTGCGCCACCAGGCCGTCACCGATGGTCAGCAGCGCGTACTGGCGGAAGGCATCGCCAAACGACATGTTGTGCATCAGCGAACCAATCGCGACGCCGCCCACCATGTTGATGATCAGGATCAGGATCGACGCCACCGCGTCACCGCGCACGAATTTCGAGGCGCCATCCATCGCGCCATAGAAGTCCGCTTCCATCGCCACGTCGCGGCGGCGCTCCTGCGCTTTTTCCTGGTTGATCAGGCCGGCGTTGAGGTCGGCGTCGATCGCCATCTGCTTGCCCGGCAAGGCATCCAGGGTGAAGCGCGCCGACACTTCAGCAATCCGTTCGGCGCCCTTGGTCACCACGATGAAGTTGATGATCATCAGGATCACGAACACCACCAGGCCCACCACGTAATTGCCGCCGATGACGACGTTACCGAACGCTTCGATCACGTGGCCGGCGGCGGCGGTGCCTTCATGGCCGCGCAGCAGCACCACCCGGGTTGACGCCACGTTCAGGGTCAGCCGCAGCAGGGTGGTGGCCAGGATCACGGTCGGGAATACCGAGAAGTCCAGCGGGCGCTTGGCGCTCACGCTGACCAGGATCACGATCAGCGCCAGCACGATGTTGAAGGTGAACAAGATGTCCAGCAATGCCGGCGGCAACGGCAGGATGATCATGCCGAGGATGGCCAGCACGAACAACGGGGTCGCGAACTTATGACGCCGCAATTCCGCGACAATTTTGTTCAAGAGATTCATCAGGTTCTTGCCTCACTTACACATACGGATACCAGCGCGTCGTCGCGCGGCCAATCCCGAGACGCAATTTTGTTCAAGAGATTCATCAGGTTCTTGCCTCACTCACACATACGGATACCAGCGCGTCGTCGCGCGGGCACTCCCGAGACTCGATTCTGTTCAAGAGATTCATCAAGTTCTTGCCTCACTCATACTTGCAGGTACTGGTACATCGGACGGGAATTGCGGCTCATTGCCGCGCTGCCCGTCCCGGAAGGATTTCAGGGCCAGCACATAGTTCAGCACTTGCGACACGGCCGCATACAGCTGCACGGGAATTTGCTGGTTCACCTGGCTGGTATTGTAGATGGCGCGCGCCAGCGGCGGCAGGGGCAACACTTCAATGTTGTGTTCGATGGCGATCTGACGGATATACAGCGCCATTTCATCGACGCCCTTGGCCAGCACGTATGGCGCCTCGGCGCGGGTTTCATCGTAGCGCAACGCCACCGCGTAGTGTTCCGGGTTGGTGACCACCACGTCGGCCTGCGGCACGGTCTTGCGCGCGGAACGCTGCGCCATGGCGCGCTGCAGCTGGCGGATCCGCTGCCGGACTTCAGGGCGGCCTTCATTGCTTTTGTATTCTTCCTTCATGTCCTGCTTCGACATGCGCTGGTTTTGCGCATAGAAAAAGGCCTGGGCCGGGACGTCGATGATGGCGAAAATCACGAACACGGAAATCATCGACATCAGGCCATCGAGCATCAGCGACGACCCGCTCAGCAAGGCTTCATTGAATGGCAGCGCCTGCAGGCGGGTGTAATCCTTCATGGTCGACATGGCGATATGCACCAATACCCAGATCAGCACCGTGGACTTGGCCAGCGACAGCGCGAATTCAAATGCATGCTTGCCGGAAAATAGCCGGCCGAGGTTGCTGACGGGCGAAAAACGCTCGAGTTTCGGTTCCCAGTGCTTGCTGGAAAACACCCAGCCGCCCGGGATCATGCTGCCGAGAACAATCGCCATCGGCACCACGAACAGCGGCAGCAGCATCTTGATCAACAGCCAGGCGGCCGACGAAAAGATGATCGACAAGGTGTTCAGCATCGCGCCTTCCGACTCGTAATTGCCGAACGACTGGTGGAACAATTCCCGCAGCTCGATCATGTAGGTGGGCATCAGGAAGATGAACAGTTTCAAGGTCACCAGGATGCCAAGCGCCGTCGCCAGGTCGCGCGAACGCACCACCTGGCCCTCTTCGCGCGCCTTTTTCAGCTTCTGCGCTGAAGCCTTTTCTGACTTGTCGCCTGTGCTGCTGTCAGCCATGCGCCACCCGCATTTGCGTCTGTATCATGTCGAGCACCTGCCCGGAAATCCGCACGTAGTGGGTGGGGATGAAGCGCACCACCTGGGCCAGCATGAGCAGGCCGAACACCGTGATCACGGAAAAGCCCAGCGAAAACAGGTTCAGGGTCGGCGCCACCCGGTTCAGGAAACCAAAACCGATCTGCACCACGATGGTGGCGAACACGATCGGCACCGCCAGCAGCATGGCGGCGGCAAACACCCACGCCACATTCCACGCCACGGTTTGCAGCAGCAGCGGATGGTAGCCGGCGCCCAGCGGCCACGCCTTGAAGCTGGCGCCGATCACCCCGGCAATCACCAGGTGGCCATCGATGGCGAAGAAAATAATGATGGTCAACATCGTCAGCAGGGCCGACACCACGTCCGACGACTGGCCATTGATCGGGTCATTCATGACCGCCATGGAAAAACCGATCTGGCTCGACACCATAAAACCCAGCACCATGATGACCGAGGTGGTGAAATGGAACGCCAATCCCAGCACGCCGCCAATCACCGCCTGCTCGATGGTGGCCACCACGCCGTTCAGCGAAAACGGATCCACCGCTACCGCACTGCTGGTCAGCGGCAGCATCAGCACCGACAGCACCAGGCTGGCCAGCACGCGGATGGTGACCGGCACCATCGATTCACCCAGCACCGGCACGGACGCCATCATGGCCATCACGCGCACGAAGGGCCACCACCATGCACTGAGCATGGGCAGCAGCTGGGCCAGGACGGTTTCCATCGCTGCGCTAGCCGACCAGGGTGGCGGCGCGGGTGAAGATGGACACGCAATAGTCCATCAGGTAGTTCGCCATCCAGCGCCCGGCAAAAATCAGCGCCAGCAAGGTCACGATCAGGCGCGGCAGGAAGCTCAGCGTCTGTTCATTGATCTGGGTGGCAGCCTGGATCAGCGATACCACCAGGCCCGTGACGAGGCCCGGCACCACCAGCACCAGCACCAGGATCATGACGATGTGCAGCGATTCGGCAATGAGATCGACTGCGAGATCGGGCGTCAGCATGGCTTTCCCGTTTCTAATAAGCTTGTATGCTGGTCACCAGCGTATTCACCGTCAGGGTCCAGCCATCCACCAGCACGAACAGCAGCAGCTTGAACGGCAGCGATATCACCAGTGGCGACAGCATCATCATCCCCATCGCCATCAGCACCGACGACACCACCAGGTCGATGATGAGGAAGGGAATAAACAACAAACAACCGATCTGGAAGGCCGTTTTCAGTTCCGACAGCACAAAGGCGGCCAGTTTCACGGTAAACGCATGGTCGGACGGCTTTTCAACCTTGGTGTCGCCGGCCAGGTGGGCGATCTGTTTCAGGGCCGCCTTGCTGGTCTGGGCCAGCATGAAGCGGGAAATCGGTTTTTCCGCGATCAGCAGCGCCTGCTCCAGGCCGATTTTTTCCTGGTCGTATGGCACGAAGGCATTGCGCCAGATATCGTCGCCGATCGGACGCATCACCAGCAGGGTCAGGATCAGGGCCACGCCCGTCACCACGCGGTTGGGCAAGCCCTGCTGCAGGCCCAGCGCCTGGCGCAGCAGCGCCAGCACGATCACGAAACGGGTAAAACTGGTCATCATCATGACCAGCATGGGCAGCAAGCCCAGCAGGGTCATAATGATGAGAATCTGGGTCTTGACCGTCAGTTCGGTCTTCGCTCCCGGTACCACATTGGCCAGCAAGTCCACCGCCTGCGCAGGCAGGGCGAGGCCGATGCCGGCCAGCACCGCCACCGCGCCCAGCAGCCGCCCCCGGCCTTGCAGGAACGGCAGCCTCAGCAATTCCGGCATCTTCAAGGCGTCATCAAGTCGAGGTTCAGACCATCCAGGTCGATGACCTTCAGGCCATAGTTTTCGCCCGCCACCACGACTTCGGCACGGCCGATGGCGGTGCCGTTGACCTTGATGGTCAACGGTTCACCCGCCAGCATATCCAGCTCGACCACGCTTTCAGGGCCGATTGACATTAATTCCTGCAGCGAGATGCGGGCCGACCCCACTTCCAATGTCAGCGTGACGGGGATCTTGCGCATCATTTGCGGCAAGTCCCGGCGCGGACCACCGGAGCGGGCCGGCACCATGCCGTCGCCGATGTCATTGCCGCCCTGGTCAATGATCATTTCTTCGGAAATATCTTCCAGCAACGCATCACTGCCGCTGTTTGGATTTACGTTCATCATGTTTATTCGACGTCTTCAAAAGAGGTTAAACAGATTTTGCCTTTGTGCTCGGACACCGCGGCGGTAAACAAGCGCGAATCGTCGAGCAGGACGTCGGCCCGGTGCATGCTGATCGGTATCACGTCGCCAAGCTGCAAATCAAACAGGTTGCCCAGCATCACTTCCTTGGTCACCAGGATGCCTTTCAGGTGGACTTGCAGGCGCGTCGCCAGCGCCCCCTGGGCCTGCCCGGCACGGCGCGCGTTGTCGCGCTCCGGCGACAGTCCGTGCAGCACAGAAGTCATCAACTGCTTGTCCAGCGCAAACGAAAAGCGGCCCACCAGCGCCGGTTTGCCGCCGGTATCGTGGTCCGACACCGTCACGTTGATGACCCAGGTGCCGGCAGCCGGCTGGGCGCCAGGCTCGGCGTGGAAATCATGTTCTTTTTCAGCCGGCGTGTCCTCGGTCTTTTCCGGCTGGGGCAAGTTCGCTTCGATGCGGCCCGCCAGAGTGCCCGCCAGCTGTTGCCCCAGCACCACGGCGAGCCGGTCTTCGGTCGCCGTGACCTTGACCGACGCATCGTCGAGCGAGCCGTCGCTCTTGCTGCGGCCATAACGGAAATTGAGTACAGCCAGCAACACCTTGCGTTCCAGCGAGAACGCGATGTCCCCGGCGGGGGCGGCAAAATTGAGCCAGCGGGCGCGCGGTTCGCTGCCGTCGAGGCGGGCAAAGTCCACGCTGTCGACCTGGAACGAGCCCCAATAGCGGCGGTTCAAATTCAGGCGCATGGCCTGCGCCAGGTCTTCCTTGAGCTGGGCCGCAAACACCGGCAAGCGGTGCACTGGGCGTCCCAGCAGGCATGGATCCAGTACCTGATGCTGCGCGTTTTTTTTCACGAGGTTCATTTAGTCGATGGAATCGGTACGCGGTAGGTACACTCACGGCGGAACGCCATATGCCATATCCTAGCTTAAAAAAGGCAGGGCGAGCGAAGCTTACATGAAATTCTTGCCCATTGCCATGGATCAATTTTCGATCCGTGGAGCACTTAGTCTTTACAGAAATATTGCTAGCAGGTAAGCTTATTCATAGCATGACAGCGCAATTGCTGCGAGGCAATAAAAAAGCTCAAAAATGCGCTTAGTGCATGATTAAAAAGGAAATTCTGTCTCATCGAGGGGACACGGATTCACCTTTTCTGTTGTTTCCGCACAATGGACTACACCAGACTAATTTCCAGCATGTATGATTCTTCGAGTCCGCCTCACATCGGAATTGATGAAGGCGTTTGTCGGAAAACCAGCCGACATGGGGCTATGTTAGCCATGTGTGAAGACCGTTGCAATTGCTATAAGCAACTAATGGAGGTGCAATATGGCTAACGAATTCGCCAGCCTGATCCAGTCGGATCTGGCATCCCTGACCAATGCGGCCGCCGATTTATCCAGTGCCGCGATTGCCCCCGCCGCCCAGTTCGGCGCCATGCCCGGCCAGACCGGCCAGGGCGGCCCGCACGGTGGCAACTTTGCGCAATCGATGCGTGAAGCCCTGAACAAAGTCAATGCGGACGACGCCTTCGCGGCGCAAAAGATGGCCGACGTGGATTCCGGCCGCAGCGACGACCTGGTGGGCGCCATGCTGGCCAGCCAGGAAGCCAATTTATCCTTTTCCATGCTGATGCAAGTGCGCAACAAAGTCATGGGCGCCGTGGATGAACTGATCAAGCTGCCGCTGTAATGCAGCAACCCGACTCCAGCTCCCAACCCTCCTTCTCCTGCGGAAGACTATAGTGACCAATCCCCTCAAGTCCGCGCTTGCGCGCTTGCGTCCGGGCGACGGCAGTGCCCCCATGCTATCGCCGGCGCTGACCAAAAACCTGGCGCCCATCCTGACCCTGGCGATCGGTATCACCGCGCTGATCATGATGGTGATGTGGCAAGACCAGTCGAGCTACAAGCCGGTGTTTGGCGCGCGCGAGAAAGTCGTCGCCGCCGACATGATGAATGTGCTGGAAACTGAAAATATTCCCTACCGCGTGCATCCGGACAGCGGCCAGGTGATGGTGCCGTCGTCCATGCTGGGCAAGGTGCGCATGCTGCTGGCGGCCAAGGGCGTCACGGCGCAGTTGCCGGCCGGTCTGGAATTGATGGACAAGAACGATCCATTGGGCGTCTCGCAATTTGTCCAGGATGTGCGCTTCCGCCGCGGCCTGGAGGGGGAGCTGGCGCAATCGATCATGACGCTCGATTCGATCGCCACCGCGCGCGTGCACCTGTCGATCGCCAAATCCACCTCGTTCGTGTCCAGCGATGGCGACAAGTCGTCGGCGTCGGTGGTGATCTCCACCAAGCCGGGCCGCAAGCTGTCCAACGAAACCATTGCCGCCGTGGTCAACATGGTGTCCGGCAGCGTGGCCAGCCTGAGCCCGGCGCGCGTCAGCCTGGTGGACCAGACCGGCAATCTGCTGTCGTCCCGGGTCGACCTCGATGAAGGCTTCGACGCCGGCGCATCCGGCAATGAGCACGGCAAGCGTGCGCAAGACGATATCCGCGCCAACATCAAGGGCTTGCTGGGCCCGATCGTGGGCGACGACAACTTCCGTCTCAGCGTCACCGCCGTGGTCAACAATGACCGCATTGAGCAAACCGTGGAGAAATTCGGCGAAGCGCCGAAAGTCACCAGCGAAGCCATGCGCGACGAACAGGACCGCAACCGCCTCGTGATGGGCGTGCCGGGCACCCTGTCGAACCGTCCGCCGCCGGCCGACGCGAAAGCCGGCACCGATGGCAGCAAGACCGCCGACGGCAAGGACACCGAAGGCGGCGGCGACCAGAGCCGCAAGAACGCCACCACCCGCCAATATGCATATGACCGCAGCATCACGCAGACCAAGCATGCCCGTGGCCAGCTGGAAAAACAAAGTATCGCCGTGGTGCTGGCGCACGCCGCCGCGCCGTTCCCGAAAACCGGCTGGTCCGGGCCGGAACTGGCCAATATCGACAAGGTGCTGCGCAACGGCCTGGGCATCGATGAAAAACGGGGCGACTCGCTGGTCGTCACCGCTATGAACTTCCCGGCGAAACCCGCCCCGGCTCCATGGTGGCAGGAACGTGAAACCGTGGTCGACTATTCGCTGTGGCTGACCTACGCGGTGGGCGCCCTGCTGGCGTTCTTCCTGTTCGTGCGTCCGATGCTGAAACTGCTGATCACCGCGGTGCAGGCGGTGTTGCCGAAAGCCGCCGTGCCAGCCACGGCAACGGGGCCGGACCAGGTTACCCTGCGCGCCCCGAGCGACCGCCGTGGCACTGGCGCGGCGGGCGACGCGGCCGGCGCCCAGCCTGGCGCCCAGCCGCAACTGGCGGGCCAGGCCGGTGGCCCGGCGCACGCCGCACCGGCACTGGGTGGTGGCGCGGAAGCCGCCTCGGCGTTGCCTGGCGGCGTGAAGCCTGGCATGCCGGTGGTGCCGCTGCTGGAAAACTATGATTTGCCGCCAACCGGTTCCTCGGTTGACGTGATGGTCGATCACTTGAAGATCCTGGCTGAGAAAGAGCCGGAGCGCGTAGCCGAAGTCGTTAAACAGTGGATGCAGAAAAATGGCCGACCTCAATAATCCCGACATGGGCGATCCTTCGGGCGCCTTCCTGACGCCGGTGGAACAGGCCGCCATCGTGCTGCTGTCGATCGGCGAAGAGCCGGCCGCCGCCGTGCTGCGCTGCCTGTCGCGCGAAGAATTGCTGGAAGTGACGCAAGTGATGTCGCGCATGAGCGGCATCAAGGTCGAAGCGGTGAAAACCGCCATGCAAGCGTTCTTCGACGATTACCGCGAACAGTCCGGCGTGCATGGCGCGTCGCGCAGCTACCTGAAACGGTCGCTGGACCTGGCGCTGGGCGGCGATATCGCCAACACCGTGCTGAACAACATTTACGGCGATGAATTGCGGCCGAAAATGGCGCGCCTGCAGTGGGCCTCGCCCAAGTGGCTGGCCGAATACATCGCCAACGAACACGTGCAGATGCAGGCGGTGTTCCTGGCGTTCCTGCCACCGGCGCTGGCCGGCCAGATCATCGATGCGCTGCCGGCCGACGGCCGCGACCTGGTGCTGCTGAGCCTGGCCCGCCTGGACGAGATCGACCGCGACTTGCTGGAAGAACTCGATGAACTGGTGAACCGCTGCCTGGGCAGCTTCGATTCGCAAAGCACCAGCGTGGAAGGGGTGCGCCAGGTGGCCGAGATTCTCAACCGCCTGCCATCGAACCGCGCGCAAATGGTGGAATTGCTGCGCGCCCACGACCCGCAAGTGGTCGAGCAAATCGAACTGTCGATGTACGACTTCCTGATCCTGTCGACCCAGACCGAGGCGACGATTTCGCGCCTGATCGAAGAAGTGCCGCTGGAACAGTGGGCCATTGCCCTCAAGGGCGCGGAACTGTCGATCCGCGACGCCGTGCTGAAAACCATGCCAAAACGCCAGGCGCAGGCCTTCGAAGACATGATGCGCCGCGCCGGTCCGGTGCCGATGTCGCGCATCGAGGCCGCCCGCCAGGAAATTATGACGACCGTGAAAGCGCTGGCCGACGCCGGCGAAGTCGAAGTCCAACTGTTTGCCGAGAAAGTGGTTGAATGATGAAGCAATTCCGCCCTTACCGCTTCCCTCCCCTGTCGCAATTCGCGCCGGCGCCGGTGCGCGCGGCGGCCAGCGGCCTGACCACGGATTCCGTGCAATGGCAAGCGTCGGTCCAGGAAGGGTTCGAGCAGGGCCAGCGCGACGGCTATGAAATCGGCTTGCAGCGCGGCCAGGAAGACGGTTTCGAAGCGGGCCGCAACGCCGGCTTCGAACAGGGCCGCGAAGAAGGCCGCAATGAAACCCTGGTGGCGTTCGACAATTTCGCCCGCCCCGTCGATTCCATGCTGAAAGGCTTGAAAAAACTGCGCGCCGATTACCGCGCGGCGCAGCGCAAGGAAGTGGTGGACCTGGTGGCGAAAGTCGCGCGCTCGGTGATCCGCGCGGAACTGGCGTTGCAGCCGGTGCAAATCATGGCGCTGGTCGATGAAACGCTGGCCTCGATGCCGCCGACCCGCGACGATATCGACGTGTACCTGAACCCGGAAGAATTGAAACGGATCCAGGACCTGGATCCGAAGCGCACCAAGCGCTGGAACCTGATCCCCGATTCCCGCCTCGACGTGGGCGAATGCCGCATCCGCGCCGGCGACAATGAAGTCGATGCCGGCTGTCACCAGCGCCTTGCCGCCATCATGGAACAGGTCGATAATCAATTGACGGCCGCCGACATCGGCGACCAGCCTGAAAGCGAAGAATGATTGCCGATGCACTACGCAAGCTGGAATTCGATGCGGTCCCGATGGCGACGCCCACGGGGCGGCTGGTCGGCGCCTCCGGCTTGCTGCTGGAAGCCGTCGGCTGCCCCTTGCACACCGGCCAGCGTTGCCAGATCGAAATGGTCACCGGCGAATGGCTCGATGCGCAGGTGGTGGGCTTCCGCGACAAGCTGTCGTTCCTGATGCCATTTAAAAAAGCCATCGGCTTGCAGACCGGCGCCCGCGTGCTGCCCTCCCCGGACAAGGCCACCCTGATGATCGGCCCGTCGTGGCTGGGCCGCATGGTCAACGGCCTCGGTGAACCGATCGACGGCCTGGGCAAGCTGGGCGGTGAATTCCCGCTCGACTACACGCCGCCGCGGGTCCACCCGCTGCGCAAGAAACCCGTGACCGACCCGCTCGATGTCGGCATCCGCGCCATCAATTCCATGCTGACCATCGGTCGTGGCCAGCGTGTCGGCCTGATGGCCGGTTCCGGCGTCGGCAAATCCGTGTTGCTGGGCATGATGACGCGCCAGACCGTGGCCGATGTGGTGGTGGTCGGCCTGATCGGCGAACGCTCGCGCGAAGTGCGGGAATTCGTCGACATGTCGCTGGGCGCGGAAGGCCTGCGCAAGGCGGTGCTGGTGATCGCCCCGGCCGATGAATCGCCGCTGATGCGGATCATGGCGACTGAACTGTGCCATTCGATTGCCGCGCATTACCGTGACCAGGGGAAAAATGTCCTGTTGCTGGTCGATTCACTGACCCGCTATGCGATGGCCTTGCGCGAGCAGGCGCTGGCGCTGGGCGAACCACCGGCCACCAAGGGTTATCCGCCCTCCGTGTTTTCCAACCTGCCGCAACTGGTGGAATCGGCCGGCAATGGCGAAAATCCGGTCGGCAGCATGAGTGCGATCTACACCGTGCTGGCCGAGGGCGACGACCAGCAAGATCCGGTGGTCGACACGGCCCGCGCGATTTTGGACGGCCACATCGTGCTGACGCGCGAACTGGCGGAACGCGGGCATTATCCCGCCATCAATGTGGGCGCGTCGGTCTCGCGCTGCATGGCGCACGTGATTTCCCCCACCCACATGAACGCGGCGCGCGCGCTGAAAGCCGCCGTGGCGCGCCACGAACGGGTGCGCGACCTGATTCCGCTGGGCGCCTATGTGCCGGGCGCCGATCCGGTCACCGACAAGGCGGTGAACTTGCATCCGCATATCGAAGATTTCCTGTGCCAGGGTTCGAAAGAACCGGCGCCGTATGGCCACAGCGTCGAACACCTTGAAAGGCTGATGGCATGAGCCCCCCGACCAAAATACGCAGCCTGTCGACCCTGGTGAATTTGCGCACCACGGAAGTCGAACGCTTGCAGACCGAGATGGCCACCAAGGAAAGCTTGCGTGAACGCTACCAGAAAAACCTGGACCGCCTGACCGGCCTTTACCAGAACAGCGGCGCCAGCGGCAAATTGCCGCTGGCGTTGGCCAGCAACTGTGGCGACTACAAGCAAGCCGTGATGCAAATGGTCGACAGCCATAAACTGGACTTGACCATGCATGAGGCGGATATGGCGGTGTCGCAGCGCGCCCTGAACGCCGCATTTGTCAAACGGGAAATCCTGGGACAGGTATTGCAGAAAGAACAAAAGGCGCTGGCGCACCAGGAACAGGCCAAGGAACGCAAGCGGCAAGACGAACTGGCAACACAATTGTGGCTGCGGGGCCAAAAGTAGGGGAAATTAAGTTTCCTCGCATCACAATTTCATAAGAGGATGGGTTCGGTCGCCTATTACTTAGGTACACTTCCAACACATACCCTCGGAGTACGAAAATGGCTACGACCAGCAGCACCACCTACGATCCGACATCGACCGCAACCAAACTGGCCACCGCCTACACGGCTGGTCGCCAGGCCATGATCACTGCCCAGTCCAACCGCGCGGCGGCGCAAGCCAAGGCGCTGACCACGCTGAGCTCGGCAATGAGTGAATTTTCGTCCGCCCTGTCTTCGTTCAGCTCACAGAAGAGCATGGTGGCGAATTCCGCCAAGTTCGATGCCAATGTCGGCACCGCAACGGCTGGCTCCACGGCAATTGCCGGTACTTATAACTTTTATGTCGAACGCCTGGCCACAGCCGGGCAGGTTTCCTATGGTGGTGTGACGGATACCGCGGCGGCCGGCAGCGGCAGCCTGAACGTGGTGTTGGCCGACGGCAGCAATTTCAACGTCAATCTCACCAATTCCGACAACAACCATGACGGCATGCTGACGGCGCAGGAAATCGCCTCCGCCATCAACCTGGCGGCCGACAACAATGCGCGCGTCACGGCGTCCACCCTGACCGTCAATGGCGAGCCTTCGCTGGTTTTGACCGCAGGCAATACCGGCGCCGACAATGCCGTCTCGCTGGACACGTCCAACATCACCAACGTCGATCTGAAAGCCATGCTGGACGATCCGGCCAAACAGCAAACGCTGGTGGCGGCCCAGGATGCGGTGGTCTGGATCGGTCCGCAAAATACCGGCACCCGCGTGCAGCAGGCATCGAACACCTTCACCCTGGTCGATGAAGTCAAAATGACCTTCACCCGCGCCCAGGCCGTCGGCGAAAGCCCGGCCACCTTGACCGTGGGACTGGACAAGTCGACCACCCACAGCAATGTGCAAGCCTTTGTCGATGCGTACAACAAGCTGTCGACCACGCTGGCCAACCTGACCGCGCCGGGCGACCCGTCGTCCGGCAAGGACCCGGCGATCTTTGCCCAGGATTCCGGCCTGATGGCGCTGCGCAGCCGCATGACGGCCACCCTGCGCCAGCTGGCCGGCGGCCAGAGCTTGCCGACGTTCGGCATCACCGGCCAGCGCGACGGCACGATTGCCCTCGACAGCGCGCGCCTGGACAAGGCCATTACCGCCAATCCGGCCGCGCTCGATTCGCTGTTTGGCAGCGCCACCATGAACAATGAATCGGGTGTGCTGGGCGACCTCGATGCGCTGACCAGCCAGTGGACCAACTCGGTCGACGGCCAGTTGAACCAGCGCAAGAGCAGCGTGCAAAAACAGCAGGCGTCGCTGGGCGACCGCCAGACGCAGCTGGACAACCAGTACAACACCGCGTACAAGCGCTACCTGACCCAATTTTCGCAATTGCAAGCCCTGCAGTCGCAAATGGCGCAGAACACCGGCCTGTTTGACGCCATGTTCAGCCAATCCGACAGCTGAAGTCAGTTAGCTTAGTTAGTTAGTCCTAAAGAGAGATTCACATGAGCCTGGAAGCCTATAGCAGTTACCACTCCACCAACCTCGATGCGCAGACTGCCCGCGCGTCGCCGGTGGAGCTGGTGCTGGTCCTGACCGACGGCCTGCTGGAAGAGCTGGCGCGGGCACGCGGCCACATCATCGGCAAGCGCTACGAGCTGAAAGCCACCAGCCTGAACAAGTGCACGGAAATCATCAATGGCCTGTCGAGTTCGCTCGATTATGACCAGGGCGGTGAAATCGTGGCAAACCTGGGCCGCCTGTATGACTATTGCGCAGCCCGGCTGTATCGGGCCGGTGTCGACATGGAGCCGGCCATTATCGATGAAGTAAGCGGTCTGCTCACCACCATCAAGCAAGGCTGGCTGGGAGTGCAGGCGAAGAATGGATAGGCAATCGACTTTGCTGCAACTGGGCCAAAAAATGAGCGCCGCAACCAACGCTTCCGACTGGAAAGCGCTTGCGGCGATCAATACATTAATGGCGTCGTCGCTGCCCGCGATGGCGGAACTGGGCCCATGGACCCCCGCCGAGCGCGCCGCGCTGGCGTCGCTGCGTGACTTGCACAACCAGGCCATTCTGCGCGCCCGCAGCGCCAGTAATGAACTGGCCAAGCACCTGGCGGAAATGCAGGCTAACAAGGAGGGCTGGCTGGCCTATGCCCTCAACAGCGAACCCGCTGCTACCGGAACCACCGCATGACTATGATTTCGACATCTGTGCCCGTCAACCCGGCAATCTCCGCCCTGCCCGGCCAGCCCTTGCTGGACCTGCTGCCAGGCGCCGCCGTGGTGGCGCCGGCCAGTGCCGCCGCTGTTCCTGATGCCGCAGCCCATGCCGCAGGCGCGCCCACCGGTGCGCCGCTGGCCTTTGCACAATTACTCGATATTGCCACGGCCGCGCTGCCCACTGGCGCACCGGGCGCCGCGTCCGGGCCGGACGGCGCATCCGCCGCGCCTGACGCGGCGCCCGATACGGCGCCCGATACGGCGCCCGATCTCGCGTCCGACGCCGCGTCGGGCCTTGCATCGCTGGCCGCCATGAACCTGTTGCCGGCCGGACTGGCCGCCTTCATTGCACCGGCCACGTCCGCGCCCGCACCGGCCGCCCCTGCCGGCACGCCGGGCACGGCCGCGCCACAGGCCGCCGATGCGGTCGGCGCCGTTGGCGCCGTTGGCAACGCCGCCCCGGCTGGCGGCGTGCGCGCAGCCGGACTCGACACCGCCGGCGCATCGCCGGCAGGCTATGGCTGGTCTGCGCCAGCCGCGGAACCCGCGCGCCCCGCCCAACCGGCTGCCGCCATGCCGGCAGCAACGGCCGCAGGCCAGCCGACATCGGCCGCGCCGTCCGGCGCCCCGCTGCCCGCCGCCCAATTCCAGACCCAGGCGCCGTCGTCCATGCCATCCGCCGCCGCGGGCACGGTCGTGCCAGGCAGCGTGGCGCCGTCGGCCATGCCACAGGGCGCCGCCGCAAGCGTTGCCGAGCCCACCGCCGCGACCGTGGCCCGCGCCGGTGGCCCGGCCACTTCCGCACCGGGCACGTCCGCACCGGGCACGTCCGCACCGGGCACCGCAGCGCCTGGCGCCGCCACAGCCGGCACGGCTGCGCCGGCCGCCGCCGCATCCCATGCCGATACCAGCAGTGCTGTTGCCTCCGGCGCCGCCGCGCCTGCGACAGCGGCACCGACGGCCGCCGCGTTGGCCGCAGGCACGTTCGCGCCGACCGCCGCGGCAACCGCCGCCACTGTGGCCATGGCTGCCCAGCGCAGCGCAGCCGCAGCACCCGGCACCGCCGCGCCGGCCGCCCTGACGCCGGCCACCGCACCCGGCGCCTCTGCGCCGACTACGCCGACTGCGCCACAACAGGCCGCCACCGCCGCCCCGTCCGCACGTCCAGCCATGGCGATGTCGTCGTCCAGCGCGCCGTCGGGCGCGCCATCCGCCGCACCGTCGGCGGCGCCGGCCGCTGCCGGCAATCTGGCGGCGCCCGCCACAGCGGCGCCGACCACAATGGCATGGAACAGCCAGGCGCCAGGCACGGCCGCGCCCGTCAACGGCGTACGCGCCACCGCCGCCCCGGCCAACATTGCCGGCGCTGCCAGCGCGATGACGGCGGCGCCATCGGCTGCTCCCGTCACCACCTTTGCCACCCTGGCCGGCACCCAAGCCAGCACGGCGGCGCCTACGGCGGCAGCGGTCCAGGCCTCGGCGCCTGGCACCGCCGCGCCATCGGCTGCCGCCAGCGCCGCCCCGGCGGCAGGCGCAACGCCAACCGCCGCCAACAGCGCTCCGAGCACCGCGCCAAGCGCCGCACCGTCCATGTACGCCAACGCCACCGCCGCACCGGTTGCCGCCCCCGCGTTCGTCCCTGGCATGGCAACACCGCAGCGCACTGCCACGGGTGGCACGACGGCGCCGGCCGCACAGCCGTCCCGCTCCGCTGCCGGCGCCGCGTCCGTGGCCCAGACCGCTGCAAATGCAACCGCGAATACAACCGCAACCTCAGCCACAAATTCGGCCCTGAATGCCGCTGCCACGGCCGCGCCCACCGCCGCCGCCCAGGCTGGCGCCACGGTTGGCCTCACCGGCGCGGACGATACGCCGGTCCCGGCGCCATCGGCCGAGACGGAAACCTGGCTGGCCGCCTCCCCTGCCGTACCGGAGCCGGTGCAGCAGGCCGCCGACCAGATGCTGGCGCGCCGGGACATGGCCACGCCGCGTGCGGAAACCACCTTCAGCAGCGCCGCCCTGGCGGCCGCCGCCGCGCCGGGCGCTGGCACGGCCGTGCTGGCCGCCAGCGGCGACAGCAACGCCACCCCGTCGTCCTTCACGTCGCTGCACCAGCTGAACCTGGGCGGCGCCATCGGCGCGGCCCAGCAGCAGGGCCAGCCTGCGAATGTACTGAAACTGTCCGGCGAGCCGGAACAATGGCAGCAACCGCTGCGCGCCGCACTGGGCGACCGCCTGCAACTGCAAATGCAGCGCGGCAGCGAACAAGCCGTCATCACGCTCGACCCGCCCAACATGGGCCGCGTGGAAATCGCCATCCGCCACACGCAGGGTTCGCTGCAAATTGCCATTACCGCCAACAATTCCGAAGTGCTGCGCCAGCTGAACACCATCAGCGACAGCGTGCGCCAGGACCTGGCGCAACGCAACTTCACCGATGTGACCGTGACGGTGGCGTCGGCGGCGCGCGGCGGCGCCGGCCAGAACCTGGCCGATGGCGGCGGCAATGCCCGCCAGCAGCAGGGCCGTGAACAGGAACAACGCAACCCGGGCCGCGCCCTGTCGGAAGGCGACACCGCGTCCTCTACTTTTGCCATGAATCGGGAGTGATGTATAGATGAATAAAAAACTGGTGATTGCAGTGGTGGCTGTGCTGCTGTTGGGCGGAGGTGTCGCCGGCGGCACGTGGTGGTACCTGAGCAAGAAGGCGCCCGCCGCGGAAAACGGTAAGGCCGAGGCCAAGCATGAAGAAGCGAAGCCCGCCAATACCGAGCCACCCAAGTACATCACCGTGGAAAAGGTGATCGTCATGCTGAGGCGCAGCGAGGGCGAAAGCGTGACGCACTACCTGTCGGCGGACCTGGTGATTGCCACCACCGCCAAGCAGGAAAAGGAATGCAAGGAACATTTGCCGTTGTTGCGCAGCGTGGCGGTCAAGGCCCTGTCCTCGTTGCCGATGGCGAAAGCGTCCACGATGTCGATCGACCAGTTCTCGGAAGAATTAAACAAGGCATTTGAAGAAACCTACGCCAGGGATAAGCGGGAAAAGCCGTTCAGCGAAGTGATGATCGGCAAACTGATTGTGGAATAAAGCCAAAACATGGGTGGGACAGGCATGGGCTATATAGAGCAATACCCTGACGCATATGCCGAAAGCTATGGCGACGCGGGCAGCGCGCAGGTCACGCACAGCGTGGCGGACGAGCAAAAGCACCTGCTGTCCTATGCGCCGCTGGTCAAGCGCATCGTACGCCAGCTCAATTCGCAGATTGCCGGCGCGATCGACCGCGACGACATGGAGCAGATCGGGCTGATGGGCTTGCTGGAAGCGCTGCGCCGCTATGGTGAGCCGGACGCGGCCTTTGGCAGCTATGCCAGCCTGCGCATCCGGGGCGCGATTCTCGATGAGTTGCGCCGCCAGGACTGGCGTCCGCGCGCGGTGCGCCAGCACAGCCATAAATTGCGCGACGCCGTGCGCGAACTGACGCGCAAGCTGGGCCACGAACCCGATGAGCGGGAGATTATTTCGCATTTAAAGCTCACGCCCGAGGCATACCAGGCATACCAGCTCGATGAAAGTGCGGAATTGCTGGCCAGTTTCGATGAAATATTGCAAGACACGCTGGGCAGCGGGGAAAGCACACCGAGCCCGGAAGAACAATTGATTGTGCGGCGCAGCCTGGCGCAAGCCCTGACCAGCCTGGACGAACGGGAACAGCGCGTGGTGCAAATGTATTACGAGTTTGAACTGAGCTACAAGGAAATCGCCGCCGTGCTGGATTTGACGGATGCACGCGTGTGCCAGCTGAATAAAGCGGCATTGAACAAGATGAAAGCGGTGCTGCAGAGTGCCTGATCCGCTGCGCTGGCGGATGCTGGAAAGTTAAGTTAATAAGCAGAAAGGCGTTCTACTATGCAAGTCTTTTTAGGCATCATGATCGTGCTGGGCAGTGTGTTTGGCGGCTTCTTCATGATGGGCGGCTCATTCCACCAGATCTGGCAACCGATTGAACTGATCGTGATTGCGGGCGCCGGCATTGGCGCCATCATCATCGGCAACCCGAAGCACGTCCTGGTCGAAATGGGTGTCCAGCTGAAAAAAGTGGTGGTGCGCAAGAAATACGACTCGGAATTCCAGCGCCAGTTGCTGTTGCTGATGTATGAACTGCTGCAACTGGCGGCCGGCGGCCTGAAAGCCCTCGATGCGCACGTCGAAGCGCCCAAGGACTCCCCGCTGTTCCAGCGCTATCCGCTGGTGCTGGAAGAGCCGAAATTGCTGGCCTTCATCGTCGACAACTTCCGCCTGATGGCGATGGGCAAGATCAATGCACACGAACTCGAAGGCGTGCTGGAGCAGGAGCTGGAAGCCATCCACGAAGAAATGAACCAGCCGGCCAAGTCGATCGGCAAGATCGGCGAAGCCATGCCGGGCTTCGGTATTCTGGCCGCCGTGCTGGGTATCGTGATTACCATGAGCACCGTGTCCGAGGGGGCGACGTCCGGTGAAATCGCCGAACACGTGGGCGCGGCCATGGTCGGTACCTTCATTGGTATTTTCCTGTGCTATGGCGTGCTGGACCCGATCGCCAACGTGATGAAGCAGCTGGTCAACCAGGAAGCGTCCAACAAGGAGTGCGTGAAAGTCGTGCTGGTGACCCACGTGGCCGGCAAGCCGCCACTGCTGGCGATCGACTCGGGCCGCCGCCTGGTGGCGCTGAACGTGAAACCAAGCTTCGCCCAACTGGAGCGCTGGATCAACGAGCTGGAAGGCCGCGACAGCGAACCGGACGCCGGTTCAGGCTCGCGCCGTGGAGGTGGCCGTGCAAAAGCCGCATGAGAAACATGAACAGACCATCGTCAAGCGCGGCGGCGGCAAGCACGCGCATGACGACCACGGCGGCGCCTGGAAAGTGGCGTTCGCCGATTTTTGCCTTGCACTGATGTGCTTGTTCCTCGTGCTGTGGCTGATGGCGGCGAGGAATACAGAATCCCTGCAACATATTTTGACGGAAGCCGACGGCAACAAGACCGACCAGGGTAAAGGCGTGATGCCGGAACAGGTGGGTGGCCCGCGCGGCAGCCTGATCGAACGCTTCCCGATGCCGCGCACCGGTAAAACCGATGCGCCGGGCACGGCGCTGGCCAGCGGCGCGGATTCGTCCGAAGTCCAGGACGCCCGGGTCAGCTATGAAACTCCGGGCGACTTGCAAAAATTGTCCAAAGCGCTGGCCAAGATGAGTACCGATGCCGGCCTGGCGCAAAACCTGGAATCCGTGATCACCCCATATGGGCTGCGCGTGATGCTGCACGATACCGACAAACAGGGCATGTTCGTGCGCGGCAGCGCGGTGCCGACCGACCGTTTCAATAACTTGCTCAAGCAAATGGGCCCGCTGTTCGAGCGCATGCAAAACCAGATGCTGGTGGTTGGCCACACCGATTCCACGCAATATGCCGACACCGGCTATTTCGCGTATTCCAACTGGACCCTGTCGTCCAACCGCGCGATGGCGGCCCGCTCCGTGCTGCTGTCCGGCGGCATGCGCAAGGACAGCGTGTTGCAAGTGGTGGGCATGGCCGACCGCGCGCCGATCGATACGCACAAGGCCGACGCCGGCGTGAACCGCCGCATTGAATTGCTGATCCTGACGCCGGAACAATCGAAGGCCGTCTCGAACATGTTTGGCATGCCGGGCAACAGCCACGGACTGGAGGGCGAAATCAGCACCGCCGTGCCGGATGCGAATGCTTTGCAGCAACTACGCAACAAGTTGGGACCGGAAGGCAAATACGGGACGGGCCGCAACAATGGAAATTGAACGAAACCACGCTCGCCGGCGTAAGGCGGGTTAAGATGAGCATCTCGAAGACAAGAGGTCAGCGTATGAGAATATCTTCCGGGATCGGTGACGCGTTTGCCGTCAACCGTACAGCAGACAGTGCCCCAGCGGACGGCCCGCAAGCGCCGGCCGCCTCCAGCAAACCTGCCGAACTGCAATCGGCCGTGTTGCAGCCGGCCATGGCCGCGCTGAAAGACATGCCGGAAATCGACCACGAGCGGGTCGCCATGCTGCGCGATGCGCTGGCCAAGGGCGAATTGCCGTTTGATCCGGACCGTCTGGCCGGCCTGGTGCAGCGTTTCCATTTAGGGACTGACAAGTGACTGCAGCCAGTGGTGTCGCGCCGACGCGGCAGGAAGCATTGCAATTGTTGCTGCAGGGCGTGGCGGCGGACCACCACGCTTACCAGGCGCTGCAAGCGTTGCTGGAGCAGCAATTTACCGCGGCGCTGCGCAGGCAAAGCCAGCGGCTCAACGAATTGGCTGAAGAAATCTCGGTTTTGGTCGATACCATGGAAGTGCGCCGCGCGGAACGGGTGGCGCTGGCTCAAGCCGTGGCGGGCCCTGATGCCCGCATGGCCGATGTCTATGCGCTGTTGAAGCCGGAAGCGCGCGTCAAGCTGGAGGCCGACTGGCTGGCGCTGGAAACCATGGCGAAAGAATGTAAACGCCTGGGCAAGCGCAATACCGATTTGATGGTTGAACAATATTCCATCATGCAGCGCGTGCTGCATGGCGATAACCAGATTTACGAACCTGTTTAATCCCGTTGCAACATGAGCCGTCCTGACTTCACCGCGTTCACCGCCGCCACCTTGCCCACCCGGGCCACGGCGGCAACCGCCAGCAATGTGCGGCCGACCGCGCCGACCGGCGGGGTTGGCGGTTCGTTTGCGGCCTCCATGGCGGCCATCAATGCGCCCTTCGCCAGCGGCGGCACGACCACCTTCAGCAAGGCGCAACGCGAAGTCGCCACGTTTATCCAGGATGCGGTGACGCCGGAACCCGGCGTGTTGCCGTCGCAAAGTTCGGCATCGATCGCCATGCGCGCCCGCGCGGCCGGCATGGCCGACAGTTCCGGGGCGATCCTGACCGCCACCCTGAACAACGCCAACACGGAATCGCAAAAAGAATTCCTGCAATCGATCATGCCGTGGGCCACGGAAGCCGCGCAAAAACTCGGCGTGGCGCCGGAACTGGTGGCGGCCCATGCGGCGCTGGAATCGGGCTGGGGCCAGCATCCGCTGGGCGCCAGCAATAACCTGTTCGGCATCAAGGCCGGCGGCCAGTGGCAAGGCGCGGTGACGTCCGCCGCCACCACCGAATATGCAATGGGCTTGCCGATGAAGAAAGTCGAAAAGTTCCGCAGCTATGCGGATACGGCCAGCGCGTTCCGTGATTATGCGAGTGTGCTGATGGATAATCCGCGCTACCGCGACGCCCTCAACACCGGGGCCGATGCGCGCGCCTTTGCGCAGGGCGTGGCGCGCGGCGGGTATGCGACCGACCCGTCGTATGCCGACAAGCTGATGAAGCTGGCAACCCAGTTGCAACGGCGCCAGCCGGTGCAAGCCACAGGGGATTAGCGCGTCATGGGCAGCTCGGCAGGTTCCACTGTTCCGCTGCCCGTCACCCGGGCCCGTATCACGGTCCCACTGAGGTTGCGCACGCGGATCAAACCGCCGCGCGCGCCCGCGTCGAGCGCCTCCCCCGCCATGCTGACTTCGATCTGTTCGCGCCGCGCCACGATGCGCACCGGATCGCCCCGTTTGATCACTTGCGCTTCAACCAACATGCTTTGCCGCAGCAATTCGCCATTGCGCAGCGAGCGCCGCGCCGACATGCCCAGCAAGGCCGCTTCATCGCCCACCGAGTCCGTGATCAAGGTGATATCGCGCCGTTCAAACGCCACATCGGCGCCCTGCACCGGCTTGCCCGCCGACACATCGGCCGCCATCACCGCGACCGTCGCGCTGACTTTTGCGCGCACGATGAAGTCATACTTCCAGCCATCCGTACCGGGGCATTCCGCGATCAAACGCATGCGCGTCGGCTGCCGCACATCCGCCGCTTCCACCGTGACTTTTCCCTTGCACGAAGGGATCACGCGGGTCACCACGGCGGCCACTTCGAACTTTGCGTCACGCCATCCAGCCGAATCTGCACTCCTTGATAAATGTTCTTTGGCAACCTGTTCCACCTGCGCCACAATCTGGTCTGAACTCGATATTGCCATGCAAAGATTTGGCATGCTGACCGACAATAAGAGCGCGAACCGGGGTACAATGGGTTTGTTGAACATGAGCAATAATACCTTTATTATTTGAGGGCGTTGCGCAGCACGCCGCGAAGCAATTGTACATGGGCGACAGCGAGTTAACAGGGGGAAGGCGCTATGGGAATTAATTTCAAGGACGCCATCGGCATGCATGCCGATGCACTTCACTTGCGTGCCGACCGCACGCGCATCCTGGCCACCAATATCGCGAATGAAAACACCCCGGGCTTCAAGGCCCAGGACATGGATTTCGGCGCCATGCTGGCCAACCACCAGGCCACCGAAAAAGGCGAACCCACATTTGAAGGCGACCAGGGCCGCATGTTCCGCGTGCCGTTCCACCCGACCCGTGACGGCAACACCGTCGAGATTGGCGTTGAGCAAGCGGCGTTTTCACAGAATTCCACGGAATTTGGCACCAGCCTCACCTTCATTAACATGAAGCTGAAGGGCCTGGCCAAGGCCATCAACGGTCAATAATCCAGACAACCGCAGACCCCACCGAAGAGGGCCGCATCATGAGCTTCAAAGACATTTCCCAAATCGCCGGTTCGGCCATGGCGGCACAGACCGTGCGCCTCAATACCGTTGCCAGTAACCTGGCCAACGCGGAGTCGGTTGCCGGCAGCGAAGGCCAGACTTACCGCGCGCGCAAACCCGTGTTCGCCACCATGATGCAGGAAGGCGCCGGCGAAGGCGCCGGTGGCCGCGTGCAAGTGGTCGATGTGGTGGAAAGCAATGAACCGCTGCGCCAGGTGTATGAACCCGGCAATCCGCTGGCCAACGCGGAAGGCATGGTGTTCTATCCGAACGTCAACCAGGTGGCGGAAATGACGGACATGATGTCGGCCGCGCGTGCGTTTGAAACCAATGTCGAAGTGCTGGGCCGCATCCGCGGCATGCAACAGTCGCTGCTGAAACTCGGCGAGGGCTAATCTTATGCAAACCAATCTGTTCACGAATTCGAATAGCAGCGCGGCCAACCAGAGTTCGGTTGGCACCAATCCGCTGGCGAGCGGCACTGAAACATCGCTGATGTTTACCAAGCTGCTGGTGGCGCAAATTCAAAACCAGGATCCGCTGTCGCCCAACGACCCGGCCGCGTTCGTATCGCAGCTGACGCAACTGTCGCAAACCGAAGCGCTGCAAAAACTGTCGAACCTGACCAGCACCAATGCCAGCGTCTTGCAAGGCATGCAGGCGCTGTCGCTGGGCGCGCAAGTGGGCTCCGACCTGACCGTGTCGGCCGAGACCGTCCAGCTGAGCGGCACGCCGGCACGCGGCAGCTTCACGCTGGGTTCGCCAAGCACCTCCACTACCCTGGTGCTGACCGGCGTCGATGGTGTGGAACATAAAGTCAGCCTGGGCATGCAAGCCGCGGGTAACGTGCCATTCGTGCTGGACCCCGCCACGCTCGGTCTGCCCTACGGCGACTACAAGATGCGCGTTGAAACCAGCACCAAAGAAAGTCCACCGATGGAACTGACAGGACGCCTCAACAGCGTCCGCCTCGGTTCCGGTGGCGCGGTGGTGTTGAACATCGCCGGAGTCGGTGAAGTTTCGCCGAGCGCCATTTCCGCCTTTAATGGCAAATCCACGGTTGCCAGCACTAACTGAGCCAACTTAGCACATCACCTCGCTACTTCTGTTCTGAACTGAAAGGAATCCATCATGGGCTTCGATATCGCAATGTCTGGCATCCAGGCTATTAACGAACAACTGGGTACCATCTCCAACAACATCGCCAACGCCGGCACGATCGGCTTCAAGTCCAGCCGCGCCAACTTCGCCTCGCAATATGCGGGCGACCAGGCATCGGGCACCAAGATCGGTTCCATTTCGCAAAGTATCGCCACCATCGGCAGCACCACGCAAACCGGCCGCGGCATGGATGCCGCCATCAACGGCCGCGGTTTCTTCGTGGTCAAGGATGGCCTGGGCGCGCCGCAATATACCCGCGTCGGCATCTTTGATTCGGACGCCAACGGTTTCCTGGTCGACCAGAGCGGCCGCCGCGTGCAGGGCTTCGCGCAAGAACCCGGCTCCACCGTCCTGGGCCCGCTGGGCGACCTGACCGTCCCTGCCGGCCAGATCCCCGCCGTGGTTTCGACCAAGCTGTCGTACACCTCCAACTTCTCGGCCGACTGGAAAGCGCCAAACGCGGACGGCGCCCACGCGTTCGTGCCGCCGGACGTGTTGACCGACCCGAACAACCCGGTGATTCCCGACCCGACCACGTACAACATGTCGCGCGTGTCGGTGATCTACGATTCGCGCGGTAACCAGCACAGCCTGACCCAGTACTTCGTGCGCAACGAAACCAACCCGAACCAAGTCGACATCTATTACGCGGTCGACGGCCAGGATTCCGCGCTGGGCGCGCAGTCGATCATGTTCGACACCAAGGGCGTGATCGTGCCGACCACCGTCGGCCAGCCGGAAACCCGCACCCTGACCTACACCATCACCCCGGACAACGGCGCCGATCCGCTGAGCGTGGTCATCGACTACACCGGCAGCACGCTGTTCGCCGGCGAAGCCGCGACTTCCGTCAACAAGGCCGATGGTTATGGCGCCGGCAATTTCACCGGCACGGAAATCGACAAGGATGGTTCGCTGATCGCCAAGTACTCGAATGGCCAGCGCCAGACCGTGGGCAAGATCGCCCTGGCGACCTTCCCTTCCGAAACGTCGCTGACGCCGATTTCCGATACCAGCTGGTCCGCCAACCTGGCGTCCGGCACGCCGCTGTACACCACGCCGGGCGTGGGCATGGCCGGTTCGCTGACCACGTCGGCACTGGAACAGTCGAACGTCGACGTCACCACCGAACTGGTGGGCCTGATGACGGCGCAGCGCAACTACCAGGCCAACTCCAAAGTGTTGCAGACGGAAAGCACCGTGCTGCAGTCGCTGATGCAAGCCATGTAAGCTCCGGTAGATCATGGACGCATTGATTTATACCGCCCTGACGGGCGCCGAACTGGCGCTCCGCGGGCAACAGGTGCACGCCAATAACCTGGCGAACATCGACACGGCCGGTTTCCGCGCCACCATGGCGCTGGCCACCACCCAGGCCATGCCTGGTTATGGCTATGACGACCGGCATGGCGCGAAAATGCAGGCCGACTCGATCAACACCAAGGCGGGCGTCCTGAAAAGCACCGGGCGCGACCTGGACGTGGCGATCGGCGGCAGCGGCTACTTTGCGGTGCAGACCGCGAATGGCGGCGAAGCCTACACCCGCGCCGGCAGCATCACGCTCGACGCCGACGGGACCATGACGGTCAACGGCATGCAGTTGCTCGGTGGCGGCGGCCCGATCCGTTTGCCGCCCCATTCGCGGGTGGAATTCGGCACCGACGGCACGATTTCCATCCAGCCGCCGGGCGGCGCCAACATGACCGTGGTCGACAAGCTCAAGCTGGTCAATGCGGAAGGGTCGGAACTGACCAAGAACGCTTCCGGCCTGCTGGTGGCGCGCAATGGCCAGCCTTTGCAGGTCGATCCCAACGTGCAGGTGCGCGGCGGGTTCCTGGAAGGCAGCAACGTGTCGGCCGTGGAGGAAATGGTCGCCGTGATGAGTTTGAACCGCACGTTCGACGTGCAAATGAAAATGTTCCAGGCCAGCGACAAGATGACCGAGGCCGGCAACCGCCTGGTTGGCGGTTAAACGACAGGAGTAAACCATGAATCCCGCAATGTGGATCAGCAAGACCGGTATCCAGGCACAGGACGCCAAACTGCAAGCGATCGCCAACAACCTGGCCAACGCCAACACGGTCGGCTTCAAGCGCGACCGCGTCTCGTTCCAGGACTTGCACTATTCGATCGAACAGCAGCCCGGCGCACAGCGCGCGGACAACAACACGCTGTCGCCCTCGGGCGTGCAGCTGGGTAACGGCACGCAAGTCGCCGGCACCCATAAAATCTTTACCAACGGCACCATCCAGAACACCACCAATGCGCTCGACGTGGCCATCAGCGGCCAGGGCTTCCTGCAAGTGCGCCGTCCGAACGGTGAAGCCGCTTACACGCGCTCCGGCCAGTTGCAGCTCGACGCCAACGGCATCCTGGTCAACGCTTCCGGCTTGCCGCTGGTGCCGCAGATCACGATTCCCGCCAACGCCATCGCCGTGACGATCGCGGAAAACGGCACGGTGTCGGCCACCACGTCCGGCTCGCCAACTCCGACCGTGGTGGGCCAGCTGACCCTGACCTCGTTCATCAACCCGGCCGGTTTGCAGGCGCTGGGCGACAACCTGTTCGCGGAAACCGCCTCGTCCGGCACGCCGACCGAGGGCGCTCCGGGTACCGACCAGTACGGCAAGCTGAAACAAGGCGCACTGGAAGGCTCGAACGTGCAGGTGGTGGAAGAAATGGTCGACATGATCGCCACCCAGCGCGCGTATGAAATGAATACCAAAGTCTTGTCGGCAGCGGAAAATATGCTGCAATACCTGGCCCAGGCAGCACGATAATGAAAGCCTTGTTGTCCGCGGCGGTCGCGATTGCGCTGACCGGCTGCGCCGCAGTACAGCCGCCCCCCGTGCGGCCTGGCCCGTTCGACGAGGCGCCCGCCATGGGGCGCTCGCCGCAACCGGTCCACCGTGGCACTTCGGGCGGCGTGTTTTCGCCGGATTCCGGCGTGTCACTGTATTCCGACAGCCGCGCCTTCCGCGTCGGCGATGTCGTCACCGTGTTACTGGAAGAAACCACCAACGCGTCGAAATCGGCCGGCACCAGCTTCAGCAAGGATTCCGGCGTCAATATCGCCGCGCCCAGCCTGCTCGGTAAAACCTTCCCGAAAGCCGCGATTGATTTGAACGCGGGCCGTACGTTTGAAGGCGACGCCACCAGCACCCAGCAAAATGCGCTGTCCGGCGCCATCACGGTGGTGGTGCAGGAAGTCATGCCGAACGGCTTGCTGCGCCTGGCCGGCGAAAAATTGCTGACCCTGAACCAGGGCGAGGAATTCATCCGTCTGCGCGGCTATGTGCGCGCCGCCGACATTGACGCCGACAACAAGGTGTCTTCGCTGCGCATCGCCAATGCACGCATTGCGTATTCCGGATCGGGCACCCTGGCCGATTCCAACTCACCCGGCTGGCTGGTCCGCTTCTTTACCGGCCCCCTGATGCCGTTCTAAGGTGATGCCATGAAACATCGTTTGCTCTCCGCCCTTGCCTTCGCCGCCACGGCGGCGTTCACTGCCGCCGCGCCGGTGCAGGCCGCGCAAACCCTGCGCAACCTCATCACGGTCGAAGGCGTGCGGGAAAATCCGCTGGTCGGCTATGGCATGGTAGTCGGCCTGGCCGGTTCGGGCGACACCACGCAAGTCAAGTTCGCCAGCCAGTCCGTGATCAACATGCTGAAACAATTCGGCGTGAAAATGCCGGACGGCACCGATGCGAAAAGCAAGAACGTGGCGGCGGTGATGGTCTCGGCGGTGTTCCCGCCAGGCTACCGCCGTGGCCAGGCCATCGATATCACGGTGTCGTCGCTGGGCGACGCGAAAAGTTTAAGGGGCGGCACCCTGCTGCTGACGCCGCTGAAAGCCGCCGACAATGAAACCTATGCGCTGGCCCAGGGCAATGTGGTGGTGGGCGGGTTTGCCGCCGGCGGCAAGAGCGGTTCGTCGGTGACGGTGAATACGCCAACCGCGGGCCGGATCCCGAATGGCGCCATGATTGAACGGGAAATCGCCACCGATTTCGCCACCAAACCGTCGGTGCGCCTGGCGCTGCGCCACCCGCACTTCCAGACCGCGACCAATATCGTGGAATCCATCAACCGCCAGTTCGGCCAGATTGCCACCACCTCCGATGGCAGCAGCATCGAAGTCGCGGCGCCGGAAAATCCAACCCAGCGCGTGGCCTTCATGGCCAAGCTGCAAGCCCTGCCAATCGAAGTGGGCGATGAAACGCCGAAAGTCGTCTTCAATTCCCGCACCGGCACGGTGGTCATCGCGGAAGGCTTG
This sequence comes from Pseudoduganella sp. GW821-FHT12E03, assembly GCF_058807115.1. Classification (NCBI taxonomy): domain Bacteria; kingdom Pseudomonadati; phylum Pseudomonadota; class Betaproteobacteria; order Burkholderiales; family Oxalobacteraceae; genus Pseudoduganella; species Pseudoduganella sp. GW821-FHT12E03. The sequence continues at coordinate 542,103 of NZ_JBXAQJ010000002.1, read as the reverse complement.
CGGGTGCGCCCCGCGGCCGTCACGCACGGCTCGCTGAAAGTCACGATCGAAGAAAGCACCAAGGTCAGCCAGCCCAATGCACTGTCGCAGGGCGGCACCACGCAAGCGTCGGCGCAGTCGCAAGTCAGCGTCGACCAGAATGCCGCGCAAACCTTCAAATGGCCGGGCGGCGCCCGCCTGCAAACCATTATCGACACCATCAACAGCCTGGGCGCCACGCCCGACGACATCATGGCGATCCTGCAGGCGCTGGACCAGGCCGGGGCCATTGAAGGCGAACTGGTGGTGATTTAAACATTGCCGCTGCAGGGCGGCTTCGCTGGCGCGAAACCGCCCTGCGGATTTTAGGATAACTATTATGGATAACCGACTCGCTCCCGTCATGCCCCGGCAACTGGACATGGGCAAGCAGGAAGGATTGGCGCCCGTCCGGGACGCGGCTGGCCAGGCTGCGGAAACGCTGGCGGCGACCGACACCGTCGATCCGACTTATCGCGCCAAGGCCACCGAAGCGGCCGTCAAATTCGAATCGTTTTTCATTTCGCACATGCTGCACCAGATGCGCAATTCCGGCCGGGCGCTGCAGGAAGACGACAGCGGCCACCGCGATAAAACCAACGATGACATGCTGGACATGGCCGACAACCTGGTGGCCGATCAGATGGCGGGCCGGCGCGCGTTCGGCGTTGCCGACGCCATCTTGCGCCAACTGCTGCCGGCCGCCGCGCCGCCCGCGACGCCGGAGGGCGCCGCCCTGCCGCTCCACCCTACCGCCGCCCCCATGCCACTTTCCGAAGGGCAACGTAAAGTGTTGCCGGACATAAAATCTTCACCATCGATTTAATGCCCGGCCGCCGGTGGTCGCCTATATCAGATAACCGGCCGGACTCCATGCACATAGCAGGCAATCCCGGCCACTACCTGGAAAGACTTGCTACATGAGCATTATCAACAACGCATTGTCTGGAGCCCTCGCCGCGCAAACCGCGCTGACGACGACCAGCCAGAATATTGCCAACTTGCAAACCAAGGGTTACACGCGCCAGGGCGTGAACCTTGCTTCGGTCGCTCCCGGCATCACCAGCAAGCAGCCCGGCATGGGTGTGGAAGTCACCGGCCTGACCCGTTTTTCCGATTCGTACAAGAGCCAGCAACTGTGGCGCGCCGCGTCCGACCAGGGCCAGTACAGCCAGAACCAGCCGTATCTGTCGCAGCTGGAGCGCGTCATGGGCGATGACCAGTCCAGCATCAGCGCCGGCGTCGATCAATTCTTCAAAGCATTGAATGCAGCCGGCGTCGATCCGACGTCGACACCGCTGCGCCAGCAAGTCGTGACAGCGGCCAACGCCATGTCGCAACACTTCAACAGTATTTACAACGTGATGGCCAACCAGCGGCTGTCGATCGACCAGCAGCGCCAGGCGCTGATTCCGAACATCAACGCCGACATCGATGCGATTGCCCGCCTGAACCAGACCGTGATCGGCGCCGAAGCGCTGGGCACCAACGTGTCGGCGCTGGTCGACGAGCGCGACCAGGCGATTGACCGCCTGGCGTCGAAACTGTCGATCGAAGTCATTGACCAGCCGGACGGTTCGCGCAGCGTGTCGCTGCGTACCGGCCAGCCCCTGGTGATCGGCCCGCAAGGTTCCGTCATGTCGTTCCGCCAGACCGCCAGCGGTTCGATCCTGAACCTGTCGTTCAACAATAATTCGTTCGACCTGGACGACAGCGCGATGGGTGGCCAGATGGGTGGCCTGTCGTCGTACCGCAATAAATTCCTGGCCCCGCTGCAGCAATCGATCGTCGACATGGCGGACCAGTTGTCGGCCAAGGTCAATACGCAATTGCTGGCCGGTACCGATGTCAACGGCAACCCCGGCATTGCGCTGTTCAATTTCAATGCCGCCAGCACCACCGGCATGCTGCAAATCGACCCGGCCTTCGAAGCCAGCCAGCTGGCGTTTTCCGCCGACGGCACGCCGGGCGACAGCGCCAACCTGCAAAGCCTGATCGGCATCCGCACCCAGACCATCACCCTGACGTCGATCGGCTCGGTGCTGGTGGGCGACGCCGATACGCAAATGGTTGGCAAGCTGGGCATCGACAGCCAGCAAAACCAGGCCTTGCTGAAAACCGCCGATACCATCCGGCAGCAAGCGGAAGACGACTGGAAGTCGACCTCGGGCGTGAACCAGGACGAGGAAGCGGTCAACCTGATGGAATTCCAGAAAATGTACCAGGCGAACATGAAAGCAATCGCCGTGGCCAATGAACTGTTTGACTCGACCCTGGCGATGTTCTAAGGAGCCACAGCATGCGTATCGCCACCTCACAGTTCCAGGCCTCGATGAACCGCTCGCTGGCGGTCAACCAGGACAAGATCAGCAAACTGACCGAACAAATGGCGTCCGGCGCCGCCGTCATGGTGCCGTCCGACGATCCGCTGACCAACGTGCGGATTTCGCGCCTGAACCGCGAAGAAGCGCAGGTCGGCCAGTACCGCGCGAATATCGACGCGGTGAAAATCCGGCTGCAAAAGAATGAAACGTTCCTGACCAGTACCGTCGGCGACATCAACCAGGTGCGCGACTTGCTGGTGTGGGCGCTCGATGGCGGCTCCGTCACGCCGGACGACTTGCAGTCGATGAAACAAACCATGATTTCGCTGCGCGACTCGATGCTGTACAGCGCCAATGTGCGCGACGCCGAAGGCCGCTTCGTGTTTTCCGGCACCCTGACCTCAACCGATGCGATCACATTCGATGAAAATGCAGCGGCCGGGTCGCGCTACACCTATACTGGCAATGATGGCAAGCAGGAAGTCGTGGTCGGCAACGGGATTTCGCAAACCGCCAACGTCAATGTCAAGGGCCTGGAAACGTTCCTGAACCAGATCGACGCCAGCCTGGAAGGCTTGGCAACGCCCGGCATCTCGTCCAACGACCCGACCATGCGCGCCACCCTGCAGGCGAACCTGGTGGGCGCGGACGATGCGCTGAACCTGGTGTCCACGAAAATCGCGGACCTGGGCGGTGCGCAAAACATCATGTCGACCCTGGCGGACAATCACTCGAATGTCAGCCTGTCGAACCAGATGGCGCTGACCGACCTCGGTAAACTCGACTACGGTGTCGCCGCAACGGATTTAAATGGCTACAATATTGCTTTGCAATCCACTTACAAGGCCTATGCCAAAGTAAGCAACCTGTCTCTCTTTAACGTACTGTAACTCGCATGCAAATCGCTCAGCGCACCAGTTCCAGCGGAATTGCCGCCCCTTCGGGCAGCAAGACCAGCTCTGCCGGCAAGGTCGATTCGACCGGCTCGGCAGCGCAGTCCGCTGCGCCAGAGCAGGTCGGCGCCACCAGCGCCCCCGCTCCGGTGGCCCGGCGCGGCCTGAGCAATTGGGACCAGCCGCTGCAGCGGGATATTTCAGGTGCACAGCAAGCCGTCGATTTCCTGGAACAAAGCGCCGCACAGCTGCGAGCACTGAAGGCGGAACTGTCCGCCAAGCTGGCCAGCCGCCAGGGCCGAGACGGCCAGGTGGAAGCCCGCGTCCGCCAGTTCAGCGATACCTGGCGCAACCGCCAGGAAGCGTCCGGCGGCACCCTGGACAGCCAGCTCAGCTACAGCAGCAATGAATCGCAGCAGCGCTTCAAAGTGCGAGGCATGACCATGGGTAACCTGCGTCACGGCGCCCGCGAAACGCTGGCCATTGCAGTGGGCAACGGGGCACAGGGTTTGCGGTCGGTCCAGCTGGAACCGGGCTTGTCGGATGATGAAATCATCGCGCGCTTCAACCAGGCGCTGGCGCCGGTCAACATCAGTGTGTCGCTGGCGGACAATGGCGACCTGGAATTTATCACCCCGGAATCGAACTGGGCCAACGTCCGCGATACCATGGCGATCCAGGGCGGCGGTATCCGCTACCCGACCGGCCAATTGAACCGGGTACGGACCGAACCGGAAGCCCCCGTCATCATGCCGGAACAGTGGCACACCAATGACGCGGAAATGATCCGCCAGACACTGCACCAAGTGATCCAGGCGCTGGCCCACGTGGAAGCCGCGCTGTCCAAAGTCAACCTGGCCCTGGCCGATGCCTCGCAGCGCGCCACGTCGGCCATGCCGGAAGTCAGTGCGGCCGGGATGGACCAGGCGGCGCAGAATTTTGTCACGACGGCCAACGAACCCAGCTATTCTTCGCTGCTGAGCCTGACGTCGGCGCTGACCGGCATTAACCGGGAGCGCGTGATGGCGCTGCTGGGTTTGCGGATGTGATTATACCGCAGGTTATTGCCGCATGGAAATACAAACGGGCCGCTGGCCCGTTTTTTATTGTCCAGGCCAACGCCGGGTCATGGCAAGCGCGGCAAGCCATTCCTCGCCATGCCGGCAAACTTGTTGGCCTGTACCGCATGGGCAAACACATAGCCCTGCGCATAGTCGCAGCCGGCCGCCACCAGCAGCGCCTGCTGCGCCGGGGTTTCCACCCCTTCCGCCACGACCTTCAGCCCCAGCTTGTGCGCCATGACGATCAGCGCTTCGCACAGCGCCAGGTCGCCGGAATCCCCCACCATGTCCTGCACCAGTGAGCGGTCGATCTTGATGAAATCAATATCGAATTTGCGCAAGTGCGCCATCGAGCCGTAACCGGTGCCGAAATCATCGAGCGCCACTTGCAAGCCCATGGCGCGGTAGTGGCGCAAGCGTTCCAGCACTTCCGCCGCATCGTCGAGCAACACGTTTTCCGTCACATCAATCACGATCGAGCGCGGCAACAGTCCGAGTTTTTCCACGTGGTCGAGCCAGTCCGCCGCACCGGCGCCACGGAATTGCGCCGGCGACTGGTTGATGCTGACCTGGAATGGCCGCCCCAGTTCCAGCTGCCACTGCCGCACCTGCTCCGCCGCGCGCCGGAAAACCCAGTCGCCGATGTCGACGATCAGGCCGGACGATTCCGCATAGGGCATGAAGTCATGCGGATGCAGCAAACCGCGCTCCGGATGGCGCCACCGCAGCAGCGCTTCGGCCCGCTCGATCATGCCGGTGTTTAAGTTGACGATCGGCTGGTAATACAGCTCGAACTGGCCATCGGCCAACGCATGGCGCAAATCCGCCGACAGGCGCTGGCGGCGCTGCGCGGCTTGCTGCAAGTCCGGCGTGAAATAGTGATAGCGGTTGCGGCCGGCATTCTTGGCCGCATACATGGCCTGGTCGGCGTGACGCAACAGTTCGGATGCGTCCGAGGCATCGGACGGGAACAGGGCAATTCCGACCGAGGCCGACACGCAGCCATCGCCGCCCTCGAGCCGGAATGGCTGGCGCAGCGACGTGATGATGTTGTGCGCCACGCGGTCCACGGACGACGCGTGGTCCAGCCCGGCCACGATGGCGACGAATTCATCGCCGCCCAGCCGCGCCAGCGTATCGGAGGCGCGGATGCACGCGGTGATGCGGGCCGACGATTCAACCAGCAGCGCATCGCCCTGCTCATGGCCAAAGGTGTCGTTGACCAGTTTGAAGCCATCAAGGTCGATGAACAGCAGCGCCAGCAATAGCCCTTCGCGGCGCGCTTTCTTCATTTCCTGCGCCAGCCGGTCATGGAACATGTGGCGGTTCGGCAGTGCCGTCAACTGGTCGAAATTCGCTTGCTGCCAGATCAGTTCGGCCGACTGGCGCGACGCGGTAATGTCGGTCACGAGCGCCAGCGCCCCCATATAGGCGCCGGCATGGTCGAAAATCGGGTTGGTGGCCAGGGTGGTCCACAATTCCTGGCCATCCTTGCGCACGAACTTGAATTCGTGGCGCTCCGCGATGCCTTGCTGGCGGCGCGCGATATTGCGTTCGAGGATGGCGCGGCCCTCGTCATCCATGAACGCCACCAGCGGCTGGTCCAGGATTTCTTCGATGCTATACCCCAGCATGGCCGCCATGCGCGGATTGACGAACGAAGTGCGCGCTTGCGCATCGATTTCCCAGATGCCCTCTTCCGCGCTGTGTACGATGCGGCGAAAGCGTTCTTCGCTTTTTTCCAGCGCGGCCAGCTTGCCCTCGGCCAGCTCCACCACGACCCGGATCGCCTGGCCGCTGCCGTCGGCGCTGGCGCGCAGCGAGGCGGCAAACCCCTGTTCGCCGGGGCGTCCGTGGGTCAATTGCAAATCACAGCGCTGCGGCGCGCTGGTGTTGGCGGCGTCGCGGATAAAGTTGTCAAAATCCGACAGAAAGCGGGGGGCGATGAATTGGCGGAACGGCACCTGGGCCGTGCTGTTGCGCTTCAGGCCCAGCAGATCCGCACCCACGATATTCATTTGCAGGATGGTGGAGTCGAACGCCAGCACGAAATAGCCGACCGGCGCCAGCAAGTATATGTCGTTGAAATAGGCCTGGTCCTGCTCGTAGCGGGCGCGCTCCGGGGTCAGTGCCAGGTCTTCGAAGGAGCCGGCATCGCTGACCGATAACGTGCTACCGCCCAGCACCGGCCGCAGCAGGTCGGGGGACAGTAACACCGATGCATGCAGTTCCTTGTCCATGCCACCGCCCTTATTGTGGAGTGCCGCTGGAGTGCCGGTAGATCGCGCGCTATCTTTAAATCTAGACTAGCATGCCCCTCCTGGTGTGTCGAGTGTACGAACACAACAGCGCCCCAACGGACTCAGCGCGTGTGTGGCTGGTTCAGGCGGCGCTCGGCATAACGCTGCAAGGCTTCGAACGCCAGGCTCATGACCCAATAAATCGCGGCGGCAGCCAGGTACAGCGGCAGCGGCTGGAACGTGGTGGCAATGACTTCCTTGGTGGTCAACATCAATTCCGCCATCGTGATGACCGACACCAGCGAGGTATCCTTGATCAGGCTGATCAAGCTGTTGCTCATGGCCGGTACCGCCACCCGCAGCGCCTGCGGCATCACCACGTGCACCAGCGTGTCGCGGTAACCGAGGCCCAGCGAATAACTGGCCCACCACTGCCCGCGCGCCACCGAGGTTATCGCGCCGCGCAAACTCTCGGACAGGTACGCGCCCGCATTCAGGCTCAACGCCAGGATCCCGGCCGTGACCGGGGTGAATTCAATGCCGATGCCGGGCAGGCCGTAATAAATCACGAACAGCTGCACCAGCAGCGGCGTGCCCCGCATCAGGCTGACATACAGGGCGGCGGGCCAGGACAGGACGCGCCACGGCAAGATGCGCAACACCGCGACGGGAAAACCGATCGCCAGGCCGCCCACCATGGCCGCCACGGCAAACACCAGCGTATTGCCGGCGCCGGCAAGCATGACCGGCGCCGCGTCCCGCAACAGGCCGGCCCACTGCGTCACCCACTCCATTTACGGGGCCCGGCTCACATCCGTACCGAACCATTTGACAGCCACCGCTTTCAGGCTGCCGTCCGCCGCCGCCTCGGCCAGCGCCTGGTTCAGCGCCGCCTTGAATGCCGGATTGCCCTTCTTAAAGGGGATGCCGCAGCGTTCGCCCGCGCCCACCCGGGCGCCGGCGCGGATCGGCAAATCCGAGGTCTTCAACAGGTAGGCCGTCATCAGGCTGTCATTGAGCGCCGCATCGATCCGGCCCACCGACAGGTCGCGCAGGTTTTCCGGCGCCGCCGGATAACTGCGCACATCGATTCCGCCCGCCGCCTTGGCTTGCTGCTCAAACACGCTGCCCTGCCCCACCCCGAGTTTCTTGCCTTTCAAGTCGGCCAGCGAGGCATAGGCGGTCTTGTCGTCGCGGCGCTGGATCAGTTGGGGCGAGGAATAGGTATACGGCGTGGAAAAATCAAACACCATTTCCCGCTTCGGCTGGATCGTCACTTGCGACACGATCACGTCGTATTTGCCGCTGACCAGTCCCGCCAGGATACTGGCCCACTCGGTCGTGACAAATTCCGGCTTCAAGCCGAGTTTGGCCGCCACCAGTTTCGCCACATCGACGTCATAGCCCTGCAACTCGCCGGTCTTCGCATCCTTGTAGTTAAAGGGCGGATAGGTGCCTTCCATGGCGATTTTCAGGGTGCCGCGCGCCTTGACGGTGGCCAGCAAATCCGCGGCATGAACCTGGGATACGGTGGCCAGCAGCAGCGCGGCGGCCAGTTTGACGGTGGTGCGGCGGGACAGTGCCATGGAGATCCTTATCGTTAGTAGCGGGTGCGCTGCCCGCGGCCGAAATTGTGGCCCACCACCAGGATCGAGGTGGCGATCAGGCCGGACAAACCCATAATCAATTGCACCAGCTTATCGTCCGGCAAGATCCAGATCGATCCTTTCGGCGGCTCGACCTGGCCCACCGCCGCGACCAGCGGCGACACCCATTCGGCATCGTCCGTCACATCGAGCAGGATGGCGCCTTCCTGCGTGGTCTGCAGGTACACGTCGCCCCCTTCGGCCAGGGTAAAACAGACGCCGTAGCCGGTTTCATGGGGTGCAATCAATTCCTGCAGGGCGAGGTTGTGTTCGGCAATCCACAATTCAACATCAGCCGGGGTTTCCAGCGCCGTCCATGGCACGGGACGGAAGCGGGGACGATCAGTTTGCTGCATAGACTCTTATCAAAACGGTGAATAGTGCAGTGTAAACCAATCGCCGATGGGAATCACCCTTTCCAGGTGCGCTTCAAGCCGGTGTCCGCATGGATCCAGCCGCCCCGGGGCCCGGAGCGGTAATAAAAGCCGACGCCGCCCTGCCGGAAGCTGCGCACCAGTCCGCCCAGCACTTCCTCATTCAGGTTGGGAATGCGGATATCGGCCGCCTTGCCTTCCATGTGCAGCGACTGGCGCGCGGCGGGAATGCCTTGCTCGATCAATTTGTTGTTGGAACTTCTGGTCCGGTACCCCGACAGGATTTCCACCGGACTCTCAATGCCGTAGCGCGCCACGAACGCTTGCGCGCCCCACAGGGTTTTCAGCAATTCCGGGTCGATCGGCGCGGTTTCCTTGCCATTCACATCGCGCAGCAGGTGGCACAGTTCCTGGTAAGCCGAATCAATCAATTCGCCGTCCCGCCAATACAGCAGTTTGGTTTTTTCACCGCTGGCCGGCCGCACCAGCTGGATGGTGCGCGGCCTGACCCAGAATTCCAGGTCCAGCGACTGCGCATCAAAGATGTCCGGCGGCGGTTCCAGGTCGTCATCCGGCGCCGGCGTCATTTGCGCCAGCTGGGCCGGTTTGTCGGCCGCCCTGGCCGGGGTTTTCAGTGCGGGTGCTGGTTTCGGTGCGGCCTTCGCCTGCCGCACCGGTTCCGCGCGCGCGGCGCAGCCCAGCAGCGGCGCACCGATGAAACTGGCGGCGCTCAGGCCCAAACCAGTCTGTAAGAAGTCTCTGCGCGATGCCATAAGTCAATCCGATCAAACAATACCCTGCAACTATAGCTGATTAGCGGAGGGTGTTGAGAAACCGCATTAAGTTGATGTGGCTGGCTTAAGAGAAAATTAAGTTGCCGCCCCCCTTGCCGGCACGTCGCTGTTCACGACCGGTGGCGCCAGCGCCGGCTGCGGCACGTCGAGCAAAGCGCCCTGGGCCAGCAGCGCCGTGCCGGCCGCCTCGGCAATCCGGTGCAGCGACTGCAGCGCACCGACCGAATCGAGGCGGCGGAATTCCGTGCGGACCCCGGCTTGCCTTGCCTGTTCCAGCAGCGCCACCGTGGCCGCATCGGCATCGATCGAACCGCCCACGGCGCGCGCATCGAGCCGCAGCACATCCGGACGCACCCGTTCCAGCAGCGCTGCGCCATCGCGCGCCCCGGAAGCCTGCACGGCAAAGCGGAAGCCATTGCGGCGGTAATTGTCGGCCACGTAGTTGATCAGCCAGCCCTGCTGCGCCGTCACCGGCGGCAGCAACAGCACGATGCGCGCCAGCGGCAATTCCAGCGCATCGAGGATGCGGCGGAACGCATAGCCATGGTTGCTGGACACGGCGCTCAGCAAGCGGCTGTGCACGTTCAGGTACAGGTCGGCGCTGGCCGCGCCGGCGGCATCTTCCTGCCGGAAGAAATTGATCGCATGCAGCATGCGGCACAACCGGTCCAATTCCACCGATTCATCGTCACTGGCCGCACTGTCCAGCAGTTTCCATAGCGACAAACCGTCGCTGCCACCGGCCGCGCTGCGCGCCAGCCCTTCATAGGCCACCGCCGCCCCGTGCTGCAATTCACGCACCGGCTGGAATGCGCTGGTCATGGTGCAGTTGAAGAAGCGGCCCTGGGCGCGGCCCTGCGCATCGAGCTGGATGCTGGTATGGGATGCGCCGTCGCGGGACAGGCGGGACAGGTATTGGTTCAGGACGGGAAAACTCATGTCATTAGGCTCCAGGTTGCTGCAATGACGACACCTTATCCCAGCCGTTACGGGCGCCGAACGAATGGTTTATTCCATATGTATTCGTTTTCTGCATATGGAGGCATATTCCGCATTACAACTATGCATATAGCAAAACATTCGTTCCGCCGCCCGCGTGTCACCGTTATCGTGGGCTCATCGTTATTTTTTTCTTGCGGTGTCACCATGTGCCAGCTCCTCGGAATGAACAGCAACCAGCCAGCCGACCTGCGCTTTTCCTTTGCGGGATTTGCCGAACGGGGCGGCCGTACCGGGGAACACAAGGATGGCTGGGGCATCGCCTTCCACACCCGGCGCGGCGTGCGCCTGTTCCGCGACGAGCGCGCCTCGGTCGAGTCGCCGCTGGCCGAACAAATGAAACAGCGCCGCATCAAGGCCAGCAATGTCGTCGCGCATATCCGCAAGGCCACCCAGGGCAGGATCACCCAGGAAAACTGCCATCCCTTTACCCGCACCTTGTGGGGCCGCACCTGGTCGTTCGCCCACAATGGCGATTTAAAAGGGTTTTATCCGGACACCGGGCTGTATGACGTGGAAGGCGACACCGACAGCGAACGGGCGTTTTGCCATTTGCTGTCAGGCCTGGCCGGCCGCTTCGGCGTGCAGCCGAACCGGCGCGCGCTCTATGCGGCGGTGGCGGAACTGGCGGCGGAAATCGCGGTCCACGGCACCTTCAATTTCCTGCTGTCGGACGGCGAGACCTTGTTTGCCCACTGCTCGACGCACTTGCACTACGTGTCGCGCGCCTATCCGTTCGCCCAGGCCAGCCTGGTCGATTGCGAACACAGCATCGACCTCAGCCGCCACAACGGACCGGACGACCGCATGGCGGTGATCGCCACGCAACCGCTGACCAGCGATGAAACGTGGCATGGCTTTGTACCGGGGGAATTAAAGATGTTTGCCGATGGCCGCGCCATCGATGTTGCCAGCCTGGGGCAGCATGCCCAGGGCTGGCACAGCGCCGCGTGCGCGTGCGCCGCCTGAGTGCCGGACGTTACGCCGCCACCGCGTTCATGCCGATCGCAATCCGGGGCGCCGCCACCGGATGGGGTTCGACATGGTGTTCCAGCCAGTTCGGGAAGACCAGCATTTGTCCCAGCGATGGCTGGGCGGCAGTGAGGCCGCCGCCATTGAAACCGCGCCCCGCCACTTGCCCCAGCTTGACGGCCGGACGCGGGTCATGGAACAGCACGGGATTCGAGCCTTCCGGCACTTGCAGGTAAAACGCGGCCGACAACAAGCGGTTCGGATGCATATGCTGCATATTAAAACCGCCTTCTTCATGCAGGTTGACCCAGCCTTCGACCCGGAACCGGATCGCGCCCGGCAACTGCATTTCCTGCAATACCTGGCCAAACACGGTTTGCGCCGCGCCGTGCAGCGGCTCAAAGGCTTGCTGCTGCAATAGCGTGGTTTCGCTGTTCCAGCCGCGCCGGATGGTGCGTCCCGCCGGCTGCGGCTGCGCCGCGCGCAATTGCCGGATCAGGTCCAGCCACAAGGGAAAATACGGTTGCAAATAACCGAGATCGAACGACCAGATCGTGGTCGGGAAGATATCCTGGCGGCTGACGGCGATTTCAGGCATGCGGACCTTTCAGGTTATTGCGGGTTAATTTAAGCGGAATATTAAGCGGAATTACAGTTACAGAAGCGCTTGCGGGGTTTCGCATCGTCGCCCTCCGCAGGCGGTTCGCTGCCATCGAGCTGCTTCCAGAAAAACGTGGTATCGACGCCGTACGGCGAGCGCACCTGGCCGGCGCGGGTATAGCCATGGCGTTCAAAAAAACCGGCGCCGGTGGCGGTACTGTGTAATTGCAGTGCTTTCACGCCCCAGCCGCAGGCAATTTCTTCCATGCGCGCCAGCAGCGCCTTGCCCAGCCCCAGGCCGCGCGCTTCGGGCACCAGGTAGCACAGCGCCAGCTTGCCGGCGCCCGTCAGCAGCGCCACGCCCACCACGGTATCGTCGTGCAGCGCGACCAGCGAATGATTGGTGGGCGACTGGAACCAGCTGGCCACCATTTGCGGCGTTTTGTTGCCGAGCCACGCGCCCAGGATGGCGGGGTCGTTGTTGTGGTCGAGGACACAGCATTCGGCAATGGACCGCCGCAAAACATTGCATGCCGCAGCAGCGTCGCCAGATGCAGCAATACGAATTTCAAGACTCATGTGTACTCACAAAATAATGCCGATCACCCGGCGCCAGCGGCTTGCCGCCGGCACACAGCGCGACTATACACCAGCCAGAAAAAGCTCGTGTCGCATGCCGTGCGTTTTGTCTAGACTCGAAATCGTGATTTATATATTACGAAAAATTCGTATCTTTTCCGGCGCGAATTATAGACCATGCCTATATGTCTTTCACAACAGGATCAAAGTCCCCATGACACAGAAAAGTAATAAGCGCCGCACCCTGATCGCGACCACCCTGCTGGCCGCCGCCCTGCCCTTTGCCGCCCCTTCCTATGCGGCCGACACGGCGATCCTGAACGTGTCGTATGACGTGATGCGCGAAGTGTTCAAGGATATCAATCCGGCCTTTATCGCGGATTATAAAAAGAAGACCGGGGAAACCGTGACCGTCAACCAGGCGCACGGCGGCTCGTCGAAACAGGCGCGCTCGGTGGCCGATGGCCTGGAAGCGTCGGTGGTGACACTGAACCAGGCCAATGACGTGGACTTGCTGGCCGACCGAGGCCTGGTGGCGGCGGACTGGAAAGCCAAGTTCCCGAACAATGCGGCGCCGTTTTATTCGACCGTGATTTACCTGGTCCGCAAGGGCAACCCGAAGGGCATCAAGGACTGGGCCGACCTGGCCAAGCCGGACGTCAAGGTCATCATCCCCAACCCGAAAACCTCGGGCAACGGCCGCTACTCGTACCTGGCGGCCTGGGGCTCCGTGCTGAAAAAAGGCGGCAACGAAGCACAAGCGCGCGACCTGGTCGGCAAGATCTTCAAGAACGTCCCGGTGATGGATACCGGCGGCCGCGCGGCCACCACCACCTTCACCCAGCGCAACATCGGCGACGTGCTGGTCACGTTTGAAAACGAAGTGCTGCTGGTCAAAGGCGAATTCGGCGACCAGTTCGACATCGTCTATCCGCCGACTTCGATCCTGGCGGAATCGCCGGTGGCCGTGGTCGATAAAGTGGTCGACAAGCGCAACGCGCGCAAGCCCGCCACCGCCTACCTGAATTACCTGTACAGCGAGGCCGGCCAGGAAATCCTCGCCAAGCACCACCTGCGCCCCCGTTCGGACGCCGTGGCGAAAAAATACGCCGCCACCTTCAAACCGATCACCCTGCTGAGCGTGGATGACTTGTTTGGCGGCTGGCGTGCACTGCAAAAAAAGCACTTTGACGATGGCGGTGAATTCGACAAGATCTACGACGGCAAGTAAGCGCTTTCCCCTCTGAAACGTCCCCAAAAAGCCCCACAGGCCTGCCTGTGGGGCTTTTTTGCGTGTGCGCCATAGACGAGTTTGTCTAATTACTGTATCTTCGTACTTGAGGAAATATTGCCGTATAGATATTGTGCAATGCAATACACCGCCGATTTTCCGTCCCTCCCAATTGCATATTCAAATGATCAAGAAAACAGTAGCCGCCCTGCTGATGTCCTTGAGCGCCGCCGCTATGGCGTTGCCGCTCGGCTCGCAAAATGTGCTGGTGGTCGAAGATGACACCGGCAAAATCCTGCTTGAAAAAAACGCCACGGCCCAGGTGCCGATCGCATCGCTGACCAAGCTGATGACGGCCATGGTGGTGCTTGACGCCAAGCTGGACATGAATGAAGTCATCAACATCGACCGCTCCGATGTCGACATGTTGAAGCACAGCCAGTCGCGCGTGCCGGTCGGCGCCGCGATTTCGCGCGCCGACGTGCTGCAACTGGCGCTGATGTCGTCCGACAACCGCGCGGCCGCCGCGCTGGCCCGCACCTTCCCCGGCGGCCAGGCCGGTTTCAAACGCGCCGTCGACGTGAAAATCAAGTCGCTCGGGCTGGCCAGCACCGTGATCGAAGAACCGACCGGCCTGTCGCCGCACAACCGCTCCACGGCGGCCGACCTGGTGAAAATGGCCAACGCCGCGTCGAAATACGATACCATCCGCGACATGTCGACCGACAGCAAGGACACCATCAGCATCAACGGCCGCAAGGTCGAATACCGCAACACCAACCGCCTGGTCGGCGCCAAGGGCTGGGACATCGGCATGTCCAAGACCGGCTACACCGAGGAAGCGGGCCGCTGCCTGATCATGCGCATCAAATCGGCCGGCAAGTATTCCACCATGGTGCTGCTGAACGCCGGCGCGAGCTCGGCGCGCCTGATGGATGCGCTGAAGATCCGCAAGTACATTTCCGGCGATGACGATAAGCCGGTGAAACCGGTAAAACAAAGTCTGCGCAAGAAGGCGCCGGCGTCCAAGGCGGCCAACAAGCGACGCCGGGCTGCCTGATGATCAAAGGAAGCAATTTCCTCATCCGCCATGTTCTGCCCGATGACCTGCCCGCGCTGGTGCCGCTGTTAAACGACCCGGACATCCGTGGCGAGTACCTGCCGAGCGCGATCCACTCCCCGGTCGACCTGGCGCGCAAGATCCGTGAAGATGGCATGGCCAATGATGGCTTGGTGCGCTACGTGATCGTGGAACACCCTGGAAGCGCCATCATCGGGACGATTTGGCATGCAAAAGGCGTCCCGTATTTCAATGCGCGCGAAATCGGCTACACCCTGTCGCATGACTACCGGGGCCGCGGCATCGTCACCGAAGCGGTCAACCTGATGGTGCGCCACCTGTTCAACGCCACCCTGATCAACCGGATCGAAATCCGCATGGACAGCCGTAACCTGGCGTCGGAAAAGGTGGCGATCAAATGCGGTTTTCAAAAAGAAGGAGTATCGCGCGGCGCCAATTTCGTCCGGGGCAAGCATGTCGATATGAACTTGTATGCGCTGTTGCGCGATGAGGCAGTGGTATGACGAGAAACTGGGGCGCCTGTTGAGGCGCCTTTTTTAATCCGGCTGTCCCGTTCGAGGAGCAAACATGCGTGAAGAAAAACTGGATGCGCTACTGAAACCACTCATCAAGAATGCAATGAAGCTGGAACTGAAGGCGGACGACGCTGCGGTCAAGCCATGCTGTGAAAGCAAATTCGGCGGACAGCCCTATGCCGAAAAGGGGGAAAGCTGGCCGGAATGTCCCAAATGCAAAGATCCGCTCACCTTTATCAACCAAACGGTGGATGAGAAAGAAAAGGCGCTCTTTGCATTTTATTACTGCAACGAGTGCTTCCCTTGGGGCTTGGGTGACGAGGAAGCAGGTCTTTGGGTCACCAGACTTTACGACAATCCCACATCGGAAAAGATGGTGGCCATCAGCCGCAATGATGATCCACATGCGCTGGTCCCATGCAAGGTGACGTCGTCCGCGGTACGCGTATTGCCAGACTGGGAAGCGCTGGACTCGATATCGAGTGAAGCCAGCAGTTTATGCGGCGAAATCTCACCTGATGCCCCATGGGAAGCCTACGATGAGGCGGTTGAGAGGGCTGGATGCCTGAATGACTACGCGACGTTGCTTGGTGGCTACCCGCGCTACATTCAGGGAGAAGCTTGTCCCAAATGCAGGGAATGTGGCACTGAAATGGAGTTTTACGCACAGGTGGACTCAGAAGAGGAAGCGAACCTGATGTGGGGTGACGTGGGATTGGTGTATTTTTTCCGATGTCCTACTCACAGGGATCAATTTCAGCTGGAGTTGCAGTGTCATTGATATTGCGGCATAGGGTCGGATTAAATGTAATAGCCATCTGATTGGCAAATACGTGCAAGTGGTGCAAGTTGGTGGCTAGCAGACTGAAATACCGACCGACTTGAATCGGCGATGGCGCTTGAATTGTAGTAGTTCAGACTTGATCTGACACACTACGCCCTATCACAACCTGCGGCATCCGCCCCGAAGCCGCCAGTTCCTTGGACTAGTTGCGCGAGGTCGAATGATGGCTATTGGCCGATTTCAGCCTGAACGGCCGTCCTCATTTTTGAGTGGCCCACGCTGAAGCCAGTCGGCAGCCATCGTTCCCCGGTACGGCGTTATCGATTGCCGCCACGTTGCGGAGCGCAGCCTCTACGTCAAATTTTTCTGAATCGATTAATGCTCCGGCTTCATTATGTAAAGCATGCGCTAGGTGCGCCGCTAAACGCACATCACGGGGCGCATCATTTTCACTCCCTAGATAGGGGCTCAGCAGCAAACGTATCTCGTAAAGTGCATTAGCAATCAGCCGGGCCTCAGTGTTATCTATACTCATTTTCTGCTTCAAAAATTCAGTGACAGCTACTGGCAGTAAGCGAAGGTGTCACGATCCATGGCGATAGCAAATTTCCGCCAACCGCCGGGCGGATCGTACTCGCCCGCGCCCTCGATTTGCAGTCCATTCACCGCATGCAGGAGCACACCGTCAACGCCAAGATTTGACCACACGTGAGCCAGTTCACCCTGTCTAGAGAATGCAAGCGCTTCAGATGCTGACGTAACAAGGACTGAGAGCTGCGCCGGCAAGTGTTCGAAATCACCACGATCATACATATGGCCGAAGTAGCCATCGACCTGATGCTTGGCTAGCTCTCTTGTCTTCGTATTAAAGACGAAGACGCTGTGGCCAAACCCGATATATGCGATGTGGCCGACACATCGAGCATCTTGAAAGCATGACGGTCCAGCGCTCGCAAGCACGTTCACCTGTGTTCTCAAGCCCTCATCATCAATAATTCCAAACCGCGCAGCAACCATCGGATCGGCTCCGCCTTCCTCTGTATAAACGATGTGATCGAAATCGCATTCGTCGATCTGCTCACTAAAATAGATTTCCATATTCAGCCGTGAAACTTATTCGTCCGCTATTGGCTGCCGGTAGCGGCCATTGAGAACTCTAAATCACCTGACAGTCCGTGTCGGATCAAGTTTGCACTAGTACAAATAAATAAAGGGTGGATTGCGAACTTTTTTGGCTCCGACTACTTCGCCATCCGAATTTCATCCGCCATGAATGCGTATTGCCGTGTGTTGATAGCCTTGATGGCCGGCAGCATTGCGGCGATGCGTTGCACGAGCCGGCATTCCTCTTGACCGTTCTTGGGCTTGCTGCCGAACATGCGCATCAGCTCCTGCATATAAGGCCGCTTCTCGCGCTCGAAGGCCATGAATTTGGGTGAGCCAAGAATTTGCAGCCAGATCTTGCCGCGCTTCTCGTTGTTCCATGATTGCGCTTTAGCCCGCTCCTGGACAACGCGGTCCACCTCCGCCTGACGCTGCTTTTCGTGAGCGCGCATGTCGGCGAAGGTGGCTTCGATCTGGCGCTCCACGTCCTTGGCGCCGGTGGTCGAACTACACGCTGAATCCGGCGGCTGGGTTTTCGGGGAGGGCGACGTTGCAAGGGGGCGGTTTTCGCATGCCTCGCTGAACTGCTCGGCACGTTGCTTGTTTTCGCTCAACATCGCCTTGAGCGACGCGCTTATCTGCTCATGCCGCGCGACCAGTTCGTTGTTCTTGCCGATCTTTGCATTGAGCGCCTGCATGGCGGTGCTGTCGCGGCGATCAACCGCAACCTGCTCTTTTTCAAGTACCGCGCTCAATGCATCTACCTCGGCCTCCAACGCCTTGAGCGTGTCCAATTCCGCATTGTAGGATCGCACACTCTGGTTAAACTCGGCGAGTTGTGCGCGGCATTGCATTTTTTCATCCGCCGTCAGCGGGCCCTTGACAGTTTCGGCATCGGCGCCTTGCGCATGTTGCGACAGCACCAGCGAGGCTACAAAAATCGCCGAAAGCGAGGGTCGTTTCATTTTTCTTACTTTCATGTTTGGAATGATAGGGCGGGTTAAGCAGCGCATGTGCAATTTCTGGCCGGATGCGCGCACGTGAAACTCTAACTCACCAGGCAGCTATTGTCAGATCAAGCTTGGCCGACTACAAATAACCATTGCAATACCAAAGGGATCGCCCCTCTCCGCCGGCTCTCTGGCAAATTGTCTGTCAATACAGTCTTGTTTGGGTTCTCCCCTTTTTGAAGCCTTTTTAAAAACAACGGTCAAAAGAGACAGTACCAGACAAAAAAAGACAGGAGGCCCAGAATGTTTACCAGACTGACCGTGGAAGTCCCCCAGTCCCTGCTGCTCGAATTGCTGGGATACCTGAACACCCGCAAAGACCAATGCAGTGTCGACCGCGCCACCACCGATGCGTTGCGAAGCTGGCTGCTGGCGCAAACCGGCAAGGCGCCGGTGGAACCAGGCACCCGTGGCTATCAATGGAAAATGCTATTCCTGCCCGAAGGCACTTGCATCCAGTCCTGGAGTTACGGCGAGCATAATTATGCGCGCGTGGTCGGCGATCAAATCATCCATGATGGCCGTCCGGTCACGCCCAACCAGTTTGCCCGCTCATTTGCCCGCACCGAGCGCAATGCATGGCGTGACTTGTATATCAAACGGCCGGAGGACAAGAACTGGCAACTGGCCAGCCGCCTGCGTCGGCAATTGTTGGCGGAACAATCACAGACCGCATCAGCCCCCACAACGCCCGCGTCCACCAAGCGGCTGGCAGTATTGCCGGAGAAGTCCACCTCAGTGGAGCCGCGCTGCCGCACCCCGCAGCCAGGCTGGGACTTACCTGAGCGTCGCAAATACCGCATCCGGCTGGAAGACCTTGAATAAGCGTAGCCCGTCAGGCCCCGCTGGCGCGCCGTTTCCAGGTACGGCGTACCGCCGTCCTCCAGCCCCCCCCCCCCCCCCGTTAATACGCGCGTTACTGTGCTAAAGTAATTGCTTTATTAATAACCTCATGCCAGCATGCCTGTTCCCGCCTTGCGCATCCAACCGCTGTTCGCCGCAGCGGTATTGTTTCTCAGCGCCGCTCCTGCCATTGCCCAGGATATTGAACAAATCCAGCGGCGCGCCATCATCGACAAGGCCGCTTCCGCCTTCATGGAAGGAAATTTCCGCGAACTCGAGCGGCAATCCCAGTCCTACTTGACCGACGATCGCCGCACCGCCAGCGGTGCTTTCAAGATCACGTTATTCGATGACGGGATTAGTGAAGCGATGGGCTTCGACGGCCCTGACAGTGACGTCCGATATAAGGAACTGATCGCCAAAACCACGGCATGGACGTCCGCCTACCCCGATGCTCCGCTGGCGCATGTACTCTACGCACGCGCACTGCTCAGTTATGCGTTTCATTTCCGCGGTGGCGGCTACGCCAACACGGTGCCGCCTCGCGCGTGGGCATCGTATGAGCAATACGCAAGCCTGGCTGCCGATGCCCTCTATAAAAGCCAGGGCGTAGCGGGCGTCAGCACCAGCTGGCACGCCACCTTCATCAATGCGGCGCGCGCGCTGGCCTTGCCGCGCGAGTTGGTCATGAAAGTCGTGGAAGACGGCATCCGGCGCAATCCCGACGATTTCCGTCTCTACCAATACGCGTCGGTTTATTTCCAGCCAAAATGGCATGGCAATGACCGGGAATTAACAGCCTTTATCAATCAAGCCGCACGCATGTCGTCCGGGCGCTACGGGATGGAAATTTATGCCCGGCTATTCAGTGGGGCCGCGCAAGGCCAGTACAAGCACCAGCTTTACACCGCTTCCGGGGTCGACTGGTTCCGCATGAAACAGGGGCTGGAACAATGGACCGAACGCTTCCCCACCATGTGGAACTACAATATCTACGCGTACCACGCGTGTATCGCCAACGACAAGGCCACCACACGGGTGCTGTTAAAGAAAATTGGTGACGCGCCCATCCTCAACATCTGGGCACCCAACGAGGACGTGATGTATGCGACGTGCCGTCAAATGGCCGAAGAACCGTAAATCAGCGGCTGCCGGACCAGCGCGCCCCGTCTTTACCCCACCAGCCCCCGCAACCCGCTGGCGCGCTGCGTACGCACCGCCACCGCTTCATCGAGCACCCCGGCCACCGGGGTGGCCAGCGTGAAGTGAGTACGGGCCCGCGTGATGCCGGTGTAGACCAGTTCGCGCGCCAGCACCGCGCTGGCAGACGCAGGCAGCACCATCACCGTGTGCGCGAATTCCGAGCCCTGCGATTTATGCACCGTCATGGCAAACGCGGTTTCCACGTTGCGCAAGCGCGTGGCCAGCACGCTGCGGATATGCGGGCCTTCGCTGAAATACACGCGCAGGGAACCGGGCCGCAGCGGGTCCGGCAAGGTCAAGCCGATGTCGCCGTTGAATACGCCGGTGGCGTAATCATTGCGCGTCACCATTACCGGCCGTCCGACATACCATTCGCCGCGCCGCCGCAGCAAGCCCGCCGCTTCCAGCTTCGCGGCAATCGCGTCGTTCAGGCCGGACACGCCCCACTCCCCTTCGCGCACCGCGCACAGGATGCGGAACGATTCAAACGCCAGCAACACGTCGCGCACCCAGGCTTCGTGGCGCGCGGTGTCCTGCGACAGCGCGCTGCCGTCTTCCAGCCCTTGCACCATGCGGCGCAAATACCGCTGGTAGCCGCCTTCCGCCTGCGGCCGTCCCTCCAGCGCCAGTTGCAGCACTTGCGCATGCTGGGCCGGATCGAACCAGGCCAGCTGGCCGCTCTCGTCCTCGCGCAAGACCGCGCGCACGCGCGCCACGTCCCCCGCGTTGACCGCCAGCGCCAGTTGCCCGATCGGGCCGCCGAAACGCATGCTCTTGCGCAGCATGACGGTCTGCTGCGCCAGCGGACCGCCGCCCTGCACGAACGATTCCGGCAACGCAATGCCGGCCGCGTCACGCATGTAGTCGGCCGTCGCCGCGCTGTAGCCGCCGCTTTCCGCGTCATGGCACATGTCGCCCAGCACGGCGCCCGCCTCCACCGACGCCAATTGATCCTTGTCGCCCAGCAGCACCAGCCGCGCATGGGGCGGCAGCGCATCGAGCAGCGACGCCATCATTTCCAGGTGCACCATCGACGCTTCATCGACAATCAGCACATCGACATCGAGCGGATTGCCCTTGTGGTGCACGAAGGTGCGGGTATCGGGCCGCGCGCCCAGCAGGCTGTGCAAGGTGCGCGCGGCGCCCATGCGCGCCGCCAGTTCCGGCAACTGCAAATCCGGCACCAGCGCGGATAAGGCTTCCAGCGCCTGGTCGATCGATTGCTTCAGGCGCGCGGCGGCCTTGCCGGTCGGCGCGGCCAGCGCGATGCGGATGCCGCCGCCGGCCGGCGGCAGCGCGGGAGGCGCCGTCAGCGCGACGGCCGGGATGCGCTCCAACCCCGCCGTGGCAAACAGCAACGCCAGCAACCGCGCCACGGTATAGGTTTTACCGGTGCCAGGCCCCCCGGTGATGATGCCCAGGTCGGCCCGCACCGCCACCGCGCACGCGGCCTTTTGCCAGTCGGTTTCGCCATTGGCCGCGGGCGGGAACAGGATATCGAGCCATTGCCGCACGCGCCGCGCATCGATATCGCGCTGGCGCAGCGCGCGCGCGCGGACCGACTGCGCCACGCTGGTTTCGTCGCGCCAGTAGCGGCGCAAGTACAACCGCTCCTCATCGAGCACCAGCGGCTGGCCGAAATCCAGGTCGGCGGCGGGCCACACCTGCTCGCACTGGTATAAATGCGCACGCCAGGCCGACGCGCTTTTCGGCAGCGGCGCGGCGACTGCCCTCAACGCCTGCCAATCGTCCTCGCTCCAGCCCAGCATGGAACGCACCGCCGGACTGGCGCCCGCCAGGTCGGCCAGCATCAGGCAACTGTGGCCGCGCCCCTCCAGTTCCGACAACAGTACACAGGCCAGCAGCAGCGGCGGTTTCGCGGGGCCTAACGTGGCGACAAAGCGCGCGAACGCGCCCGACAGCCGGCGCAATTGGCCCGCTTCCGTCATCGCATCGATTTGCGCCAGTAGTTTTTGCCGCCCGCTGTCCGTCACTTCCATGGTATTAACAGCCATCAGCCGGCCTCATTGAACAGTGCATCGAGGCCATCGAGCAGCCCGGGATCCGGCGCCAGCAGGCAGCAGCCGCGCGTTTGCGCATGGCCGATGCCGCGCAGGAAAAAGAACACCGCGCCGCCCAGTTGGGTGGCGGGATCATAGGCGTCGCCCAGCCGCGAGCGCAGCAGCCGGTGCAGCGCCAGCATGTACAGCGCGCCCTGGATGTCATAGCGGTGTTCCGCCACGCCCAGCGCCAGCGCCTTGGCGTGATACGCGCTGTCGTTGCCGCCCAGCGCATTGGACTTATAGTCGAGCACCCAGTAGCGGCCTTCATGCTCGAACACCAGGTCCATGAAGCCTTTCAGCATGCCGTGCAAGCGCCGCTCCGGCAACGCGGGACGGGCAAGGCCGGGCAAGATATGGCGGCGGCACAGGCGGTCCAGCGCGCCGCTCGACAGGCGCTCGCTGGGGAACCAGAATTCCAGCTCCGGCAACGCGCCGTCCAGCGCCGACAACGGCGCCCCCAGTGGCGGCAGCGGCGTGCCGGCCACCGCGCGCAGCCACGCCAGCGCATCGTCCTGGCGATTGGCCCAGCCGGCCCGCTCGATGCGCCGCAGCAGGCGCGCATCGAATTGCGGATCGTCCACGCTGGCAAAGCCTTCATGGGCCATCCACTCGAGCTGCTCGTGCAGGAAGTTGCCCGGGACGGAACCGCGCGGGAAACGGTGCCACGGGTCGTCGGCGATGCGCTGCAAGGCCTCGGCCAGCGCCTGCTGTTCCAGCAATTTGGCCTGCAAGGCCGTGCGCGGCACGCGCGCTTCGCCTGGCGCCATGCCGGCCACGTTGGCCGCGCTGGCGGTGCTGCCCATTCCCGGCACCGGCACGCCAGCCAGTCCCGCCGGCCCTGCCGGCCGCACAGCCCCTGCGGCCCCTGCCGACGCGGCCGGACGCTGCACGCGCTCATCCCAGCCTGCCGCCGCCCCGCCATCGGCCAGCAAATCCGCCGCCAGCAATTGCGCGTAACCCTGCGACATGTCTTGCGGATTGCGCCGCGTCAGCGAGGTAAAGCTGCCGACCGACCAGTCGCGCTCGAAGTCCCCTTCAAAGCGGCGCGCCGGCACCAGCGGCGCCTGCAAGTCTTCGCGCCGCAGCATGGTGACGGGACCGCCGGCCTGGTCCAGCCGCCGGATGGCGATCGCGTCGCAATCGCCCTTCACCTGTTCCCAGCGCAGCGCCAGCGCAGCGGCGGGCAACGCTTCGCCGCCTGTCAGCAAATAACCCAGCGCGGAGTCGTGCAACGTGTTGGCGCCTTCCTTGCGCGCCGCCAACGCCGCCACGCCCAGCCATAGGAAATGGCGCGGCCGCGTCAGCGCCACGTACAGCAGGCGCAAGTCCTCGGCCAGGCGCGCCTCTTCCACCGCCGCCAGCGCATCGTCGGACAAGGCCATGTCGATATGGCGCGTGCCGGCCGTATCGGTGAATTCAAAGAAAGTACGGTTGCGTTTATCGGCCTTGCGCGCCGTCACGGCAAACGGCAGGTACACCAGCGGATACTCGAGGCCCTTGGATTTATGGACGGTGACGACTTTTACCAGTTCCGCGTCCGATTCCAGCCGCAGCACCCGTTCATCGCCGCTGTCGCCGCCCATGTCGATCTGCTCCGCCAGCCAGCGGATCAGCGCCTGCTCGCCATCGAGCTGGCGGCTGGCGGTTTGAAGCAGTTCCGCCAGGTGCAGCAAGTTGGTCAGGCGCCGTTCGCCGCCAGGCTGCGCCAGCAGCGACGATGGCAAATCCAGTTCATGGATAAAGCGGCGCAGCATGGCCAGCACGCCCTGGCGCTGCCACACCAGGTGCAAGGTCTTCAATTGCTCGACCCGCTGTTCCCACGCCAGTTCATCGCCGGACAGGCGCGCCAGTTCCGCCAGCGGCAAGCCCGCCGTGCGGGTGGCAAAGGCGGCGCGCGCCAGGCCGCCGTCGAGCGGATTGGCCATCGCCGTCAGCCAGCGCAACACGTCGGCGGCTTCCTCGCTGTCGATGACGGAATCCTTGTCGGACAAATACACGCTGGCGATGCGGCGCCGCGCCAGCGCGTGGCGGATCGCCGCCGCTTCCTTGCGGTCGCGCACCAGCACCGCGATGTCGGCCGGCTGCAAGCGCCTGAAATTGCCGCCATCATCGAATCCGGCCCGTTCATCATTGAGCAGCCCGGCGATGTGCTCGGCGCAGTGGTGCGCAAAGAATGCGCGGTAATCGTCTTTTTTGATGGCGTCGGCTTCAGTACAGGACACCAGCAGCGCCGCCAGCGGCCCGTCCGCCCCCACCAGCCGTTCCTTGCGGCCATGGGCGCCGACCGCCTCGAACGGCAGCGGATTGTCCTCCCCGGACCGGAAGCGGAACGCGCCCTTCGGATGACCGCCGGGTTGGCCACAACCCTGCGCGTGGCCTTCCGCATGCATGAACACCTGGTTGACCGCCGCCACCAGCGCTTGCGTGGAACGGAAGTTGGTGCCCAGCTGGTAATGGCGGCCGGTGGTCGCCAGCCGCGCCGCCAGGTAGCTGTGGATGTCGGCGCCGCGGAAGCCGTAGATCGATTGCTTCGGATCGCCGATCAGGAACAGGCCCAGCGCGGGATCATTGGCCTCGACCCGGTATAGCAAATCGAAGATCGCGTACTGGTTCGGCGCGGTATCCTGGAATTCATCGACCAGCGCCACCGGGTACTGGTCGATGATGCGCTGGCGCAGCGCCGCGCCGTTGTCACCTTGGAGCGCCTGCTGCAAGCGGTCCAGCATGTCGGCAAAGCCGAACTGGCGCGCATTGCGTTTCAATTCCTCCATGCGCCGCGCAATGGCCAGCGCGGCATGGCGGTACAGCGCATGGTCCAGCGGCTCGAGTTCCTCCAGCGCCGCCCGCAGGCCCGGAATCGCATCGAAGTCGGCGGGAATCGCCGGCACATAGCCTTTGGCGCAAGCATCGAGCAGACCGTCCGGGGCTAGCCGGTTCCACGCGGTGCCATTCAAGTCCGGATGCAATTGATGGTCGTCCTGGGCCCAGGTGCGCAGCGCCTCGAACCATTTGGCCACGGATTCCGGCTTCATCTTCGCGCCGTGGAAACACTTCGGCGCCGCTTCGCGCTCGGCAAGGATCCACTGTTCCATGCGGTTGGCGCGTTCGCACCAGCCCTCTTTCAATTCCAGCACGCGCGAACGCTGGAAGCGCTGCAGGCGGGTGATCAGCGCACCCAGCGTTTCACGCCCTGCGCCGGCCTGTTCCACCTCGCGCTCCAGCCATTCCCGCCGTCCCGCCAGGGCGCGCACCGAAGCCTTCAATTGCCCGACATCGGCCCAGCAGGCCAGCATTGGCTCCAGCAGGCGCGCATCGAGCGGATACACTTGCTGGCGCCAGTAATCGTGCGCCGCATCGTCGAACAGCGCCGCTTCATCGCTGACCAGTTCCTCGTCGAACAGGCTGCCACTGTCAAACGCGTGTTCGCGCAGCATGCGCTGGCACCACGCATCGATGGTGAAGATCGCCGCCTCATCCATGGTTTCCGCCGCCAGCATCAGCCGGTGCGCGGCCTGGCTGCGCGCGCCATCGTCCGGATACGATTCCAGCAAGGCGTCGAGATAGGGATCGGCCTTGCCCGCGTCATCGCCGGCGTCGCGGCGGAAATACCCCGCCGCCTCGATCAGCCGCTCGCGCACGCGGTTCGACAATTCACGGGTGGCGGCGCGGGTAAAGGTCATCACCAGGATGTCGGACGGCAGCAGCGGCCGCGCATAGCCATCGGCGCCACCGTGGCCCAGCACCAGGCGCAGGTACAGCGCCGCGATGGTCCAGGTCTTGCCGGTGCCGGCCGACGCTTCGATCAGGCGCGAGCCGTGCAGCGGGAACGACAGCGGTTGCAGCAGATTGCTCATGGCTGCGCCCCCTCCAGCGGTGTCATCGTCACGTGCGCCGCCATCCAGTCGGCCAGCGGTCCATACAGCTGTTCCGCGCACGGCAGCCAGCCGGGCTCCTGCGCCAGCGCCGCGAATTCCGGCCATAGCCGCGCCAGGCACAGGTCCACGACTTCGCCGTCGCGGTTATAGTCGCCGTCATAGGTGCCGCGCGCATCGCCTTCGGCCAGCAGCGCCAGCGCCGTGCGGCAAGCCACCGGCAGCGGGCGGTCCATGCCGTCGCGCCACCATTGCACCAGCACCGCCAATTGTTCGCGCGCCGCGCCCGGTTCCAGCGGCGCGAAGTGCGCCACCACGTCGCGCGCCACCAGGATGCCCGCCACCGGATATCCCTGCGCGGCCGCCGCCAACTGGCGCAGCCAGATCGGAATCAGCTTGTCGCCGCGCGGCGCGCCGTTGCGGTCCGCCACGCGCGACGCCAACTGCGCCAGCCACACGGTCTCGGTGCCGTTGCTGCGCAACTGGTCGACCCAGTCTTCCAGCGGGGTGTCGCCATCCCCTGCCTGCGCCGCGAAGCGCAGGCTGACCGCCAACTTGGGTGCGGGCAGCGGGTAGCGGGCGCGCTGGTGCAGCCATTCGGTGCGCACCGGCACCAGTTCATCGACCAGCGTGCGCTGCACCTGCTTGCCGGGCAAACCGATCGGCAACAAGCCTTCGCGCTCCAGCCGCTCCGCGCGCGCCGCCAGACGCTCGCGCACTTCGGCCACCGGTTCCGGCTCGCTGCTGTCGTCCAGCATCTTGCCTTCCAGGCCAAAGCGCTCCAGCGCATCGAGTGCAAACGGTTCCTCGTCCTCCCCGACCAGCACGGCCTCGCCAAACACGACCCCGAGTCGCTGGCGGAAGAAATACCGCACCGGCTGGCGGATAAAGCTGGCCAATTGGCCCAGGCGCAGACGGAAGCCTTCGTCCGGTTCATACGGCGGCAGGTCGGCGCCGTGCGCCGGGCAGCCCCCCACGGCCATAAGGGCCGCATCGGCATCGGCATCGGCAACGCCATTGCCGATATAGGCGCCGCCATGATCGCGGTGCGCCTCGCGCCATTCGGCGGCATAGGTCGGCAAGCCGCCCTGTTCGAAATAGCGGCGCGAAAACGGCTGCAGCGCGTGTTCGGTGGTGAGCGTGGCCAGGTCCAGGTTCCAGCCCGCGTGCAGGTAATCGCGCAATTGCGACACCAGCACCGACGGCGGCTGCTCGCTGTTGTCGCGCACATTGCGCCCGACCCAGCTGACATACAGCTTGTCGCGCGCGGCCAGCACCGCTTCCAGCATCAGGTAGCGGTCATCGTCGCGGCGCGAGCGGTCGCCGGGGCGGGCCATGCCGGGCAGCGCCAGCAAGTCGAAATCGGCGCGCGGCGCGCGGCGCGGGAAGTCGCCGTCATTCATGCCCAGCAGGCATACCACGCGGAACGGCACCGCACGCATCGGCATCAGGGTGCAGAAGGTCACGCCGCCCGACACGAACTGGTGATCGAGGGTCGGCTCGTCGAGCGCGCCCAGCCAGGATTCGCGCAACACCGCCAGCGGCACCGGTTCGTCAAAGCCGGCGCCTTCGCAGGTTTCCAGCCAGCGGTTCAGCGTTTCATGCAATTGCGCCAGGGTCAGGCGGTCGTCTTCGCCGGCCGCCGTGAAGAAGCTGTCCAGCAGGGCGCGGGCCTGCTGGCCCCAGTCGGCCGGCGTGCGCGGCGCCGCCAGGATGGCGCGCCATGCCAGCAGCGCTTCCACCAGTTGCGCCAGCGAGCCCGCCAGCGCGGCATCGAGGCCGCCCACTTCGCCATAGGCTTCGATGCCGTTATAGGTCACGCCGTCGCCGCTGGCGTAACCGAGCAGCATGCGCCGCAAGCCGAAGATCCACGCATTCTGTTCGCCGGCCGGCGCCAGGCCAAGGCCGGCGCGGTGCGCGCGGTCCAGGCCCCAGCGCACGCCGGCGCCTTCGATCCACACACCCAGGGTCGGCAAATCGTCTTCGGTCAAGCCGAAACGCTGCGCCAGCGCCGGCACATCGAGCAGATCGCGCACCTCGCTCTGGCGGCAGCGCTGCTGCGGCAGCCGCAGCAGCCATTCCAGCGCCACCAGCAGCGGGTTGACGCTGCGGTCGTTGACGTCGCCAATGGCAAACGGGATATGGCGCGCATCGTTCTTGCGGTGCTGGCCGAACACCGCGTGGATCGCGGCGGTAAACACATCGATGTCGGGCACCATCACCACCACGTCGCGCGGCCGCAGCCCCGGCGAAGCGGCGAACATGGCCAGCAAGCGGTCGTGCAGCACTTCGACTTCGCGCTGCACGCTGTGGGCGATGTGAAATTCGATCGATCCGTCCCCCGTGTCCGGCGGCGTGTGCGAATGCTCGCCCGGCGGCAGCAAGTCGCGCACGGCGGCCTGCACCTGTTCCAGCAGGGTCGTGCCGGCGTCTTCGCCGAACAGGTCGACCCGCATCGGCGCCGTGCCGTCATCCTCGCCACGGGCCTGGGCCGCCTCATCGAATTCGTCGAGCATGCGGATAAAGTCGCGCCCCTGCCGTCCCCAGCTGGCCAGCAGCGGATGGCTGTGCGCATGCAATTCTTCCAGCGGAATGTGCGCCAGGTCGACGCCGTTTTTCAATTGCTGCCGCTTGCGCGCGGCGCGCAACAGGTCGCGGCCATCGATGATGTCGCCCCAGTGGTAACGGCAGGGGTTCGGCACCGCCAGCAACACTTGCGTATGGCGCGCCAGCGCGGCCAGCGCCTGCAGCACTTGGTATGGCAACGATGAAATGCCGAACACCACCAGGCGGCGCGGCAGCGGGCCACGCGGCGCGTCGCCCCGCTGCACCGCCTGCACGAAGCGGGTGTGCACGCTGGCGCGGCCCAACTGCCGCTCCGCTTCCGGCACGCTGGCCACCACCGCGCGCCACAACGCGCCCTGCCAGCGCTGATCCGGTCCCAGCGCCACCGCTTCGCCGCGCGCGCTCCGCAGCACGTCGCGCCCCGCGGTCCAGTCTTCCAGCCAGTCGGCGCGGTACACCTGGTATTGGTCATACAAGTCGGCCAGCCGCGTGGCCAGCTGCAGCCGGCGCTCTGGGCAGCCGTCGCCAAGGAAATGGCGCAGCGGCGCGAACACGTCGTCTTGCAGCAGCGACGGCAGCAGGCGCATCAGCCGCCAGGTCAGCGGGCTCTTGTCAAACGCCGACAGCGGCGGCACGCTGTCGCGGCCCAGCATGGCGCGGTAGGCTTCCCACAGCTGGCGCGCCGGCAGGCGCAATTGCGTCGCGGCGCATATCCCGGTTTCCTCGGCCAGCGCGATTTTCAGCCATTCCGCCACCCCGTTCGATTGCACCAGAAAGGTATCGGTTTCCAGCGGCCCCAGCGGATGGCTCTGCAGCCAACCGAACACGGCCGCCCGCAACTGTTCCAGCTGGTTGCCGTGCAAAATCAAAAGGCCGGGGGAGATGGACATGGTAGGTCGCCAAATAAGCCGCGAAGTAAGCGAAACGGCATTATCGCCACTGGCCGCCGGTCAGCGCAACCCTTGTTCGGCGCCGGGTGCCACACGCAAGTGCACAATGCCATGGATGGCCACCGGCATGCGGCTGAGAATGCGCCAGTCGCGCAGGATGGCCGAGAGCGCGCGCACCAGCGGATTGCGGGCCTGGTGTGGCAAGGCCACGACGGCAAATTCGCGCTGCGCCGCCAGCGGCGCCGGCACCACCCGCACCCCGGGCGGGGCCGGGAACGCCGCCAGGTGCTGGAATACCGAATACGCCTGGCCCAGCGCCACCCGCGACATGATCGAACTGTCCGCCACCATGCGCTGCACGGCGCTGGCGCGCAGGCCGTCCGCCCGCATGCGCTCGATCACGGCGGCGCCGCGCCGCGTGGCCGGTTCGATCAGCGGCAGCGCCGCCAGCTGATCCCACGAAAACGGTTCCTTCAACGCCAGGCCCGATGGCAGCACCAGCACATAATCGTCGGCCAGCAGCGGCTGTGCCACCAGTTCCTCTTCATAGGGCGCGCAGCCGATACCCAGGTCGGCGCGCCCGGCCAGCACCGCCGCATGCACGTCATCGGCCGAGTCGCAGTCGTCCACCATCGTCACCTCGATGCCGGGATGACGGCGCGCCAGCGCCTGCAGCACATAGGGCACCACGTGGGTGCCGATGCTGCGGAAACAGGCCAGCCGCACCACGCCCGCCAGCGGCGCATCGGTTGCCGGGGTGTCGAGTTCGTCCACCAGCGCGAGGATCTGGCGCGCCTGCTGCAACACGCGCCGCCCCTCGTCGGTGACGGCGCTGCCCGCGTGGGCCCGAAGCAGCAGGCGTTTGCCCAGGTGCCTTTCCAGTTCCCCGATGGCATGGCTGATGCGCGACTGGGTGCAATCGAGGGCTGCGGCGGCCTTGCTGAAACTGCCGGCATCGACCACGGCGACCAGCATGGCCAACTGGTTGAGTTTGATGTTGCTCATTATCGAAATTTATCATAAGTCCCGCCGCGCCATCGCGGCCATCGGTAGTGCCGCGCCGCGTGCCACCACGACAATGGACCGTCCTTACATTGCGTGGAGCACACATGACCTTCCCGACTTTCCTGACTTATCTGCTGGCGCTGCAGGCGCTGTTCTGGGTCCCCGGCCCCAGCATGGCCTTCGTGCTGGCCCATGCCGTCACCGATGGACCGCGCGGCGGCGTGGCGGCGGCACTGGGCATCAGCGCGGGCGACCTGCTGCTGACCGGCGCTTCCGCCACCGGCCTGATCGCCCTGTTCCTGGCCTGGCCACCCGGATTCGACCTGTTGCGCCTGGGCGGCGCGGCTTACATGCTGTGGCTGGCGTGGGGCATGTTGCGCCACCCCGGTCTGCCGGCGCCGGCAGCGGCCACCGGCGCAAAGGCCAGCACCGCCTTGCGCATCTTCACGCGCGCCCTCGCCAATTGCCTCCTCAATCCCAAGGCACTGCTGTTCTTCATGCTGTTCCTGCCCCAGTTTGTGGACCGCACGCAGGGCCATATCACGCGCCAGGTTTTATTGCTGGGCGCGGTCCTGACCCTGAATGCCTTGCTGGGCAACCTGTTGCTGGCCTATGGCGGCGCGCGCTTCGGCGCCTGGTTCCGGCGCCATCCGGCGGCCTTGCGCCATGGGCAGCGTGGCCTGGCGCTGCTGTTTGCCGGCCTGGCCTGTCATTTACTGGCGGCGGCGCGCTATTAAGTCACGCCGGCAGCAGTGGCATGCCACTAACCCGCCGCATGCGCATCGAGTTCCTGCGCGATATGCCCCTGCAAGTGATCGAGCATCGGCTGCATTTGCGCCACAATATAGCGGGCGCGGGCCAGGTCGGCGTCGGGTGGCAAATGTTCCAGCGCCAGGCACAATTCACCGAAGTGCATGGCGCCCACGGCGCGGGCCGACGACTTGATGCGGTGGCCCAGTTCCGACAGGCGCGCCAGGTCGCCCTGCGCCAGCGCCTCATTGATTTCCACCATGCCCTCGCGTGCCGAATCGAGGAACATCACGGCATATTTGCGCATCTTTTCCGGCTTGTTGTTGAACGTCTGCGCCAGCGCGCTGATGTCGAACATTTCCGCCGGCGCGATCAACACGGCCGGCATGCCGTCGGCCGCCGGCGCCGGCGCCGCACCGGCAGGCTCGTCGATGACACCCACACCGCCGTCCGCGCGGGCCGCCGGCAGCGCGGCTGTTTGTGCGG
The DNA here is from genome assembly GCF_058807115.1 of Pseudoduganella sp. GW821-FHT12E03. Taxonomy (NCBI): domain Bacteria; kingdom Pseudomonadati; phylum Pseudomonadota; class Betaproteobacteria; order Burkholderiales; family Oxalobacteraceae; genus Pseudoduganella; species Pseudoduganella sp. GW821-FHT12E03. Next base: position 510,201 of record NZ_JBXAQJ010000002.1, on the reverse strand, counting down.
CTGTTTGTGCCGCTGATTGTCCTGCCGTTTGCGCTGCCATTTGTGCCGCCGATGGCATGGCCGCTTGCGCGGCGGACGGGCTTGCCCCTTGGCCGGCGGCCTGCGGCGCCGGCAGCGGCTCAATGCCGGCGGCCGCCGACACGGTCGGCCGGCTGCCCAGCCGGGGCGGCCGGCCCTGCCCCGCGCGCTGGTTCATCCAGCGCGACAGCACGGTAAACAACAGGTTGGGCGCGATCGGTTTCGTGATGAATTCATCCATCCCGGCCGCGATACAGCGCGCCTGGTCGTCGCGCCCCGCATTGGCGGTCATGGCAATCACCAGGGTGCCGGCCAGGCGCGGATGGGCGCGGATCAGGCGCGTGGCTTCATAGCCATCCATGACCGGCATTTGCACATCCATCAGCACGCAATCAAAATGCTCTTTCAACAACAGGTCAATGGCTTCCTTGCCATTGTTGGCGATACAAACCGTGGCGCCGGCGTCTTCCAGCAATTCCTGCCCCACCTGCTGGCTGAAAATATTGTCTTCCACCAGCAGGATCGCCGCGCCCTTGAACGATTCCATGACATCCGGCTGCAACACCTTGGCCACGCCGGCTTCCAGCAGGTTGGTGCCCTTGACCAGGCGCGCGCTGAACCAGAACGTGCTGCCCTGCCCCTCCACGCTGTCGACGCCCACGGTACCGCCCATCAATTCAGCCAGCTGCTTGGAAATCACCAGGCCCAGGCCGGTGCCGCCATATTTGCGGGTGGTCGACGTGTCGCCCTGCTGGAATGACTGGAACAGGCTGTTCATCTGGCTCTTGCTCATGCCAATGCCATTATCCTGAACGTCAAAGCGCACCACGCAATAATTGTCGCGGTCCTCGATGGGACGGGCACGAATGTGGATCTTGCCGTTTTCAGAAAACTTGATGGCGTTGCTGGTGAAGTTCAGCAACACCTGCTCCAGCCGCAGCGGATCGCCACGCAATTGCTGCGGCATGCCGGGCCAGATCTCGAACGCCAGTTCCAGGCTCTTGCGGCCGGCGCTCTCACCGAGCTGGTTGGCCACATTGCTCATCAGCGTACCCAGTGAAAAGTCCAGCACTTCCAGTTCCAGCTTGCCGGCTTCGATCTTGGAAAAGTCCAGGATGTCATTGATGATGCCCAGCAAGTGCTGTCCTGAATGGAAAATCTTTTGCAGGTAATCGCGCTGCTTGGGATTGGTGACGGATTTCAGCGCCAGGTGCGCCATGCCGATGATGCTGTTCATCGGCGTGCGGATTTCATGGCTCATGTTGGACAGGAAATCGCTCTTGGCCTGGTTGGCCGCCTGCGCCTGTTCCTTCAGGTTGTGCAATTCCGTGATGTCGGTGGCCAGCGAAATCACGGCCGCCACTTCCTTGTCGATCCGCACCGGCGCCTTCACCGACCACAGGTGATGCACATCGCCACGGCGGTCCACATAGCGTTCCTCGCCGGCGCGCTTCAAGCCGTCGGCAAAGACGCGCCGCTCTTCTTCCCAGGCGGCGTCGGCGTCTTGCTGGGGCATCAATTCATGGTCGCTGCGGCCGACAATCTGTTCCACCGGGCGGCCCATGACTTCCGCCATCTTGGCATTGGCATAAATGTAGCGGCGGTTCTGGTCTTTCATGAAGACCCGCGCATCGATATTATTCAGGACACTGTCCAGCAACAGGCGCTGTTCCACCGCGTTGCGGCGCGAGAAATACAGGGTCAGCAGGTAGCTGTAAATCAGCATGGTGCCGATCAGGCCGGTCGCCAGGGCGATCCACGGGAAATACGCGTCGAGGCCGGTGTGCATATCGGTTTTCTTGACGCGGAACAGCGCTTTCCAGAGCGAGCCATTGAAATCGATCGGCAGCACGGTTTCCAGGTAGTCGTCAGGATTCCCCGGCGGCGCCGGCGTGCCCTCGATCGAGCCATTGTCGTTGTACAGCAGGCGGTCGCTCTTTTCGATGGTCAGGCGGCGCTTTTCCACGTCGGTCGAGCTGTCCGCGTACAGCAGCATGTGCACTTGCCGGATCGCCATTTCATCGATGGCGCCCTGCACCAGCTTGGACACGGAAAAGCCGATGCCGACCGTGCCGACATAGGCCGCGCGGCGGCTGGACACGTCATTGACCGGCATGCCGCGCTTGTAGACCGGCAGGCGCATGCCCAGCCCGATGTGCGGCACCGGTTTCTTGACCAGGATCGGCTGGCCGGAGGCGCTGACCTGCCCGGTATCGCGCGACTGGTCCAGCGCCCGCCCGATCGCCGGGACCGCGGCAATATCGACGCCGAAGCGCTCTTTGACGATCTCCATCGGTTCCATGTACAGCATGACCGTGTATTTGCCGCTGGGGCCGGGTTTCTTGATGTCGAAATTCGGGTAGCCGGCCGGATCCAGGCTTTTATCGGCCCGTACCGAGGCAACAAAGGCGGCGCGCTCCGCTTCGGTCACCGGCACCGCATAATTGAGCGCTTCGATCGCCGGGAAATGCAGCGGCAGGTTCAGGCTGGTAACGTACTGGTGAAATTGCAGGCGGGTCAGGTCGTCGGTGGTCTGGAACAGCGCCACCAGCCCGCGCACCACGTCCGAATATGCTTTGACACGCGCGGAAATGCTGTACTGGGTACTGCGCGCCAGGTTATCGAAGCGCTGGCGGTCATCTTCTTCCACCATGCGCGCCGCATTGGCGTACAGGATCATGCCGATGGCGACCGACAGCGACAAACCTATGCCCCAGAGCAAGGTCCGCAGGTTGAACAAGGTTTTAAGCCAGGCACCCAGTTTACGCATTGGCAGTCACACCACGCCCAGAGAAGTTTTGCATTGCAGCAGCATACTATTAAACACCCACATCAACCAGAATTAAAAGCCGCACGCCACAGTGGGCAGCCACGCCCGTGACCGGGCCGCATCATACACTGGCGCGCAAGGGCCAGCCATGCTGTGATTCGGGAGACAACAGTGTTAGGAATGCCTGCGCGGCGCGCCGCGCCGCGCCGGATCGATGGCGCGGTTGCCGACGGTAGTATTTTTACAATGCCAACCGGCCGTCAGGGCTTGGCCAGGCGCAGCAATGCCTTGCCGGAAGTCAAATAAAGGTCCCCGTTCGGCGCCGCCGCCAGTGCGCTCACGCCGTCCAGGCTGGTTTTGGTGATGCCGGTAACGCCGCGGGTTCCCGCCACCGTCGACACCATGCCGTCCACGCCGATGCGGCGCACCAGGTTGTGGCCACTGAATTCCACCACATAAACGTTGCCCTGGTGGTCCACCGCCAACCTGCCGGGTTGGCGGAAGGTCGCGGCGGCAGCGGCGCCGTCATCGGCGCCCATGACGCCGGCCCTCCCCGCCAGGGTCGAGACCATGCCATCAGCGCCGATCTTGCGCACCGTATGGCTGTCGCCATCACTGACGTACACATTGCCCGAACCATCGACCGCGATGCCAAGCGGCGAAGCGAACCGAGCAAGCGTGCGGCTGCCGTCGGCATGCCGCTGGTCACCGGCCGCCCCGGCGTAAACCTCGGTCCGTCCATCAGGCGCAATCCGGTGCACCACACCTTCGGCCGGGACCGCTGCATATACCGTACCCGCCGCGGTCACGGCAATGCCGGAAATTTCACGGCCTGGAATCTCCGCCAGCTTCGACACCTCGCCTTCCGGCGATATCTTGTAGACGATGCGCAAATCCGCTGTATAGGCATTGCCGGCCGCATCGAACGCCATGGCGTCCAGGCGGGGATTTTCCACGCCGCCCTTGCCGTCGGCGCGCAGCACCCGTTGGCCAAAGCGTCCGACGGGATCCATGTAAAACAGCCGACGGGTACTGTCCGCGGCAAACAGCATGCCGCCGGGCCCGAATGCGAGGCTGGAAAACGCCATCGGATCGTTATAGGTGCCCAGGATCATGTTTCCGTCCTGCCACAGCACCGGCGCCGACAGCGCTTTCGGCGCAACCCGAACCAGCCCGCCTTCCGATGGCATCCGATAGATGGCCGACAAGCCGTTCGTATGCTGGTGATAAGCCTCCACGTTCTGCCTCGTGACCAGCGTGCCGCCATCGCGCTCCGCACCGAGCGCGGACAGGTAGTTATAGTAGGCTGCCGGGGAAAACCGCGCGGGTGTCGTCACCACCCCGGTTGACCACACCCGCCGTACATAATTGTCACTCAGCACGGTCAGCGAACCATTCCGATTCGCGATGATGTCGCCCAGCGCATTGAATTTCGCCTGTACCCCGGTGCCGTCCACCTGGTATTGATCGGCCGCCCCGGGCTCGGTGGCATGGGCGGCGCCGGCGACATGGGTGGCGTGGCCGCCGGGCACAATCTTGTGGATCGTGTTGTCGCGGGCATCCGCCACGTACAGGTTACCGTCCTGGTCGGCCGCAACGCCGCTGATATTGCCGAACTGGATCAATCCGGCATTGCCTCCGGCACGGCTGTGCACGCGCGGCGCGTCGGTTGGCACTGTCGACACCGCCCCGTCCTGCGTTATTTTCCGTATGGCGCCATCGAGGGGCGCGGCCAGATACAGCACGCCGCCCGGCCCCACGGCAAAACGCTGTGGTTCAGTCAGCCGCGCCTCGCCCCGTGCGCCATCGTTCGCGCCTTGCTGCCCGGCCGTGCCCGCCACCGTCGTGACCATGCCATCCGGCGCCAGCCGCCGCATCGTATGGTTTTTCGAGTCCGCCACATACAGGTTGCCAGCATCGTCGAATCGTATCCCCCTTGGCGTATTGAAACGCGCCTGGGCGCCGTGGCCATCGCTGCTGCCGGCCTGGCCCGCCTTGCCGGCCACCGTGGTGACGACGCCGTCCGGCGAGATGCGCCGAATCGTATGGTTGCCCGTGTCGGCCACGTAGACATTGCCATAGGCATCGCCCGCCACGCCGTCCGGATCACGGAAATTCGACAGCACGCTATCGCCATCGGCGTTGCCATCATTTTCCGTCGTGCCCGCTACGAGGAACAGGGGCGCAAGCTTGTTGACGACCACATCACTGGCGGCAATGCCGGCCGTGGCGCCACCCACCGCGGCCGGACTGCCCTGCGCCAGCAGGATGCCGCGCGGCCCACAGGCACGGCCCGGCGCGGTGGTGTCGTGCTGGCCGCAGGCGCCTAGCACGGCAGCCACCATAAGCGGACACAACGATCGAGGTATGCGGAACGGCGGTACTTTCATAAAGCTTGTCTCCATGGCAACAACGTGAAGCGCCTATCGTAGGCGGGACGCATTCTGATTGCAATTTAATTAATTACTTGCAATCTGCGACGGAATATCCCTGCGGGCCACCGTGCGATCCATGCCATTCGTGCCATCCATGCCACAATAGAAAAAACGGAGACGCTTATGCATGTGACCACGGAAAATGATCCCTACCTGTGGCTGGAAGACGTGGCCGGCGGCGCGCCCATGGACTGGGTCCAGCGCCAGGCCGCCGCCGCGACCGCCGAGTTGCTGCGTCAGCCGCAATTTGACGCCATCCACGACCGCCTGCTGGCCATCCTCAATTCGCAGGAACGTATTGCCTACGTGACGGTCCACGGTGGCTGGTACTACAATTTCTGGCGCGATGCCGGCCATGTGCGGGGCATATGGCGGCGGACCGCACCGGAACAGTTCCGGTCGGCCGCGCCGGACTGGGAAACCATGATCGACCTCGATGCGCTGGCCGACGTCGAAGATGAAAACTGGGTCTGGAGCGGCGCCGTGTTCCTGCACCATGGCGACCGCTGCCTGGTGTCGCTGTCGCGCGGCGGCGGCGACGCCCATGTTTTGCGCGAGTATGACCTCGATGCGAAAGCGTTCGTCTCGGGAGGCTTCGTGTTGCCCGAGGCGAAAAGCCAAGCGGCCTGGCGCGACCGCGACAGTATCTTCGTCGCCACCGATTGCGGCCCTGGCACGCTGACGCAATCCGGCTACCCGCGCACCGTCCGCGAATGGCGTCGCGGGACGGCGCTGGGTGACGCGCCGATCCTGTTTGAAGCACAGGCGGACGACCTGGGCGCGGGCGCCTGCATGGACTTCACGCCGGGCCACCAGTTCGAGTTCATCTGGCGCTCGATGACGTTTTACAGCAACGAACTGTATCTGCGGGAAGGCGCCACGCTGACGCGCGTGCCCAAGCCGGACGACGCCAACGCCTACACGGTACAGGGCCAACTGATCATCGAGCTGCGTTCCGCATGGCCGGTCGGCGGCGTCGTCTACCCGCAGGGCGCGCTGCTGGCCACGGACTTTCGCGCCTTCATGCGGGGCGAGCGCCGCATCGCCATCTTGTTCGAGCCATCGGCCACGTCATCGCTGGACAGCGTCTGCGTGACGCGTTCTGCGCTGTTGCTGAACATACTCGACAATGTCAAAAACCGCCTGGTGGAGTTGACGCACACGGCTGGCGAATGGCGCCGGCGCGACGTCGACGTGCCGCGTTTCGGCTCGCTGGAAGCCACGCCGGTGGATGCCATCGACAGCGACGAGTATTTCCTGACACTGACGGACTTCCTGACGCCCACGACGTTGACACTGTGCCGCGCCGGCAGCGACGAGCGCATTGAATTGCGGCGCCTGCCCGCGTATTTCGACTCGGCGTCGTTTTGTGTCGAACAGTTCAGCGCCACGTCGCGCGACGGCACGCCCGTGCCGTATTTTGCCGTGCTGCCACGCGACGCCGCCGGCCCCCTGCCGGCGCTGCTGTACGGTTACGGCGGATTCGAAGTGTCGCTGAAACCGTATTACAGCGGCGCCACCGGCGCTGGCTGGCTGGCGCACGGCGGCATTTACTTGCTGGCCAATATCCGTGGCGGCGGCGAATTCGGGCCCCGTTGGCACCAGTCCGCGCTGAAGGAAAAACGGCAAAACGCGTTCGACGACTTCATCGCCGTGGCCGAAGACGCGATCGCGCGGGGCCTGACGTCCGCCAGCCAGCTCGGCATGATGGGCGGCAGCAACGGCGGCTTGCTGGTGGGCGCGGTCATGGCCCAGCGGCCGGAACTGTTCAATGCCGTGGTGTGCCAAGTGCCGCTGCTGGACATGCGGCGCTACCATAAACTGCTGGCCGGCGCCTCGTGGATCGGCGAATACGGCGATCCGGACGACCCCGTGCAATGGGAATACATCGCCCGCTATTCGCCCTACCACAACGTCAGCCCGCAGCGCGCTTATCCGCGCGTGCTGCTGACCACCTCGACCCGCGACGACCGGGTCCACCCCGGCCATGCCCGCAAGATGGCGGCGTTGATGCAGGAACAGGGCCATGACGTGTTGTATTGGGAAAACACCGAAGGGGGCCACGCCGGCGCCGCCAACAATGACCAGCAGGCGCTGATGTGGGCGCTGACCTATGCATTTTTGCTACAACAATTGAAATATTAAAAATGAAATATTGATTGAATTAACAAGTTTTTATTGTGATAATGTCGTTGATGCCGCCAGCCAACGCCAGTGGCATTACTCCCTCTTCTTGCCCGCGTACCGCGGGCTTTTTTTCGGACTTTTTTCCCGGGCTATCGTGCGCACTGGAAATAATAATCGTCGTATCGTAGAGAAAAAAGTTGCTGAACGTTATTGTTAAATGCGCAAAGTAACATTTTTCATACAGTATGCATTTTCTCAATGAAAACCTTGACTCACCGGCTTGTAAGAGTATCTTTTACCTTCACCTGCCCATGCCCCTTCCCATGAGGACGTCCCGATGAACGATATGACTGAACTAGCCGACCAGCTCGACGTCAAGCTGTTGCTGCAGACCTTGATGGCGCTGAAGCGCGGTGATTTCACCGCGCGCATGCCGTCCGACTGGACCGGCATGGCGGGCAAAATCGCCGACACCCTGAACGACATCATCGAGACCAAGGAAAAAATGGTCAAGGCCGTGACCGACGTGTCGCGCGTGGTGGGCCGCGAAGGCCGGCTGACGCAGCGCGCCTCGGTGCCGCACGTGGCCGGCGGCTGGGCCACCATCATCAGTTCCGTCAATACGCTGATTGACGACCTGGTGCGCCCGACTACGGAAATGGCGCGCGTGATCGGCGCCGTGGCGAAGGGCGACCTGTCGCAAACCATGGCGCTGGAAGTCGACGGCCACCCGTTGAAGGGCCAGTACCTGCGGGCCGCCATGACCGCCAACACCATGGTGGAACAGCTGTCGTCGTTCTCGTCCGAGGTGACGCGGGTGGCGCGGGAGGTCGGGACGGAAGGGAAACTCGGTGGACAGGCGCAAGTGAAAGGCGTGGCCGGCACCTGGAAAGACTTGACCGACTCGGTGAACTCGATGGCGGGTAACTTGACGTCGCAGGTGCGCAACATCGCCGAAGTGACCACCGCCGTGGCCAACGGCGACTTGTCGAAGAAAATCACGGTGGACGTGCGCGGCGAAATCCTGCAGCTGAAAGACACGATTAACGTGATGGTGGACCAGTTGCGCTCATTCGCATCGGAAGTGACCCGGGTGGCGCGCGAGGTCGGCACCGAGGGCAAGCTGGGCGGCCAGGCTTATGTGCCGGGCGTGGGCGGCACCTGGAAAGATTTAACGGACAACGTGAACTTCATGGCGTCCAACCTGACAGGCCAGGTGCGTAACATCGCGGCGGTGACCACCGCCGTGGCGAACGGGGACTTGTCGAAGAAAATCACGGTGGACGTGAAAGGCGAGATTCTCGAGCTGAAAAACACGATTAACGTGATGGTGGACCAATTGTCGTCGTTCGCGTCGGAAGTGACCCGGGTGGCGCGGGAGGTCGGTACCGAGGGCAAGCTGGGCGGCCAGGCGCAGGTGAAAGGCGTGGCCGGCACCTGGAAAGACTTGACCGACTCGGTGAACTCGATGGCGGGTAACCTGACCGGCCAGGTGAGGAACATCGCGGACGTGACCACCGCCGTGGCGAACGGCGACTTGTCGAAAAAGATCACGGTGGACGTGAAAGGCGAAATTCTCGAACTGAAAAACACCATCAACGTGATGGTGGACCAGTTGAACTCGTTCGCGTCGGAGGTCACGCGGGTGGCGCGTGAAGTCGGCACCGAGGGCAAGCTGGGCGGCCAGGCCAACGTGCCCGGCGTGGCCGGCACCTGGAAAGACTTGACGGACGGCGTGAACTCGATGGCGGGTAACTTGACCGGCCAGGTGAGGAACATCGCGGAAGTGACGACGGCCGTGGCCAACGGCGATTTGTCGAAAAAAATCACGGTGGACGTGAAAGGCGAAATTCTCGAGCTGAAAAACACCATTAACGTGATGGTGGACCAATTGTCGTCGTTCGCCTCGGAGGTGACGCGGGTGGCGCGGGAAGTCGGTACCGAGGGTAAATTGGGCGGCCAGGCGTATGTGCCGGGTGTCGGCGGCACCTGGAAGGATTTGACGGACAACGTGAACTTCATGGCGTCCAACCTGACCGGCCAGGTGCGTAACATCGCGGCGGTGACCACCGCCGTGGCGCGCGGCGACTTGTCGAAGAAAATCACGGTGGACGTGAAAGGCGAGATTCTTGAACTGAAAGACACCATCAACGTGATGGTGGACCAATTGTCGTCGTTCGCATCCGAAGTGACCCGGGTGGCGCGCGAGGTGGGTACCGAAGGTAAGCTGGGCGGCCAGGCCAACGTGTCCGGCGTGGCCGGCACGTGGAAAGACTTGACGGAAAACGTGAACCAGCTGGCGGCGAACCTGACCAACCAGGTGCGCGCGATTGCCGAGGTGGCGACCGCCGTGACCCGGGGCGACTTGTCCCGCTCGATCCAGGTGGAAGCGCGCGGCGAGGTGTCTTACCTGAAGGACAACATCAATGAGATGATCCGCAACCTGAAGGAAACCACGCAAAAGAATGCGCAGCAAGACTGGCTGAAAACCAACCTGGCGCGCTTCACCCGCCTGCTGCAGGGCCAGCGCGACTTGCAGGCCGTGACCAAGCTGATCTTGTCGGAACTGGCGCCGCTGGTGTCGGCGCACCACGGCGTGTTCTACATGATGGATTCGCAAGAGTCCGACGCCCGCCTGCGCATGATCGCCTCGTATGGCTACCGTTCTTCGCGCAAGCTGCCGACCTCGTTCCTGCCGGGCGAAGGCCTGGTCGGCCAGTGCGCGCTGGAGAAAGTGCGGATCTGGCTGACCGACGTGCCGCGCGATTACATCGTGGTATCGAGCGGCCTGGGTTCGGCGCCGCCGAACAACATCGTGGTGCTGCCGATCCTGTTTGAACAGCAAGTGAAGGCCGTGATTGAAATCGCGTCGCTGGACCGCTTCACGGAAACCCACTTGTCCTTCCTGGACCAGTTGATGGAATCGATCGGCGTGGTGTTGAACACGATCGAAGCGAACAGCCGGACCGAGTCGCTGCTGACTCAGTCGCAATCGCTGGCGCAGGAACTGCAGCAAACCAACCAGGAGCTGGCGGAAAAAGCCCGCCTGCTGTCCGAGCAAAACATCGAGGTGGAACGGAAAAACCGCGAAGTGGAACAGGCCAAGCTGGCGCTGGAAGAAAAAGCCACGCAGTTGGCCCTGTCGTCCAAGTACAAATCCGAATTCCTGGCCAACATGTCGCACGAGCTGCGCACGCCATTGAATTCGCTGCTGATCCTGGCGCAACAACTGGGCGACAACCCGGAAGGCAACCTGTCCAATAAACAGGTGGAATTCGCGAAAACCATCCACGGCTCCGGTTCCGACTTGCTGACCCTGATTAACGACATTCTCGACTTGTCGAAGATCGAGTCCGGCACCGTCACGCTGGACGTGTCCGAATACCGCTTCGCCAACCTGCGCAACTACGTGGACCGCACCTTCCGCCACATGGCCGAGGCCAAGCACCTGGGCTTCTCGGTGGAATTGCGCGACAACTTGCCGACCGCGCTGATGACCGACGTCACGCGTTTGCAGCAAGTGCTGAAAAACCTGCTGTCGAACGCGTTTAAATTCACCAACCATGGCCAGGTCGCACTGATGATCGGCCTGGTCAACACCGGCTGGACCAGCGACCACCCGAACCTGGTGCATGCCGACGCGGTGCTGGCGTTTGCCGTGTCCGACACCGGGGTCGGTATCGCGGCCGACAAGCTGCAGCTGATCTTCGAGGCGTTCCAGCAAGCCGACGGTTCCACCGCCCGTAAATATGGCGGTACCGGCCTGGGCCTGTCGATTTCGCGCGAACTGGCCCGCCTGCTGGGCGGTGAAATCCGCGTGGAATCCGTGGTCGGCAGCGGCTCGACCTTTACCCTGTTCCTGCCGTACAACCGCGCCGGCTTCATCAACTATGACCTGGGCCGCCAGGCGCCGACCCGCGCCCCGCAACAAGCGCCGAAAATCGTCTACACCCCGCCGCCGGAACCGGCGCCGGTGGCGCTGCATGAAGCGGCGCAGGATGCCGATGGGGAACTGGTGGAATACAGTTCCACGCTCGATGACCGGGGCCTGGTGGCGCCGGGCGATCCGTCGGTGCTGATCATCGAAGACGATGAACGCTTCGCCAAGGTCGTGCTGGAATTTGCCCGTGAAAAGAACTTCAAGGGCATCGTCACGCACCAGGGCGATTCCGCCCTGTCGCTGGCGCGCGATTATCTGCCGTCCGCGATCCTGCTCGACATCGATTTGCCGGACATCGACGGCTTCACCGTGCTGGACCGCCTGAAGCGGGACCCGAGCACGCGCCACATCCCGGTGCACGTGATGTCCAGCCTGCGCGAGCGCGAACGCGCGCTGCGCCAGGGTGCGATCTCGTACCTGAACAAGCCGGTCAGCAAGGACGATTTGCAGGAAGAATTCACCCGCATCCAGAAGTTCCTGCTGGGCGGCAAACGCAGCCTGCTGGTGGTCGATGACGAAGAACCGCAGCGCGAAGCCATCGTCCACCTGATCGGCGACGCCGACATCCACATCGTGGCGGTCGGCACCGGCGAGGCGGCGCTCAAGGAATTGCATGAAGGCCACTTCGACTGCATGGTGCTGGACCTGACCCTGCCCGATATCAGCGGCTTCGACCTGCTCGACATCATCGGCAAGGATTCCAGCCTGCGCGACTTGCCGATCGTGATCAACACCGCCAAGGAATTGAACCGCAAGGAAGTCACCAAGCTCAAACGCTACGCGAAAACCATCGTCATCAAGGACGCCCGCTCGCCGGAACGCCTGCTCGATGAAACCGCGCTGTTCCTGCACCGTTCGCAGGCCAGCCTGCCGGAACTGCAGCGGCGCATGCTGGAAGAAATCCATGCCGCCGATTCCGGCCTGGCCGGGCGCAAGGTCTTGATCGTCGACGATGACTTGCGCAACATCTTTGCGCTGTCGTCGCTGCTGGAGCGCCAGCAAATGCACGTGCAGTTCGCGGAAAACGGCCGGGACGGCATTGAAGTGCTGGAGCGCGACCCCAGCATCGAGATCGTCCTGATGGACATCATGATGCCGGAGATGGATGGCTACGATACGATGCGGGCCATCCGCCGCATCCCGAAATTCAAGTCGCTGCCCATCATCACCTTGACGGCGAAAGCCATGAAGGGCGACCGCGACAAGTGTATTGCGGCCGGCGCGTCCGACTACATCACCAAACCGGTGGACGTGGCCCAGCTGCTGTCGCTGATGCGCGTCTGGTTACATTAATGCTGACACCAAGGTGACGACACGCATGGGGAATGTGACGCCGATGCTGCGGGAAGCGGCGCCTGAAGTCGAGGCGCTGGAACTGGAATTGCTGCTCGAAGCATTGCTGCAGCGCTATGGCTATGACTTCCGTGGCCATGAGCGGGCGGCGCTGCGGCGCAAGCTGCGCGGCGTGATGCAAAAGCGCGGTTTGCGCACGCTGTCGCTGTTGCAGGACAGCGTGCTGCACGATCCCGGCGCCGCGTCGGCCACCTTGCGCGCCTTGCACGTGCCGCCCGCCACGTTGTTTGACGACCAGGATGAGGCGCGCCAATTGCGCCAGCTGGTGGGCGGGTGCCTGCGCGGCGCCGCCCTGCCACGCGTGTGGCTGGCCGATTGCGCCGGCGCGGAACAGGCGTGGACGCTGGCAATTATTCTGGCCGAAGAAGGTCTGCTGGAACAAACGGAAATCCACGCCACCGTGGCCAGCGACGAACAGCTGGCCGAAGCGCAGGATGCGTCAGTGACACAGGAACACCTGGCGCAATGCCAAGGGGCGTATGCGCGCAGCGGCGGCCAGGGAGACCTGTCCGCTTACTTCGTCCCCAGCGGCAAGCGCCTGGTGCTGGCGCCCGCCCTGCGTTCGCACATCACGTGGGCGCAATACAACCTGGTGACCGATGCGTCGTTCAATGAATTCAACCTGATCGTGTGCCGCCGCGCGCCGCCGGATTTCGGCCCGCTGCTGCACCAGCGCGTGGTGAACCTGTTCCATGCCAGCTTGGCGCCGTTCGGCATCCTGGGCCTGGACAAGCCGATCGACGCCACCGATACGCTGGCGGCGCACTATGCGGAGTTGCCGCAGCCAAGCTGGCGCCGCCGCATTGCGTAGGGTGGTTTCCGCGCAGCGGAAGCCGCCATGCCCGCACCGCCACTACCCCATGCGCCGGCAGCGAACCGCCCGACACATTCAGCCGCGCCATTTTTACAGGCGGCGCACGCTTGTCATCCTGCGCCGGCGCTGGGCCGCTGCGCAATGCGGTCGCGCCAGGCCTGCAAATGTTCCAGCCCTTCCGCCGCCGGGCGGAATTTCATCAACCCGCGCGCGAATTCCACCGCGCAAAAGGCCGTGATGTCGGCGACCGTAAAACGCTGCCCCGCCACGTAAGGCTGCTGCGCCAGCACGCCGTCCAGCCAGCGCGCGGTCGCCCGGACCTTGTCCCCCTGCGACGCGCCGAAGTCCGCGAATTGCGGCTGTTCCAGCGCCGCCAGGCCCGGATGCGTGTGGCGGATACAGTTGGCGAAGCCGCCAAACAGGTGCAGCTCGATGCGGCGGTCCGCCATTTCAATAAAGGCGCGGTCATCATAGCCATCGCCCATCAAATTCGGTTCCGGATAGACCCCTTCCAGGTAAGTACAAATGGCGCGGGTTTCCGACAGGACGCGGCCATCGTCGAGTTCCAGCGCCGGCACCCGGCCAAACGGATTCACGGCCAAAAATTCCGCGCTGCGGTGTTGCAGTGCTCCCAGGTCGATCAATTGCGTCTCGATTCCGCTGATGCCTTTTTCGGCAATGAACATCGCCACGCGGCGCGGATTGGGCGCTTTCGCGCTGGTATACAACTTCATCGGGCCTCCCTGGATTGTCCGGTTTCCAGCATCTTGCGTGCTTCCTGTGCAAACCGTTCCGCCTGGTCGGCGCTGGCATGGCGGTCCAGCTTCGATGGCGGCATGGTGATGCCCTTGCGTACCGCGGGCCGCTCGCCCACCAGCGCCAGCCAGCGCTGCAAATGCGGCATGCCATCAACCGGCACGCCGGACCAGCTGTGCGTGCGCACCCAGGCCCAGTTGGCAATATCGGCAATCGAGTAATCGCCCGCCAGGTAGTCATGGTGGCGCAAATGGCCATCGAGCACGCGGAACAGGCGGCTGCACTCGCCGTGGTAGCGGTCGATGGCGGCTTGCAGCTTTTCCGGGAAGTAGCGGTAAAACACATTGGCCTGCCCCATCATGGGGCCGATGCCGCCCATCTGGAACATCAGCCATTGCAGCACTTGCGAACGCCCTTTGGCATCAAGCGGCAACAGGCGCCCGGTCTTTTCCGCCAGGTAGATCAGGATCGCGCCCGATTCAAACACGGCGAAATTGTCCGCCGCGCGGTCGATGATGGCGGGAATGCGGCCATTCGGATTGATGGCCAGGAACCACGGTTCCTTTTGCTGGCCGGCCGCCAGATCCAGCGCGTGCACGGTATACGGCAGCGCCAGTTCTTCGAGCGCAATCGACACCTTGTGGCCGTTCGGGGTTGCGGCGGTGTAGAGGTCAATCATAACTTGCTCGGGAACGTGAATTCTTTGCCGCAATTGCCATAACCATTGTCACCGCCTTTGGTTTTGATCGGCGCGCCCGGTTCACTGCCCCATTCAAATTGCACGTTGAGCGAATCCACATAGGCGCCCCGGCATTTCAGGCGCACCGCGCCATCGAGCGCGGGGAATTTCTTTGCTATCAACTGGTCGAATTCCTTGCGCGTGACCGGACGGTCCAACAGCGGCGCGACGGCGTCGGCAAAGGCTTGCGTATGCTTCAACGCCCAGCCGAAATACGCGGCCGGCTGCATCGTGGTGCACGTGCCGTGCTTGACCCATTCATGCCGTTCCAGGCATTTTTCCAGGCCCGCCATATATTGCTTGCCCTTGTTCCATTCAGCGGACTGGTATAAGCCGGGCGGTTGCGGATAGGCGCAGAATTTACCCTTGGCGTCCGATTGCGTCGCACATACCTTCTTGTCGCAGTCGCCGGACGGAAAGCCGCTATGGTAATTCGGCCACAAGCCATGTAATTGCAGCCCCGGTTTGGGGAAACTCTTACAGCTGGGATCGGACCGGCTGTCCGGATTCATGCAAAACGTGGTGGGCACCGACAATTCCAGCCGATAAAACTTGGGTTTGGACGGATCGATATGGCAGTAAGGCTCATCGGCGGCCTGCGCCTGTGCCGGCGCCAACGCCAGCAGAGCCAGCGCCATGCCGGCCTGATTTAAAATGCGCATAAAATATCCCGTGTGCGAAAAAATGCCAGTGTAGGGGAAAATCACGAATACGACAGGCAAAAAAAGACCGGCGATCTTGGAGGAGGGAGCCGGTCAAAACGCTTTTAAGAGCGCGGGGATAATCGTGCCGCGTCTGAGGGATACGGCAACCTGGCGCGCAGTGAGGACTGCGCGCTACAGGTGGTACTGTGCCAGTATTCCTTTGGGGTAAGCTTAGGGATTGATTAAGGTTGGCCATCACATCTGTAACAATTGTTTCAGTCATGCGATGGCGGGTTGCGGCAAAAAAAAACCCGCGACATGTCGCGGGCGAAGGGATTCAAATCGGGTGAGATTTGAAAGAGCGGTATCATCGCACTGATGGGTGACCGGGTCTGATACGGTCATTCATTGCTTTGGTGTTGCTCTAAATCCTTGCTGTCAGGCGTAGATTAGTACAAAGAAACAGACTTAATTCTCACCAATAATCACAATGGGTCATTTTTCGCGGCTAACAGGCATTTCCCTCCTGCTACTACTCGGTGCGTGTGTACGTTTGCCAACACCAGTAGTGGAAAAAGCAACACCCGTGCCCCCGGCGCCAGTCGCTGCGGCGCCGGCAACCACGCCGCTGCCCTGGCAAGAGCAGGTCCGCGCACGGGGCGGCGCCTTGTGGAAACTGGACGGGGACTCCCTGATCGCCGTGACGGTACGGCGCGGTGGCGCCCTGGCCCGGCTGGGCCACGACCATGTGGTGGCCGCCCGGTCCTTGACCGGCGTGGCCTATCCCGGCGCCCCGGGCGACCCGGCGCGCGCGGAATTCCGCTTCCGGCTCGATACGATGGTGGTCGATGACGACGCGCTGCGCCGGCAGGCCGGTTTGCCGGCGGCGCCGGCAGCCGATGCGATTGCCGGTACGCGCCACAACATGCTGGTGAAAGTACTCGATGCGGAACGCTATCCGGAAGTGCTGGTCCTGGCCGAACAAAGCAGCGCCGGCGCGCTCAATGCGGACATCACCTTGCACGGCGTCACGCGCCGCTATACGTTCCCGGCTGACATCGTCAAAACCGGCAACAGCATCGCCGCCACCGGCCAGTTCACGATCTTGCAAACCGACTTCGGCATCAAGCCATTCGCCGTCTTCGGCGGCGCGCTGGCGGTGCAGGACCGCCTGGAATTGCGCTTCGCGATCAGGGCCAGCGCGTCCCCTTAGCGGGCCGCGATCAGGCGCACGCCCAGTCCCACAAAAATCGTCCCGGCTATCCGGTCCAGCCACAGCCCCGCGCGCGGGCTGCGGTTGATCCACTTGCCAATCCCGCCCGAGAAATAACCCAGCAAGCCAAACAGCACGCATGCCTGCAGCGTAAACACCAGGCCCAATTGCGCGGTCTGCCAGCTGACGCCGCCCCGCTCCGCCACCACGAATTGCGGCAGGAACGACAGGAAGAACAGCACCACCTTCGGATTGATACTGTTGGCGAACAAGCCCTTGCCGAACAGCCGGGCCAGCGATTCGTCCGGCAAGCCTTCCGCCGCCACCTGCGCTCCGCCCTTGCTGCGCAGCGCACCCCATCCCAGCCAGATCAGGTACAGCCCGCCAAACACTTTCAGGGCCGTGAACGCCATCGGCGAGGCGGCGATCAGCGCGCTGACCCCGAGGGTGGCCAACACCGTGTGCGTCAGGCAGCCCAGCGCGCATCCGAGGCCGAAGGCAATGCCGCGCGCGCGGCCCTTGGACATGCCGACCCCCAGCACCATCAGGTTGTCCGGCCCGGGCGACGCGGTAATGACCACGGCGGCCGCGAGAAATCCAAAGAATTGTTCAGGTGAGATCAGCAAGATAGGGATTCCGTCTAGAGTCGATTAGAATATGGCAAGTATCATATTTTACTATCTTCACGCTGCCGCCCAGCGGCCAGGAAAATCAGTCCGGACCCCACGATGTTCTTACAATTCATCGCCCTGTTCGCCAGCGTGCCCCGTCGCCTGCCTGTCCGTCTGACCACCTACCTGGGCGCGTGCCTGACCGCATGCCTGCTCTTGTCGCTGGCCCTGGCCGGCGCGCCTTCGCTGGCGGCGCCGGGATTGGCATCGGAAGCGGGCCCCGCCGCCGACACCCGTGCCGGCCAGGCCGTGCTGACCAAAGCGGCCACCATCGATTTGCTGAAGCACGGCGCCTTGTACCATGACGCGGGCCAGGCGTTTCCCTCCGACCCGGGTGATCTGCCCGCGTTCATTGCCAAGCTGAAGCCCGCCGCCAAAGTGGATTTGCTGGGCGGCGGCTATTGGCTGCATGCGCGGCTGCGCAACGATACGCGCCAGTCGGCCTGGGTCCTCGACCCCAACGACACGCTGATCGACCTGGTCGATACCCGCCTGTATGGCCCCGACACCGCGCTGCAGCACCTGTCCACCGGCTACCGCGCGCCGCACGAATACCTGCTCCATTATGGCAAGGACGTGGCGCTGCAGCCGGGTGAAACCTATGAGGTGCTGATCCGCTTTTCCAGCCCGTATTACGCGCGCACGCCGGTGTTTGCCGTGACACCGCAAGACGCTTACCGCACCCTGGTGGCGCGTGAAAATTTCCTCGTCATTGGTTCGATCGGCGCGCTGGTGGCGCTGGCCATCTTCAATTTCTTCATCTATACCTACACGCGCGACCATTCGCCGCTGTACTACTCGCTGTACGTGCTGTGCTATGCGACCGGCTGGGGGCTGACTTTCCACCTGCCCACCGACCTGTTTGGCTGGCATGACTTGCGCTTCCATTACGTGCCCTTCTTCCTGCTGCCGGTCCTCAGCACGCTGTTTTACCGCGCCTTCCTGCGCCTGGAACACAATGCGCCGCGGCTGCACAAGATCAGCAACATCAACTTTATTTTGCCGCTGCTGCTGTTGCCTAGCTGCTTTATCGCGCTGCCGTATGCGCACACCCTGGCCACCATCGCGATCTCCATCTGGATGACCCTGGCGCTGATCAGCGGCATCGTGGTGTGGCGCAACGGCTACCAGCCGGCCCGCTTCTTTATCCTGGGCTTCGTTGCCCTGATGCTGCCGGGCGTGCTGATCTTGCCGGCCAATGTCGGCCTGATTCCGGCCGCCGTGGAAAACGCCCAGCTGTTCACCCTGCTGGGCGGGACGCTCGATGGCGTGTTGCTGGCGTTTGCGCTGGCCGACCAGATCCGTCTGCTGCGCAACCACCTGGAACAGCGGGTGCAGGAACGCACCGCGGAATTGACGGAAGCAAAGGAGCACGCGGAAATCGTCAGCCGCCACCGCATCGATTTCCTGTCCGCCATGAGCCATGACATCCGCACGCCGCTGGCCGGTGTGATCGGCATGCTGAAATTCGCGCTGCGCGACCAGACCGTGCGCGGCCGCACCGAGGAATACCTGCGCATCGGCCTGCAAAACAGTGAAGCGCTGCTGGCCATCCTCAACGATATCCTGGATTTTTCCAAGATCGACGCCGGCAAGCTGTCGATTGAAACCGTGGATGTGGACTTGCGTTCGCTGATCGATGAAGCGGTCGGCATCCTGCAAGCGCAAGCCGATGCCAAGAGCCTGCTGCTGAAAGTCGACCTGGCGCTGGACCTGCCCCGCTATGTGCAGGGCGACCCGACCCGGATCCGGCAAATCCTGCTGAACCTGCTGGGCAATGCCATCAAGTTCACCGACCGGGGCGAAGTGCGGCTCGAAGCGTCCGCCCGGCAGGGCCGCAATGGCCTCACCCACGTGCAGTTCAGTATCCGCGACACCGGTCCCGGCATCAACCCGACCACCCTGTCGCGCCTGTTCCAGAAATTCGAGCAAGCCGACATTTCCACCACGCGCCGCTTTGGCGGCACCGGCCTGGGCCTGGCGATCTGCAAGGAGCTGGTGGAGTTGATGGGGGGCGTGATCGGTGTCGACAGCACCCCGGGCGTCGGTTCCAACTTCCACTTTACCTTGCCGCTGGCGCTGGGTATGCCGCCTGAAAACGATTTGATGGCGCTACCGCGCGAAGCGCGCCATGCCTACCGCCTGAACATCCTGTGCGCCGAAGACGTGCGCACCAACCAGATCATCATCAGTACCCTGCTGGAAAGCATGGGCCACGCGGTGTCCATCGTGGAAAACGGCGTCGACGCGCTGGCCGCGCTGTCGCGGGACGAATACGACCTGGTGCTGATGGATGGCCGCATGCCAACCATGGATGGCGAACAGGCCGCGCGCCTGATCCGCCGTGGCGGCAGCGAAGATTACCGGGTCAAGGACACCAGCGTGCCCATCATCGCCCTGACCGCCAATGCCAGCGACCATGACCGCGCACGCTACCTCGCGGTCGGCATGGATGGTTTCCTCAGCAAGCCGGTCGATGAACGCTTGCTGTACGACCAGATTGAAAAAACCATTGCCCAGTTGCTGTCGCGTGGCCGTACCCTGCAATTCGTCGCCCCGGCCGACAGCGCACATGCCGGTCAGGAACCAGCCGGGTTCGCGCAATATGACAGCGCCGCGGCCGGACAGGCTGGCCAGCCGGCCGCGCCGTCGGACGCGGAGCTGGCCGCGCAATTCGGCGTGGCGCCGCTGGAACAGGTGGCGCAGCCCGTCAATAACGATGGCCGGATCCGCATCCTGCCGCTGGCCGGCCTGTCGCAAAAACACATGCAGCGCATCACGCAAGCCTTCCTCGATGAAGCGCCGCGCCGCCTGGAACTGGCCCGCACAGCCGTCCAGGGCGGCAAAGCCAGCACCGCCTCGGCCGCCTTCCATGCCTTGAAAGGCAGCGCCGGCTATCTCAGCTCGGCGCAGTTGCATACGCTGTGCCACAAATTGGAAAAACTGGCGGCGGCCGGCGACCTGGACCAGGTCACCGCCAACTTGCCGGAATTGCAGGAAGCGCTGGAACAGGCGTGCCAGGACTTGCGCGCCAGTACGACGGCGCCGGAAGCGAGCATGGCCGCCAATTAGCCTTGCCGGTGAAGCGCCTTGGCGCTAAAAGCACAGGCGCTGCCGGAACTGCTGCAAAATCCCGTGGCAGCCGCTATAGTGGCTGCATGACACCCCAACGCCAACTCACCATCGCCAATGCCCTGATGTCGCTCGGTATTGCCCCGCTGTTGCTCGCGGAAATCTTCGTGGTCTCGACCCTGGCCGGCAACTGGCAGGCGGATCCCCGGCATGAGGCGCTGGCGCTGAGCATGGTCATTTCCATGCTCTATACCGGGGCGTTCGCCGTGCTGCTGGCGCTGCCGGTCACCCTCTGGTCGTGGCTGGTGGCGCGGCGCCATGCGGACTTAAAGACTGGCCGCGTGTTGCGCCGGGTGGTGCTGGCCGCGCTGCTCCTGCCGCCGATACTGCTGTTCGTGGTGCCGCACCGCTGACCTTTCATGACCTTCAGGCGCGCGGCGCCAGCAAATGCAGGATGCCCTCGCCGGCGGCCTGCAGCCCGTCAACCGTGGCGCGCCAGCCCAGCAGGCGTTCCGCCTTGCGGCTGGAACAGCCGGTGTTGTATTTCACGACATACTCGGCAAACTGCACTTCCTGCGGGCTGTAGCCGCCGCGCCAGTCGCCGTCGGCCGGCCGCCATTGGCGGCCATGCCACTGCGCCACCGCCCCGGCATACGCGCGCAAGGTCACCGGTTCCGGCGACGCCACATTGAACGCCTGGCCTTGGGCAATGGCACGCGCTTCCAGCGCCCGCAGGAAGGCGTCGGCAATATCGGCCGCATGGGCAAAGTGCAGGGTCGCCTCGCCGCCGTCCGGCAGCGCCAGCGGCGCGCCGCGCGCCAGTTGCGCGAAGACGGCCGGCTGCAGGTTGCCGCCCGGGTTCACCGGCCACCAGTAGCGGCCCGCGATCTGGCCCGGATGGATCACCGTCACGGGCACGGCATCCTGCGCCAGCAACAGCGTTTCAATTTGCGCTTTCCACTCTCCGTACACGCCATATGGCGCGCGCGGCGAGGTTTCATCCTGCAGCGCCCCGCTGCGCGGGCCATAGACCCACACCGATCCGCAATGGAGCAGGTGCGCGCCACTGCCGGACAACGCTTGCAGCAACTGGCGCGCGCTGTCCGGCGTAAAGCACATCAGGTCGATCACCGCGTCCGGCTTCAATCCGGCCACCAGCGCGCCAAACGTGCCGGCCTTGTCCCGCTCCGCGCGGTCGGCCGCTACCCGCTCGACCTGGTCCCAGGCCGGATCGGCAAAATACGGCGCGCTCAGGCCGCGCGCAATCGTCACCACGCTGTGCCCTGCCCGCACCAGCAGCGGCGCCAGGTAACTGCCGATATGGCCGGTGCCGCCGATCATCACCACCCGCATAACACCCTTTCAGTGATCACAATATGCACAACATTCACAACATCGGGACAACCAGCATAGGCCACCCCGCACGCCGTTGCAATCGCGGCGCCAATGCAGGGTATGATAGGCCTTACGTCATTGCGTTTCACCCACACATGAGAATCGCCACCAATATCCTCGGCAGCTTCGCCCTGGTCCTCGCGGTCCTCGGCATCTTCCTGCCGCTGCTGCCCACCACGCCATTCCTGCTGCTGGCGTCGGCCTGCTATGCGCGTGGTTCGCCGCGCCTGCACCTATGGCTGCGCAACCACCGCACGTTTGGCAAGTTCCTGCGCGATTTCGAAGACGGGCGCGGCATCCCGCTGCGCGGCAAGATCCTGGCGCTGGTCATGATGTGGGCCTCGATGCTGTATTCGATCTGGAAAGTCACGCTGGCCGTGAAATTCGTGCTGGCCGCGATTGCCTGCGCCGTCACGGTCTACCTGCTGCGCCTGCCCACCACGCCGCGCGAACCCAGGGACAAGCCATGAGGATCGTCATCCTGGCGGCCGCCGTGCTGGTGTTCCTGACGGTGCTGTGGGGGCCCGTGCTGTACCTGGCGAACCGGTTCCTGGCGCGCGGCGTCTATGGTTTGTATGGCTGGCTGCGCGCCCTGCTGCCCGCGCAACTGGTGACCGCCATCGTGCTGACGGTGGCGGCCGACTACACCGGCCACTGGGACCTCGGGCCGGTGATGGCCGCCGTCACCCTGGCCGTCAGCGCCGGTGGCATGGCGGTGATTTCACTGCGGGCCCTGGTGCTGCGCCGCTGAACTTGCCGCTGAACTTGCCGAAGACACGGGGCGCATAACCCGTAGGGCGGCATTTACAATGCCGCCTGCATGCGTCGCGTCGACGCACGCATGGCGGCTCGCAAGAGAACCGCCCTACGCGGCCAATGGCGCCGATCAATGGATAGACGTTGGGTTGCCCAGTGTGGCGTTCAACGCCACGGCCTCCCGCACCAGCCGCAGCACCGTCTCCCGCTCCAGCGGCGTATCCGGTGTCAATGCCATCGTCGCCAGCTCGTACTTGCCGCCTCCTTTCAGGCGCGGCTCGAGATGGCCCAGCCGCTTGCCGCGCCAGAAGCCGAACAAGACCCGTTCGTCTTCGGCGCGGATCAGCAGCACCGGGCCGTTACTGAAATACACCAGGTGGCCCCATTTGATGACTTCATCGAACGGCGCCGCCTCCAGCACCGCCGCGCGCAGCGCGGCCACCTGGGCCTGGCGCCAGCCATCGAGCGCCGCCACATAGGCGTCCGGACTGGCGGCTGGCGCGGCTTTTTTCATCGGCATCGGAAGTCCGCCCGTTTAAAAGTCTTTCTCGCCCTGGATCACCTGCGGATACCCCGTCATGGCGCGCGAAGTCTGCATGCCCGCCATCACGGCCGCTTCCACGCAACCGGCATTGAGGCCGGTCTTGATCCAGTCCCCGGTCAGGAACAGGTTATTAAAACCCGATTCATCGGTCGCCAGCCGGTACCGGGTGGAATTGACCACCGACAGCACGTAGCGTTCGGACGGATCGACATTGGCGCGCCAGTATTGCGCATCGAAGCGCGCTTCGCCCGTGCCTTCGGCCGGATCGACCAGCCAGTTCCACGGGAAGGCGCCCGCCGGGCCGGCCGCGGGCCACAAATACGCGATTTCTTTGCGCAACTGGTTGACCGCGCCCTCTTTCGCCACGGCTTTCATGCGGTCCGGGAACGCGTGGTCGGACGGCGGTGGGTAGGCCGCCACCGGCAGCGCGCTGCAGAAGTACGACACGTTTTTCGGATCGACGGCCGGCGGCCAGTCTTCACGGCACAGCAACTGGTCCATCGGCGCCCACGTGTCATACGGTTCCGTAAAGCCCGACAGCACCGGCTGCTGGCCGTCCGGCTGGCAAGTCCAGCCCATTTGCGCCAGGTCCTTGTTCAGCCACACCTGGTAGGCCTGGGTCGCCACGGTTTGCACCTGCTCCGAGGCGGCGCGCAGCTTGTCGCTTTTCGCCAGCAATTGCGGGCACAGCGCCGGCAGGGAACCGATGGAAATGCCGAACACGACCTTGTCGAAGTCCACGCCTTTCTTCAATGTCACCGTTGGCAGCGGCTTGCCGAACGCTTCGCGGTACAGCTCCGGCCAGTTGGTCCAGTACGATTCCAGGTTGACGTTTTCCTGTTGCAGCAGCGCGGCCTGGGCCGGGTCGATCTGCTCATACAGCGGTGCGGACGGCCAGCAGCCGAGGCCTTTGACATCGACCAGCGGATCGTATTGCGCGCCCGCCAGCGCCACTTGTTGCGTCATGCGGATGGCGCCGATGGTGTCGCCGTCCGGCACCAGTTCATCGACCTTGTGGAAGTATTTGAATTGCACGCCGCGCGCCTTCAGCACTTCATACATCGGCGTGAAGATGGTGTCGCCCATGCCGGCCTGCATCTTGAACATGATGCCGCCTTTATACGCCAGGCCAATGCGCATCATCGAGCGCAGGATGGTGCCGGCTTCCACGTTCGGCTTGTCGAAGTCGCCATTTTCATAAGCGAACACCAGGTCGTAGAAACCGCGCACCGGCGCGGAATTGACGCAGTAATCCTCATCGCCGCCATGCTTGCGCAGCCAGTCGCGGAAATCGATGTCGTTGATGACGTCAAAGCCGTGGCGGAACACGCCGTCTTCAAACATGCCTTTCATGACCGTGATGCCGAGGTCCAGGCAAATGAACATGTGGCGCAAGTCATCGTTGCTGATGATTTTGTCGCGGTAGCGCGCGTGCAGCCACTGGCGGATGCCGCCCAGCGTCCCGCCCAGCATGTCATGCTCGGATTGCTGGTGGCTGGACGAATCCGGCGCCAGGTTGGACACCAGCGCCGCCAGCGCGCCGGCCGACACCACCACGTCGTCCGCCAGGTCGGCAATATCTTCGCGCACGTCGTCGGCCAGCCGGCGCAGCCAGCCGCCCGGGCCGCTGGCGTGTTCCGGCGCCTTCTTTTCCTCCAGGCCGTCGGCGATGTCCTTGAGGTTTTTCAGCCACTGTTCGATCCACGCAATCATGGCCACCGCCATTTGCCACAGCGTGATCTCTTCGGTGCCGGTCCCCGGCTCACCCGGCAGGCTCGGGAACATGATCGACCAGTTGCGCCATTCGCCATTGACGTCTTCCGACAACGCCACGTAATCGTGCTGCTTGAACGCGTCTTCCCAGGTCGCCAGCGGCGATCCCGGCGGACGCCCCAGCGCCGCGTAGGCTTCCTTGATCATCTTGAAGGCATTGGCGTAGAAACCGAACCAGATGTGCAGGCCGTGTTCCTCGATGCGCTGCCCCAGTGCCGCGTTGCGTCCGCTGGCGCCCTTGCCGCCCAGGCGCCAGCCCTGCTGGTACACGGTGATCTCCATATTGTTTTCCCAGCCCGGCTGGTTGGTCAGGTAATACGCGGCCGTCATGGAACCGACGCCGCCGCCCAGGATCGCGATTTTTTCCGGGTTCACCCGCGAGTTGTCGACCAGTTCCTCCCCCGGCTGCGCGGTGAAATCAAAATTCACGTGGAACGGCAAAATCGCCGCTTGCGGCCCCAGTTGCAAGCCCAGCGTGTCGTTCAGCGGGAAGCTGTCGAAGGCATGCAGGGTCGCTTCATAGTCATAACCCAGCAACTTCACGCTGTGCAGCTTGTCGATGGTGGCCGGCGCCGCCACGATGGCCTGGTACACGGCCTTGATGCCCGCGCTGTCCGGGAATTGCTTGAGGAAGATCTGGTCGATGCGCGGGTTGCGCAGCAGCGACCCGATATCTTCCCATCCCTCCTTGTCCATGTTGAAGAAGTCCGGCACCGCCAGGAACAGCTTGATGGCTTCCTCGATCAGGTCGCCGATATCATCGAGGACTTTCTCTTGCTGGTTGGGGTTGACGGCATTGACTTCCAACAGCGGATGCAGCGCAATGCGGGTCTCCGGCGAAAACTGTTTAAAGCCCTTGGCGGAGACCGAACAGCGCAGCGGCGGCAGTCCATCTTGCGGGATCTCGTATTCGCACAGGTATTTCGGATAGCCGAACAATTCACGGCCGTTGATCAGCGCCATCGCGTCATCGACAAAGATGTGGCAAGGATACCAATAGATGTGATCGAGCTTGCCGTCCGGGTCCATCGCCCCCGTCATGACCCACGTGACGATATCGATTTCCGTGATCCAGCCCTTGGCATGGTCCACCGGCGCGGCGGAGTCCGCGTGGTTGACGCGGGTAAACGTCACCATCACGTAGGGCGACAGCGCCTTGAAACGCATGCGCTGTCCGGCCACCGCATTCAGGCTGGTATCGAGCGTGTGCTGCAATTTGGCCACATCGCCTTTGACGAAATAGCCATACATGTCGGAATTCTTCAATTGCAGCGGTGAGTGCATCATCACCGAACCGCCGGGATACAGGTAGGAAGGACGTGTCGCCATGGAATCTCCAAAAGATGTGGGCCGCGTCCGAATAGTGTATTGCAAATTCAAGTAATGTTGCTCATAAGAATAGAATTTTCCACCATGTTGGAGTCGCTATCATGCTTGTAATACAATGCGCACAAAATAAATGGTTAAAAGGAAGCAAATGCGCGGCGATGCGCGGGCTTGGGTCCGCATGCCTTCGGGAAAACGGCTGGATTTGCTGGACCCGACCCCGTTCGACTGGGACGATGCCGACCTGGCGCTGGGCCTGGCGCGCACCTACCGCTGGGGCGGGCATTCCGCGTGGCCGCTGCCGTTATCGGTGGCGCAGCATTCCCTGACCGTGATGCAGTTGCGGCGCACCTGGGCCGGGAACAACGGCGAAACCTTGCCGCCCGAGGTGGAATTGCGTGAGTTGTTGCATGACGCGGAAGAAGGCTTGCTGGGCTTCGACTGCATTTCCGTCCTTAAACCTTTTTTGGGTGACCAGTTCAGGGAACTGAGCCGGCGGCTCGAACAGGCGGTCTTCCTGCGCTATGGCTTGCCGCGCTGGACCCGCGATGGCCACCGCATCCACAAGCGCGCCGACCGGCTGGCCGCCGCCAGCGAAGCCGTGCACGTGGTGGGCTGGTCGCGCAATGAAGTCCGGCAAACGCTGAAAATACGGGCGCAGCCGCTGGACACGGATCCGCTGCAAGCCGTCTATGGCGGCCAGCCGTGGGAACCGTGGCCGCCGGGCTTGGCGTGCGAGCGCTTCCTGGAGATGTTGGAGAAATTGAAACGGCAGCTATAACGCCGCACGACAGAGTTTGCCTTATCAAGCTGTTCTAACAGGGCGTTTCTAAAGCGCTTTTCAGCGTTATCCACATCGTCTGTGGATAAGCGTGTGGAAAACACCCCCTTGACAGGCTGGAGACGTAGTGTTGAAGCGGGTTTCAACAAATTGCTGATTTCGCAGGCAAAAATTTTCATCAAAAAAATCAATTACTTGCAAATCGCTTGAAGCAACACCAAAAATAATTTTTTGCCGATTGAAAAAAAAAGTTCGGCATTTGCTTCCAGAACGGGCAGCCCCGGGCGCCGCGTCCCGGAACCCTTTGACAAATATTCAGCCGAGGAATAGTGTTGCTGAAGCGGATGCACGAATGGGCGGCCCGTGTCTTGATGTAGTGCGCGCCGACGATTGATTAGCCACAGGAATGTGCATGAACGTGAAAGAAGAAAGTAGCCCGGACTGGATGATTGAAGAAGATGCGCCTGCCGGCGCGGACCCGAATGGCGCTGCCGTGCCGGCCCCATGGCGGGTGCTGATTGTTGACGACGATGTCGACGTCCATGTGGTCACCAAATTCTCCCTCAGCAATGCCTGCTTCCAGGGCCGCCGGCTCAGCTTCCTGCACGCCTATAGTGGCGGTGAAGCGCTGACGGTGTTGCGCAACAACCCCGACGTGGCCTTGGTGTTGCTGGATGTCATCATGGAGACCAGCGAAGCGGGCTTGAAAGTCGCGCGCCAGATCCGCGACGAGTTGCACAACAAGCTGGTGCGCATTGTATTGCGGACCGGCCAGCCTGGCCAGGCGCTGGAACACAGCATCATCCTCGATTACGACATCAATGATTTCTGGTGCAAGAGCGACCTCACCACCCGCAAGCTGTTCACCACGGTGATTTCGTCGCTGCGCGGCTATGCGGGCCTGGCGGAACAGGAACAGCGCATCGCGGCCTTGCAGGCGCAACTGGGCCGCCAGCTTGGCTTCACGCTCGATGGCGACAACCGCATCGTCGACGCCAGCGCGAAGGCGCTTGCCCTGCTGGACGCCACCAAAGAAGAGTTGCTGGGCGCGCAAGTTTCCACCGCCGCGCCGGATGCCGCCGGCGACGCCGCGCCGGCAAAGCACTGGATACGCATACAGTAGTTATTTCCCGCGATTTTGCCGGCATCGTCCCCGCATCATGCCGTCATTTGCCTTGCCGGGGCCGCCAGGTTGCAGCTAAGTGGCGGATTGTTAAGCGCTTTTTCCGATATCCACAAAGTGTGTGGATATCTTTGTGGAAAAGCCCCTCTTGACAGCCCGCACGGCCTGTAACCATGCGGGTTCCAACAAACTGCCCGTTCAAATGGCAGAATTTACCTCCTTCAAAATCAAGCACTTAGCAAAGCAGTGAAATCCGCGTGAAAATTTTTTGCAGGTTTACGGGCAGACAATTTTTGTGCATAAGTACGGCTGACTTTGTGCGCGCACCGGTCCGGCTCAATGGGGTACGCGGCGCCGCAAATCCGGGTGCAGCAACACCCGCTCAATCACATCCGCGCGCACATTGTTCGACTTGAGATATTCGATCGCACACAGGGTGGAAAAACAATCTTGCACCGCAATGCCCTTGTTGACGATTTCACTGCAGCGCGCGTCGCTGCGCTGCTGATGGGGTGGCTGCAGGGCCGGCACGGGCCGGTCTAAAACAGTGTGTGCTTCCATTGCGGTTCCTTCACAGTGGCGGGCCACTATCGGCCGTGAAGGGAGTATCGAACAATAAATGTGGAAGTCAAGGATAATGGCGGGATGATTCCTGAAGACAATCCGCTCGACAATCGCCGGCGGCCGCAATCATTGGCCGACCTGTTTTTCTCTTTTACCATCCTGGCCCTGCAGGGTTTTGGCGGCGTGCTGGCGGTGGTGCAGCGCGAACTGGTCGAACGCAAGCGCTGGCTGACCCAGGAAGAATTCACGGAAGAACTGGCCGTCGCGCAAGTCATGCCGGGCCCGAATGTCGTCAACCTGTCGCTGGTGATCGGCGCGCGTTACTTCGGCATGCCGGGCGCGGCGGCCGCGCTGGCGGGCATGCTGGCCATTCCCCTGCTGCTGATCATTGCCCTGGCGCTGGTGCATTCGCAATTCGCCGACCATCCGGGCGTGGCCGGCGCCCTGCGCGGCATGGCGGCGGTGTCGGCCGGCATGATCGCCGCCACCGGCGTCAAGCTGGCGGCCTCGCTCAAGCGGCATCCGCTGCCGCTGGCGCTGGGCCTGGGGGTGGCTGTCGTGGCGGTGCTGTTGCTGGCGTGGCTGCGGCTGCCGTTGCTGTACGTGCTGGGCGGACTGGGCATGCTGTGCTGCCTGCTGACTTACCGGAGGCTGAAAGCATGACCACCATCGTACTGACCTGGAGCGACTGGCTCAGCCTGTTTGGCCATTACCTGCTGCTGTCGCTGATGTCGGTGGGCGGCGCGATTTCCACCACGGCGGAAATGCACCGCCTGCTGGTGGAACAGCACCACTGGCTGACGCCGCAGCAATTCAACGATGCGATTGCCCTGGCCCAGGCGGCGCCCGGTCCGAACGTGCTGTTTGTCGCGCTGATGGGATGGAAAGTCGGGCTCAATGCCGGCAGTTATACGGCGGCCGTGCTGGGGGTGGCGGTCACCATGACGGGCATCATGCTGCCCAGCACGACATTGACCTACATGGCGTCGCAATGGCTGCACCGCAACCGCGAGATGCGCGGCGTGCGGGCCTTTAAACAAGGGATGTCGCCGGTGGTGGTCGGCATGCTGGTCTCGACCGGCATCATCCTGGCCACCACCAGCGCGGCCACCATCGATCACTGGCCGCTGTGGGCGCTGTCGCTGGCGGCCGGCATCGTGATCTGGCGCACCAGCCTCCACCTGCTGTGGCTGCTGGGCGCCGGGGCCGTACTCGGCTGGTTCCAGCTGGTGTAGCCCCTCTGTCATCCCCTGGGGTCTGACCCCATTTATGACAAAAGTAGACATTTCTTGGGATCATATGTCCACTTTTGTCACATTCGGGGTCTGACCCCAGGGTGTGACATTATTCCTTGACCGCTTCGATCGCGAACGTCAGGGTCACTTCATCGCTGACGTGCGGTGCGTATTTGCCGGCGCCAAAGTCCGACCGCAGGATTTTCGCCACGGCGTTGGCGCCGCACGCGTCTTTCTTCAGCATCGGGTGCGGCATGCACTGGAACGACGTCACGGTCAGGGAGACGGGCTTGGTCACGCCCTTGATGGTGAGATTGCCGTCCACCGACGCCACCTTGTCGCCGTTGAAATGCACCTTGGTGGATTTGTAGGTGATGGACGGGAACTTGGCGGTGTGGAAGAAGTCCTCGCCCTGGATGTGGTTGTTGAACGTGGCGTAGCCGGTGTTGACCGATTTTGCGTCGATGGTCACGTCCACCGAGCCGGTCTTGGCGGCCTTGTCGATGGTGATCTTGCCGGACGTGGTGTCAAAACGGCTGACCTGGTTCGAATAGCCGAAGTGGCTGTATTCGAAACGGGGCGCCGTGTGGGTGCTGTCGATGACATAGGTTTCCGGCGCGGCGGTGGCGGCCATCGAGAATCCGGCGGCGATCAGCAGGGCAACAATCTTCTTCATATTCACTCCAGTTCAATAGTTGGGAACGATTTACGTGGGAGTGATTATGGCCATCGATTATTCGATTGTAAAACCAAAAATTTCCTGGATTACAATCGAGAAAATCGATAGTTACCGACATTCATTGCGCATCTGGGCCTGGGAAACATTGCTGTTCGGCGGCACGCTCTGCGTCAGCCACACGTTGCCGCCGATGGTGGACCCGGCGCCGATCGTGATGCGGCCCAGCACGGTCGCTCCCGCGTAAATCACCACATCATCCTCGACTATCGGATGGCGCGGCGTCCCTTTGATCAGCGCGCCGCTGGCGTCGGCCGGGAAGCGTTTGGCGCCCAGGGTCACCTGCTGGTACAGGCGCACACCCTGCCCCAGGATCGCGGTCTCGCCCACCACCACGCCGGTGCCGTGGTCGATGAAGAAGCTGGCGCCGATGGTGGCGGCCGGGTGGATATCGACTCCGGTCTTGGTGTGGGCGATATCGGAAATCAGGCGCGCAATGAACGGCGAACCCAGTTTGTGCAGCATGTGTGCAATCCGGTAATGCAGGATGGCGATGGTGCCCGGATAGCACAGCATGATTTCCGCAATCGAGGTGGCGGCAGGATCGCCGGCAAAGGCCGCGTGCACGTCCGACACCAGCAGCGCCCGCACTTGCGGCAAGCCCGCGGCAAAGTCGCGCGTGATTTCATATGCTTTTTGCGTCAGCGCTTCTTCATCGAGGCCGTCGAATTCCGACGCGAACTGCAAGCCGCGCCGCACCTGTTCGGTCATGCGGTTCAGGGTGGTGTTGAGGGTGTCGCCGACAAAGTAATCGATGCTTTCATCGGTCAGGTTCGGCCGCCCGTAATGGGTGGGGAACAGCACGGCGGAAATCCCGTCGACGATCGCCACCAGCGCTTCACGCGACGGCAATTCGCGCACCTTGCCCTGGTGACGGATGTTATGGGTCGCTTCGCGCGACACGCGCAGTTGCTCAATCACGGGGCCCAGGTTCCAGTGCGATGCACGCACGCCTGTGCCGTCAAAGGTATCGATGGTCATGGCAGTATAAAAATTCGACAAACAATTGTTGAGCTTAATGAGCCGATGCGGCTACACGAAAGAATAATTCCAAACTTATATATGCGAAAAACGCATATATAAAGGGTGGCGTAAAATACCGGTCCGCATAACGATACACGTATGATGAATATTCTGCTGACCGTGCTGCTGGCCGGCCTGACGATGGTCGGTCCGCTGGCCATCGACACTTACCTGCCATCGTTCCCCGCCATCGCGCAAACCTTTGGCGCCAGCCCGATGGCGATCCAGCAAACGCTGTCGCTGTTCCTGTTCTGCTTTGCCTTCATGATGCTGTTTTACGGCACGCTGTCCGACTCGTTCGGCCGCCGTCCCGTGATCCTGTGGTCGCTGGCGCTGTATGTGGTGGCCTCCATCGGTGCGGCGCTGGCGCCCACCTTTGGGGTGCTGCTGGCATGCCGCATCGTGCAGGGGCTGTCGTCCGGCGCCGGTTCCGTGGTGGGACGCGCCATCGTGCAAGACCGCTTCAGCGGCGCCGAAGCACAAAAGATCCTGGCCAACGTGATGATGGTGTTCGGCCTGGCGCCGGCGATCGCGCCGATCCTGGGCGGCTGGCTGCAAGTGTCGCTGGGCTGGCGTTCGATCTTCTGGTTCCTGGCCGCCTTCGGCGTGGTAATGATGGTGGCGGTGCAGCGCGGTCTGCCGGAAAGCTTGCCGGTGCAGCAGCGCCACCCGTTCCATTTCGGCGCCATCGCCCGCAATTACTGGAACGTCTTGCGCCACCGCCAGTTCCTGCTGCTGTCGGTGGCGGTCGGCATGGCGTTCGGCGGCTTCGCGCTGTACATCGGTTCGGCCGCGTACTTCATCATGCATATCCTGCACTTGCCGGAAACCGCGTTTGCCTGGCTGTTCATTCCCCTGATCAGCGGCATGGTGATTGGTTCCGCGCTGGCCTCGAAATTTGCGCACCGCTATTCCCAGGGCGCGCAAATCTGGATCAGCTATGCCCTGATGACGGTGGCGGCCATTGCCAACGTGGCCTATAACTATTTCTTTGCCGCCGAAGTGCCGTGGGCCGTGCTGCCGCTGTTCCTGTATTCATTTGCACTGGCGATTTCCATGCCGCCGATGACCTTGATTGCACTGAACCATTTCCCCAATAACAGCGGCCTGGCGTCGTCGATGCAATCGTTCATCCAGATGATCCTGTTTGCGCTGGTGTCCGGCCTGCTGGCGCCGCTGCTGTTCGACAGCGCCTTCCACCTGGCGTGCGGCGTGCTGGGCTGCCTGGCTGTCAGCTTGCTAGCGTGGCTGATTGCGCAACAGGGCGAAGAGTTTTCCACAAAATCCTGAAGGCCGTGCTAGGATTTCCTCATGGGAATCTCATGTGTCGCTTACGCCGTCAGCGATGGCAATATCCGCCGCGTCCTGGCCGACCCGCCGCTCGTGTGGCGCCTGGTCGAACCGGAAGACGGGGGACTTTACCTGGCTGAAATCGGCTTTGAAAACGCTGCCCTGGCGCCGGAAGTGCCCACCTTGGTGTACACCGGCCACGAGCGCTACCTGCTCGACCTGGACCGCTTGTGGGATGGGCTGGGCGCCTGCCTGCGCAGTTGCGCCCCGCGCATGCCCGGCTTCTTCGATGACGCCCAGCCGCTCGGCCATATCGACGTCGGCTACGGGCCGGCGCTGTACCACCGCGCCAACGCTATGGCGCGTATCGCCGAAGCCTGCGCCGCCATCAGCGAAGAACAAGTGGTGTCCGCGCTGAAGACCGCCGATTTTGAAGGCGTGTACCTGGGTGACCTGTGGGAAAGCCGCAGCCATGAAGTGGCCACCTGCCTGAAGGATTGCTATGCCGAATTCCAGGCCTTCGCCGCCTTCACCGCGCGCCACCAGCTGGGCGCGGTGATCCACATGACGTGATGCGGATGACGTGACGCATATGGCTTGACTCAACGCCAGTAACGGTACAGCCAGTAGCCGTCATCGTCCTGGCTGCGCCGCAGCAATTGATTGGGCGCGGCGCCCGCCAGCCGGCGCACTTCCCGGCATAAATGCGGCTGGTCCGCATAGCCGGCGTCAAACGCCACGCGCGACCAGTCCAGCGCTCCCTCGTCCGCCTCGCCGCGCGCCTGCAGCAGCGCCGATTCCAGCCGGCCGGTGCCGCGCAGCGCCTGCATCGACTGCCCCGTCAACTGTTTGACCTTGCGTTCGAACTGGCGCTCGCCTATCGCCCCCCGCACGCCTTGCAAGCGCTGCCGCAGCGCCTGCAGCCACGGCGCGCCGGGATCCCGGGCGCGCCGCACCGGCTGCCATTGCGCACACAAGAACGCCTGAGCAATACGCAGGCGTTCACCATCGCTGCCGGCCCGCAGCACCGCATCGGCAAACGCGTGCCATGCCGGCGCCAGCACTTGCCGCAGGGGCAGTTGCCGGTCCGCCAATGCCGCTGGCGCCGCCCCCGTTATTTCCTGGAAGGCGTCGGGATAAAACACCACCATGAAGGCATGGACCGGCGCGGGATTGTACGTGACCAGCGGATGGCTCAGCGGCCCGCTCACCACCACCCGGTCCAGCGGCGCGCCGCTGCAATGACCGGCGCCGGTAATGGCATCGCCCAGCCACGCCTGGCCCTTGATGAACCACGTGATGGCGCAAAACGGCGCGGCAGGAAAATGGTTCTCGGCAAACCGGGGCGCGGCCCCGTCCCGTGTCTTGTCGCGCGCAATGAAGGCGCGCACGCAGCCATGCAGCGCGGCCGGCGGCAAGACCAGGTGGGTGTCGGCAATGTCGGAATTATTCAAGACGGCGGCCTCGGCGAAAGTTAGGCTTGCATATACGTCAACAGCTTACCATTTACCGCCACCCTATGCCGACCTCCTCCACACCGCCCGACTTCCCCGCAACGCCGCCTGTTTCAATGCCAGGCGCGTCACTCAGCCTCGCCAGGCTGCACCGGTATTCCGGCGCGCTGCTTGGCCTGTTCCTGGTGTTCCACCTTGCCAACCAAATGCTGCTGCTCCTGGGGCCGTCCACCCACTTGGCCGCCATGGACGCGCTACGGGTGGTCTACCGCTGGCCACCGGTGGAAGCCTTGCTGCTGGCCAGCGTTGTGGTGCAAATCGTGACCGGCTTCCTGCGCCTGCGCAAGCGCGCCGGCGCGCAAGTGCCCGCAATGGCCAAACCCGCGCGGCTGGCCGGCCTGTATCTGCTGTATTTCCTGGCCGCCCATACGCTGGCGGTCCTGGGCGCGCGCGGCCTGTTCAAGCTCGACAGCAACCTGTATTTTGCCGCCGCAGGCTTGCACGTGTGGCCGTATACCCTGTATTTCGTGCCGCACTACGTGCTGGCCGTCACGGCCGTGTTTGTCCACCTTGGCAGCGCGTTGGCGCCCAGGCTGGGGATGCGCAGCCCCGCGGCCCGCAAGGCCGCCATCATGGTCGCGTTCGCCGCGGGCGTGGCCATCGGCACGGTCATCGTATCGGCCATGGCAGGCGATGCGGTGCGGATCCCGCCGGAGTACATGGCGCCGTTCCAGGCGCTGTCGCGGTGACCGCATACCGGCACCGGCGGGCGCGGCGCATGGCCGCCTACGGCCACGGCATCGGCGTCACTTGCTCGTATTGCTTGCCGCCGTTTTCCGGCTCGGCCCCCGCCTGCACGGCTTGCCGCCAGCGGGCGCGGCCCTGGCCCAGCGACAGGATTTCCTTGCGGCCTTCGACAAAATCCGAGCTGCTCAGCGGATTGTCCGGGTCCGGCCAATGGCTGATGGCCCAGTTCTGCAATTCCTCATAGCGCCGCCACGCTTCGGCGACGAATTCGCGGCGTATTTGTTCGTCCAGCATGGTGTCCTCCCGGCTTGCCAAGGTGGCTTTGGGAAGCAGTGTACGCCGGCACCGGGATGCTCAGCGCACCGGACGCAGGCGGTAGACGCAGCGGCGCGCGCCGGACAGCAAGTGTTCGGCCCGCTCCACCGTGCACGCTTCGCCCAGCACGCGCTGGAACACTTGCAGTTCGGAGCGGCAAAAGCCCTGGCAGCTGGAGGCCGCCGCGCAGATCGGGCAATGGTTCTCAATCAGCAGCACGCTGCCATCGTCCTGTGCTTCGACTTCGGCCATATACCCTTCCGCTTCCCGCGCCGCCGCCAGCGCCCCGGCCTTGCTTGCCAGGCCCGGCGGCGCCCGCTCCAGCGCGGCGCGGTACAGCGCTTCGCTATCCTGTTCGCGCGCCACGATCAGCCGGTCCAGCCCCGGCTCGCCAAACAGGGTGCGCACTTGCGTGATCAGTTGCAAAGTCAGGTCGGCATGGCGGTCCGGAAAGCGCGCATGGCCGGCCGCCGTCAAATGCCAGCGGCGCGACGGCCGCCCCACCTTGTCGGCCACATCGGCAAATTCCACCAGGCCTTTTTCCTGAGCGGCTTCCAGCTGGCGGCGCGCGCCCATGGACGTCAAGCCCAGCAATTCCGCCAGGGCTTGCGCGCTTTGCGGTCCGCGCGTTTTCAGTAGATACAGGACGTGGTCAGAGGTATTCATGCATGAGGCTATCGGTCAATCGGTCAGCTCGGCGCGCGCGGCGGCTACCGGCGGCAGCGGCGGCAGCGCCTGCCGCCCCCACTGCAGCCAGTTCCAGCCCGACCAGGCCGACAATGCCGCGCCCAGCACCAGGATCAGCCGCGTATCGATCAAGGTCAGCACGGACCCCGCGAGCGCCATCAGTATATTCGCCAGGCAGAACGTCGTCGACAGCAAACCCATCACGGCGCCCTGCCCATGGCTGCCAAAACGGCCCGCCGCCCAGTGCTGCACCGTGTTGTTATAAAAGGCGTTCGGGATGCCGAACAGGACGATACCAACCAGCCCCACCCACAAGTGCCCCAGTCCCAGCGAGCCCACGGCCACCGCCAGCGCCAGCGCATGGCGGCCGGCGCGCCGCATCGGCGGCGCTTCGGCCGCGCGGCCCGCCATCACGGCCGCCAGGGTCATCACGCCGCACAGCCCGACGTTGGCGGCGGCAATGCTTTGCGCATCGTAATGGGCGACTTCCACCAGCCACAGCGGATAAAACTCATAAAAGGCCGTGATGCCGCACGTCATCGCCAGGTGCAGGATGAACAGCTGGCGCAGTTCGCCATGCTTGACCAGGTTCAGCGCATGGCGTTCGCGCGCCACCTGCCACCACGAACCGGCCGCCTGCAACGCGCCCGGCTGCGCGGCTTCTTCACGCGGCAAGGCCAGCGCCACCAGCAGCGCCACGCTCAGCATCGCGACGGCGGCAATCCAGAACGGCACGGTCACACCGAAGCCCACGGTCACGCCCCCCAGCAGCGGTCCGGCCAGCCAGCCCAGGTGGAACGACCCGTTCAGCCAGCCCAGCGCGCGCTGGCGCAGCGAGCCGTCGAGCCGCTCGGCCAGCATGGCGCGCGCCACCGCGCCATTCCCCTCCAGCAGGCCGGTGACGAAGCGCGCCAGGATAAACAGCGGATACGATTCCACCATCATCGCCAGCGCCGTGGCCGCGTGGCCCACCGCCGCGCCCAGGCCGGTCGCCAGCAGCACCGGGCGGCGGCCATAGCGGTCCGACATCGAACCCAGCACCGCCGAGCCGATCAGCAAGCCCAGCGGGTTGATCATCAGCGCCACGCCAAACAGCAGCTTGGGCGGCATGCCCATGAATTGGTTGAGGCCGTTAACTGCGCCCGAGGCAAACAGTGGCGGCAGGATCGGATACGACAGCGACGCCCCGATGGTGGACAGCAAGGCCAGCAAACAGGCGGCGGCAATCAGCAGGAGATTTTTCATGGCGGATATGAAATCAACAAGATCGTGGAAATATACGCGCCACCCGACAATAAGTAAACACAATTGTTTATTTATTAGAATGCACGGCGCATCCCCCCGGGCCAGCCATGCTACCCTACGGGCAATTCAAAAACCGGAGTCCGTTCATGGCCATGCCGCCCCGTGCGTGGGACACCCTGCAACAAAACCGCCGGCGGCGCCTGCAGCGCGCGGCCGACAGCATCGGCAACGACTTGCGGCACAAAGCCGTGCCCGCCACACGCATCGGCGATCTGCTGCATGCGGTATTGGAACCGGGCGACCGGGTCTGCATCGAAGGCAATAACCAGAAACAGGCGGATTTCCTGGCGCAGGCGCTGGCCAAGCTCGATTCGCAGCGCATCCACGGCCTGCACATGCTGCAATCCGTGCTGGCCCTGCCGGAACACCTGGACGTGTTTGAACGGGGCGTCGCCAGCAAGCTCGATTTTTCGTTTTCCGGTCCGCAGGCCGCGCGCGTGGCAAAGCTAGTCGGCGCCGGCCAGTTGCAAATCGGCGCCATCCACACGTACCTGGAACTGTATAGCCGCTATTTCATTGATTTGCCGCCGCGCGTGTGCCTGCTGGCGGCGGAAGCAGCGGACCGGCACGGCAACCTGTACACCGGGCCGAATACCGAAGACACGCCGGTGCTGGCTGAAGCCACCGCGTTTAAAAGCGGTATCGTGATCGTGCAAGTGAACCGCATCGTCGACACCCTGCCACGGGTCGACATTCCCGGCGACTGGGTCGACTTCGTCATCGAATCGCCGCGCCCGTATTACATCGAACCGCTGTTCACCCGCGACCCGGCGCAGATATCGGATATCCAGGTCTTGATGGCGATGATGGCCATCAAGGGCATTTATGCGGAATACGATGTGCAGCGCCTCAATCACGGCATCGGTTTCGACACGGCCGCGATTGAACTGCTGTTGCCGACTTATGCGGCGCAACTGGGCCTGCAAGGCAGGATCGCACACCACTGGGCATTGAATCCACACCCGGCCCTGATCCCCGCGATCGAGGCGGGCTTCGTGGAATCGGTCCATTCGTTTGGATCGGAACTGGGCATGGAAGACTATATCCGCGCCCGCCCCGATGTGTTTGCGGTCGGCCCGGACGGTTCCATGCGCAGCAACCGCGCGCTGTGCCAAGCGGCCGGCCACTACGCGTGCGACCTGTTTATCGGTTCCACCTTGCAAATCGACTTGCAGGGCAATTCCTCGACCGCCACCCTGGGCCGCATTTCCGGCTTTGGCGGCGCCTCCAACATGGGCGCCGACGCGCGCGGACGGCGCCACGCCAGCCCCGCGTGGCTGAAGGCGGGCCGGCAGGCGCATGGCGGCGGCGCGCATGGCGCCATGCCGCGCGGGCGCAAGCTGGTGGTGCAAATGGTGGAAACCTTCCGCGAACACATGCAGCCCGCGTTCGTGGAAAAACTCGACGCCTGGGAGCTGGCCGAACAAGCGAAGATGGCGCTGCCGCCGGTGATGATTTATGGCGACGACGTCACCCATATCCTGACCGAGGAGGGCATCGCCAACCTGCTGCTGTGCCGCACACCGGAAGAACGGGAACAGGCCATCCGTGGCGTGGCCGGCTATACGCCGGTGGGACTGGCGCGCGACCGCCAAATGGTGGAACAATTGCGGGCCCGGGGCGTGATCCGCCGCGCGGACGACCTCGGCATCGATGCGCGCCAGGCCACGCGCGGCCTGCTGGCGGCGCGCAGCATGAAAGACCTGGTGCGCGCCTCCGGCGGCTTGTACAACCCGCCGCAACGATACAGGAACTGGTAACCACGATGGAAACACTGAACTTCCGCTTAGAACAGGGCCAGCCGGCGCCGGTCCACGCGCCCCTGCTGGTGGGCGTGGTCGGCTCCGGCAACCTGGAAGTGCTGGTCGAACCGGCGCCGGGCAGCGGCGCCTGCGAGATTACCGTCACCACCGCCGCCGTGGGCTTTGCGGCGATCTGGGAAGCCGTGCTGCGAGACTTTTACGCGCGCTGGCCATGGACCGGTATCCGTGTCGCCATCAACGACGTCGGTGCCACCCCGGCCGTGGTCAGCCTGCGGCTGGACCAGGCGCTGCGCACCTATTTGGCCACGGGTGCAGGGCCTTCAGGCCGGGGCCCCTCAACTCAGAGAGACGCATGAGCAGCTACCAGGAAGCCACCGCGCGTGAGCGCCTGCGCCGGCTGCTCGATGCCGGCACTTTCGACGAATTCGTCGGCCCCGCCGAGCGCATCACCAGCCCCCACCTGGCGCTGCTGGGCGCCCCTGCCTCATTTGATGACGGCGTGGCCGTGGGCCGTGCGCGGCTGGATGGGCGGCCGGTGTTCGTGGCGGCCCAGGAAGGCGGCTTCATGGGCGGCGCGGTGGGCGAAGTGCATGGCGCCAAGCTGACCGGCATGCTGCGCCGCGCGCTGGTGGAACAGCCACAGGCGGTCTTGCTGCTGGCCGAGTCGGGCGGCGTGCGGCTGCATGAAGCCAATGCCGGCTTGATCGGCGTGGCGGAAGTGCTGCGCGCCGTGCTGGACGTGCGCGCCGCCGGCATCCCCGTGATCGCGCTGGTGGGCGGCGCCAACGGCGCCTTCGGCGGCATGGGCATCGTGGCGCGCTGCGCCAACGCCGTCATCATGTCGGAAGAAGCGCGCCTCGCCATGTCGGGCCCGGAAGTCATCGAATCGGCCCATGGCGTCGAGGAATTCGATGCGCGCGATCGCGCCCTGGTGTGGCGCACCACGGGCGGCAAGCACCGCCGCCTGCTGGGCGATTGCCACGCGCTGGTCGACGACGACATCGCGGCATTCCGCGCGGCGGCGCTGGCCATGATCGATGCCGTACGCAATGAAGGCGGCGCGCAACTGTCCCTGGCCACGCTGGAACGCGAACACGCCATGCTGGCCGCCCGCATCGCCCGCTTTGGCGCCCTGCCCGACCCGCGCGATATCTGGACCGCGCTGGGCGTGCCGGATGCGGGCGCGGTGCCGATGCTCGATACGGCAGCGTTCAATGCAATGGTGGATGCACTGGCGCTGGCGCCGGACAGCGCGGCGTCGGCGAATGCCGGCCCGGCCGTTGCCGAACCGCCGGGCGCCGCCGATGCAGGCGTGCCCAATGACGATCCGCCGGACGCCGGTCCGCAAGACACCGGCAACGCGGACAACTGGCAAGCCGTCGCCGCCGGCCTGTTCCCGCAAGGCCACCGCATCGAACAGCACGGCGCGGTGCTAAGCGGCAGCGCCCAGGTCAATGGCAAGCCGGTGGCCGTGGTCGGCACTTGCGGGCACGCGGCGATCGGCATCGAAATCGCACTGGCGCAAGCGCGCGCCGTGCTCGACACCGTGCGCGGCCAGCCGGGCCGTCCCATCATCCTGCTGGTGGACACGCAAGGCCAGCGCCTGCGCCACCGCGATGAAATGCTGGGCATTAACAGTTACATGGCGCACCTGGGCAAGAGCATCGACCTGGCGCGCCGCCGTGGCCACAAGGTGCTGGCGCTGGTGTACGGCCAGGCGCTGTCGGGCGGCTTCGTCACCAGCGGCCTGATGGCCAATGCCTGTTATGCGCTGCCGCAGGCCACCATCCGCGTGATGGCGCTGCCCGCCATGGCCCGCATCACCAAGGTGCCTTTGGCGCGGCTGGAACAGTTGGCCGCCGAACACCCGGTGTTTGCGCCGGGCCCCGAGAATTACCTGCGCATGGGCGCCCTGACGGCGATCTGGGATGCGCCCGCCATGCACGCGGCCCTGATCATGGCGCTGCACGATTGCCCGCAACAGGACTTCCGCGCGGCATTGGGCGCAAAACGCGGCGGGCGCAAACTGGCCGCCGCCGTCATCGACGCCATCGTGGAGGACCGCCATGTTCAAGCCCCATGACCTCAGGCGTCATGATTTGCTGTGGCTGACCCCGGCCGGGTGGCAAGCCACACTCGACGGCCATCCGGAACACCAGCCGGTATTCGACTATTGGCGCCGCGAAGAATGGCCGGTGGTGGTGCGCCGCCATGACGCCGGCGCCGATACCACGCGGGAAGTGTCTATCGGCCTGTCCTTGCCGCCCGATGCCAATGGCCGCAAACAGCGCATCGGCTGGCGCGTGGCGCATTCCCATGTGGAACGCGGCAGTGCGCCCCTGTCCCTGAAGGCGGCGCGTTCCGCCTTGCCGGCGCCATGGCGGCCCGGCTATTCCACGCTGCAGGAACTGGGCGTGGGCCTGGACTTGCGTGTCTATGGTTCGCTGGCATGGCAAGCGCTGACGTCGCTGCCATCGTTGACGCCCGGCTCCGACATCGACATCCTGTTCCGCCCCGTCAGCCGCAACCAGTTGCAGGCCGGCCTGGCGCTGCTGTCCGGCCTTGACCACGGCTTGCCGCTCGACGGCGAAATCATGTTCCCCAACGGCGACGCCGTGTCATGGAAAGAGTGGCTCGGCGCCGGCGCCGTCCAGGCGCGGGTCTTGGTGAAAACCATTGCCGAGGTGCGCCTGGCCGATCCGGCGGACTTGCTGGCCATGCTCAAGCCGTGACCATGCACGCCGCCACCGCCCGCCTGGCGCTGCGCGCGCTACATACGGAACTGATGCTGTATCCGAAGCCCGGCCTGGTGTCGCCGCGCGACAGCGGCAGCCATACCGACATGAATGCCGCCACCTTCATGCGCAGCCTGTTTTCACTGCGCCACTACTTTGCCGCGATCGAGGCCGCCGGCATGGACGGCGCCCCGTTCGGGCAATTGCGCACGCTCGGCATGGCCGCCGAAGCGCGCATGCTGGCGGCGACCAACGGCGTCAATACGCACCGTGGCGCCATCTTCAGCCTGGGCCTGCTGTGCGCCGCCTATGGCTGGCTGAGGCGCCATGGCGACGCCATTACCCCCGAGGCATTGCGCGCGGCGATGCTGGCGCGCTGGGGCGACGACCTGGCGCGGCACCGGGATGCGCCGGCGGCGATGAGCGTCACCACCGGCTGGCCGGAAACCGCCGCACCGGACATGGCGCGGCCCGCCACGCCATCCATCGGCGTCCCTGAATCGAATGGCCTGCGCGCGGCGCGCCTGTATGGCGCGGGCGGCGCGCGGGAACAGGCGGCGCAAGGATTGCCCGCGGTGTTTGACACCGCCCTGCCCGCGTTGCGCGCCACCCTGGCGCGTGGCGGCAACCTGCACGAGGCGCATACGGAAGCGCTGTTCGCGCTGATGGCGGACCTCGAAGACACCAATGTGCTGCATCGCGGCGGCGCCGACGGCGACCGCTTCGTGCGCATCCAGGCAAGGCGATTTATTGCGCTGGGCGGCACCGCCAACCCGCACTGGCGCGGTTTTGCCCATGGCTGCCACATCCTGTTCGTCCGGCGCCGGCTGTCGCCCGGTGGCGCTGCGGACTTGCTGGCGGCCGCCAGCTTTGTCCACGCGGTGACGGAGCGGCCATGAACGCGCGCCTGGCGCTGCTGTGTCCCGGCCAGGGCGGCCAGCATGCCGCCATGTTCGACCTGGCGCGCGGGCATCCGGCCGGCGCGGCGCTCCTCGCGCGGCTGGCGCCCCTGCTGCCCGCCATGGATGCGAAATCGGATGCGGAATCGAATACGGAACCGGATGCCGGCTGGCATGCCAACCGCCATGCGCAGCCGCTGGTGGCAGCCGCCACCCTGGCCATGTGGGCGGCCCTCGCGGAGGCCGCTCCGGCCCCGGCGCTGGTGGCCGGCTACAGCATCGGCGAACTGGCCGCGTGGAGCGTGGCGGGCGCGCTCGATCCATTCGACACCGTGGCGCTGGCGGCGCGGCGGGCCGTGTTGATGGACCGGTGCGTGGCGGACGGGAATGAACTTGCCGGCGACCGCTCCCGCGCATTGCGGCACAGCCACGCCATGCTGGCGTTTGCCGGGCTGCCTGCCACCCGCGCGGCGGCAACGGCGGCGCCCCACAGCGGCTGGCTGGCGATCCGGAATGGCGCGGACAGCGGCGTGATCGGGCTGCCCGCCGGACAGGCCGATGCGTTACAGGCGCAACTGGCGGCGCAGGGCGGCAAGGTCACGCGGCTGCCGGTGGCGGTGGCCTCGCATACGCCGCATATGGCCGGCGCCGTTCAACCTTTCGAAGACGCGCTGGCGGCATCGCCGCTGCGCGACGCGTCGTGCCCGGTGCTGTCGGGGACCAGCGCCGAACGGCTGTTCCGGCGGGCGCAGGCGCTGTCCCACCTGCCGCGCCAGCTGGCGCACACCATTTACTGGGATGACTGCATGGATGCGTGCAGTGAAGCGGGGATCACCGTGGCGCTGGAGCTGGGGCCGGGCAATGCGCTGGCCCGGATGATGCAGTCGCGGCATCCGCAAATCGCGTGCCGCTCGGTGGCGGATTTCCGGTCGGTGGAGGGCATACTCGGCTGGCTGGCGCGGCATGGCTGAGCTGGTGGCCGGGGTGGCTACGAGGTTTTGAATAAATCGGAAGCCCGGGCGCCCACCGCGCCATTTACAGTACAGCAGACGCTCAATGTGTAGGGCGGTTTCCGCAGGAAGCCGCCATGCTCGCACGAAGGTACTGGCCGCGCTGGCGGCAGCGCACGCATGGCGGCTTTGCTTTCAGCAAAACCGCCCTACGGAGTGACGGACCCTGGGTCCGGCGCTTAATGCACCGGCTGGCGCTGCGCTTCGATCAGCTGGCGCAGCGCTTCGGGCGGCATCGGTTTGCCCAGCAGGTAGCCCTGCGCATAGGTGCAGCCGGCGCGGCGCAGCCATTCCAGCTGTTCGCGGCTTTCCACGCCTTCCGCCACCACCGCCAACTGAAAATCGCGCGCCAACGAAATCACGGCGCTGACAATGGTGGTGCCGTCGTCCGGCAGCGAACAGGTGAAACTGCGGTCGATTTTCAACTGGTTGATGGGGAACCGTTGCAGGTAAGCCAACGACGAATAGCCGGTGCCGAAATCGTCAATCGACAGGCGGATGCCCTGGGCGCGCGCTTCGCGCATGAATTGCACGGCTGACTCCACGTCTTCCATCAGCATGCTTTCGGTCAGCTCCAGTTCCAGCTGCGTGGCCGGCAAGCCGGTCGACGCCAGCGTGTGCAATACCACGTCAAGGAAACCTTTTTCGCGCAACTGGCGCGCGGAAACGTTGACGGCGATGCTGGGCGGCGGTGTGCCCGCCTGTTCCGCCATGCGCTGCCAGCGCGCGCCCTCGGCGCACGCCTGCAGCAGCACCCATTCGCCCAGCGCGACGATCAGGCCG
The DNA here is from genome assembly GCF_058807115.1 of Pseudoduganella sp. GW821-FHT12E03. Classification (NCBI taxonomy): domain Bacteria; kingdom Pseudomonadati; phylum Pseudomonadota; class Betaproteobacteria; order Burkholderiales; family Oxalobacteraceae; genus Pseudoduganella; species Pseudoduganella sp. GW821-FHT12E03. Next base: position 465,405 of record NZ_JBXAQJ010000002.1, on the reverse strand, counting down.
CTGTCTTCGGCGACCGGAATGAATTCGGCGGGTGAAATAAAGCCCTGCTCCGGATGGCGCCAGCGCATCAGCGCCTCGGCCCCCACCAGTTGTTCGGTCCCGCAATCGAACTGCGGCTGGTAATGCACTTCCAGCCCGCCGGTTTCCAGCGCGCGGCGCAATTCGCGTTCCAGCCGGATGCGGCGCTGCGTGCGCAAGGTCATTTCCGGCACATATTCGGCCAGGCGGTTGCGTCCGGTTTTCTTGGCGTGGTACAGCGCCGTGTCGGCCCCCGACACCAGCGCTTCGCGAGTGTCGGCATCATCCGGATATAAACACATGCCGACGCTGGCCGTGGCGAAGATATCGCTGCCCTCGATATGGAACGGCTTGCGCAGCGCTTCGGTCACGCGCGCGGCCAGTTCATGGGCCATCTCGCGCTGCACCGGCGCCGCCACCACGGCAAATTCATCGCCGCCAATGCGCGCCACCACGTCGCCGGGGCGCAGCAGCGCCTGCAGTTCCGCCGCCACCTTGCGCAGCAATTCGTCGCCCGCGTGGTGGCCCGCCGTGTCGTTGACCACCTTGAAGTTGTCAAGGTCGATCAGCAGCAGCGCCACACTGCCGCTCGACGCCGGTTGCTGCGCCAGTTTTTGTTCCAGGATGCGGTAATTGGCGCGGCGGTTCGGCAAGCCCGTAACCGAATCCGTGTGGGCCAGGCTGTCCAGTTCACGCTCGGCCTGCGCCACCCTCGCCCGCGTCTTGCGGATCAATTGCTGCGCCACGAACAGCGCGCCGGCCGATGCCGCCAGCATCAGGGCGACATAACGCACCATCATGTCGCGGATGCCTTGCGTGCTGTTGATCAAGACCACCTTGCCCAGCCGGGTGTCCTTGTAACCGATGTCGGACGTGACCCGCACTTCGGCATAGCCGGCATCGCCCGGCGGCGCCAGCCGGGGCGGCGCCGCGTGGCCTTCCACGCTGTATTCGGAAAACAACTGGCCGTTGGCGTCATACACCGCCACTTGCAGCATGTTCGGCGCCGAGCGGAAGGCGCGCAAGATGTCGGCGGCGGCATCGCGGTCGCGGAACATCAGCGACGCGGAAATATTGTCGGCCACAATGGCGGCCTGGACGTGGCTCTCGGTGACCAGCGCCTGGCGCTGCGCCAGCAACTGGTACACCAGCAGGATGCAGCAAGCCACCACCACGGCGGCGGTGGCGGCCAGCATCTGGCCGGCGCCCAGCATCGACGCCAGGTGCAACGTGTCTTTTGAATTTACCTTCTGATTCACAGCACATTCCTTGCCAGCCGCAGCAAGCGCGAACTGAACTTCAATCCCATGCGCGCCGCCTCCCGCGTATCGATGTCGAACCGTACATGCTCTTCCTCATCCACCAGGGTCACCGCGCCCGCATATTTGCCGGCCGCACTGCCATCGACAATAAACAGCGTGGCCGCCACCTCCGGCGCCCGGCTGGGCGCCGCTTCCACCGGCAACACGGTGATGTCGCACACTTTCGGTCCCGCCCCGGCATCGAGCAGGGTCCAGGGCCGTCCGTTGACCGGTTTGCCTTCCAGCTTGCGCAGGCTGTCCCACAGTGCATGGGCCGGCCTGGCGCAGACGGCGAACGGCCGGTCTGCCGGCGCCGATCCGGGCCACGTGGTAAACAGCGCGATATTGTAAATATACGCCGCCTTCAGCGCCCCGCCCTGAACCGGCGCCTGGGCGTGGCTTGCAGGCGACAAACCTGTGCCCAGCGCGCAAGCCAGGGCCACCCATCCCGCACTGCACCATGCCGCCGGCGCGCGCTGGCGCCCCTGGCGGACTGGTTGCGGGATGGCCGCGGTCATCAAAAACCTCCCACCAGTTTCACCGACACGGTGCGCGACTGGCGCTGCAGCGCTTCCTGCCGGAAGGCCACGCCGGCCGGATCGGCGTAGCGCGCATCGAACAGGTTGTACACGCTGAAAGACAAGTCCGCCTGCGGCAACAACCGGACCGACCCCAGCGTGGCGTTGGCCACGCAATAGCCGCCGACCGCCGCGTTTTCCGTCCGGCGCGCCGTCATGCAGTGCAACTCCCCCGCCAGCCGGGCACGATAGCCCAGCACCGGCATGGCGGCGTTCAGCTTGAACAGGCGCCGTGGCGCATTGACCGGCGTGACGCCGGCATTGTCGCGCACCCGCTGCCACGAATGGCTGGCGCGCAGGCGCACACCATTGCCAACCTGGCGCTCGAACGACAGTTCCGCGCCGTTGGCGATAACGTGGTCGGTATTCTGGAATTGCAGCATGCCGTCATCCCGCACATTCTGGGCGATCAGGTCGCGCGTGCGGTAGCGGAACAGCGACAGGCGGGCAAAGCCCGGATCGCCGTAGCGGTGTTCCAAAATCAGTTCGCGCGTGGCGATATGCTCGGCCTGCAAACCGGGATTGGCGGCCTGCCCGCCCTCGCCGGGGAAGGCGTAATACAGTTCATAGGCATTCGGGGCCCGGTACGCGGTGCCGTAAATCAGCTTGGCCGTGTCAACCGCATTGGCATGCCAGATCAAGGCCACGCGCGGATTGGTGTTCGATCCCGTGGTGTCGTCCCAGTCATAGCGCACACCGGCGTTCAAGATCCAGCCGGGCGCCAGCCGCACTTCGTCTTCGATGAACAAACCCGCGCGGGAATCGGCGCGGCGGTCGTCGAGCAGCACGGTATAGGGCAGTTCGTAATTGAACTGGTCGCGCCGCCGGTTGCGCTGGAAATCGGCGCCCGCCACGATTTTTTGCCCGGTCCAGCCGCTCCAGGTCAGCTGGGCGGCGGCGCCATACCAAGCCGCATGGTCGCCGTCGCCGCTGGCATAGGGCACACCCGCGTCATCGGGATAGCTGCCGATGCCGAAATAATCGGCCCGGCCCCAATACGCCTGCGCCGATGCGGCCAGCGCGGGAGTGATGTCGGCGCTGTAGCCGGCCCGCACGAAGCCCTGGGTGTCGCGCGTATAGTTGGGCAGGTTGAAGACGGCGCCGAACGAGGCGGTCGGCACGCCCTTGGTGCGCGACACATAGGCGGCCGACATGGTCCATCCCGCATAGGCGCCTTTGGCATACAAGCTGCGGCTGCGGTCATAATCGAGGCGCCGGGCCACGCCGTGATTCTGGTCCGGCGTATCGAATTCCGGGAAATGCAAGTCTTCGCCGCGGCGCGTATACAGGCTGGCCGACAGCAGCAGGTCGGCGCCATTCTGGCCATGCCAGCCCTGCGTCACGCGGGCCCGCCTTTCACCATGGCTGGCCGCCGCCACCGCCACCTGCGTCCCCGCCTTGCCGCTGCCGGTGCGGGTAATCACGTTGATGACGCCAAACAGCGCATTGGCGCCATAGATGGCCGAACCGGGCCCCGGCACATATTCGATGCGCTGCACCAGGTCCATATCGAGCACGCCGTCGGTGCCGACCAGCGCCTGGTCATACACCGCGTCGTTGATACGCATGCCATCGATCAGCAGCAGGAAACGGCTGTCGTAATCGCCGGGACGCAGGAAACCGCGCGCCCCCAGGTAAGAGTAATTGCGGTCGCTGGTCACATACAGGCCCGGCAGCGACGCCAGCGCATCGCCCAAGGTGCGCCAGCCATGGTCGCGGATATCCTGCGCCGTCAGCACCACCACCGCCGAAGGCGCTTCGGCGATCGCCTGGGCAAAGCGCGAAGCGGAGGTGACGACCTGCAATTCCAGTAATTGTTCCAGCGGCAGCACGGCCAGTTCATCGCTGCCGCTGTCGGGATTGATTTTTTGCGGGGGAATGGCAACCGCCGCCGCGCACGTGGCGGCCGCGCAGGCGGTAAGCGCGAGCGCCAAGTGGGCGGCCCGCCATGAATGCAACCTCGTGACCATGACCATTCTTTCAGGGTTTGCGGAAAGCTGGCGGCCCTGGGCGCGCCCCGCAGGTGTCTTCACGATGCAGCGTCGCATCGGCGGCCGGGCTGCAGGCCGGACCGCCGCAAGCGAATGCATGTTACACGGGAACGCGTGGAAATGGTGTCAAGTGTTGCTTGCAAGCATCCAATTACCCTCGGTACTGTGGCAAAGATGCATTTCCGACCCGGATATGCTAGGACGTTACTGGGTCCGGTTGGCTTGCTGCGCCCAGGTCATGATACTGCGCGCATCCATCGCGCCCGGCTGGCGCGCCACTTCGCGCCCGCCCTTGAACAGCGCCACCGTGGGGATGCTGCGGATCGCATAGCGGGCGGCCAGGTCTTGCGCTTCCTCGGTGTTGACTTTGACCACGCGGTACATCGGTTCCAGCCCCATCGCGGCCTGTTCGAAGAACGGCGCCATCTGGCGGCACGGGCCGCACCACGGCGCCCAGAAATCCACCAGCACCGGCAAGTCGCTGCGGCTGATGTGCTTGTCAAAGCGCGCGCTGCTCAAATCCACCGGCTTGCCGGCAAACAGTTCGCGGTGGCAGGCGCCGCAGGCCGGCGTGTGGGTCAGTTTCACGGCAGGGACTCGGTTCACCGCATCGCAATGGGGGCAAACGATGTGCACATTCTCGGGGACTTGGGGTTCCATGATGGATCGGCTTCCTGTTACAAAATGCCGCCAATGTAACAGAAATGTTATTTCAGCAGCGCTGGCCTGCCGCGTCATTCTTGACGATACCGCGCACATTGGTGGCGGCCAGGCAGGCATTGAGCGCCACCAGCGCCCAGGCGCCATCTTGCCAGCCCCACGCGATCCACATGGCGTTACTGGCCAGGAAAATCCAGAACCCCGCCATTCGCCGCCGCGCCACGGTGGACGCCACCAGCCATGCCGCCAGCAAGGACGCCGCCATTGCCGGCCATTGTAACCATTCCAGTCCCTCCGCCATCGCCGCCCCCTTGGTTTGACGGCAAGTCTAGCGGTTCATCCGGTCATGCAGCGCGCGCCACCGGCGCCGCGGCGCCATGGTAATCCGCGATGCAGCGCAGCAGGCGGCCGTTGAACGCGCCATTACACAGGCCGAACAAGGCGCACGCCGACAGCGCGAAGCCGGTGCTGTGGGCCAGCGCCGGATTGACGCCCAATGCGACGCCCACCACGTATTTACCGGCAAACACCGCCATCATCAGCGCCAGCGGGGTCCAGCTGCCGCGCAATTGCACGGTGCGGGCGGCGCGGTCCACCCCGGCCACCTGGTGATCGGACCAGCGCCAGGCCAGCGCCGCCCCCGCCACCATGGCCGCCAGCCACGTCACGGCCAGCATGCCGCCGCCGTCAAAACGCCCGGCCACACTGGTCAAACCCAGCGCCAGCATCACGGCCGGCATGATGAACAGGCTACGGTACGACACCACGCGGCCACGGCTGAGGGCCACGCCGCGCACCACCAGGACACCGAGGATGATCCAGACATAGATTGGGGTGTGGCTGACGATTTGCTGCAGCATGGCGTGCTCCGTGGTGTTGGTTGCGATGGAGACACTTTGCCCGCGGCCGGCCATTGCGGCCACCCGGATGCGACGAAACCGGGAAAACAGGGAGCGAAACCCGGCGCGTTGGCGATACAACAAATTTGTATCGGGTGTGTAAATCGGCATCCTTCGGCATTTCTGTTATGAAATACTACGCAGCTTCCCAACTTGAAGTTGTCCGCCGATGAAACCAATTGCCCGCGTCGCCCCGATCCTGCTGCTGGCCCTGTCCTGCGCCCATGCGCAGCAAGCCGCCGAACCCAAGCCTGACGCCAAGGCCAAGGCCGAGGCCGATGCCAACGCCAAGCCGGCCGCAGCGGCGCCGTTCGAACGGGCGCTGAAGGCGGAATCGGCCGTCACGAAAACCGCCCAAGTCACCATCAAGGGCAAGGTGGTGCCGTATAAAGTCACGGCCGGCACCCAGCCGGTCTGGGACAAGGATGGCAAGGTCATCGCATCGCTGTTTTACACGTATTACCAGCGCAGCGACGTGGCGGACAAGGGCAAGCGCCCGCTGGTGCTGTCGTTCAATGGCGGCCCCGGTTCGGCCTCGGTGTGGATGCACGTGGCCTACACCGGCCCGAAAATGCTGAACATCGACGACGAGGGCTATCCGCTGCAACCGTACGGCGTGCGCGACAACCCGCACTCGATCCTGGACGTGGCCGACATCCTGTTCATCGACCCGGTCAACACCGGCTTTTCCCGCATCCTCGATGCGAAGGCCGACCGCGCCACCTTCTTTGGCGTCAATGCCGACGTGGCGTACCTGGCCGAATGGCTGAACACCTTTGTCTCGCGCGAAGGCCGCTGGACCTCGCCCAAGTACCTGATCGGCGAAAGCTATGGCACCACGCGCGTGGCCGGCCTGGCGCTGGAATTGCAGAATGCCCAGTGGATGTATGTGAATGGCGTGATCCTGGTCTCGCCGACCGAACTGGGCCTGAAACGCGACGGCATCGTCGGCGATGCGCTGAACCTGCCCTATTACACGGCCACCGCGTGGTACCAGAAAAAGCTGCCGGCCGATCTGCAAGCGCGCGACTTGAAGGACGTGCTGCCGGAAGCGGAAGCCTTTACGGTGGATGAACTGATCCCGGCGCTGGCCAAGGGCGGTTTCCTCGATGCGCAAAAGAAAGCGCAGATTGCCGCCAAGGTCGCGCGCTATGCCGGCATCAGTGAAAAAGCCGTGCTGCAGCACAACCTCGTGATTCCCACCGATTTTTACTGGAAAGAATTGCTGCGCGACCAGGGCTACACGGTGGGCCGGCTCGATTCGCGCTACAAGGGCATCGACAAGACCGAAGCCGGCGACAAGGTCGATTACAACGCGGAATTGACGTCGTGGCTGCATTCGTTCACGCCGGCCATCAACCATTACCTGCGCGACGTGCTGCAATACAAGACCGACATCAAGTACAACATGTTCGGTTCCGTCCACCCGTGGGACAACAAGGGCGACACCACGGGCGACAACCTGCGCAAGGCGATGGCCATGAACCCGTACATGAAAGTCATGGTGCAGTCCGGCTATTACGATGGCGCCACCACGTACTTCGACGCGAAATACACGATGTGGCAACTGGACCCGAGCGGCAAGATGCGCGACCGCCTGCGTTTCGAGGGCTACCGCAGCGGCCACATGATGTATCTGCGCTCGGAAGACCTGGTGAAATCCACCGATGACATCCGCGACTTCATCCGCTCGGCCACCCCGGCGGCCAACCAGCCGGCCAAGTATTAAGCAGCGTGGGGCCGCCGCAACGGCGGCCTTGTTTTTCCGATATAAAGTTACTTAATTGGCATGCATTTCATGTAAGATTGTTGCCGCTCATTGTCGAGCGGAAATAATTGGAATGTAAACATGCACGCAGAAGTACCGAAAAAAGGCGCCCTGGCGTCCTTCAAAACCTTCATCGCGGAATACGCGATGATCGTCATCAGTATCCTTACGGCGCTGGGGCTGGAACACGCGGCGCAAAGCTGGCACCGCAGTCACCTGGCGCATGAAGCCGAGCAGCGCATCGAGGCGGAACTGGCGGAGAATTTAACGGAATTGCGCGAGTCCTATGCACATAATGCCAAGAGGTTGGAGCACCTGAAAGCGCTGCGCCAATTGATGCGGGAAGCGACGATCGCCAAACGGGACAAAACCGGCGCGCAGCTGGAAGCCGCGAAAGCCGACCTCCAACAGCGCCTGAAAGCGCTTCCTGGTGGTAGCACGATTAACTACAACATCAAGACCCCGACCTTGCGGCGCGAAGCCTGGGAAGTGGCCGTGGCCAGCCAGGCCGCCAGCTGGATCGATGCCAACCGCCTCCGGCGCCTGTCGATCGCCTACGCCCAGCAACGCGACGTCACGCCCATGCTGAGCAACGCCCTCATGGCAACGACCAATCCTGCCACCCAGCACGCACTGGCGGAATTGGAGCTCGGAAAAGTCAGCAATACCGACCAGTATCATCTGCTCACGCAGTTATGTGATGCACTGGGCATGATTCAAATCACCCTCGAGAGCGTGGAAACCGCAATTACCGGTAAGAAGGGCGCTTGACGCCCTGCCCCTTCCCGGCAATCTGTCGCGCCCGGCTTTTTTACCGGGCGTCCATCGCTACGCGCAGTGCCGCAGCCAAGAGCTCTTCCCGCTTCGAAATCTCACCCTGAGCTAACGCAACTCACCAACACGTATTCCCGCCCAGCATGGTAGTCCCGGCGTTCGCGCCTTCCAATCTATACCACTTAGTGGCATAATTCCTATGGGGCGCGTATTCAAGACACGGCACTTCCATCGCTGGATGCGAAAAACCGAACTGACCGATGACGTACTCTGCCGCGCGGTTACCGAGATGGCAAAGGGCTTGCTGGACGCGGATCTCGGCGGCAGCATTTACAAGAAGCGCGTTGGATTGCCCGGAAGGGGTAAACGTGGCGGCGCACGAACGCTGATCGCTACGAACCTCGGCACGCGATGGTTTTTCCTGTTCGGGTTTGAAAAGAATGAACGCGACAACATCACATACAGCGAACTTCAGGGCCTGCAACAAATTGCCCACCATCTGCTCGCAAGTTCCGCAGAATTGCTGGGCACTGCCCTGCAAGACGGTTCACTGACGGAGATTTGCCATGACCTCGACCAGATATAAAACCCGGCTGCTCGAAGCAGTCCATGAGACCGCCAGTGACCTGCACCGTCTCGGCGCGGTCGACAAGCGCACCATGCGCAATTTCGACACGCTGTGCATGGAACCGATCCCTGATTTTGACAGTGAAAAAATCCGCGCGCTGCGCGACCACTTCCAGTTGAGCCAAGCCGTACTGGCCAACCTGCTCAATACCAGCCTGTCCACGGTCCGCAAATGGGAAGCGGGCGACAAGCGCCCCAGCGGTCCATCACAAAAGTTGCTCAGCCTGTTGGAACGCAAGGGCATTGAAGGCATTTTGTAACCGCGCCACGGCTCACTCCGCCAGCGGCACGATCAGGTGTTCCCCGTCGTTGCCCGCCCGGTTCAATTCCGGGCTGACCTTGTACCATTCGAACGCTTCCGGCCCCAGCGCCATCGAGCGGGCCAGCAGCTCCGCCTGTTCAGTGGACAGGTCCGGATCCAGCCACACGGCCGCATCGGCCGCGTTCAGGCACACCGGGCGGCGGTCGTGGATGTCCACCATGCCGCCCGAAGCGTCGGCCGTCACCAGCACGAAGCCCGATTCCGCCTTGTGTTCCTTGAACGGCCCGAAGTTGGCCAGCGCCAGCATGAAGACCGGTTCGCGGTCCTTGCGGTGGATGTGCCACGGCTGGCGGTGGCCCTTCTCACCGGTCCACTCATACCAGCCATACGCCGGCACCAGCGCCCGCCCGGTTTTTAACAAGCGGCCCCAGTAATTGTTCGTGATTTTTTCCAGCCGCGCGTTGTAAGCGACCGGCAATTTCTCGGCGGCCCAGCGCGCCCGGTAGCCCCAATACAAGTCATCGACCACCAGTTGCCCGTCTTCCATGTGCATGACGGGCCGGTAAGTGCCGGGCGAGGCATTGACGGTCGGCATGGCGTCGCTGCGGATGGCCGCATCGGCCCAGCCGAAGGCGGCGACAAAGCGCCGCGCGATATCGTTTTGATCGAAGCGTCCGCACATGCCGCGATGATAGCAGCATGCCAACGCGACGGACGTTTAATCCGTGCGCCCCGCGCCCTGCCATACGACGGCGTCGTCCACCGTGTACAGCTGGCACGGCTGCGCACTCTTGGACTGGCAGGCGGCCAGCGCATTGCGGCGCGGATCTTCGCCCTCTTCCGCCCAGCCCCACGCGCCCGACGGCGACACGGCAAACGCACGCGGCGTCTGCCGGTTCAGGAAATCTTTATAGGCGGCACGACCATTGGCCGCCAGGTAAGGCAATGCCGACACATCGTCCAGCGCCGCGTAATGGCTGGGCGCCTCGATACCGGGATCGGCCAGCGCGTAGCGCTCGTCAAATGGCATGCCGATGCGCGCCAGGAAGCGCGCCGCTTCCGGCAACCACACGGCTTCGCCATCGCGGCTGGCCAGCATGGTGTGCGCATCGCGCTTGAACGGACCGAACGCCACCAGTTCGGCCCGGCCACCGGCGCCGGTATACGCCTGGTGCAGGCGGCCGGCCAGCGCCGGCGGGAAATACTGGTCATTGGCGCCATACATCCACATGCTGGCGACCTTGCCGCGCCGGCCATATTCGCCAAAGGCGCGCACCAGCGCTTCCTGCCAGTCGCAATTGCCGCCCACCATTTTCAAGCCGCCCGCGAAATTCATCACGCCGCGCACGCCCGGGACCGGTTGTGTGGCCAGCGCCATCGTTGCCAGCCCGCCATACGATTGCCCCGCCACCACGATGCGCTGCGCATCGACCCAGCCCTGGCGGCTGGCATAGCGGATCACGTCGCGCACGTCATTGGCTTGCGTGTAGCCATTGGCCGTCATGTTGCAGCCATGCTCGACGTACTTGCCGGTGGAATTGGCAAAGCCGGTGCGCATCGGCACCATCACCGCGTAGCCGCGCCGCACGAAGGCGCTGGCCATGGTCACAAACCGGTCGCGCGACTGCAGTTTCGGGTCGCCCGCCGCCTTGCCGTGGTTAATCACCAGCAAGGGGAACGGACCGGGACCATCGGGTTTATAGACCGTGGTTTCCAGCGACACCGCCAGGGTCGGCCCGGCCGGTACACGAACAATTTCCTCATTTAAATGCGTCGTTGGCAGCGTCAGCGGCAGGGCTGCCATTGCAGGGACAGCGGACAACGTGGCCAGGGCGGCGGCGAAGCGTCGGATGGCGGCAAACATGTCGGTGATTCGCTCCGGAAATTGATTGTGGCAAAGAATCCCGATGATGCCGTCTGCCTTTTTTTAAGGCAATACCGAAAGGGAAATTTCCGCGACTTTTTTTGCGGGACATGGCGAACAAATAATTTTGTGTTTTTTGAATCCAGCCGCGCCACACGCCCGTATATGTCCATGCAGTACATCCGATTCACTGACATCCATGGGGGTAGAAATGACATCACACGCCACACGGGCCATCTTGCTGGTCCAACTGCTGGCCGCCACGTTTGCGCCGGCCGCCATCGCTTCCAGCCACCGCGAAGCGCCGTTCATCACGAAACACCCGAAGACCGACGCCACCGATTTTTATATGTTCCGCAGCTATGAGCCGGGCCGCGCGGACTACGTGACCCTGATCGCCAACTATGCGCCGCTGCAAGACGCCTATGGCGGCCCGAACTACTTCCAGCTCGATGCGGATGCCTTGTATGAAATCCACATCGACAACAATGGCGACGCGAAGGAAGACCTGACGTTTCAATTCCGCTTCAACAATGCCAACAAGGATGCGCAATTCACGGTGGGCGGCAAGAAAGTATCGATCCCGCTGGTGATCAATGGCGGCGCCGTGGCCGACGTCAATGCCGCCGGCGCCAATGTCCGCGAAACCTATTCGGTCAACCTCGTGCGCGGCGACCGGCGCGGCGGCGGGCGCGGCGCCGTGACCCATGCGGGCGGTGGCGGCGCCACCTTCGACAAGCCGCTCGACAATATCGGCAACAAGACCATTCCCAACTATGCGGCCTACGCCAGCAAGCATATTTATGATGTCAATCTTCCCGGCTGCGGCAAACCGGCGCGCCTGTTCGTCGGCCAGCGCAAGGATTCGTTTGCCGTCAACCTGGGCGAAACCTTTGACCTCATCAATATCAAGGCGCCCGCAGTGGAATTCGCGGCCAACGCCGAACGCGCCGCGCGCGATGACCTGGCCCGTAAAAACGTCACCACGATCGCGCTGGAAGTCGCCGCATCGTGCCTGACCGCATCGGGCAGCGATCCGGTCATTGGCGGCTGGACCACGGCCAGCCTGCGCCAGGGCCGCCTGTTGAATCCCATGCCCTCCGAAAAGGCCGGGGCATCGAAGGAAGGCGGCGCGTGGACGCAGGTTTCGCGGCTCGGCATGCCGCTGGTGAATGAAGTGGTGATCGGCCTGAAAGACAAGGACCGTTTTAATCACAGCAAGCCGTCCGCCGACGCGCAATTCGCCGACTATGTGACCAACCCCACCTTGCCGGCACTGGTGGAAGTGCTTTACGGATCGGCCGGTGCGAAAGCGCCGACCAACTTCCCTCGCAATGACCTGGTGGCGGCCTTCCTGACCGGTGTCAAAGGGTTAAACCAGCCCGCCACCGTGACGCCATCGGAAATGCTGCGCTTGAATACCGCGATCGCGCCGGCCGCCATGGGGGCGCAAAACCGGCTCGGGGTCATCGATGGCGACAACGCGGGCTTCCCCAATGGCCGCCGTCCGGGCGACGACGTGGTGGACATCGCGCTGCGCGTGGTGATGGGCAAGCTGTGCACCCTGAACCTGGGCTGCGCGCCGGCCGACGCGCCGGCCGGTGCGATCCGGTTTACCGACGGCGCCTACCTGGACGACAGCGCCTTCACGGCCGCGTTCCCGTACCTGAAAACGCCGCTGGCCGGCTCGCCGCAGCAATAACGGAGGCCGCCATGAAAACACGACGCATCAACACACCACGCATCGTCGCCGCCGGCATCTCCGCCGTGATCCTGCTGGCATTGGCGGCCTGCGGCGGTTCCGGCAGCGCACCGCCCGCCACACCTCCCGTGGTGGCGCCGCCCGTGGCCACGCTGGACGCCTTTTTCAAAACGGTACAGGGCGCCATCGGCATGGCGCCTGACGACACCGAACCCGCCGATATCGCCGCCGTGGCCGTGACCGGGCCGGACGATACGGAGCCGGAAAAAACCGAGTAAACAACCCGGGCCATCGGCCAGCGCGCGGCGCACGCCGCCGCGCGCACCTTGAGGAGAAATGCCATGCGCATTGCCGCATCAATCGACCGCAACGCCAGCCGCGAAGTCCTCCGGCCGTGGAAGCCGGCCGCACCAAGGACGCGCAGGCCCGTCCGTCTTGCCCGTCTCACCCGCCTCACCTGTCTCACCCATCTCACCCGCCTCACCTGCCTGGCCAGTCTGGCCCGCCCAGCCCGGCTTACGCGACTTGTCCGCCTCGCCGGCATCGCTGATATCGGCGGCATCGCAAGTGTCGCAGGTATCGCCATCCTGACCATGCCACTGCTGCTGTTCCCCCCCATCACCGCCGTGGCCGCGCCCTACACGCCCGCGTCGGCCATGGACGTCATTACCACGCTGCCCCGCCGTGCCGATCCGCAGCGGCAGGCGCTGCAGGCGCTGCGTGTCACGCTGGCCGGCGATCCGCACAATGCTGCGCTGGCGGCGCAACTGGCGCGGCGGCATATCGCGCTGGGCCGCGCGCAAGCCGATCCACGCCACTATGGGCAGGCGCAGGCGGCGCTGGCCCCGTGGTGGAACACCCCCGCGCCGCCGCCCGCCATCCGCCTGCTGCGCGCCACCCTGCTGCAAACCGCGCACCATTACCATGCCGCGCTGGCCGACCTCGACGCCATCACCCGCGCCGATCCCGGCAACGCGCAGGCGTGGCTGACGCGCGCCGTGGTGCTGGCGGTGACGGGCGAACCCGCCGCCGCCACCGCCAGTTGCGCGCGCCTGGGCGGGATTGCCGACGAGCTGGCGGTGGCCGCCTGCCTGGCCGGTGCGGCGGCATCGTCAGCACAGCAAGCCGCCAGCGAGCGCTTGCTGGGTCTGGCGCTGGCGCGCGCGGGCCAGTTGCCGGCGGACGAATTGGCGTGGGCGCACACCGTGTGGGCTGAACTGGCCGAACGGCGCGGCGATGCCGCGACGGCCGATGCCCGCTACCGCGCCGCGCTGGCCACCGCGCCCGGCGACACCTATCTGCTGGCCGCCCGTGCCGACTTCCTGCTGGCGCATCGCCGGCCCGCCGAAGCGCTGGCGCTGGTGGACGCCCATGCCCGCGCCGATGCACTGCTGCTGCGCCGCGCGCTGGCGCTGCGCCAACTGGGGCAGGCGCGGCGCCTGCAAGCAGACATCGATGAATTGAGCGCCCGCTTCGACGCGGCGCTGCGCCGGGGCGACAGGGTGCACCAGCGCGAACAGGCCGTGTTCACCTTGCACTTGCTGAGTGATGCGCGCGGCGCACTGGCGCTGGCGCTGGAAAACTGGAGCGTGCAAAAGGAAGCCGCCGATGCCCGCATCGTGCTGGAAGCGGCGCTGGCGGCGCGCGAGCCGGCCGCCGCCAGGCCGGTGCTGCAATGGCTGCAACGCACGGGATATGCGGACGCCGCCATCGCCAGGCTGGCTGGCCAATTGGGGAGGCCGGCATGAACCACCGTCTCTTGCGTTTGCTGGCGCTGCTGTTGCTTGCCTGCGTCGCGGGTTCCGCCGCCGCCCACAAGCCCAGCGACAGTTACCTCGCGCTGCGCGTCGATGGCACGCGCATCGCAGGCCAATGGGATATCGCGCTGCGCGACCTCGATGACGCCATCGGTCTCGACGCCAATGGCGATGGCCGGCTGACCTGGGGGGAATTGCAGGCCAGTCACCACGCGATCGCCGCTTACGCGCTGTCCCGCCTGCAACTGGCCGACGGCAGCGGTGGCGCCTGCACCATCACACCGCAGGTCCAGCAAGTCGAGCACCACACGGACGGCGCCTACACCGTGCTGCCCTTCACCGCCGCCTGCCCCGGCACGGCGGATGCCACACTGCGGGCGCTGCATATCCGCTACCGCGCCTTTGCCGATATCGACCCGCAGCACAAGGGGCTGTTGCGGCTGGAACATGGCGGCACGGTACATACCGCCCTGTTCGGCGCCGGCCAGCCGGAACACACAATCACCCTGGCCACCCCGGCGCCATGGCGCGCATTCCGCGCCTACCTGGCGCACGGCGCCTGGCATATCTGGACCGGCTACGACCACATCCTGTTCCTGCTATCGCTGCTGCTGCCCGCCGTGCTGGTACGGGGTGCGCACGGCTGGCAAGCCATGCCGGCGCTGCGTCCGGCACTGACCGACGTGGTGAAAACCGTTACGGCATTTACCGCCGCGCATTCCGTCACGCTGAGCGCCGCGGCGCTGGGGCTGGCCGCCCCGCCGGCGCGCTGGGTGGAATCGGCCATTGCCGCTTCCGTGATCGCCGCCGCGCTCAATAACATCGTGCCCCTGGTGCACGGGCGGCGCTGGGTGCTGGCCTGCGCTTTCGGCCTGTTGCACGGATTTGGATTTGCCGGCGTGCTGGCCGACCTGGGCTTGCCGGCCGGCGCGCGCGCCATGGCGCTGGCCGGCTTTAACCTCGGGGTGGAACTGGGCCAACTGGCCATCGTCGTGCTGTTCGTGCCGCTGGCCTACCACGCGCGCACCCGCCGCTGGTATGCCCGGCTGGCGCTGCGCGGCGGCTCGCTGGCCATCTCGCTGCTGGCCACCTTGTGGCTGGCCGAACGTGCGCTCGATCTTCAATTGCCGTATCCAACCCTGTAAGGAGCAGGCCATGCCTCCGATTTCCACATGGTTTGCCGCCGCGCTCGCGTTGCCGGTGGCAGTGGCCGCCCAGGCCCCTGCGCCGCCAACGCCCATCGTTACCGTCCTCGGCCACTACGACAACGCGGTCGGCACGTCCGACGCGGCCAGCCAGGGTGCCATCCATGCGGACTTGCTGGCCGCGCGTCCGGCGCTGCGCACCGGTGAATTGCTGGAATTCGTTCCCGGCATGATCGTCACCCAGCACAGCGGCGACGGCAAAGCCAACCAGTACTTCCTGCGCGGCTTCAATCTGGACCACGGCACCGACTTTGCCAGCCATGTCGACGGCATGCCCGTCAACATGCGCAGCCACGCGCACGGCCAGGGTTATACCGACTTGAATTTCCTGATACCCGAACTGGTGCAGCGCATCGATTATCGCAAGGGACCTTACTTTGCAGGCGATGGCGATTTTTCCTCGGCGGGGTCGGCCCGGTTCCGCCTGTTCAACCGCCTGCCGCAGGGCATCGCATCGGCCACCGTGGGCAGCCATGGCTACCGGCGCGCATTACTGGCCGGTTCCATGACCATGTCCGTGGCCCCACCGGCAGCCGGCCCGGCCTCCGATATTGCCACCGACCCCGTGGCTGATTCCGTAGCCAGCGCCAGCGGCGCCCTGCTGTACGCGCTCGACCTGGGCAACAACGACGGCCCGTGGGACGTGCCGCAGCGCGCCCGCCGGGCCAACGCCGTGCTGCGCTACAGCGCCGGTCCCGCGCACGATCATTACAGCGTGACCGCGATGGTCTACACCAGCCGCTGGAACGCCACCGACCAGGTGCCCCGGCGCGCCGTCGAGGCCGGCCTGATCGGACGCTTTGGCAGCTTGGCACCCACCGATGGCGGCGACACGTCGCGCTACAGCCTGTCTTTTCAACGCCGTCAACGCAAGGGCGCAGCACTGCTGGAAGCCGATGCCTGGCTGGTGCGCTCGGCCGTGAACCTGTTCAGCGATTTTACGTACCGGCTCGATGACCCGGAGCACGGCGACCAGTTCAGCCAGAGCGAACGCCGCACCATGGCGGGCGGCCAGGTTGCCGTGACCTGGCCAACGCTGCTGGGCGGCGTCGACTGGCGCAACAAGGCGGGTATTCAATGGCGGCAGGACTGGCTGTCGCCGGTCGGGCTATACCATACCGAGGAGCGGCGGCGCCTTGATACCGTGCGCGAAGACCGCGTGCGCGAAGGCAGCCTTGGCGTGTATGCCGAGAGCACGGCGCAGTGGCAGCCGTGGCTGCGCAGCGTGGCGGGCGTGCGCTACGACGCCTACCGCTTTCGAACCGGCGGCGGCGAGGCGCATGGGGGCCAGGTATCGCCCAAGTTGTCGCTGATTGCCGGACCATGGCGCAGCAGCGAAGTATTCTTCAATTTTGGTAAAGGCTTCCACAGCAATGATGCGCGCGGCGTGGTGGCGCAGGCGGCCCACGCCACCCCGTTGGCGGCCACGCGTGGCATGGAACTGGGATTGCGCACGGAAATCGTGCCGGGCCTGCAAAGTTCGCTGGCGCTGTGGCGTTTGAAAGTCGATTCTGAACTGGTGTTTGTCGGCGATGCCGGCGCCACGGAAGCCAGCCGCGCCAGCCGCCGCCATGGCATTGAATGGAACAACCATTACGTGGCGGCGCCCGGCCTGCTGTTCGACCTCGACATCGCCGCCTCCAGGGCGCGCTACGCCGCCGACGGCCAGGCCGGCCGCCATGTTCCGGGCGCGCTGGAAAAGGTGCTGTCGCTGGGTGCCACGCTCAACCGGGGCAACTGGTCCGGCGCCTTCAACCTGCGCTATGTCGGGCCGCGTCCACTGACGGAAGACAACAGCGTACGCTCGGCGTCGTCCACCCTGGCCTATGCGCGGGCCAGCTACCAGTTCGATGCGAAAACCCGGCTGACCTTCGATGTGTTCAACCTGTTCAACCGCAAGGCCAGCGACATTGATTATTACTACGCATCGCGGTTGCCCGGCGAACCCGAGGGCGGCGTCGAAGACCGCCACTTCCACCCGGTCGAGCCGCGCGCATTCAGGGTGACGCTGACGCGTCAATTCTGACGGGACGACGCTGCCGCGCAGCACGCCCCATCCCTTCACATCACCTTGACCCAGGTCCCTTTGTACAGCACCGGCCCGGTCGGGCCGTTCGGGTCGGGCGATCCGCCTTTCGGTTCCAGGCTGACCGCCAGCAGCGCCACGTCGTCGCCAATCGCATCGGCGGTCAATGCCAGCGCGGCGCGGCGGTTATCCGGCAAGATCCCCAGTGAACGGGGCTTGCCCGCCTTCGTGATGGCCCACAGTTGCAGGGTTTTATCGTCCGCCACCGGGGCGCCGGACAGCACCCGCACCGCCAGCGCGCGCTTGGCCGTATCGGCCGTGACCACCAGCGCCGCCTGCGCCTTGTCATCCAGCAGCGTGGCGACCTGGTCCACGGCCGCAACCGGCCCGGTTGGCAGCCGCAGCGCCACCGTGACGGCCAGGATCGCCGCCACCGCGCCCGACGCCAGGCTCAGGCCACGCCAGAACGCCAGCGAGTCGGAAAGGCGGGTCAACCACGCCGCCCAGCCCGGCACGCCCGCCGCGTCGTCTTCCCGCGCCGGGGCCAGCCGCAAGCGCTGTTCGATCCCGGCCCACACCGAGGGCGGCGGGGTCGCCGGCGCGGAAAACTCCGCCATCGGCACCAGCCGCCCCTGCCATTCGTCGACCACGCGGCGCAGGGCGGCGTCGCGCCGCAGCCAGCCTTCGAAGCGGCGGCGCGCGCCGCCTTTCAGGGTGCCCAGCACATACTCGGCGGCCAGCCGTTCGCGCAAAGCCAGGTTGTCGCGGATATTCAATCGAGGCCCCCTCGCGCCAGGCAGGTTTTGAGTTTGTCCAGGCTGCGCCGTATCCAGGTTTTCACGGTGCCGACCGGCAGCGCCAGTTGCTGCGCCACTTCGCTGTGCGACAAGTCATGGAAAAACGCCAGTCCCACCGCTTGCCGGTGCAGGCCTTCGAGCCGCGCCATGCAGCGTGCCAGCGCACGGGCCTCACTGCTCAGCTGCAGCTGGTCGGCGGGATCGGCCGGGTTGGCCGATCCGCCAGGGTTGGCGGAGGTATCTTGCATCGCATCCATAAAGTCCCCGTCATACGGCGCCGCGTCGCCATCAACGGCGGCGCCGCCGCGCCGCAGGATATCGAGCGCCTTGTTGCGCACCACGGTGGCCATCCACGTCATCGGGGCGGCCAGGTGGCCGTTGTAGCCGGCGGCATGATGCCAGATCGCCACAAAGCCTTCCTGCAGCGCTTCTTCCGCCAGTTCCCGCTTACGCAATATACGCAGCGCATAGCCAAACAGTTTCGCCGACGTGGCGTCATACAGGACGCGGAACGCGTGCGCATCGCGTCCCGCCGTCGCCAGCAGCAGCGCCCCCAGCTTCAGCGGATCGCTGTATGGATTGGATTGCAAGTCGTCAGGCATTGCGCCCCCCCAGAGTCTGAAGGCAAGGTTAGCGCAATGGGCAATGTTGAAGCAAGGACAACAATACAGAATGCAACAGTAAGAGAAACAGCCGTGCAGCGTGGCGTCCATGCGACAGGATTCCGTAGTACACTTTATGGCGTTACCACAGGGAAATAGCATGAGCACGACCGCGGCATTGTCCGGCCTGTATACCAACCAGCAAGCGCTGGGCGTATCGGCACACAACATCGCCAACACCAACACCACGAACTTCCAGCCGCAGCAAGCGAACTTCCAGGAAGCGCAGCCGGCCGGCAGCGGCGTCACGCTGTCGGTGCAAGGCCGGGGGCTGGCGCGCGCGGAAGGACTGAGCAGCGAAGACCTCGCCACCGACATCACCAACTCGCTGGTCTACAAGCAGAGCTTTGCGCTGAACGCGAAAGTCATCCAGTTCGAAAACGAGCGCGTCGGCACACTGGTGGATATAAAAGCCTGACGCGCGGCACCCGCTGCGCTATCCTGATACAGGTTCCCGCAACCCGGGAGGTGGCATGTATTTTTCGTCCCCGATCTGCTTTGATGACCGGCTCGATGCAGCCCGGCAATTGGCGGCCCAATTGTCCCGCTTGCATTTGCAGCAGCCGCTGGTCCTGGCGATTCCCCGTGGCGCGGTACCGATCGGCGCCGTGCTGGCCGATGCGCTGCAAGGCGACCTCGACGTCGTGCTGGTGCACAAGCTAGGGGCGCCTTTCAATCCTGAATTCGCCATCGGCGCTGTTGACGAACATGGCAACTGTATATTGGCGCCCGACGCCGATCCGGATGCCGGCTGGGTGCGCGAAGAACGGGCGCGCCAGGTTGCATTGCTGCGGCAGCGGCGCGGCATCTTCAGCGCCGGGCGCGAACCATTCGATCCACGGGGACGCACCGTGATCATCGTCGACGACGGCATGGCCACGGGCGCCACGATGGCCGCCGCGTTGCGCGTCACGCGGGCGGCATTGCCACTGGAACAGATTGCCGCGGTGCCGGTCGCGTCGCCCGACGCGCTGGCCCTGATCGCCCCGCTGGCCGAGCGCGTGGTGTGTCTGCATGCGCCCGCCGATTTCCGCGCCGTGGGCCAGTTCTACCGCACCTTTCCGCAAGTCGATGAAGCGGAAGCAGTCCGCATGGTGCGCTCGCGCCAGCGCTGCCATTGACAGAAAGTAAGCAAATCGTCAAACTTCCTTCGACGACACCGGGAGACATGCCATGCAGGATGAGGTGCAGGTCCATGATGAAGACAGCAATGACCGCCAGTTCGTCAATGCGCTGGCGCGCGGACTGGAATTGCTGCGCTGTTTCGGCCCGGCCGACCTCTTGCTGAGCAACGCGGACTTGTCGCGCCGCACCGGCTTGCCCAAACCCACCGTATCGCGTCTCACCTATACGCTGACCCGCCTCGGCTATTTGCACTATGCGCAGTCCAGCGGCAAATACCAGCTGGGCGCGGGCGTGCTGGCGCTGGGCTACCGCATGCTGTCGTCGCTCGATATGCGCACCATGGCGCGCCCGCTGATGCAGGAGCTGGCCGAACACGCGCAAGCGACGGTGTCGCTGGGTACGCGCGACCGCCTCAGCATGGTGTATGTGGAAACCTGCCGCAGCAGTTCCCACATCACGCTGCGGCTCGACGTCGGGGCCCGCATCCCGCTCGCCACCACCGCCATGGGCAAGGCCCTGCTGTGCGTGCTGCCGGACGCGGAACGCGACCAGATCCTCGATCACGTGCGCCAGCGCGACCCGAACAACTGGCCGCTGGTGCGGGCCGCCGTTGAGCAAGCCCAGCGCGATTACCAGGAGCGCGGCTTTTGCATGTCGGCCGGCGAATGGCAGGGCGACGTGCACGCGGTCGGCGTGCCGGTGGCCGGCATCGGCGGCGAACAACCCATGTCGTTCAATTGCGGCGGCCCGTCCTACCTGTTGCCGCGCGAGCGGCTGGAAGAAGACCTCGGTCCCCGCCTGGTGCGGCTGGTGCGGCAAATCAATTGCAACCTGGGCCGCGAAAATTAACGCTAAGGACCCCATGATCAAACGCCGCGATTCCCGCTTTCCAGTACGGCGCGCCGCGCTGGCCGCCGTGCTGGCCGCCAGCTGCCTCACCCTCTCCCCCGCCTTTGCCGCTGAATTCCTGGTCGGCGCGGAATTGCCGCTGACCGGTGCGCTGGCGCGCGTCGGCAATGGCATGCATGAAGGGGTCCATGTGGCGGCCGAAGTGTTCAACAAGTCCAACGGCAAGCACAAGATCCGGCTGCTCAGCATCGATGATGAATCGACGCCGGCCAAAGCCATCGCCGCGGTGGAAAAACTGGCCAGCCAGGGCGTGGTGGCGATCACCGGCGGCTACGGCTCCAACAATATCGCGCCGGCGGCGGAAGCGGCCAACCGCTTGAACCTGGTCTACATGACGTCCGGCGGCGTCGATGACAGCCTGGTATCAGCCGGCCGCAAGAATTTTTTCCGCATCAACAACACGGCCGGTTATGAGCGCGCGGTACTGGGGCTGATCGGCGAGATGGGAGCGAAATCCGTCTCCATCATCTATTCGACCAAGGATGCCACCACCGATCTCGCCATGTCGGTGCAAAAAGCGCTGGCGGCCAGCGGCGTGCGCGCCGAAGTGCATTCCTTCGACCCCGCCATCACCGACTTCAAACCCATCGTCAACAAAATCCGCCTGCAAGACCGGCCGGACGTGATCCTGATGGCCGGCTATGAAAATGATTACGTCGGCATCCTGCGCGCGGCGCGCGTGCTGAAGCCGGCCGTCAAGGCCATGGTGGGGGTATGGTCGCTGGCCACGCCGAAGATGGCGGCGGAATTTCCCGACCTGATGCCGCTTGTGTATGGCACGGCGCTGCTGCCCTTCCCCGCCACGTTCGAAACAGCGGACGGCAAGGCGTTTTCGGACACGTACCGCCAGCTGTACCGCAAGGAAGCCGACTACCTCGGGCAGTTCGGCTATGTCCAGGGCATGCTGCTGTTCGAAGCCATCGCCCGCGCCTTTGATAAGGGCACCCTGGCCAAGGGCGGCATTGCCGATGAATTGCGCAAGACCGACCGCGACACCCTGATTGGCCGCGTGCAGTTTGCCGCCAATGGCGACAACCCGCATTTCGTGCACCGCATGGGCCAGCACCAGGACAAGAAAGTCGTGATCGTGTGGCCGAAGCAGCACGCCACCGGCAGCAAGGTCTATCCGGGCGTGCCGTGGTGATGGCCGCTGGCGCGGGATGCGGAGGCGGATGGCGCGGCGCATTCCCATCGCGGATTGCATGGCAGGTCCGCATGACGGGCTCCATGCCGGGCCGCCATGCTTGAACTGCTGCTCCAGGCCCTGTATTCCGGCCTGCTGCAGGGCGGCGCCTATGCACTGATCGCCCTGGGACTGGCGCTGGTGTTCGGCGCCATGAAAATCATCAACCTGGCGCACGGCGAACTGGTGCTGATGGCGGCCTACGTCGCCTATGCCGCCGAATCCACGCTGGGCTGGCATCCGCTGGCCGCCATCGTGCTGGCACTGCCGGCCACCGGCATCACCGCCGCCGGCATGCACTGGACCGTGTCGCGCATCCGCGCCGACCGTGAAATCAATTCCCTGCTGCTGACCTTCGGCTTTGCCGTGGTGCTGACCAACGGCTTCCTGATGCTGTGGAGCGCCGACGTGCACAGCACCTCGTCGGCCTGGCTGCAGGATGCGCTGGTGCTGGGCCCCCTGTACAGCATGCACAGCGAAGCGCTGTCGTTCGCCATCAGCCTGGCGCTGCTGGCGGGCTTGTGGTGGTGGCTGGCGCGCAGCTGGCATGGCCGCGCGCTGCGGGCCGTGGCGGCCAACCGCGATTGCGCCATGCTGATGGGCATCGCGCCCGGCCGCACCGAGTTGCTGTCGTTCATGCTGGCCGGCGCGCTGGCCGCCTTTGCCGGTGTGGCGCTGTATTGCTATGGCGTGATCCAGCCTGGACTGGGCGGCGCGCTGACCGTGAAAGCGTTCATCATCACGGTGCTGGCCGGGCTGGGCTCGATCCCCGGCGTGCTGGCGGCCGCCATCCTGCTGGGCATTTGCGAAGCGCTGACCGTGACCCTGGCCAGTTCCGCATTGCAGGAACTGACCGGCATGGTGCTGTTCCTGGTGGTGCTGTTTGTGCTGCCCAATGGCTTGTTCGGCACGGCCCGGCGGCGCGGATGATGGCGCGATACAGTCCTTCGGCGCCGAGGCGGGCCGGCCTGAACACAGGCATCCGAGACATGCGCACCGGCGGCGGGGTCGTACCGCGCGCCGGTGCGATGGCGCTGCCGCGCCGATTGCCGGCCATCGGCCGCCTGCGGGGCGCGGCATGACCCGGCTGCGCAACCATGCGGGAGTGATCGCCGCGCTGGCCGCGCTGGCGGCCCTGCTGCTGGTGTGGGGCGGCAATCCCTACATCATGAGCATCACCATTGCGGCGATGATGACGGGCGGGGTGGCGCTGTCCTGGGCGCTGCTGGGCAACCTGGGCGGCATGGTCAGTTTCGGCCACGCGGCCTTTGTCGGCGCCGGCGCCTACGTCTCGGCGCTGTGCACCTTGCGCCTCGGCGTGCCGGTGCCGGCGGGGATCGTGCTCGGCGCGCTGGGCGCCGCCATCAGCGCCATCGTCATGCTGCCCGCGCTGCGCCTGCGCGGCCCCTACTTTGCGCTGGCGATCCTGGCCTATGCGCATATTTTCCGCATCGTCGCCACGGAGTGGACGTCGGTCACGCGCGGCGCGGCCGGGCTGTCCGGCATTCCCGCGCTACCGGTACTGCCGGGCCTCGACGCCAAGGCGTCGGCCTGCCTGCTGGCGGGCTTGCTGGTGCTGGGGTTTGCGCTGGCTTACCGCGCCATCCGCGCCAGCCATGCGGGCCTGGCGCTGCGCGCCATGCACGACAGCGAAGACGCCACCCGCGTGCTCGGCGTCAACAGCACCTTGCTGAAAGGCTTGATGCTGCTGGTGTCCAGCGCCATGGCGGGCGCCATCGGCGCCTTCAACGTGCACTACATCGGTTTCCTGGAACCCGATTATGCGTTCGGCTCGATGTGGGTCACGTTGCCGATCGTCGCCGCGATCTTCGGCGGCTACCGCACCTTGGCAGGTCCGGTGATCGGTGCGCTGGTGGTGTCGCTGGCGGACCAGTTGTTGTTCAAGGAGTGGCTGCCGATCGGCCACCAGTTCCTGCTGGGCGTGCTGCTGGTGGCGATGATACTGGCCAGTCCGTCGGGCTTGCTGCCGCTGGCCGGCAATGCGCTGCGCCGCCTGCGCCCCGGCGGCAGCGGTAGGGGCGGTGGCCATGCTTGAACTGGACCGCTTGCGCGTGTGTTTTGGCGGCCTGGCCGCGCTCGAAGGCGTGACCTTGTCCGTGCATGAAGGCGAAGTACTGGGGCTGATCGGCCCGAATGGCGCGGGAAAAACCACGCTGTTCAACGCGATTTCCGGCCTGGTGCCTGCGGAAGACGGCAAGGTGCGCCTGCATGGCAAGGACATCACGCGCATGCCAATGCACCAGCGCGCGCGCATGGGCGTCGGCCGCACGTTCCAGGCGCCGCAACCGCTGCACGGCCTGAGCGTGCGCGAAAACCTGATCGTGGCGCAGCGCTATGGCGCCGGTGAACTCAATCCGGCGCGGCTCGACGCGATCCTGCGCCTCACCGGCCTCGCGGCCAAGGCGGAAACCGATGCGGCCAGTGGCTTGCCGCTGGCCGAACTGAAAGCGCTGGAAGTGGCCAAGGCACTGGCCACCAATCCGCGCCTGCTGTTGCTCGACGAAGTACTGGCCGGGCTGGAAACCGCGGGCCGCCTGCGCTTCATCACGATGCTGCAAGGCTTGCACCAGCACTTCAGCGTGGCGATCGTCATCATCGAACATGACA
Organism: Pseudoduganella sp. GW821-FHT12E03; assembly: GCF_058807115.1. Classification (NCBI taxonomy): domain Bacteria; kingdom Pseudomonadati; phylum Pseudomonadota; class Betaproteobacteria; order Burkholderiales; family Oxalobacteraceae; genus Pseudoduganella; species Pseudoduganella sp. GW821-FHT12E03. The sequence continues at coordinate 440,669 of NZ_JBXAQJ010000002.1, read as the reverse complement.
TCGCGGCCATCCGCACCTTGTGCCCGCGCGTCGCGGTGCTGGACGCCGGCCGCCTGATCGCCCAGGGCCCGCCCGACCTGGTGCTGCGCGAACCGGCCGTGATTGCCTGTTATACGGGAACCGGAGGGGCTGTCCATGGCTGATGCGCTGACCGTGACGAATGTGCGCGCCGGCTATGGCGCCATCAATGTGCTGTGGGACGTGTCGCTGACGGCAAAGGCCGGCGAACTGACGGCGATTATCGGCCCCAATGGCGCCGGCAAAACCACCCTGCTGCGCGCCATCATGGGCTTGCTGCCGCTGGGCGGCGGCGCGGTGACGCTGGGGACACGGCGGCTCGACCAGCTGCCCACGTGGCGCCTGGCGCAAGCCGGTATCGCCCTGATTCCCGAGGGGCGCATGCTGTTCGACACTATGAGCGTGGAAGACAACCTGCTGATCGGCGCCTATCCGAAAGCCCAGCGCCATCACGCGCAGCAAAGGCTGGAGGCGGCGTACGCGATGTTCCCGAAACTGCGCGACCGGCGGCGCCAGCTGGCCGGTTCGCTGTCCGGCGGCGAGGCGCAAATGCTGGTGCTGGCGCGCGGCCTGATGGCCGACCCGAAGGTATTGCTGGTCGATGAACCGTCGCTGGGCCTGGCCCCGGTGGTGGTCGATGAATTGTTCGGCGTCCTGGCGCAGTTGCGGCAGGAAGGCTTGACCATGGTGCTGGTGGAACAGCATACGGAACGGGCGGTGGCGATTGCCGACCAGGTGCACTTGATGCAAAGCGGAAAAGTCGTGCTGTCGCAGCGGGCGGCGGACGTCAGCCTGCCACGGTTGCACGAGCAGTATTTCGGCCTGGCCTGAACTTCTTTCCTGCCGTCATACGGGCGACCTCATCGTGCCCACTGTGCTACAACGCTCCCTATGGACAGCATTGCAGGAGCTTGCATGACTGACGAGGAGCAACGCCGCACCGACCGCCGCCAGCGCGACCGCAAGGGCAATCCGCGCTACCTGGATCCCGGCGAAACCATCTTCAGCCTGTGGAGCCGCGTGATCACCGCGCGCTACCGGCGGCTGGCCGCCTCGCTGGCCAGCAAGGTGATGCAAAAGCCGCTGCGGATCGGCATTTCCGCCCGCATTTTCCATCCGGAAGCCGGCGCCACCGGCTTGCGCAGCAAGAACCTGCAATACCTCGAAGAGTCGATTGCGCACTGGGTCATGACGCGCGACGTGCTGGTCTTCATGGTCCCCACCGTCAATACCGATGGTCTGATCCACCCCTCGAATATCCAGCTCAGCGATTACGCGGAACACCTGGACGGCCTGGTGCTGCAAGGCGGCGCCGATGTGTCGCCGCAGAGCTATGCGGAAACGCCGACCCGCCCCGAATGGAGCGGCGATCCGGCGCGCGACCGTTATGAACTGGAATTGCTAAGGGAATTTGTCCGTGCCGGCAAGCCGGTCCTGGGCATTTGCCGTGGCTGCCAACTGCTCAACGTGGCCTTTGGCGGCACCCTGTACCAGGACATCGCCAGCGATGTGCCGGACGCGATGGCGCACGTGCACGACGATTACGACCGCCACCGGCACGAGATCAGTTTTCCCGAAGGATCGTCGCTGTCGCGCATGCTGAAAGCGCCCAACGGCCAGGCGCTGGTCAACTCCATCCACCACCAGGCCGTCAAGGACCTGGGGCGCGACATGGCGGTCGAAGCGCGCTCCTATCCGGACAACATGGTGGAAGCCATCCGCTATACCAAGGCGCCGTTTGTCATGGGCTTGCAATGGCATCCGGAATTCCACCGCGCGGGCGGCGTGGAACTGCTCGACTGCACACCGATCCTCGACAATTTTTTACGGGTCGCGCGGGAGACGCGGTTTTAATCCCTGAATCTCCGGATGGCCGCATCGACCACCCCTTCGACACTGCCGCTGGCCGCATACTGGTCGCGCAGGAATTGCGCGTCGCTGCCCACGTGGGTGACGACCGTCAGGTGGTCCAGCGCCGCCGTGCCGCCCAGCGCTTCCGCATGGGGCGCCATCTTGCGCAAGGTGGTCAAAATATCTTCGCGCAGCGACAGGTTTTCATACGTCTTCGGATGCACGATGGCGCCATCGAGGCCGAAACGGCAGGCCTGGAAACGGTTGTAGTTATAGACCAGGTAATCATCTTCGGCCGGCATCGGTTCCTGCCGCTGCAGCAGGTAGCGGCACAGCGCCTGCAGGTAGCAGGCCAGCGCGGCGGCCCGCTCCACCGTCAGCGGCGTATCGCACACGCGCAATTCAATGGTGCCGTATTCCGGCTTGGGCCGGATGTCCCAGTAAAAGTCTTTCATGCTTTTAATGACGCCGGTGTGCTCCATCTTGGAAAAATAACTGTGCTCGAATTCTTCCCACGACAGCAGGAACGGCGCCCGTCCGCTCATGGGGAAGGCAAACACGGAATTGAGGCGCGCGGAATTGAACAGCGTGTCATTGCCCTGTACGAACGGCGACGAGGCCGACAGCGCGATGAAATGCGGCACGTAGCGCGACAGCGAATGCAGCAGGAACAAGGCATCGTCGCCATTGCCGCAACCGATGTGCACGTGCTGGCCGAAAATCGTGAACTGCTTGGCCAGGTAGCCGTACAGGGCGGACACTTCGCGGAAGCGCGGCTTGGCAAAGATGCGCCGTTCCGACCAGCGCTGGAACGGGTGCGTGCCGCCGCCGCAAATGCCGATATTAAGCTGTTCGCAGGCTTGTACCAGGGTGTCGCGGGTCAGGCGCAACTGGGCCGCCAATTCCGCGAAATTGGTGTGGATGTCGGAGTTAATTTCAATCATGCTCTCCGTGATTTCCGGTGTCACGTTGCCGGGAAACGGCTTGCGGGCAAGCAGGTGCAGCAAGTCCGGGCTGGAAGCCGACAAGTCGAAATCCGAATTGCCGATCAATTGCAATTCCAGCTCGACGCCCATGGTCAGTGGCTGCGACAGGGTGAATGGTTCGAGTGGCATGGCGCCCTCCTTTTTAATGGTCCTTGCTGGAATCCTGGCTTATCCCCACGGGCAGCGGCCGCGACAGGGCTGCAGGGTTCGGCATCGGAGACTCTTTCAATGATCTTTGCTGGAAGCTTCCTTTGCCCACACCAGCGCGTACTGCGTGATGATGGGCCCGAGCACTTCCATGAACAGGGTCATGGCGGCCAGCGCGGCCAGTTCATCGACCAGTACGATGCCCATGTACTTGGTCTGTTCCAGCAACAGGATCACGAACACCGACATCGGCGCCAGCGCCACGCCGGTCAGCGCGCCCTTGCGCCATGACACGCCGCCCGGATGGGCAAACACCGCCACCGTGCCGATCTTGACGACAAAGCGCGCCAGCAACAGCGCCAGCGCCAGGCTGGCGCCGGACACCACGCGTTCCCAGTCCAGGGTGGTGACGGCAAACACAAACAGCAGCACCGCCAGCAATTCGCCGATCGCGCCGAAATTGCGCTCGGTGCGCGTGATGACGATACGCCGGTGGCGCGCCATCAGGCCGAACGTCAAGGTGGCCAGCACCGGCGACAGGTTGGCCGCATGGGCAATCGCCACCAGCGACACCACGGCCAGCGCAAACGCCACCGAGCCTTCGCGTCCGACCTGCCCCAACTGGCGCAGCACGGCCGGCACGATCACACCCAGCACCGCGCCCATCACGGCCGACGCCAGTAATTCAATCGCGCTGTGCGACACCGCCTGCGCCAGGCTGCCGGACGTGCGGAACACCCACACCCCCACCACCACCTTGAACACGAACACGGCCAGCACGCAATTGATGGCGACCAGGTGCAGCACCCGTTCCGTCACCTGGCCCGAACTGTTTTGCTCGTTAATCACGCGCAGCACACCGGCCGGCGAAGTCGACATCGCCAGCGACGCCAGCAGCGCGCACGTCAACGGCGGCATGCCGGCCGCATGGCTGATCGCATAGACCACGGCAAAAGTCATGGCCGATTCGGCCAGGCCGGTCAGCGCGATCCACGGATTGATGCGTAGCCAGTGCAGGTTGATGCGGTAGCCGAACTCGAACAGGATCAGGCCGAAGGCGACGTTGGCGAGCAAGGTCACGGGACTGGAACTGTCACTGACGTACAGGTCCGGGAAAGCTTGTGCGACCGCGAAACCGACCAGGCCATAGACACTGATGCGGGGCACGTTGATCCAGCGATGGATGATTTCGCCAGCCAGCCAGGCCAGCGCAATTGCAAACGGCCATGCAAGCTCGGCGGACAGGACCAGGATATCTGGCATGTTCCCTCCTTGCAAAAAATCTGACTGAACTGTAGGTGATCGAAAGCAATCGTGTCGCACCGTTGGACGGCGGCTACTTGTACAATCGCTGCCAACTGCACTCAATTTGAAGGGAAAACCATGCTACAGCTGCTGAACGAACATCCGTGCTTTGGCGGGGTCCAGCGCTTTTACCAGACCGCCAGCGCGGCCATCGGCTTGCCGATGCGCTTTGCCGCCTACATTCCGCCGCATGCGGACGGCGTGCGCCTGCCGGTGCTGTTTTACCTGGCTGGCCTGACCTGCACCGAAGAGACGTTTGTCACCAAGGCTGGCGCGCAGCGCATCGCCGCGGAACTGGGCATGATCCTGATTGCCCCCGATACCAGTCCGCGCGGCGCGGGCGTGGCCGGTGAAGCCGACGCGTGGGATTTCGGCGTGGGCGCCGGCTTTTATATCGATGCGTCGCAGGCGCCGTGGAGCACGCACTACCGCATGTACAGCCATATCCTGGAATTGCGCGACCTGGTGGCGAACGAATTGCCGGCCGATGCGGACCGCGTCGGCATCTTCGGGCATTCGATGGGCGGCCATGGCGCGCTGACCATTGCGTTGAAGCGGCCGGACTTGTTCCGCTCCGTGTCCGCCTTGGCACCGATTGCCGCGCCGGCGCGCTGCCCGTGGGGGCGCAAGGCTTTTACGGGATACCTGGGGAACGATGAAAGCGCATGGCTGCAGCATGACGCCAGCGCGCTGATGGCATCGTTGCACACGCCGTTCCCGCACGGGATCCTGATCGACCAGGGATTAGGGGACAAATTCCTGGCCGAGCAATTGCACCCGGAAGCGTTCGAGGAAGCGTGCCGTGGCGCCGCGCAGCCGCTGCAATTGCGGCGGCATGCGGGCTATGACCACGGCTACTACTTTATTTCCACCTTCATGGAAGACCATTTGCGCTTCCATGCGCAAAACCTGGCGTTCAATACCTGATTACAGCTTGATTTCCGTGCCCAGCTTTTGCAGCAACTGGGCCAACCATTGCGGATGCGCCGGCCATGCCGGCGCGGTGACGAACTGGCCATCGGTGACGGCGCCATCGATGGGAATATCGGCATAGTCTGCACCGGCCATTTTGACTTCCGGCGCGCAGGCTGGATAAGCGGATATCCTCTTGCCCCGGATGACATCGGCCGCCGCCAGCAATTGCGCGCCATGGCAAATCGCCGCGATCGGTTTGCCCGCCTTGGCAAACCCCTGTACCAACTCAATGACCTTGCCGTTCAGGCGCAGGTACTCGGGGGCGCGGCCGCCGGCCACCACCAGCGCATCATAAGCGGCAACTTCCACCCGGTCGAAATCGGCGTTCAGCGCAAACTGGTGGCCCGGTTTTTCCGTGTACGTCTGGTCGCCTTCGAAATCATGAATCGCGGTCTTGACCTTGTCGCCACTCTTCTTGCCCGGGCAAACCGCATGCACGGTATGGCCCACCATCAGCAGTGCCTGGAACGGCACCATCGTTTCGTAATCCTCGGCAAAATCGCCGGTCAACAACAGGACTTTTTTCGCAGCCACGGCCATCTCCTATCAGGGTTGAACAAGCGCCCCAATGATAGACCGGCCAGCGAAATCATGCCTAAAAAACAAAAAAGGCGGCAGGTATGCACCCTGCCGCCTTTTGAACCTGAAGTAAGGACTTTATTTGTTCAGCACTTTGCGGATGGTTTCCGCCAAGTCTTCCGCGACGAATTTCGCCACATACGCATCGGCGCCCACACCCTTGACGTGGTCTTCGTTGGTCTTGCCGGACAGCGAAGAATGGATCACCACGGGAATCTTCGAGAAACGCGCATCCTGCTTGACCAGGCGGGTCAGGGTGAAGCCATCCATTTCCGGCATTTCCAGGTCGGTCAGGATCAGCGCGACGCGCTCATCAATGCTGATGCCTTCGGCCTTGCAACCATCGGCGATGTGATTGAGCTTGTCCCACGCTTCCTTGCCGGACTTGGTCATCGCATACGGCGCACCCATCGCGTTCAAGCCTTGCTCGATCAGGCTGCGCGCGACCACGGAGTCGTCGGCGGCCAGGATGATGGTGCCGGGTTTCAGCAACAGTTTCGGGCCGATGGTGTCCGGATCGACGTCCTTGCCTTCGGTCGGGATCATCTTGCGCAAGATGGTTTCCACGTCCAGCACCTGCGCCAGGCGGGTGTTGTTGACATCGCCGTCGAGGCGGGCAATCGAGGTCACCATGCCGCCGGCGGTGCTGCCTTCCGCCGACAAGACCTGGCCCCAGTCAAGGCGCACGATTTCATCCACGGATTCCACCGCGAACGCTTGCGTGGTGCGGGCAAATTCCGTCACCAGCATGATGTTCAGACCGGTCTTCGGCTTGACGCCGACAATCGCGGGCAAGTCCATCACGGAAATGATCTGGCCTCGCAAATTGACCACGCCCAGCATATGGGCAGACGATCCCGCCACGGCCGTCACTTCCGGCATCGCGACGATTTCGCGGATCTTGAAGACGTTAATACCGTACAGCTCCGAATGGTCGCCATTGGCATCGCAGCCCAGGCGGAACAGCAGCAGTTCAAACTTGTTGGAATTGGTTAAGTTACTGCGTTCGTCAATTTCTTGTTGAACTGAATTCATGTGTGATTTCTCCGTCGGGGCTCTCAAGGTACTGATAGCGGCAGGGCTCCAGTATAACGAGATTGCCTTGCATCACGGAACATTTCGGCTCTGGCGTCATGGATGAGAAGCGCGCGCACAACACCAGCGTGGCGGACAACGTGACTGAAAAGCAAAAAGGCGGCCATAAAGGCTGCCTTTTCTGAAATTCTGGAGCGGGAGAAGAGTCTCGAACTCTCGACCTCAACCTTGGCAAGGTTGCGCTCTACCAACTGAGCTACTCCCGCTTGGGAGGCCGCATTATGCCAGCCCCGAAAAAAAATTACCAGAGCAAAATGAAAGTCACCCGGCCATGTGGCGGCAAGGCAAGCTTGCTGCCTTTATAATGCAAGCTTCTTTCCCTCTCGCAAAACCTTGGAATGGAAGCAATCGAAACAGTCCTGGCGATGTTGCTGGCCGTGGTAGCCAGTGCTTACCTGGTGCGGCTGCTGCCGGTCGGCGTGCCGCTGCCGCTGGTGCAGATCGGCCTGGGCTTCCTGATCGCCGCCTTTTCCACGCATGGCATTGCACTCGACCCGGAATTCTTTTTCCTGCTGTTCCTGCCGCCCCTGCTGTTCCTCGATGGCTGGCGCATCCCCAAGACCGGGCTGCTGCGCGACAAGGCCGTGATCCTGGAACTGGCGCTCGGCCTGGTGATTTTCACGGTGCTGGGCGCGGGCTTGCTGATCCATTTGCTGATTCCCGCCATGCCGCTGCCGGTCGCGTTTGCGCTGGCCGCGATCGTCTCGCCGACCGACCCGGTCGCGGTGTCCGCGATTGCCGCGCGCACCCCGATCCCGAAGCGCCTGATGCACATCCTCGAAGGCGAATCGCTGTTGAACGATGCCAGCGGCCTGGTGTGCTTCCGCTTTGCCGTGCTGGCCGCCACCACCGGCGCGTTTTCACTGGCTTCCGCCACACTGACCTTCGTGTGGCTGGTGGTGGGCGGCATTTGCATGGGCGTGACGGTCACGGCCGGCATCACGTGGATCCAGCGCTGGCTGACCAGCCACTTTGGCGAACCGGCCGGCTCGCCGATCCTGGTCAACCTGTTGATGCCGTTCGGCGCCTACCTGGCGGCCGAACATGTGCACGCCTCGGGCATCCTGGCGGCCGTGGCGGCCGGCGTCGCCATGAGTTACGTGGAACTGAGCGGCCACGCGCACGCGGCCACCCGCATCCAGCGCTCGGCCGTCTGGGATACCGTACAGTTTTCACTGAACGGCGTGATGTTCGTGCTGCTGGGCGAACAACTGCCCCATATTTTAAAAGGCGCGCGCGCCTCGCTGGAAGACGTCGGCCACGTGAATTCCTGGTGGCTGGTGCTGTATGCGTTTGCCATCAGCTTCGGCTTGATGGCGTTGCGTTTCATCTGGGTCTGGGCCACGCTGCGCCTGACTTTATATAAGAAAAGCCGCTCCGGCGAAGCAGCGGAACGGCCGCACTGGCGCCTGCTGCTGGCCACCTCGCTGGCCGGCGTGCGCGGCGCCATCACCCTGGCCGGTGTCATGACCTTGCCGCTGGTGCTGCCCAATGGCCAGGAATTCCCGGCCCGCGACCTGACGATATTCCTGGCCAGCGCCGTGATCCTGATTTCGCTGGTGGCCGCCAGCATCGGCTTGCCGCGCTTGCTGCGCGGCATGGAATTCCCGGAAGAGCCTTACCATCAACAGGAAGAAGACCGGGCCCGCGAAGTGGCGGCCAATGCGGCGATTGCCGCCATCGAGCGCGCGCAAATCGACCTGATGTCCACCAGCGTCGAGCCCGACCTGTATCCACAGGCGGCCAGCCGCGTCATCGCGCTCTATAAGCACCGGCTGGAAGAACATGCGGAACAGGACGAGGGCCGCCGCTACCGCAAGATGGATAATGCGGAAAAGGAATTGCGGGTGGCCGCGCTGGCGGCCGAGCGCAAGGCGATTTACAACCTGGCCCGCCATGGCCATATTTCCGATGAGATTTCGCGCAAGCTGGTGCGCGAAGTCGATTTGTCTGAAGCGCGCTTCCGCTGACCGGACGGGGTTACCGACATGTTCAGCCGCCGCACCTTCTATGCCGTACTGGCCGCGTGGCTGCTGTTCTGGGGCCTGATGATCGTCACGGCGGTGTTCGACATGCTGCGCGACGGCGAATCGGGCTTGTGGAAACCCGTGCTGTGGGAAAGCTCGTCGGCGCTGACCGCCACCACCCTGCTACTGTTGCAGCGCCGCTATACCCGCCAGTATGACCACTTGCTGGGCCAGCCATTGCGCTGGTTTGGCCGCCAGTTGTGGTGGGCGCCGGTGTATTGGGCCGCGTTCGTACCGATCGCGTTTGCCATCCGCCACGGCGTCTATGCGCTGGCGGGTGATACGTACACCCATGGCAGCTGGGGACAAACTTTCCTGTATGAAGACATCAAGATCACGGTCTTCTTCGGCATCTTTGTCGTGATCCAGTTCGGCTTGCTGTCGTACCGCGCGCTGATGGAGGAAAAAGTCCGGGCCGAACAGGCGGCCAGCCTGCTGCGCCAGGCGCAGTTGCAGCAATTGACGCAGCAAATGCAGCCGCACTTCCTGTTCAATGCGCTCAACACGATTTCTTCGCTGATCCACACCGATGCCGACCGCGCCGACACCCTGCTGGTGCGCCTGTCCGACATGCTGCGCGCCACCCTCGTCTATGGCGACCGCCAGCAGGCGCCGCTGGCCGAAGAACTCAAGCTGTTGCGCGGTTATGCGCAATTGATGGGCGAGCGCTTTGCCGACCGCGTGCAAATCGCCTGGCATATCGATGACGCGGTGCTGGCCTGCGCGGTGCCGCCGATGAGCATGCAGCCGTTGCTGGAAAACGTGTTCAAGCACACGGTCGAACAGCGCCGCCAGCCGGTGTGCATCACGGTGGCGGCGCTGCGCGATGGCGAACAACTGGTGCTGCGCATAGAAGATGACTGCGGGCGCCTCGCGGTGGACGCCGCCGCATCGGCGCCGGTTCCCGGGCCGGGGCATGCCATGGCGCCAGCCGGGAGCGTGGCAGCGGCGGCGACGGAGACCGGCGCGGCGCATCCGGCGCCAGGCGGCGTCGGACTACGCAACCTGCGCCAGCGCCTGGCCGCCTTGCACGGCGATGCCGCCACCTTGAAACTGCTGCAACTGGAGCCTGCCGGCGTGCGGGCGGAAATGCGATTGCCATGCGCGTACTGATTGTCGATGACGAGCGTCCCGCGCGGGACAAGCTGCGCCGCCTGCTGGCGCGGGAAACCGGCATCAGCGCCATCGAAGAAGCGCGCGACGGCGTGGAAGCGCTGCAACTGGCGACCAGCTTTGCCCCCGACGTGCTGTTCCTCGATATCCAGATGCCGGAAGTGGGTGGCTTCGACGTGGCGGCTTCGCTGCCCTCGCCTGCCCCGCTGGTGGTGTTCGTCACCGCTTACGATGAATATGCGGTGCGCGCGTTTGATGCGTGCGCGGTCGATTACCTGTTGAAACCCTATGACGGCGAGCGCTTGCAGCGTGCGGTGCAGCGGGTGCGCGAGCGGCTGGCCGCGCGCCGCCCGGCAAGTGCGGCGCCCGATACCGCCGCGCCACTCGCGGGCCAGCCGGTGCGCCAGTTGCTGGTGACCGAGCGCGGCGTCACGCGGATCGTCAAGGCGGAAGACATCGCGTGGCTGGAAACCGCCGACAATTACGTGGCGCTGCATACCCGCTCGGGCAGCCCGCTGCTGCGGCAAACCCTGTCCGCGCTGCTGGACAGCCTGGGCCCCGCCTTCATCCGTTGCCACCGGCGCGCCGCCGTGCGGGTGGCGGCGGTGGCCAGTGTGGTGGTGGATGACAAGGGCGACGGCGATTTGCTGCTGGCGGACGGCGGCAAGGCGCCACTGAGCCGGCAACACCGCGCGGCGGTCATGGCGGCATTGGCTGGCGGGACGTGAATCTGCCCGGGGCTCCGGTTCGCCCCAGCGCTCCCCCGCTTCGCCCCATACCGCTCGCCGCGGCCCGGCCCGCCCCTTATGCTGGCGTTAATACAACTGCCACCCGGACCTTGCCATGCACACTACTCCGCAACGCCTGTACTTCCTCGACTGGATCCGCATCGCCGCCTTTTTCCTGCTGGTGCTGTACCACACCGGCATGTATTACGTAACGTGGGACTGGCACGTGAAAAGTCCCCATGCCAGCCACACCATTGAAGCCTTCATGATGCTGTCGTCGCCATGGCGCATGAGTTTATTGTTCCTGGCGTCCGGCGTGGCCGCGGCCTTCCTGCTGAACAAGGCGGGGGCTGGAAAATTCATGCGCCAGCGCAGCTTCCGCCTGCTGGTGCCGCTGGTGTTCGGCATGTTCGCGATCGTGCCGCCGCAACCGTATTTTGAAGTGGTGGAAAAAGTCGCCTACCAGGGCAGCTACCTGGACTTCATGAAATTGTATGTGCAGGCCTATCACGGTTTTTGCCGGGGCACGGATTGCCTGGACTTGCCGACCTGGAACCACCTGTGGTTCCTGCCTTACCTGTGGGTGTATTGCCTGTTGCTGGGCGCGCTGGTGGCCGTGCTGGGACAGGCGCGCTGGCAAAAATTCGGTACTGCCACTGCGGAATTCCTGTCCGGCTGGAAGCTGGTGCTGTTGCCGGTTGCGGTGCTGGCAATCGGCCGCCTGGCGCTGCTGACCCAATATCCGCATACCAACAACCTGGTGGTGGACTGGCATAACCACGCCACGTATTTCCCGGTCTTCCTGCTGGGCGCACTGGTGGCCTTCAACAGCGCGTTCTGGCAGCGCGTGGCGGCGCTGCGCTTTGCGGCGCTGGGCACGGCGCTCGGCGGCTGGGCCATCCTGGTGTCGTATTACGCGATCGCCGAACACTTGCAGCCGGAGCAGCTCGAAGGGTGGCGCGAAGCGCAGCGCGTGCTGTATGCGCTGGTCCAGTGGAGCGCGATCCTGGCGGTATGCGGCTTCGGCCACCGCCACCTGCAATTCGACAGCGCCAAACGGCGCTACCTGGCACAGGCCGTGTTCCCCGTGTATATCCTGCACCAGACGCTGATCGTGGTGTTTTCACAGGCACTGAAACCCGCCAGCCTTCCGCCGGCACTGGAAGGGGTCATGCTGGTGGTGCTGACCTTGTCGGCCAGCTTCGGGATCTTTGAAGTGGTGCGGCGGGTGCCGCTGCTGCGGCCATTGTTTGGGTTGGGGAGGGAAGCGCAACCGGCGCGGATTGCGCCGGTGAGCATGGCTGCCTAATTCAACAACTTCCGCGAGCGCTTGGTCCGGTACATTTCCGCATCGGCCAAGGCAAACGCTTCATGCAAATCAAAGCCCGGCTTGCGCATCGCCATCCCGGTCGATGCCTTCACATCATGCAACGCCATCTTGGCCTGCATGCGTTGCAGCAGCGCTTGCGCATCGTAGTAATCGCACTCCACCAGCAGCATGGCGAATTCATCGCCGCCCAGCCGGGCAATCACGTCGGAACTACGCGTCAGCGAGGCGATCACCTGGGAGGCGCGCACCAGCAACGCGTCGCCCGCGCCATGGCCCTGGGTATCGTTGGTGAGCTTGAGTTCATCGAGGTCGATCGACACCACGCAGGCCGGATGGCCGTAACGGGCGCAGCGCTCCTCTTCGCGCGTGAGCAGCATGCTCCAGCCGCGCCGGTTGTACAGCCCCGTCAATTCGTCCCGCGTGGCTTCGAGTTCGGCGCGCTCGGCGCGGCGGCGCGCATCGGCGGCGGCCAGTTCCGCGTTCAGCAGGCTGCTCAGCATTCCCACCATCAATTGCAGCATCGGCTGTTCCTTGGCGATGTCGGCGGGCTGCGGCTGGGGATCGATCGCGCACAGGGTGCCGAACAGCGAACCGTCCGCCCGCAACAGTGGCAGGCCGACATAGGCGCCGATATCGACTTGCTGTCCGATCGGCGCCGAGGCGTACGCCTCCACCAGGCGCGCGTCCGGCGCCACGTTCGGGCCTTCGCCCCGCACCATGCGGGAACAGTAGGAATCACTCCAGCGGAAAACCTGGCCTGGCTTGACGCCGTAGCCATGGTCATTGGTGGACAGGACGATCCAGTCATCGCCTTCCGTGCGTGTCACCATCCACAGCTGGAATCCCAGGCGTTCATGCAGGAATTCCATGCACGCTTTCGAAGCGCTGGCGAAATCATTGATCATGACGGCTTCCCCTTCCACAATCTTATGATTTCGTCATTATGCACCGCTATTTAACAAAAGTAAGCAGGTGTTTGGTTGGCCCAGGCAACAATGGCGTGGCCTTGCCACTGACCCAGTCGCCGTGGCCGGCCAGGAAATACGGCGACAGCGGGTGCCCGCTCTGGCCGCCCGGCATGTTGAAGATACCCCGCTCTTCGTGGCCCGGTGTCACCACCATGCGCTCGGACTGGCCAAATTTCGCGCCGCTCACGCGCGGCATGTGCGAGTCGCCCGGCATCGGATCGGCCGGCGCCGACAGCCAGCGGCGCAGCGCCGGCACCGCGTTGGCAATCGGGTGCACGATGATTTGCTGGTTGCGCGCGCCCCAGGTGGCATCGGACAGTTTCTTGCCATCCTTGGTCATTTCCGCCACGGCCCGGTCCAGCGCAGCCAGTTGCAAGTCTTTCCAGCTGGCATATTGCTGCGGCAGCCAGCCGGCCGGCTGCTCATCCAGCAGACGCGCCACCACCACCGGCCAGCGGTTCGACGCCGCCACCATGTCGGATTTTTCCACCAGCTTGGCCAGTTCAACGTTGGCGCCGCCATACAGGTTTTCATACAGCGCCCACATATAGTTCCGGGCAATGCGGTAGCCGACCGACTCCACGCTGGCCCGTCCGGACCAGCTCTTTTCCAGCAGGGCCTTGGCTTCCTGGCGTTTCGGATTGCCGGCCATCGCTGGCGCGTCGAGCAGCGCCAGCGCGCGGTCGCGCCACGCGCTCATGAACAACGCGCGGTCGTCGAGCGCCACGCTGTAGACGCCCTGCTCATCGGTTTTCGCGCCCAGCGCCGCCACGCTGTCGCGCACCTGGCGGGCGCGGGGTCCCATGTCGAAGCCGCCATCGCCCAGCACGTCGGCGCCCGCCCCTTGCAACTGGCGGCTGTTGGCGGTGCTGATCTGGCCACCGGCCGGATTGCGCACTTGCGGATACGCGGCGGGCGCCAGTAACCCCTGCCAGCCCGCCTGCGCATTGTCCGCCGTCAGCGGGAACGAAGCGGCAAAGCCGGGCTGCGCGCGTTTCGGCAGCGCGCCGGCAATGGTCCAGCCGATATTGCCGGTGCTGTCGCCCGCCACGAAGTTTTGCGCCGGGATGCCCATGTTGGCGGCAATCGCCAGCGCATCATCCAGGGTATTGGCCCCTTCCAGCTTCATGCCGTTGAAATTCACCGCGCCCGGGGTATGCGCGACCCAGTGCAAGGCATAGCTGCGGCTGGCCGCGCCGGCCCCCACCTGGCGCACCGGGCCCAGCGACGTTTCCGTGACCTTGAACGGATCGGCCGGCGCGCCCTTGACCAGGATGGGCTCATCATGGACCACCGGCTTTTCCCAGCCCGCAGGTGTCCGCACTTCGCCGGGACGGGAAGCATCGGTTTCCAGCGCCACCAGGTCGAGGAAATCGCCATAGGCGTTGGTGAAACTCCATGCCACGTGGCCATTGCTGCCGACGATCATCATCGGCGTGCCCGGCAGGGTGACGCCCACCACGCGGCGCGAATCGCTCTGGTGCGGCACCATCAGCACCGCGCGGTACCAGATGTGCGGCAATTGCAATCCCAGGTGCATGTCGTCGGATACGATCGCGCCGCCATCCTTGCTGCGGCTGCCCGCCACGGCCCAGTTATTACTGCCGACCATGCCGGTGTATTCCGGCCCGCCGGCCTGGGCCATGCCGTACAGTTCACCCGCTCCGGACTGGGCGACGGCGCGGGTTGCGCCGGGTTGCGCGCCATTTTGCGCCAGGCGCTTGCTGTCGGCCGGGCCAGGTTTGCCCCACCAGGCGGGCGCCTGGGCCGGGAATGGCGCGGGCGTGGCCGGGATCCCGGCCGCATCGAGCGGCGTATCCCACGGGGTCGATTGCGGCAGCAGCACCGCCAATTGTTCCGGCGTGGTGTGTTCCTTCACCCAGCCGCGCGCCAGTTCCCGCGCTTCCTGCGCGCCCTGCAGATCAAAGAACATGGCCCAGCCCACCAGCAGCGAATCGGCCGCGCTCCAGGGCCGGGGCGCCATGCCCACCAGGCCATATTCGAATGGACGGGCACCCAGCTGGTTCAAGCCATCATTGACGCCGGCCACATAGCGGTCCAGCAGCGCGCGTTCGGCGGACGGCATCGCATTGACCATCTGCTGCGCGCGGGCGCGGAAGCGGTGCAGCCGGTGTTCCTTATCGAGCGGCAGCGCCTTCGGGCCAAACAGTTCAGCCAATTCACCGGCGGCCGAGCGGCGCAGCAAATCCATCTGGAAGTAGCGCTCCTGCGCATGGACGAAACCGGTGGCGTAAGCAATGTCGTTGCGGTTGCTGCCGGTGATGGTGGGCACGCCCTGGCCATCGCGCGCGATCGACACGTCGGCCGCCAGGCCAGGCACCGTGCGCCGCCCATCGAGTTGCGCCAGGCTGCCGCGCAGGAAGAACCAGAGCGTCAGCGCCGCCAGCGCAATCAACACCATCAAACCCAGCACAATGCGCTTGATCCACGTCCCCAGTCCCGCCTTTTGCATACCATCCCTCGTTATCGTTATTACAGCGGGAATATTGCCAGAAGTCCAATGTGAATGGGGCGCCAATTTTGTAACCTGCAGCCCACACGCGACAGGGCCGCTGTTTTTAATTTGCCCCGCTTTCCTGTTACAGTGACCACATCGAAACCGGTACGTCTTGCCATGATCGCCGCCCCCACCCCGGACAATGAAGCCGAACGCCTCGCGGCCCTGTATGCGCTGCTGATCCTCGACACGCCGCGCGAAGAACGGTTCGACCGTGTCGTGGAATTTGCCGCGGCTGAATTCGATGTGCCGATCGCGCTGATCTCGCTGATCGACAGTGAGCGTCAATGGTTTAAATCCAATGTGGGGCTGACCGCGTGCGAGACCGGCCGCGACGTCTCATTCTGCGGCCACGCCATCATGCGCGGCGACATCATGGTGATTGCCGATGCCGCCGCCGACGTCCGCTTTGCCGATAACCCGCTGGTGACCGGCAGCCCGCATATCCGCTTTTATGCCGGCGCGCCGCTGATCACGCCGCAAGGCTATGCCCTGGGAACGCTGTGCATCATCGACACCAAGCCGCGCCAGCTGGACGATATCGAGATGGCGATCCTGTCGACCCTGCGCGGCCTGGTCATGCAAGAGTTGCAGTCACCGCAAGGAGACGCCGATGCCCGAGCGCAAGCCACAGGATAACCATGTACTGCTGGTGGAGCCGCAAGCCATGCTGCGGCGGACCGTGGCGCTGACCGCCCGGTCACTGGGCATGGCGCAGATCCATGAAGCGGCCAGCATCGCGCTTGCGCGGCAAATCCTGCGCCAGCGTCCCTTCGACGGCGCCATTATCGCGGTCGATGATGGCGACGCCGTGCATGACCTGGGATTGCTGGACCAGGTGCGCGGCGGCGAGTCGGCATCGTCGCCGCACATCCCGATTGCCGTCATGGCGGACAATTGCACCGGCGAACAGTTGGCGCAGTTAAAGGAACGGCAAGTGGCGCGGGTGATCGTCAAGCCGTTCAGGGCGAAAATACTGCTGGAGGCGCTGGCGTCGCTGGCGCGGCAAAAGCCGGATTGATGTCCATCGTTCTTCACGCGGCTCATATTCCGGCAGGGCGGTTGCGGTCTTGGCCGGAGCCGCCATGCAGGCGTCCCAGGCGGCGCATCGGCGGCTTTGTAAAAGCCGCCCTACCGACTCCACGTCCCGGTACGTAACGTCGCCGGTGACATGCCGCCGTCCTGCGCCACCCACCGCAGCCCCAGCGCCCGCCGCCGCCACACGACCTTGCGCGGCACAAAACGCCAGTAACGCTGCGCACCCTGCACCGCGCGGCCCGGCAAGCTGTCCAGCAGTTGCACGTCCCCTGTCATCTGCAGCAAATCCCCGCTGTCGAAATCCACGAACACCAGCCCCGCGCGTGGATTGACTAGAAAATTGCCCAGGGTATTGAAAAACAGGTTGCCGGCAAATTCCGGCACCGTCAGTGCACCGTCTTGCCCCACGCGCACGAACCCGGGCCGGCCGCCCCGGTGCGACACATCGACTTGCCGCTGTTCGCCGGACAAGTCCGCATAAGACGCCACATAAAACGAATCGGCTTGCATCACCAGCTGCCTGGCTGCGTCGTCCACCGCTGGCAGCCATTGCGCCGGTACGGGCACGGTGTTCGTTAATTGAAAATCGCGCAATTGTATGTATTGCGGGCAATTGCCGAACGATTGCAGCACGTCGATCCGCGCCGGCCCATCCACGGCGCGCCGCAGCACGCCATTCATGCGGTTGCGGCGGCGCGTGTGCAATTCCATGCCCAGCAGCGCGACACTGTTGCCATCGTCCAGCCCCGCGTCGGCCGGATCGTCCGGCACACGTGGCAAGTGCACTTCCAGCACCTGCGGATCGGGCGAGTGCATAAAGCCCGGCCCGCCAGCGCGCAACGTGGCCCACACATCCCCGTTGCCATCGACCGTACCCAGCACGGCAAACGGCAACTGGGCAAAAAACTCGCGGTGCTGGTCCGGCATATGGGAGCGCACGACCTTGCGCCCCACGCTGTCCATCCGCTCCGCCACGCCTTCCCGCTGCTGCATGGCGACTTCACCGGCATGCCACGGCGATGGCGGTTCGCTGCTGGCTGCCGCCACGGCCGGGACAGCGGCAGGCGCCGGGGCCGCGCACGCTGGCGCGGCAGGCATTGCTGCGGAAGGTTGCGGCACGGCGCTGTTGACTGTCCCGTCCATGGCCGCCTCCTTATGCCGCCAGGCCGACCGGCGACACCGCCATCGGCACGAAGCCCGGCAGTGCTTCGATCCGCGCCAGCCATGCCTGCACGTTGACATAGGCAGACAAGTCCACGTTGCCTTCCGGTGCGCGGGCGATATAGCTGTACAGCGCCACATCGGCGATGGTCGGGTGGCTGGCATCGAGGTCGGCAATCCAGGGGCGGCCGGCGAGTTCCGCATCGACCAGTGCCAGGATGCGGTGCGCGCGGGCGATCATTTCCGTCGGATCGACATCGCGGCCAAACAGTTGCACCACGCGGGCGGCGGCCGGCCCATGGGCGATTTCCCCCGCCGCCACCGACAGCCAGCGCTGCACGCGCGCTTCCGCCAGCGCACCTTGCGGCAGCCAGTCGGTGCGCCCTTCGCGGCGCGCCAGATAAACCAGAATGGCATTCGAATCCGGCACGACCACGCCATTGTCATCGAGCACCGGTAACTGGCCGAAGCTGTTCAGGCGGAGGAATTCCGGGGTTTTATGCTCGCCCTTGAGCAAATCCACTACGACCAGTTCATGCTGCAAACCCAGCAGAGAAAGGAACAGACGGGCGCGGTGCACGTGGCCGGACAGGGGGTGATGGTACAGTTTCATCGGTCATCTCCTTGGTGGTTGGATAGACCTCAGTGTGGATTATTCCGGGATTGCAGAGAATATCTGCCACGTGCAATTCACTATTCCATTTACTGGAATGCCCATTCCTTACTCAAAATCCTCCAGCCGGATGCGGAACTTGCGCCGTTCCGGCAAGTCCCAACCCGGCTGTTGCTCTCGGCAGCGCGCTGCCGGTTGCGTGACGGGGTCCTGTGATACGGGAGCCTTCCCGGCAGTGGCAGGGGCTGGTTGAGCAGGCGCATTGCGGGCTTCATCCGCCATCAGCTGCGCACGCAATCTGCCGGCAATCTGCCATTTCTTGTCTTCAGGACGCTTGATGTACAAGTCGCGCCACGCATTGCGCACGGTCCGCGCAAATGAGCGTGCAAATTGGTTCGGTGTGACCGAACGCCCGTCGTGAATGATTTGATCGCCGACCACTCGCGCGTAATTCGGTTCGCCATGGCTCCATGTGCGCAAGCACGTCCCCTCCGGCAGAAACAGCATCTTCCATTGATAGCCGCGTATTTCTGGACCGGCAGGTGTCTTGCCGGTTTGCGCTTGCAGCCAGCTCCACAATGCTTCAGTCGCGGCGCGATCAACGGTGATTGGGTCACGGCGAGTTTTCAGGTACGCCAGAAATTCGAGGAGCAGGGTCTGGGGTACCTCCACAGTCACTCTGGTAAACATGCTTCACCTCCTGTCTCTTTTGGATTGTTCATGCCTCTTTTGATCTCCTTTTTTGGAAAAGGTTCAAAAGAAGATGAAAGGAGACAGGAAGAGACAGGTTTGGGAGACGGTTTACCAGAGGGAGCCGAGAGGGAGTTACCCTCCCCGTTCACTCCCTGCGGCAAGTCTGTCGTCAGCCAGGCTCAATATCCAGCCGCACCGGTTGCGGCTGCACGCCTACGCGCCCGGACTATGCCGCCGGGTTCAGGTCACGCAGGGCGTCTTGCAGCGGACCGTCGTTGAGCGCCCGCCCCCAGCCATTGCCATGCACCAGCTGTTGCAACGGCAAGCGCGCGCGCCAGCCCTTGGCTTCCAGTTCCGGCTGTGTCAAAAACTCGCTGACATACCCCACGCACAGGTACGCCACCGGATACACGTTGTCCGGCAAGTTCAGGGTGGCCGCCAGTTCTTGCTGGTCGAGGATGCTGACCCAGCCCACGCCAATGCCTTCCGCGCGCGCCGCCAGCCACAGGTTTTGCACGGCCAGGCATACGCTGAACAAATCCATTTCCATCACGGAGTTGCGGCCCAAGACATGCGGCCCGCCACGGCTGCGGTCGCACGTGATGCACAGGTTGAGCGGGCTCTCGAGGATCCCCTCGAGCTTCAGGCGCTTGTACAGCGCGGCTTGGTCGCCCGCGTAGTTGTCCAATGCCTTCTGGTTTTCCCGCTCAAAGATGGCGCGCACTTGCTGGCGCACCGGTACGCTGTCGATGACGATGAAATCCCATGGCTGCATGAAGCCGACCGACGGCGCGTGGTGCGCCGCTTGCAGCAGGCGCGCCAGCACGTCGGGCGGCACCGGGTCGGGCAGGAATTGCGAGCGGACGTCGCGGCGTTCGCGGATGGCGCGGTACAGGCCGTGGCGTTCGGCGTCGGAGAAAGCTTCGGGGGCGGCAGTCATCATGAGGATCGTGTGGTTGCGGCAAGGCGCGCGAGGCGGGCATTATGCCGCATGCGGCGATGAGGCGGGCGAAAGGATGGGGCCTGTTTCATCGCCGCCGATGGCATGGCGTTTTATAAGGCAAGGGCCAGGAATTGGGTTCCCGGAACCGGGTTATAGCTGACAGCGTCCGCCGGCAAGAAGCCCAGCGACAGGTACAACTGCTGCGCAGCCTGAAACTCCGGCAGCACATCCAGGCACATCTTCGTGTAGCCCGCATGCCGGGCTTCGCGGATCATGGTTTCAACCAGTTCCCGGCCCAGGTTGTTGCCCCTGGCGGCAGGCCGCACATAAACCCGCTTGAGTTCGCAAGTGTCGTGATCGACCCGGCGCAGCGCCGCGCAACCCACCACGGATGCGCCGCGCCACGCCAGCAAAATCCGCCCATCCGGCTCGGCATACTTGCCCGGCAGCGCGGCGAATTCAGTTTCAAAGTCTTGAAACCCGAGGTCGACTGTCGGGCTGGCAACGTATTCGCGGAAGATCGCGATGACTTCGGCAAGATCGTCGGGAAACCCCGCATGGCGAATGGAAACCATCGGTTCCTACAACGCTTCGCGCTTAAAGACAGCGACAATCTCGCGGCTGGCGCCCTGGTACGTGTTGGTATCGAAAACCGACATCAGATTCCAGCCCAACTGGCCGTACTGGTTGAGCAGCGCATCCAGGGCAGTGGTATCGACGATGCCGCCAAGAAAGCCTTTTGCCTCAATTTTTACAGTCTTGTATTCCCACTTCTGCATCGCCATCCTTTAAGTAATCATTTTCAAAATGGCAATTCTACATGGAAACCTGCCGATGGCTTTACCTGGCGTAGCCCCATCCCGCGTCACGCTCCCAAACGAAGGCAATCGCGCCCAGCACAAACCCAAGGAACCAGGTCTGCACCTGCAATGGCGCAAAGCTGAGAAATGCGATCCCTAATCCGTAGGCAGCATACGAGTTGACCGCCACGTCGGCAACCATGATCGCCATCGTCAACACGAGTCCAAGATTGCGCCGCTTCCATAACAGGACAAGTGCAATGAAATCCAGCAGCGCCAGGGATGTCCAGAACGCGTTAATTGGAAACGGCATGTCGCCGTAAGGGAAAAGACCTCCCTGGGCGATATCCATCCAATGCGACGTGCCGCCTGAGGCAAGGCACAGTGAAAAGAGAACCAGGATAATACGCGCGGAATTTGCCATGCAAAAATAGTACGTCCCTTACGCCGTATGCAAGCGCTTATGCATATTCCGCAGCGACAGCCACACGCCGCCCAGCACCAGCGGCACCGCAAACCCGATCACCACGTCCGGATTGCCGATGACGCCGGCCGCCTTGATGGCCTTGGTCGAATAGCCGATCAGGCCCACCACGTAATACGAAATCGCCGCGACCGACAAACCTTCCACCGCCTGTTGCAAGCGCAATTGCTGCGCCGCGCGGCGGTTCATCGATTGCAGGATCTTGCGGTTTTGCTGTTCCTGGATGATGCCCACGCGGGTGCGCAGCAAGTCATTGGTGTTGGCCACCCGGCGCGCCAGCGCTTCCTGCCGCGCCGCCACCGCTTCACAGGTATTCATGGCCGGCGTCAAGCGGCGGTCCATGAATTCGGCCACGTTGGGGATGCCTTCGATGCGGATTTCGCGCAATTCGTCGATGCGCGCATGCACCAGGCGGAAATACGCTTTGGACGCAGAAAAGCGGTAACTGGTTTCCAGCGACAGTTTTTCTATGCGCGCCGCCAACCGGGTAATTTCACCCAGCAGCTTTTGCTCCATCGCGCCATCGCCCATGCCATCTTCGATTTGCGCGGCGTCGGTTTGCACCATCGCCCCCGCCAGGGTCACCAGCTCGCCCTCGATCGCATTCAATGCCGGCGCCGCCTGCTGCGCCTGCGGCAGGCCCAGCAGCGCAAACATGCGGTAGGTTTCAATTTCCAGCACCCGCTGCACCAGGCGGCCCGCCTGCTGCGCGCGCATGCCGACGTCGCGGATCACGAAGCGGGAAAAGCCGTCCGACTGGATCGCGAAGTCGGTATACACTTCGCCGCCCTGCATGACCTGGCTGCCGGCCATGGTATTGCCTTCAAAAATACGCTGCAGCGATTCCAGTTCCGCACCGCCACGCGCCAGCGCCACGTGCGCCGCCACCATCAGGCGGCCTTTCAGGGTCAGCAGCCATTCCTGCGGCAAATGCGTCACCGGCATGTGCTCGAACGCTTCCTCGGTCGAATATTCCAGGTCCGGGCGCAGTGCGAACGTGTAGGTGGAAAACTCGGTGTGGCATTCCCACTTCAGGCGGAAGCGGCCGAAGTCGTGATAGAAGTATTTGGCTTCATCGGCCGGCGACGCCACGCCGAAATGCTTGCACAGCGCATTGAGCGTCTTGTGGTGGCTGTGGCCATTCGGCGCGCCGGCGCCCAGGTCCGGGTTGCGGTAAATCGCGAAGTGCGAAATCAGCTCCGGCGCTTCGAGCTTCATGAAAGGACGCGAGTGGATTTCCGCGGCAAGCGGCACGCGCATGGCGTGGTTCAGGCTGGAATAAACAATGGTCATGGGGCGGCGGAGTGATGTGTGGATGCCCGGCATGAAAGGTCCGGCACCCAACTGTTTAATTTGTGGATGCCCGGCCTGAAGGCCCGGCACCCAACTATTCAGTAGATTTCCTTGGCGGCGTTGCGGACGGCGCGCAAAAGCAGGTCGGCGCCGGGCGACAATAAGTGGTCTTGCTGGCGAATCAAACCGAAAGCATCCATTTTAAATGGCAGCTCCACGGGCAGGATGCGCAAAATATTCAGCGATTCATAATAGCGCGCCACTTCCAGCGGCATCACGTGCAAGGAATCGGTCTGGTGCAGCAGCGGGGTCACCACCAGCATTTCCGTGGTGTCGACCACGTTGCTCGGCGGTTCCAGGCTGGCGCGGCGGAACATCATGTCGAAACGGTGGCGCATGATGGAACCGGGCGGCGGCAAGATCCACGGCTGGGCCGCGATATCGGCCAGTTTCAGATCCGTGCGCTCCTGCAGCGGGTGGGCCGGACGGGCCACCGCGCAAGCCGGTTCTTCCGTCAATTCCTCGTAGATCAGCCCTTCCGAGCCTTCTTTTTCAAGAATGCGGCCGATCATGAAATCGAGGTTGCCGTGCTGGAGCATGCCCATCAGCACGTTCGACGGCTGCACGTGCACGCCAATGCGCAGCAGCGGCGCCTGTTGTTTGACCTTGGCGATCGCCTGCGGCAGCAAGGCCATGGCCGGCGTCATGATGACGCCCACTTCCACCTGGCCGACCAGGCCGGCCTTGAGCGCCAGCACATCGTCATGCGCCAGCGACAGGCTGGTCAGCGCCATGCGCGCATGGCGGATCATGGTCTCGCCGTAAATCGTGGGTTCCATGCCGCGCGGCAGCCGGTCGAACAGCCGCACATCGAGCATTTCCTCGAGGTCCTTGATTTGCTTGGAGGCCGCCGGCTGCGTCATATGCAGCGCTTCCGCGGCACGGTGGATATTGCGATGTTCGTCCAGCGCGATCAATAACAGCAACTGGCGGGTTTTCAGCCTGGCGCGCAGGAACCAGTTCGGGTTGAGGGTATCCATTAAGACATAATATCATTGCCGATATCAATCCTGCACAATATCGGCAATGTCGATATCACCCTTGACAGCCCGGTGCGGGATTGGCGGCCGGTCCTTCCGCCGTTTGCGGGATAAAGCGGATCGTGCCGTCGGGATTGTAATGCAATTCCTCGACCGCCACCGAGCGCCGGTACTCGCCGCCGCCGGGCAGCTTGTCGTTATGGTAGAAGATGTACGATTTGCCGTTGAATTCGACGATCGCCTGGTGAATGGTTTTCACCTTTTCATTCTTGTCCATGATGACGCCGCGATAGGTCCACGGGCCGGTGGCGCTCGGGCCGGTCGAGTACGCGGTGAGTTCCGGGAATTCGCGCGACCACGATAAATAATATGTGTTCCCGCGCCGGTGCAGGTAGGACGCCTCCGTGAAGTGCGGCACCGCCACCGAGTGGATCGGACCGTCGAACTCGATCATGTTCGGTTTCAGCTTCACGTAGCGCATGATCTGGTTACCCCAGTACAGGTAAGCCTGGCCATCCTTGTCGATGAACACGGCCGGATCGATGTCGTCCCATGAGATATCGGTATCCTTGGTCATGTCATTGGTGATGATGGCCGTGCCGCGCGCATCCTTGAACGGGCCGGTCGGGCTGTCCGAAACCGCCACCCCGATCGCCTTACCCGGCTTGTCCTTGTGCTCCACCGTCGCATAGAAGTAATACTTGCCATTGCGCTTGGTGACGTCGGCGGCCCAGGCGTCGGCCTTGGCCCAGGCAAAGGTTTGCACGTTCAGCGGCACGCCGTGCGCTTTCCAGTTCTTCATGTCGCACGAAGAATAGACGCGCCATTCCTTCATCAGGTAATCCTTATCGTCCGCCTTGGCCTCATCGCGGCCAACGTACAGGTAGACGCGGTTGCCGTCCACCAGCGCCGCCGGGTCGGCTGTGTAGATATCGGAAAACAGCGGGTTGGCCGCCATTGCAGGGGCGCACAGCGCCAGGCCGGCTACAGCGGTAGCCAGCACGGATTTTTTTAACATGGGGTCTCCTTGGGGTATTTTTAATTATTCTTGGCGCGCATGCTTAACAGGCGCTGCACTACGCAAAACACGAACAGCAAGCCGCCGATGACGATCTTGGTCCACCACGAACTGAGGGTGCCATCAAACGCGATCAGGGTCTGGATCACGCCGAGGATCAGCACACCGGACAGCGCGCCGGCCACATAGCCGTAGCCGCCCGCCAGCAAGGTGCCGCCAATCACGACCGCCGCGATCGCGTCCAGTTCCGTGCCCTGCGCATGCAAGCCATAACCGGACAGCATGTAGAACGCAAACAGCAAACCACCCAGCGCCGCGCAAAAACCGGACAGCGCGTAAATCGCCACGCGGGTGCGGCCCACGGCCAGTCCCATCATATGGGCCGACTGTTCATTGCCGCCAATCGCATAGACGGCACGGCCAAACGGCGTGCAATGGCAGACATAAATCGCCACCGCCAGCAGCGCCAGCGCAATCACGGCACCCGGCGACAGGAAGCCGCCAAAGAACGGCAACTGGGTTTGCGACATGGCGACAAACAGCGGATCGTCAATCGTGATCGATTCAATGCTGATCAGGTAGCACAGGCCGCGCGCCAAAAACATGCCGGCCAGGGTGACAATGAACGCCTGCAGCTTGAAGTAATGAATCAGCGCGCCCTGCGCCGCGCCAAACAAGGCGCCCAGCGCCAGCACGGCAATCACCACCACCACCGGCGGATACCCCGCGCGCAGCAGCGCGGCGGCAATCATGGTGGTCAGCGCCAGCACCGACCCCACCGACAGGTCGATGCCGCCAGACAGGATCACAAAGCTCATGCCGATCGCCAGCACCAGCAAAAACGCGTTATCGATCAGCAGGTTCAAGACCACCTGCATCGACAGGAAGCCGGGATACGCCGCGGCGCCCGCGCCGAACAGCAGCACCAGCAACACCACGGTGACCAGCGGCGTGAAGGATGGCGCCGCCATCAGGGCGCGCCATGGCGATGGCGCTTGCATATTCACTGACATACCCGCGCTCATACGCCCCTCCGCGTGACCAATTGTTTGAATTCGGCGGACTGCGACAGGCACACCAGGAATACCACGATGGATTTAACGACCATGTTGACTTCGGGCGGGACGCCCAGCGAATAAATGGTATAGGTCAGCGTCTGGATGATCAGCGCGCCGAGGATGCTGCCGGCCAGGCTGAATTTGCCCCCGGCCAGCGACGTGCCGCCCAGCGTGACCGCCAGGATCGCGTCGAGTTCCAGCAGCAAGCCCGCATTGTTGGCGTCCGCGCTCTTGATGTTGGAACTGATCATCAGGCCCGCCAGGCCCGCGCAGGCCGCGCAGAACACGTAGACAAACAGGATCAGCGTGCCGGTCTTGACGCCAGCCAGCCGCGCGGCCACCGGGTTGATGCCAACCGACTGGATAAACAGGCCCAGCGCCGTCTTGCGCATCAGGAACGCCAGCACGCCGACCACCGCCGCCACCACGAACAGCGAGAATGGCAAGCCCGCCAGATAGCCGCCGCCGAGGAAGAAATAGGGCTGGTAATACACGGTGACGATCTGGCCATCGGTCAGCAATTGCGCCAGGCCCCGGCCCGCCACCATCAGGATCAGGGTGGCGACGATCGGCTGCAAGCCCAGCGTGGAGACCAATAAACCATTCCACAGGCCGCACAGCAGCGCCGCGCCCATGGCCGCCGCCAGGGCAAACATCAGCGAATTCGCCGGCGTCATGTCGCCGCCGACCAGCATCGCGGCCATGGTGCCGGACAAGGCCACCACCGCGCCGACGGAAATGTCGATGCCGCGCGTGGCAATCACCAGGGTCATGCCCAGCGCCGCCAGCATCAGCGGCGCCGCGCGGTTGATGATGTCAACCACGGAGCCGTACAAGTGGCCATCCTTCCACTCCAGGCGGAAAAAGCCGGGAATGAAAATCAGGTCGATCAGCAGCAGCGTCAGCAGCGCGGCGGCAGGTTTTATCAGGGGGTGTTTCAGCAACTGTTGCATGGTCATGGCCGGCGCCGGCGCAAGCGCGGCGATCGCTAAATTGTTTGGCGCGGGAGCGTTCATACCGTCTCTCCCGCGATGGCTTGCAGCACACTGCTGTCATTGAGTTCGCCCCGGCGGTATTCGCCGCAAGCCTTGCGGTCGCGCATGATGACCATGCGGTCGGACGTGCGCACCACTTCCGGCAATTCCGATGAAATAAACAGCACCGACATGCCATCCTTGCACAGCGACGTCACGTAATCCATGATTTCCTCCTTGGCGCGGATATCGATGCCGCGCGTCGGTTCATCGAGGATCATGAGTTTCGGCTGCGTCGCCAGCCAGCGCGCCAGCAGCACTTTCTGCTGGTTACCGCCGGACAGCGTGCCGATCGGCGTCTCGATGCCGGCGGTCTTGATGCCGAGCCAGCGCACATAATCCTGCGCCAGTTCCTGCTGGCGCTTCATCGGGATCGCGCGCCACATGCCGGCCCGCGCCTGCATTGCCAGGATCAGGTTTTCCCGCACCGACAGCGACAGAATCGCGCCTTCCAGCTTGCGGTCTTCCGAACAGAAGCCGATGCCGGCCTCGATCGCTTCGCGCGGATTGGCAAACGCCGACGCGCCAGCGCGGCCATCGATCGTGATGGAACCGCTGTCGGCCTTGTCCGCGCCAAACAGCAGGCGCGCCAGTTCCGTGCGGCCGGAGCCGAGCAAGCCGCACAGGCCCAGTACTTCGCCTTTGCGGATCGTCAGATTGGTGGCGGTGAGCGCGCCACGGCGGCCCAGTTCTCGGGTTTCCAACAAGGTTTCAGCCGCCGCCGGCAGCGGCGCCGCCACCGGAGCGGTGTCATCGCGCAGCGGCGCGGCATGGTCGGCCGCACCGATCATCTTGTTGACCAGCGCCAGGCGCGACAGCTCGCTGCACGGGTATTCCCCTTCCAGCTGGCCGTTGCGCATCACGGTGATGCGGTCGGAAATCGCGTACGTCTGGTCCAGGAAGTGCGTGACGAACAAAATCGCCATGCCCTGCTCGCGCAGCTTGCGCAGCACGGAAAACAGCAACTGCACTTCGGCTTCATCGAGGCTGGACGTGGGCTCGTCGAGGATCAGCACTTTCGCCTGCACATTGAGCGCGCGGGAAATCGCCACCATTTGCTGGATCGCCAGCGGGTAGACCGACAGCGGCTGCGACACGTCGATATCGACCTGCAGTTGCCGCAGCATGCGCGCCGCGTCCTCGCGCATCTTTTTCCACTGGATGGCGCCAAAGCGGCGCGGGTAGCGTCCAATGAAAATGTTTTCCGCCACCGACAGGTTCGGGCACAGGTTGACTTCCTGGTAGACCGTGGAAATGCCCAGATCTTGCGCTTCCAGCGTGGAGCGCGGCGCGATCGGCCGCCCCTCCAGCAGGATGCTGCCCTGCTCCGGCGTGTAGACGCCGGTCAGCACCTTGATCAGGGTCGATTTGCCGGCGCCGTTCTGGCCCATCAGGGTGTGCACTTCGCCGGGAAACAGGCGCAAGCCCGCATCGGTGAGCGCTTTCACGCCCGGGAACTCTTTATGAATGCCGGTCAGTTCCAGGACCGGCTTGGTGTTATCCGCCACTGCGTAACCTTGGGCTTAGTACTTGCGATTTGGCAGTTCTTTGGCCGCCACGTCGGCCGGGAACACCCCTTCGTTGACGACGATGCGCTTGTCCACCGGCTTGCCGTCCACGACCTTGCGCGCCGCCTCCATCAACTGTGGGCCCAGCAGCGGGCTGCATTCCACCGTCACGTTCAGCTTGCCGGCAATCATGGCCTGGAACGCGCCTTTCACGCCGTCGATCGACACGATGATGATGTCCTTGCCCGGTTTCAGGCCCGCTTCCTCGATCGCCTGGATCGCGCCGATCGCCATGTCGTCATTGTGCGCATACAGCACATTGATCGACTTGCCCATCGATTTGAGGAACGCTTCCATCACTTCCTTGCCCTTGGCGCGGGTAAAGTCGCCAGTCTGGGTGCGCACCACTTTCAGCTTCGGATTGCCTTTGATGATTTCCTCGAAGCCGGCCTTGCGGTCGATCGCGGGGGCCGAGCCCACGGTGCCCTGCAATTCCACGATGTTCAGCGGCTTGTCGCCGTTTTTCTTCGCATACTCGAGCAGCCAGCGGCCCGCCTTGCGGCCCTCTTCCACGAAGTCGGATCCGATCAGGGTCGCGTACAGCGAAGGATCGCTGACGTTGACGGAACGGTCGGTCAGGATGACCGGGATTTTCGCGGCTTTGGCTTCGCGCAGCACGGTATCCCAGCCCGATTCCACCACGGGCGAGAACGCGATCAAGTCCACGCGCTGGGCGATGAACGAGCGGATCGCCTTGACCTGGTTTTCCTGGCGCTGCTGCGCGTCGGCGAATTTCAATGTCACGCCTTCTTTTTTGGCGGCATCCTTGATGGAGGCGGTATTCGCGGTGCGCCATTCGCTTTCAGCGCCCACCTGGGAAAAACCGATCACCAGCGGCTTGGCGGCCATGGCGTGGGGGATAACGGCCGTAGCCAGTGCCAGCGCGGCGCCAGCCAGGATAGTCCTGCGGATTGGGTGCATGCTTGTCTCCATAGTTGATCTTGGTGCTGTGGCTATGGTAGGAGAAAGCCAAATATCATTCCAATTCAATTTTTCACGCATGCGATACCAAAATTGGTATCATGCAGTATTGCCAATCACACCAGAGAACGCGATGAAAAACTTGCCGACTTCCCCCCGTCAGTTGTTCTGCCTGGCCCTGACGCTGTTTGTTCCCATGATACTGTCAGTGGCGCTGGTTTGCTGGGCGCCGCCCAAGCCCGGTCACACGTCCACCGACACCCTGGTCGCCGGCGGCATCGTGGCAGCCGTCGTGCTGTTGTTGATCGCCATGATGGCAGCCGCCGCCATGCGCCACGCGATCGACATTTCACCACACGCCATCGTCGTCCGGCACAGCATGTACACCTTGACGCTGGACCGCGCCGCCGTTACGTCGGCCACGGTGCGCGCCATCGACTCCATCGACGAAGCGGGACTGACCACGCGGAAGAATGGCACGGCCGTGTTTGGCTATTATTCCGGCTGGTTTTGGGGCAAGCGCGGCGCGCTGACGTTTTGCGCCGCCTCGGCCACGCCGCTGTACCTGGCGACGCTGGAGGGCAGCACAACCTGCCGGCAACTGGTGCTGAGCGCCAGTCCGGAGATTGCGCGCGACATAGCGGCCTGGGCAAATTGCGCTTGACTGAACACCATTAAGGTTTGGCGGGAGGAGACTCCCCCGCTCCCTGTGTCTCACCGGCACGGCGCGCACCTTGCTGCGGCTTGGTATGCGCCACCAGCGCCGCCAGCAATTCCACATCGCTGTCCGGCGCCGCCTGCGGTTTCTGCTGCGGCGGCGCCGGTTTCTTGTGCGTTTTTGCTTTCGCGACTTTTTGTTCAGGCGCCCTGGCCTTGGCGATGCGCGTGCGCCGCTCCTTGGCCGGCGCGGCCTTGCGCGCTTTTGCCACGGCTTTACGCACCGGGGCGGCTTCGGCAGCCGCCGGCGGCGTATCGATAATGGTGGCCGCCGTAGTCGCCTTGTCGGCAGGCGGTGCGGCCAGCGCGGCCGCCAGGGCCACGGCGGGCGCGGCAGCCAGGGCGGCTGTGGCGGCCACGGCCGCGGGTTCCGCGCCGGACGCCGTATCCGATACCGTATCCGATGCCGTGCCCGGGCCGGCGTCTGAGACGGCGCCGGCATCCGCCGCGGGCAAGGCCCCCGCAGCGGCAACCCGATCGCCGCCAGGTGTCGCCCCGTCCGGCGCCGCGCCAGGTTCCAGCCCCTGCGCCACCTGCGCCACCTGCTCCATCGTGCTGACATCCCGCAGCACCATCGCCGCCGTGCAGCCCATCGCCGCCAGCACCAGCACGGTCCAGGTCACCAACTCTTTGCGTCCGGGCCGCACGCCCTTGCCGGCCGCCGCCGCATGACCGGTCTTGCCGTCCAGTTCGCTGAGGATATTGAGGGCCTCGCCCTGTCCCGACCCGGCCGATAGCAAGCTTGGCCTTGCCGTCGCAGGCCGTTGCGGTTCTTCGTTTTGCAAGATTGCCTCCTTGATAATTTTCGCGACTTTACCCGAAACAGCCTCATCACGATGTTCCGGTTCAATCGTGCGCGGCATTATCAGAACCACAATATATACTCCGAGCAATGTTTTTTGAATAACTTCACAGGTTTGCGGAGGCCGTAGTGGTTTTGTTGGTGGTGACGATGTACTTCGTGTTCGCATGCCTGGCGACCTGGCTGGTGCTGTTCCCGTCCGGGCGCGAAGTGCTGCTGGGCGCGCTGCACAAGACCGGCGCGCGCTGGCGCGGCAACTGGTCGCTGCTGGCGTCGCGCCTGCAGCGCGCCTCGGCGCAAGGCCGCCACGCCTCCATGTCGCAGTGGCAAGGCGTCACCGGCCTCCTCCGCAGCCATGCGCTGCTGTGCGCCGCAGGCCTGGCGTTGCTGTGCTTCCCGCTGCTGGTGGCGCTGCTGGCCGGCAGCCGCCCGGTCTTGCGCGGCTATGAACCGTCCACCCGCGAAGCCAATCCGCAGGTGGCGGCCCTGCTGGAGGGAGAGCAACTGGCCCCGCCGCCACCGCTGCCGCCGCTGGTGTTTACCAGCGCCGAAGTCGAACAAGCGCGCCCCATGACCGCCAGCGCCAGCCGCGACTGGGCCTTGCTGGACAAGGATTTCGCCCAGCGCCTGCTGCTGGCGTTCCGCATCATGAAAGAGCGCCACGGCTACGACATGGCGCTGCTGGAAGGCTACCGCAGCCCGCAGCGCCAGGATGCGCTGGCCGCGCTGGGCCCCGCAATCACCAACGCCACCGCTTTCCAGAGCTGGCATCAATACGGCCTGGCCGCCGATAGCGCGTTCATCCGCGACGGCAAGCTGGTCATCAGCGAACAAGATCCGTGGGCCATGCGCGGCTACCAGCTGTATGGCGAAGTGGCGCAATCGCTGGGCCTGACCTGGGGCGGCGGCTGGAAGATGCGCGATTACGGCCACGCGGAATTGCGCGTGCCCGGCGCAATGCAACGCCCCCGTGCAGTGCCCGACCCTATCCCCAACAACGCCGCACGGCCTTGAACCGCCCGCGCCGTCCGCAACACCAGGAACCCGACCTATGATCATCGACACACTCCGGTCCCAATTCACCCTGCGCAATGGCTTGCTGCTGGCCGGCTGGCTGGCCTTGGCCGCCGTCCTGCTGGCCGGAACAAGACTGCTGCGCTGGCCGGCATGGCTGCCGTGGGCCCTGCTGGGCGCATTGCTGGCCATTGCCTGCGCCTTCTGGCTGGGCCGGCGCATGCGCCGCCGGCGCGCGTCGCGCAGCCTGGGCGACATGCTGGAAAAGCAGGCCGCGCCCCGCGCCGATGCCATGCAGCGCCAGGAAACCGATGCGCTGCGCCAGCGCATGCTTGCCGCCATCACCACCATCCGCCAATCGAAGCTGGGCCAGTATGCCGGCAACGATGCGCTGTATGAATTGCCGTGGTATATGGTGATCGGCAATCCGGCCGCCGGCAAAAGCACCGCGATTGCCAGCTCCGGCCTGCAATTCCCGCTGGCCGACAGCAAAGTCGTGCAAGGCGTGGGCGGCACCCGCAACTGCGACTGGTTCTTCACCACCGACGGCATCCTGCTCGATACGGCGGGCCGCTATGCGGTGGCCGATGAAGACCGCGCGGAATGGTTCGGCTTTCTCGGCCTGCTGAAAAAACACCGGGCCAAAGCGCCGATCAATGGCGTCATCATTGCCGTCAGCGTGGCCGAACTGGCGGGCAACCGCCCGGAATTCGCGGTCAACCTGGCCAAGAGTTTGCGCCAGCGGGTACAGGAAGTCACCGAGCGGCTGGCCGTGCATGCGCCGGTGTATATCGTGTTCACCAAGGCCGACCTGATCAACGGCTTCAATGAATTTTTCCAGGATTGCGAGCTCGGCGAACGCGACCGGGTGTGGGGCGCGACGCTGCCCTATAACCAGCACGCCACCAGCACCCAGTTGCTGGACTTGTTCGACAGCCGCTTCGATGAATTGCACGAAGGTTTAAAGGACATGAGCCGCGCCAGCATGGCGCTGCAATGGCGTGAACACATGCCGCCGGGCGTATTCACGTTCCCGCTGGAATTCGCATCCATCAAGGGGCCCCTGCGCACCTTTGTCGCCACCCTGTTCGAGGAAAATCCCTTCCAGTTCAAGCCGGTCTTCCGGGGCTTTTATTTCACCAGCGCGCTGCAGGAAGGCGAAACCGTGTCGGCCTCGTCGCAGCGCGTGGCGCAGCGCTTCGACTTGAAATTGCAGGCGCAGGATCACGGCGCCACGCACCAGCAGCAAGGATATTTCCTGCTCAACCTGTTCCGCCAGGTGATCTTCGCGGATAAACAGCTGGTCGCGCAATACGCCAGCCCGGCCCGCACCCGCATGCGCTACGCCGCCTTCATCGGCGCGATGGCGGTGGCCGGCCTGGCGCTGGGCGGCTGGAGCTGGTCGTACATGAACAACCGCCAGCTGGTGGCCAATGTCGAAGCGGACTTGCAGCAGGCCGCGCGCCTGCAGGACAAGCGCATCGACCTGCAATCGCGCCTGCAGGCGCTGGAAGTCCTGCAGGACCGCATCGAGCAGCTGGACAACTACAAGCAAAGCCGCCCGCTGGCGCTGAGCCTGGGCCTGTACCAGGGCCAGGCGCTGGACCGCAAGCTGCGCGAAGAATACTTCCAGGGCGTGCGCGCCGTGATGCTGGCGCCGGTGGCGCAATCGCTGGAAGCGTTCCTGGCCGAGGCCAATGGCGCGGAGCTCGCGCCCGCCAACGCGGCGGCAGCCACCACCGGCACTGGCACCGGCCCCATTCCCGGCGCGGCGCCGCGCCCGGCCACCGCAGCCGCCCCGGCCGCAGCGCAGCCATTCAAGGACGCCTCGCCCACCAGCGCCGAAGACGCCTACAACGCGCTGAAAACCTATCTGATGCTGGGCGACCGCACCCGCGCCGAAGCGGGCCACCTGAACGACCAGTTGACCCGCTACTGGCGCGCCTGGCTGGACGCCAACCGTGGCGCCATGCCGCGCGAACAAATGATCCGCAGCGCCGAGCGCATGATTTCGTTCTACCTGGCGCAAGTCAACGACACCTCGTGGCCCACCATCGACAACAAGCTGACCCTGGTGGACCAGAGCCGCGAGAAACTGCGCCGCGTGGTGCGCGGCTTGCCGGCCCGCGAGCGCGTGTATGCCGACGTCAAGGCCCGCGCCGCCACCCGATTCCCATCGATGACCGTGGCCCGCATCGTCGGCGACCAGGACAAGGATCTGCTGCTGGGCAGCCATGCGGTCCCCGGCAGCTTTACCCGCGAAGCGTGGGAAGGCTACGTGCAGGACGCATTCCGCGAAGCCGCCAACGGCGCCATGCAGAGTGCGGACTGGGTGCTGAAATCGTCGTCGAAAGATGACCTGACCCTGGAAGGCAGCCCGGAGCAAATCCAGAAGTCCCTGGTGGAACTGTACAAGAACGACTACGCAAAGGAATGGCAGAAATTCATGCAGGGCGTGACCATCCGCGATCTCAACGGCTTCGAACAGGCGGCGGCCACCATGAACCGACTGGGCGATCCGCAACTGTCGCCGCTGCAAAAAGTGGTGGCGGCCGTGTACCAGCAAACGTCGTGGGACAACCCGACACTGGCCGATGTCGGCATGCAGCAGGCGCAGCGCGGCGTGGCCGCGTGGTTCCGCGAAACCATCCTGCGCCAGGCGCCGGCGCAAGTGAATATCACCATGCCCACGTCGGCCAACCCGGCCGGCGCGGCCCAGCCCCTGCCTTTGGGCCCGGTGGGCCGCGAATTCGCCGGTGTGGCCCGGGTGGTGGTGGCCAAGGACAAGGACGCGTCGCTGATGCGCGGCTACATGGACCATTTATCGAAGCTGCGCGGACGCATCAACCAGATCCGCAACCAGGGCGACGCCGGTCCCGGCGCCAAGCAATTGATGCAGCAGACGCTCGATGGCAGCGGTTCCGAACTGGCCGATGCGCTGCGCTATGTCGATGAACAAATGCTGGTCGGGATGAGCGACGCGCAAAAGCAGGCCCTGCGTCCGCTGCTGGTGCGTCCGCTGATGCAAACCTTCGCGGTCATCGTGCGTCCTGCCGAAGAGGAAATCAACAAGGTATGGAGCGCGCAGGTGTTGACACCGTTCCGCCGCAGCCTGGCCCTGAAATATCCTTTCGCCACCGAATCGAAGGCGGAAGCGACCAATGCGGAAATCGGCGAAATCTTCGGTCCGTCCGGCGCCATCGCGAAATTCTTTGACGCCACCGTCGGCCCGCTGGTGGTGCGCCGTGGCGACACCTTGAGCAGCCGCACCTGGGCCGACATGGGCATCAACCTGATACCGTCCGTGGCCACCGGTTTTCCGGCCTGGGTCGCGCCGCTGAACGCGGCCGGCGTCGCCAATGCCGCCGCGGCCAGCGGCGGCGAAGCGCAGACCAAATTTGAATTGCAGGCGCTGGGCGCCACCGGCGCCACGGAATTCACGATAGAAATCGATGGCCAGGCGCTGCGCTGGCGCGGCCAGCCGCAGCCGTGGGTGCGCATGGTGTGGCCGAATCCGCAGGGCGTTCCCGGCGCCCGCATCACCGCCATCACGCCGGAGGGGCGCTCCGTCGTGGTACTCAACGAACCGGGCCACTTCGGGCTGAAGCAAATGATCGACGGGTCCAACCGCAAACGCAAGGATGGCATGTTTGAATTGACGTGGAATAACGGCGGCGTCACGGTGTCCGCCAACCTGAAGGTCGAAGCCGCCCCGCCTCCGCCACCGGCCCCGGTGCCGCAACAAGCGTCCGGTTTCAAACGCCTGCGCCTGCCCGACAGTGTGGTCGCCCCGGCCCCGGCCGGGAACGTGGCCGCTGCCACCGCTGCCACAACTGCCGCGACTGCGGGCAACCTGGCAGCCACGGAGGTACAGCAATGAGCCGTGGCATGACACCGGCCGGTATCGGCTATTTCGGCAAGATCCCCGGCCGTGGCGACTTCGTCAAGGCCAGCGACAATCCCGCGCTGCTGAAAGTGCTCGACGACTGGCTGGCGCGCGCGATGGACTTGCTCAGCACCGACGCGCGCTGGAAGCTGACGTACGATGCGCTGGCGCCGCTGCATTTCGCCTTTGTCGGGCCGCGCCGCCGCCATGCGATCGGCGGGCATATCGTCGCCAGCAGCGACCAGTCCAGCCGCCGCTTCCCGTTCCTGATGGCCAGCAGCATGGAAGCGCAGGAGCCGGCCGGCTTCGTGCCCTATGCGCCGCTGGTGCTGGGCCGCCTGTGGGCCCGGCTGGAATTGCTGGCCGACGGCGTGGTGCGCGCCACCGAACCCACTGGCGCATTGCAAGCCGCGTCGGCCCAGGTGGTGGAACTGGATTTGCGCCCGGCCGCCTATGAAGCCGCCTTCAGCGACTTCATGGACATGCAAACCATCGGCTCGCTGGAAGCCATGCTGGCGCAGGCCGGCTTTACCGGTTCGGTGCGCCAGGTGCTGCTGGCACTGGGCATGCTGCTGCAGCCGGTGTTGGCCAGCAGCTCCAGCCGGCTGGAAAAAAGCCTGCTGCTGCCGCTGCCGCACGACCCGCTGTACCGCAGCCTGGTGGCGGCCTACTGGATGCACGTGATCACGCCGTTCCTGGCCCGCGCCGATTTCGAACTGGCGCTGTTCCTCACGCACCTGGCGCGGCAACCCGTGCTGGTACTGGGTTTTTCCGGCGCATCGGCGCATACCCTGCAAGCGATCATGGACCCGCAAGTCGGGATCGATCACCACATCGCTTTCGACCAGCTGGACTGGGTGGAAGAACAGGCCAACGCCGATTATGCCGGCAAGAAGATGTCCGCTTACCTGTCGCAACCCAATTTATCGCTCAAGTCCGCGCTTGCCATGCTGCACGCGGCGTATACCGGAGCCTGACCCATGCGAATGCCACTATCCTTATTCTTCGCCATGCTGCCGGCCGCCGCCGCCTATGCGCAAGCGCCGGTTCCTGCCGCCCCCCTGCCCGGCCAGGTGCTGGCCAGCGGCGCCGTGCCCGATGAAGCCAGCAAGGCCGCCGTGCTGGCCAAACTGCGCGAAGTGTATGGCGCCGACAAGGTGGTCGACCAGATCACGGTCGACCAGGTGGTCACGCCGGCCAACTGGAACGCCTATGTCCAGAAACTGATCACGCCGGAACTCAGGCAGATCAGCCGTGGCCAACTGAAGATCGACGGCAGCACCGTCACCTTGCGCGGCGAAGTCGCCAATGAGGCGCTGCGCCAGAAAGTCGCCGGCAATGTGGCCGGCAGCCTCAATCCCACCTACACCGTCAACAATGCGCTGCGCGTGCCGGCCGGCGAACAGCGCATCCTCGACAATGCGCTGGGCAACCGTATCGTGGAATTTGACAGCGGCCAGGCAACCCTGACGCCATCGGGCCGCGCCATCCTCGATGAAATGGTGGCCGCGCTGTTGAAGGTCAAAGGCCGCAAGGTGGAAATCATCGGCCACACCGACAGCCTGGGCTTGCGCGCCACCAACCTGGGCCTGAGCCAGGCCCGCGCCGACGCCGTGAAAACCTACCTGGCCGGCCACGGCATCGATGGCAACTTGCTGGCCGCCAGCGGCCAGGGACCGGACCGTCCGGTGGCCGGCAACGATACCCCGGAAGGCCGCGCGCGCAACCGCCGCATTGAATTCCGCCTGGCGCAATAAGGAGCCCCATGTTTACCGCACAACAACTGCTTGAACCGATCAGCACCTCCCAGCCGGGCGGCAGCGACCTGGCTTTTTCCCCGGAACTCGACGCGATAGCCCATGCCCGCAAATTCGACGACCCGTCGCTGGACCAGGGTGAATGGGTCACGGATTTGAAGGAAGCCGACTGGGGCTTCGTGGTGGAGCGCTGCGCCGCGCTGCTGGCCACGCGCAGCAAGGACTTGCGGCTGGCCGTGTGGCTGGCCGAGGCGTCCGCCCACCGGCACGGCTTGGCCGGGCTGGCGGAAAGCTGGACCGTGCTGGCCGGCCTGCTTGAACGCTATTGGGACCAGGGCCTGTATCCCGAAGCGGACGACGACCAGGAACAGCGCATCGGCAACGTGGCGTGGATCCTGGCGCGCACCCCGGCCCTGCTGCGCGGCATTCCGGCGGCTGGCGCGGCGGCCGCCGACGCGGCGGCTTGCATGGATGCGCTGCGGGCATTCGAGCAGGCGGCCGATGCCAGGCTGGGCGCGGACAGCCCCAGCTTCACGCCGGCACGGGAAGCGCTGCAGGCACTGATCCATGCCATCCCGCAAGAGGCAAAACCCGCCTCCCTGGCGCCGGCGCTGCATGCCGGCGGCTGGGAACAGCCGGTCACGGCGCCACCACCCGGTGTACTCACCAGCCGCACACAAGCCGTGACCTTGCTGCGCACCGTCGCCCAATTTTTCCGGAAGACCGAACCGCATAGTCCAGTGTCATACTTCGCCGACAAGGCCGCCGATGCCGCCGACCTCGATTTGCATACCTGGCTGCGTTCCGTCATTAAAGACCCCGCGTCGATGGAACATGTGGAAGAATTGCTGGGGGTCAAAGGACGGACCAGCAGCTAACCCGCCAATTACGCCCGCGCCGACGCCGGCAAGCCAAACACCGTATCAAACGCCCAGCTGAAGGCAAACGTATACGCCAGGAAGAACAGCACCAGCCCAAAGTCGAGCAGGAACGCGTGCCACAGGCTGATGCCGAGCCACCACGCAAACAGCGGCACCAGCATGGCCAGCATGCCGGTTTCAAACCCCACCGCATGGGCGACGCGCCGCGCCACGCCGCGGCCGCGCTTGGCCTGGCGCGCTTCCCACGCTTCGAACAGCGTGTTGTACGCCAGGTTCCACACCACGGCAATCGTCGACGAGGCCACCGCCGCAATGCTGGCGTGGCCCGCGCCATGATCGGAAAACATCGTCAAACCGACCGTGGTGCAGCCGATCGCAATCAATTCGAAAAACGTCACATACACGACTTTACGCAGGGGTCCTTGCACGGCCAGCCTCCTTCGGTGAGTGGGAATGGCTGGACTATATGTGTGTTTACCTGATATAAAAAGTCAGAACCTTTCATTTTTATTGATAGATCATGGCGTTCACCAGCGACACCGTTGCCCTCTTCCTCGCCGTGCTCGATCACGGTTCCTTTTCCGCCGCCGCGCGCGCCCTGGGTAAAGTGCCGTCCGCCGTCAGCATGGCCATCGCCCAGCTGGAAGCGGAACTGGATTTAGCGCTGTTCGACCGGGTCGGCCGCGAACCGCGCCCCACCGACGCGGCGCGGGCGCTGGAGCCGCGCGCGCGCCAGCTGGCCAGCCAGTTGCGCCAGCTCGATGCCCATGCGCTGGCGCTGCACGCGGGACTGGAGCGGCGGCTGACCATCGCCATCGCGCCCGACCTGATGGCCGCGCCGTGGAGCGCGCCGCTGGCCGTGCTGGCGCAGGAATATCCGGCGCTGGAAGTCGACGTGCTGTCGGCCACGCAAGCCGATGCGCTGCGCATGCTGCACGAGGGCGAAGTGCACCTGGCGCTGGTGTATGAGCGGGAGCGGGTCGATGACCGGGAAGCGTTCGAGGAAGTCGGCAGTGAATTGCTGGTGGCGGCGCTGGCCGCCAGCCATCCACAAGCCGCCGACGGGGCGCGGCGCTTGCGGCTGGAAGACTTGCTCGACATGCGGCAAATCGTGGTGGCCAGCCGCGAAGGAAGGGACAACCCCGACCACGATCCCCGCTATGTGATCTCGCGCCAGGTGTGGCGCACCGACAGCCAGCACGCCACCCTCAGCCTCGTGCAGTCCGGCCTCGGCTGGGCTTACCTGCCGCGCGCGCTGGTGCAGCCGCTGACGGCCGCCGGGTCGCTGGTGGAAATCGATTTCGACAACATCAGCAACAAGCTGCCGTTGTGGGTGGATGTCGTTTGGTCGCGTGAACGGCCATTGGGGCTGGGCGCACGGCGGTACATTGAGTTGATGCGGGCGGGCCGGAGCAGAGAATGAAGACGGGGCGATATTCCGTAGAGCGGTAAGCCGCAGGCTTGCCGGGTGTGCCGAGCCGCCATGCTTGCGGAACGGCTGCGGTTGATATCGCCGCGACGCATGCATGGCGGCTTCCGCTGCGCGGAAACCACCCTACGGGACGGGCGATAACACAGAGATCCGCTGTGTGGCCTGGCGTAATTCAGCGGATCGTATATTTAAACCGCCCCTGCCTGTCCGCCCCCACCTTGATTTTCGCAATCGCGGCGCCTTCGGCCATCTTCGCCAGCACCGCCTCGCCAATCTCCGGCAACAGCGTCCCGTTCAAAATGTGGTCCACGTTGCGCGCCCCGGAATCGACCTCCGTGCAGCGCGCCAGCACGGCTTCCACCAGTGCCTTGTCCCAGGAAAATTCCGCCTTGTGGTTGTCGGCAATGCGGCGGCCAATGCGGCCCAGTTTCAAGGCGATGATTTCCACCAGCACGTCATCGGCAATCGGGTAAAACGGCACGGCCTTCAAACGCCCGAGGAATGCCGGCTTGAATTGCTTCATCAGGTGCGGGCGGATCAGCGCTTCCAGTTCCTCGACAGAAGGCAACTCATCGGCCGTTTTGTTCAGGCACGCCTGCATCAGGGTGGCCGACGCCACGTTCGACGTCAGGATGATAATGGTATTGCGGAAGTCGATCTCACGCCCTTCCGCATCGTCCATCACGCCCTTGTCGAATACCTGGAAAAACATTTCCAGCACATCCGGGTGCGCCTTTTCCACTTCATCGAGCAGCACCACGCTGTACGGGTTGCGCCGTACTGCTTCGGTCAGCACGCCGCCTTCGCCATAGCCGACATAGCCCGGCGGCGAGCCTTTCAGGCCCGACACGCTGTGCGCTTCCTGGTATTCGCTCATGTTGATGGTGATGAGCTTGCGCTCGCCGCCGTACAGCACGTCAGCCAGCGCCAGCGCGGTTTCCGTCTTGCCGACACCGGACGGTCCCACGAACAGGAACACACCCTTCGGCTTGTTCGGATCATCGAGCGCGGCGCGCGCCGTGCGCACCCGCTGTGCAATCGCCGCCAGCGCATGCGGCTGCCCCAGCACCCGTTCCGCCAGTAAGCCTTGCAGGTTCAATACAGTCTTGATTTCATCCTTGACCATCTTGCCCAGCGGGATACCGGTCCAGCCGGACACGATGGCCGCCACCACGCCGCCATCGACCTGCACCGGCACCAGCGGCGTTTCGCCCTGCAGCGCGATTAACTGGTCTTGCAGCGCCTTTAAATCCTTGCCCCGGCTAGTGTCAGGCGGGCCGCCCGCTTCCAGCACCACGCGCTCCGCCGTGATGTGCGCCGCCAGTTGCTTTTCCTGTTCCCAGCGCGCCGCCAGCGCTTCATGTTCCTGCGCGGCCGCCTCGCGTTCGGCCTTCAGCTGCGCCAGCCGTGCGCCGTGACTTGCACCGCCCACTTGCACTTCGCGTTCCAGCGCGGCGGCTTCCACGCCATTGCGCTCGATCTTGCGCGCCAGCCGTTCCAGCTGCGCCGGCGTGGCGTTCTGGCCCAGCGCCACGCGGGCGCAGGCGGTATCGAGCACGCCGATCGCCTTGTCCGGCAACTGGCGGCCAGTGATGTACCGGTGCGACAGGCGCACCGCTTCCGTAATGGCTTCATCCGCAATGCGCACCTTGAAATGCTGTTCCATCAGCGGCGCCATGCCGCGCAACATCGCGCACGCCAGTTCTTCGCTGGGCTCTTCCACTTTCACGACCTGGAAGCGCCGCGCCAGCGCCGCGTCCTTTTCAAAGTATTTTTTGTACTCGGCCCAGGTGGTGGCGGCGATCGTGCGCAATTCGCCGCGCGCCAGCGCCGGCTTCAGCAAATTGGCGGCGTCGTTCTGCCCCGCCTGTCCGCCGGCGCCGATCATCGTGTGCGCCTCATCGATAAACAGCACGATCGGACGCGGGCTCTTGCGCACTTCATCGATGACGTTTTTCAGGCGGTTTTCAAATTCCCCCTTGACGCTGGCCCCGGCCTGCAGCAGGCCCATATCGAGCACGTGCAACTGCACGCCTTGCAGCACGTCCGGCACGTCGCCCGCCGCGATGCGCAGCGCCAGCCCTTCCACCACGGCGGTCTTGCCGACCCCGGCTTCCCCGGTCAGGATCGGATTGTTCTGGCGGCGGCGCATCAGGATGTCAATCGCCTGGCGGATTTCGTCGTCGCGGCCAATCACGGGATCGAGCTTGCCGTCGAGCGCACGCTGCGTCAGGTTGCTGGTGTACTGGTCCAGCGCCGGCGTTTTAACCGGCAGCGACGCCGCAGCGGCTTCCCCGGCTTCGTCCGCCGGCGCCGCCCCCTGCGCGGTCACGGGCGCGTCGGCTTCCTGCGAACCGGCCGCGATGACGTCGAGCTTATGGCGGATCTGCTCCACTTCAAAGCGGGCAAACTGGCCCGACGTACGCTGCGCCAGCTGCGACAATTCCGCGTCCGTCAACAGCGCCTGCAGGATATGCGCGCCGCGGATCTGCGCCACGCGCCCCGGCCGGATGTCCAGCGACGCGATCAGCCACGCGTGCTCCAGCAACTTCGGCAAGCGTTCGGAAAACACCGGCGTGCGCGTGTTGCCGTTCTTGAAGCCGGCAATTTCCGCCTGCAAGTCCGCTTCCAGCGCGCCCGCCGCGATACCGCAGCGGCGAGCGATGATGCTGATGTCGCTGCCCGGCTGTTCCAGCAGCGCCAGCAGCAAATGCTCGATGTCGACCTGGTACTGGCCCAGCGACACGCAAATGCCGGCCGCGCGCGTGGCGGCGTCGCGGCAAGTGTCGTTCAATTTGCCGATCAGCGTTTTCAGGTTGATGGTCATAACAATTCCTTGGATTCTCTTTAAATAGTATGGATTTCATAGCGCACATCGGCGCGGTCGCGCGCAGCACCGCCATGCGGTAAATAACTGTCCCAGCCCAGCCGGGTCCCGCCCATGCCGCCCATGCCGCCATCGAGGCAGGCGCCCAGGACCTCATCGGCGCGCAGCACCAGTTGCACTTCATATTCCAGGGTCACGCCAGTAAACATCGCCAGCATGTTTTTCAAGGCGGCGGCCGCCGCGCCGCCCGGCAGGAATGCCACATAGCTGGCGTAGTCGAGCGGACCGATGACCAGGCGCAGGCGCAAGTCGCGCTGCCAGACCCGCGCGCCGGCCAGGGCGCTGCCGCCCAGCACCGCGTTGGCGCCGCCCAGCGCGGTCTGCTGCGCCGGCGGCACGTCATACCAGCAGCCGATAAATTGTTCGAGCACGACCCGCTGGCCAAAGTATTCCGACAGCACGCGCGCCAACTGGGTGGCCGATGCGGGCTTTTGCCGCACCATGGCGGCAAAATACGCCAGCGAT
This sequence comes from Pseudoduganella sp. GW821-FHT12E03, assembly GCF_058807115.1. Taxonomy (NCBI): domain Bacteria; kingdom Pseudomonadati; phylum Pseudomonadota; class Betaproteobacteria; order Burkholderiales; family Oxalobacteraceae; genus Pseudoduganella; species Pseudoduganella sp. GW821-FHT12E03. Next base: position 397,524 of record NZ_JBXAQJ010000002.1, on the reverse strand, counting down.
TCATCGCGCACGCCGTCTTTCCCGCCATCCATCCCGCCGCCCAGGCGGCGCCGCAGCGCGCCATGGCCCAGTCCCGCCAGCGACAGCAGCAGCGGCATGAAGCCATCCTTGCCCGTCACCTGGTACTTCAATTCCAGCCGGTACTTGCGCCACGCTTCATAGAACAGCGCCAGCGAACGGCTGGAAAACGCATCGAGGAAGGCGCGCGGCCCGTCGTCGCGCTGGTACAGCGCGTGCGACGCGATGCGCTCCGTGTAATGCGACGGCAGCGCGCCATTGGCGCCCAACAATCCCATGAACGTGGGCGTGATGCGCACGTACTTCAATCGGGCCGTTTGCAGCGCGGCGCCCAGCGCCTGCGCGTCGCGCGGCAGCCCCGCCGGTTCCGCCTGCAACGATTCGATCTCACTGGCGGGAAACGCCAGCGAGGTGGAATTGTGGAAGCGCACGAAGTTCGCCAGCGCATCGTCCTGGGCATTGCCATGGCGGCGCAGCCACAGTTCGAGCATGCGCACCGCCTGGAAATATTCGAAGCGGTACGGCTCGGCGAACAGGCGCTCGATTACAGCAGGCTCAAATCGCCGCTTCGTGGCTGGCATCGCAGCAATTCCTCTCCGGTTTGATGGGATACCACGACCAGTTGCGCGAAGCTGTTGGCGTGGACGTACAGGCCCAGGAAGCGCTCGACCAGGTGGGCAAACGCGTGGATGCCGCTGCCGACGAAGGCTTCCTCGTCGATCGCCAGCCGCACTTCCATGCCGCGCACCAGGCAGGCAAAGGGGTTGCCGGGCAGCCAGGCATTGGCGCCCTTGTGGGCGATGCCGCGCACCCCGCCAATCAGGCGCTGGGTGGACGGGGAACGGGGCAAGTCATACAGCGCCAGCATTTCACGGAAGGCATCGAGTCCGTCTTCATCGAGCGACAGGTGGTTCAGCGACAGGTGCGAAATCAGGCGCCACTGCGCGCCGCCGCCCCGCTCGAAACGGTACGAGGGCGTCGGTTTGCGCAACAGGCTGACGGCGCGCACCATCGAGCCGCCCTCCATGAACAGGTCGCCGCCACGCGCGCCGTACGACAGCAGCAGGGGCAAGTCGCGGTTGGTGCAGCTCAACTCGAGGCTCAGGGTATCGGTTTCCACGGCGGCGGGATCGAAGTCGATGTCGACGATGGAAATTTCGGTTTCATAGCCGGGACTTTTTTCCGCCACCGCGTCATTGCGGCGCGCCACCCAGTAGTGGCCATGCTTTTCCGGCGCCTGCCCATGGCGCAGGGAGTAAAACGGACGGAAGGTGGTGATGGATTCGCCTTGCGGCGTTTGCCGCACCAGGCATACCGATTCGATCGCCTGCACTTCATAGGCAAAGGCGCGGCGCGCATCGGCCAGCACCGGATAACTGGCGGTGGTATGTGTCAGGCGGATCGGTTCGCCGCGCTGGCGAAACAGGTTCACCACCGGCGTGCAGCCGGTCAGCAAATGGTTGACGGACAACGGCGCCAGTACCCGCGCCACATTGGAATCGGTACGCAGGCCGGACAGGGCCAGGTGGATCGTCACCTGCCGGCTGCCCGATGGCAGCACCCGAGCCAGCGCGCCCAGGTCGATGTCGATGAAGTTGAATTTGTCCGGGAAGCAGAAATACTCGGTCAACAGGCGGTACGCCGCGTGCGAGCGGGCGGAAAAGTCGATCAGCGCATCGTCTTCGCCGAAGCCGGCCTGCGCCAGCGGCGAAGCGGGCAATGGGCGCCAGCGGCCGTCGCCGTCGCCTTCCGCATAGACCGCCACGGTGCGCATGAACAGCGCGTCGCGCAGCGCGGCGCAAAACGATGGTTCGCCATCGATAAACAGGCGCAGCTTGTCCAGCCCCAGCTGCAAAGGGCCGGCCTGCGCCGAGGTGGCGGACAGGGTGATGCTGATGCTTGATGTGGCGCCGCCTGGTGCGCGCAGCGGCTCCGGCATGGCGAGAATCGGATTGAACACCGCCTGCGTGACGGCAAGCGGCGCCACGGTCACGGGATACGCCGTGCGGAATGTGCAGGCGGCGCCCTTCACGGGGCGCGATGTCAGCTGCGTGCCGCGCGGGATCCGCGTGGCGGAGGCCAGTTGTTCGGCGGCGCCGCCGGTATCGAGGCGGGCGATCGAGCAGGACGGGAATGGCCGCAGGTAATGCGGATACATCGCCTCGAACATGGCTTCGGTGAATTCGGGGTAATCGTCATCGAGGCGCTTGGCGATGCGCGAGTTCATCAGCGCGAACGATTCGATCATGCGCTCGATGTGGGGGTCTTCGCAGACTTCGCCGCTCACTTGCAGGCGGCCCGCGATTTTCGGATAACGCTCGGCGAATTCGCGCGAATGCCGGCGCAGGAAGCCAAGCTCCCTTTCGTAATACGGTAACAGCTGTTCCAAGGTCAGGCTCCCGCAAGCGCCTGGCGGCGGCCCTTGCTGATGGTGTAGTGCTGGCTCGAAGGCTGCAGCACGGCGTCGAAATTGACCGGTTCCTGGGTGCTGCTCGCCACCAGCAGCGCGGAAATATTGAAGCCGAGGCGGTTGATCGCCCCTTCCCGCACTTCCAGCGACGCTTCGACATTGCGCAGGCGCGGCTCGTGGCGCACGATGGCGCGCTCCAGCGCGCGGCAAATCGCGGCGCGGTCATCGGTGCTTGACAGCGACATGCCGGCAAAGTCGGCCAGGCCATAACTGGCGATGGAGCGGCCACATTCAGGGAACCGCTTGAGCAAGTCTTCGCGCACCACGGTGCGGGTATTGAGCAGGGCTTCCAGGTCGCGCGCCACCGCGTCTTTTACTTCGTCCACCGACAGGCGCGCAATGGCGCCGGTTTCGCTGCCCTGGACGCCCAGCAGGCGGTCAAGCAGGCCGGGGGTGTAGCCTTTGATCGGCATGTTATCTCCGAATCCGCAGGGCGGTAAGCCGACGGCTTGCCGCCCCACGGATATCAAGTCAGGACGATGCCTGGATTACGCAATGCGGTTGGTCGACAGATCCCAGCCGCCCGAGGTATTGCCGCCGGTGCCGCCAGTGACTTTCTGCTGGGTGTACTTCCACTTCACTTTCGAATACTTCAGCGACACGTCTTCCGACAGGATGTCGCCTGGACGGATGGTTGGCGCCACGCTCGAGATCAGCACGTTTTCCAGTTCGATCTCGAAGTACTTGACGCGGTCGCCCTGGCCGTCGGCGCGCAGGAATTCCAGCTTCGCTTTCGGAATGGTTTTACCTTGCGAGCAGGTCTGCAGCAGGATCGGCGTGGCCAGGTCGGCCAGCTTGGAGATCAGCACGTCTTTGTGCTCGGTGCGCTCGGCAGTGTGGCCGCCGCCGGTGGAAGCGGTGGCGGATTTTGGCTGCAGCACGCCGAAATCAACCGATTTCACTTCGATCCAGTCCTTGTGGGTCTGGTCAGTGGATTCGCCTTTGATGCCGTCGATTTGCAGATATACGTCGATTGCCATGTTTTTCCTTTCAGTAGGTAATGGGCTTGGTTAGTTTTTGGTCGTAGGAAGCTCCGCGACCAATCGGAGCGATACTGACAGCTCATCGAGCTGGAAATGGGGACGCAGGAACGACACGGCGCGGTACACGCCCGGACGGCCCGGCACTTCGGACACTTGCACCGACGCTTCGCGCAACGGGAATTGCGCTTTCTGTTCCTGGCTGGCGTTATCGTCCAGCAGCACATACTGGGTCAGCCAGCGGTTCAGGTAGTCTTCCACGCTGGAAGCGGCGGCAAAGCTGCCGATCTTGTCGCGCATCATGGCTTTCATGTAGTGCGCGATGCGCGACACGGCAAAGATGTATTGCAGTTGCGACGACAGCACCGCATTGGCGTTGGCGGCCTCGCTGTTGTATTTCTTGGCTTTCTGGACCGACTGGGCGCCAAAGAAGGCCGCGTAGTCGGTGTTCTTGCAGTGCACCAGCGAGATGAAGCCAAGGTCGCTCAATTCTTTTTCACGGCGGTCCGTGATGGCGATTTCAGTCGGGCACTTCAGCGCCACTTCACCATCGTCGGTCTTGAAGGTGTGGGTCGGCAGGCTTTCCACCAGGCCGCCGCCTTCCACGCCGCGGATCGCCGCGCACCAGCCAAAGTCATCAAAGGCCGAGGTCAGCTTGGCGCCGAACGCGTACGCGGCATTGCACCACAGGTATTTGTGGTGGTCGGCGCCGTCCACGTCTTCCACGAAGTTGAAGCCTTCGGTGGTGGCGCCATCGGCCGGGTTGTATGGCAGGCGGCCCAGGAAGCGCGGCAGGGTCAGGCCGACATAGCGCGCATCTTCCGATTCGCGGAACGATTTCCACTTCATGTATTCGGCCGTGTCGAACACCTTGGCCAGGTCGCGCGGTTTCCCCAGGTCGCCGTAGCTTTCCAGGCCAAACAGTTCCGGCGACGCGGCGCTGATGAACGGCGCATGGGCGGCGGCGGCCACGTGCGACATCTGCTCGATAAAATACATGTCTTCCGGCTGGCGCGTGATATCGAAGTCGCCCAGCAGCGCGCCAAACGGCGCACCGCCAAAGGTGCCGAATTCCTCTTCATAGATCTTGCGGAACATGGTGCTCTGGTCGAATTCCAGCGCGCCCTGGAAGTCCTTGACCAGTTCACGCTTGGTGGCGTTCAGCATCTTGATGCGCAGGTGCTGGCCGGACGCGCTGTTTTTCACCAGGTAATGCAGGCCGGTCCAGCTGGACTCCAGCTTCTGGAATTCCGGCGCATGCATGATGGCCGAGAGCTGGCTGGAAATCAGGCGGTCCAGTTCCGCCACGCGGGCATCGATGGTGGCGCCCAGGTTGTCGGAGACCACGACCGTGCCCTCCATCACCTGGTGTACCAGCTCGGTGATCAAGTCTTTTGCGCGCGCATGTTCGGTGCTGGAACGGGCCACGCGGCTTTGCTCGACGATCTGGTCCAGCAGCGCCGGTTCGTTGACGGTTTCCAGCGCGGTGGCATTGGCTTCAGGGGTCAGTACGGCGGACATGCTTACTCCTTCTCGGTCGGGGCCTGGGCGGCGCGGCTCAGTTGCGCCAGCTTTTCCGTGTTGGACAGCACATCGCTGAGGATGTCTTCCAGCTTGTCGTTGCCGGCCAGTTTGTTGCGTAAGTCGGCCAGGCGGGTACGGGCTTCCAGCAGCTTGCGCAGCGGTTCGACCTGCTCCACCACGGACTCCGGACGGAAGTCATTCATCGACTCGAACGTCAGGTCCACCGAAAAGGTGCCGCCTTCCGGTGTCAGTTCATTGGCGACGCGATAGGCCGCGCGGGGCGCGATCCCTTTCATGACGTCGTCAAAGCTTTCACTGTCGACGCCGACGAACTTGCGTTCCTTGAGTTTCTTTTGTTCGATCTGCGAAGCGCCGGCAAAGTCGCCGACCACTCCCATCACGAACGGCAATTCCTTGCTTTCCACGGCATCGCCGATTTCAACGTCATAGCTCATCTGCACCCGCGGGGCGCGGACTTTTTGCAGCCGTTTCTGGACACTTTCATTCCTGGACATGGCATTCCTCTTCTGGGTGAGTTACTTCAGGGCGCTGAACGGATCGGCGCTGGACGTTTCGCGCTTGACGGGCGCTTTTTTCGCGGTGCGGGCCGGGGCGCGCGCCGGCGCGGCGGCCGTCACCGGCTGCGGCGGCACCAGCACGGTCTCGCCCAGGCTTTCGCGCAGCAGCTTGGCCAGGTCTTGCGATTCGGTGCGCAATGGCCCGGTCAGGTTGTTCTGGCGGCTCAGGTCGGCCAACGCGCGGGTCGACAGGCGCAGGCCCGACACGGCGATGATGCTGTTTGCCACCTGGTCATTCGGGTCGCGCACCAGGGCTTCCTGGGCGCTGACGATGGCTTCGCCATACTGGCCGGCGTCATAGCGGGCCTGGGCGATGCTGACCCACGGCGTCTTTTCAGACGGGAAGGCGGCGGCGGTCTGCTTCCACAAGGTGACGGCCTGCTCTTTCTGGCCGGTCGACGCGGCTTGCGTGGCTTGCGCCAGCAAGTCGTTCATCGACGGCTTGGGAATGTCCGCGATTTTCGGCGGCGTGCTGCAAGCGGCCAGGAAAATGGTGGCGGTGGCGGCCGCGGCCAAGCGGCCCAGGTGTTGAATTGATTTCATTGCTCCCTCAATCTTGTTCGTCATCGATGCAAAGTTACCAATGATTTATTGATAACATTCACGGAGCGCAACGTTATCAGAAATTTATTTTTTGCTGCGTTCAATTGAAATCCGTCAGGAAACTTTCTGAATGCAATGCATTGCGCACGATTGAAAAACAGCTGAGCGCCAAGTTTCCCGGGGAAATGTTAGTGTTCGACCGTTCGAAAATTTCTATTTTGATAAGATGGCCAGCAAAGTCCTTTGGGGCGAGGGTTTATTCCTGCGTCCCCAGCATTTCCAGCAGCAAGACCGGTACCACGAGTACCGCCTGCATGAGAGCGTGAGAGCGCTGCACCCGTATGCGTGGGGCGTCGCGCGCCTCGAAATCGACCAGGACGCGCTGGCCAACAATGCGCTGCGCGTGCTGGACCTGGCGCTGCGCTTTGCCGACGGCGAATTGATCGATGCGCCGGGCCAGGACGCCCTGCCCGATCCGGTGGACCTGGGCCAGTTGCCGCACAGCCAGCAGACCGTCACGTATTACGCCGCCCTGCCCGCCTTTAAACCGTTTGGCGCCAATTTCACGATGCAGGGACAAGCCGGCAATGGCGTGCGCTTTGTGCAAAGCGACGACGACACGCCCGATCTGTACACCCAGGCCGCGCCGGCGCGCCTCACTTACCTGAAAAAATCCGTGCGGCTGGTGGCCGATCACGATGCGCGCGATTCGTATACGCACTTCCCGCTGGTGCGCTTGCGCCGCGCGGCCAGTGGCGGCTTTGAACTGGACCCCACCTTCATTGCGCCCAGCCTGTCGATCCGCAGCGCGCCGCAACTGTTCCTGCAATTGCGCCGCCTGGTCGATGCGCTGCAAGCCAAGGTCGCCGCGCTGCAAGGCCACCACCGCGAACCGAGCCGCCACGTGATGGAATTCCGTTCGGGCGACATGTCGTCCTTCTGGCTGCTGCATACCGCCAATACCGCGCTGGCCAGCCTGACGCATTACTTCCACCATCCGGCGCTGCACCCGGAACGGCTGTATGAACAATTGCTGTCGCTGGCCGGCGGCCTGATGACGTTTTCGACCAGCTGGACCCTGGCGGACTTGCCGCCTTACCAGCACGGCGATCCCGGTCCCGCCTTCGCGAAACTGCACCTGGTGATCCGCGAATTGCTGGACACCGTGATTTCCTCGAAATACTTCGCCATCGCCCTGCGCGAAGTGAAACCTTCGTACCACCACGGCATGCTGGAATCGCAAAAGATCGACGACAAGACCGTGTTTTACCTGGCCGTGTCGGCCGACATGCCGGCGGTGGAACTGGTCGATGTGGTGCCGCTGCGCCTGAAGGTGGGCGCCCCGGACGACGTGGAAAAATTCGTGCTGTCCGCCATGCCCGGCGTGCGCCTGCAATATGCGCCGCAAGTGCCGGCGGCGATCCCGGTGCGGCCGGACGCCAGCTATTTCCTGGTCGAGGGCAAGGGGCAAATGTATGAACGCATGTTGCAGGCGCAGTCGGCCTGCATTTATGCGCCGTCGGGCCTGCGCGGCCTGAAGCTGGAATTACTGGCCATTGCGGCCTGAATCACCTGGAGACACTTCCATGAACGACATGGCTACACCCGGCCTGGGGCGCGCACCCGGGCCCTCACTTGCGCCGTCGCTGATGCAGGGCCCCGCTGCCGCGCCGGCCACGAACCGCCCGCAATCGCTGCAGGATTTGATGTATGACGGCTTTTATGCGCTGTTCATGCTGAAAAACGGCAGCAGTCCGCAGGACGATGCCGCCTTTGCCGCGCGCATGACGCAATTCCTCGACGAATTCGGCCGCAACGCGCGCCGCCACGGCGCCTCCGCCGACGACATCGACGCCGCCAAATATGCGTTTTGCGCGACGGTCGATGAAACCATCCTGCGTTCGCCGTTCGCCATCCGGGAAGCGTGGGAAGTACGCCCCCTGCAGCTGCAGTTATTCGGCGACCAATTGGCCGGTGAAAATTTCTTCGTGCGGCTGGACGCGCTGCGCACGCGCGGCGCGGCCCACCTGCAATCGCTGGAAGTGTTCCATATGTGTTTGCTGCTGGGCTTCCAGGGCCGCTACCTGCTGGAGGGATCGGAAAAGCTGGCCTACCTGACCGGCCGCCTGGGCGAGGAAATCGCGCAAATGAAGGGCCGCCGTGGCGGCTTTGCACCGCACGCGGAACGGCCCGACCAGATCGCCCACAAGCTGCGCAGCGATTTGCCGCCGTGGGTGCTGGCGTCCGTGTTCGCGCTGGTGTGTGTGCTGGGCTATGCGGGCCTGCGCACGTCGCTGGGGCGCCATACGGAACAGCGCCTGGCGGCTTACCACGACGTGGTGAAAATGGCGCCGCGCACGGCGCATCTCACCATTACGCTGCCTTAGCGTTCCCGGGGGGCATAGGCGGTGACGCGCTGCCGCTTCACCCGATCAAGAGCTGGATTGACTGATTGCGGCTGCGGCCTGCGAACGCAATAAATTCAGCGGCGCCGTCAGGTGTCCAAAGGAGCAGCAGGTTGGGCGAAAGCGTCTTAGAGGCGAAAGACACGAGACACCTTCTCTACCTCGTGTGGAAGCGCGCCTTCAGCCGCTATAACTCGATCCATTACATGATGCCATTTGACATCACGCTCTGAGTAGATCATTTCGCCTATTTGTCCAAGCAATGCTGCAGCATGTTGCCATGAGATCGAGCGGGACGTTCCGGTTAGACGGTCCAGATTTTTTGGCTCTGAATAGCCCAATTTTTCAATTTCGTTTGGCCCCAGGTCTCGCGTAAGGATCTCTAAGAAAAGCCAATACTCACTGCTATCCGTTCCGTGAAAAATAGCCGCGAGCGATCCTCCATCTCGGATCATTTCAACGCTATCAACTATTGCAATCGGCGGCAGCATGTTCAGGCCCACATGCTTGCTCAGCGGCGCGCGGAAGCGGGCAACGTCCGCTGTAGCGCGTCCGCGGGAGCTAATGGTTGGACGAATGCGGGCTTAATCTTCGTGGTAACCATCGAACTCCCACTCTAGAAACCTGCAAAGTTGATTTGTAGCGTCCTCCCACCGATCCGCATGAATTCCAGCGATCAATCGTCCGAGCATCCGCTTTGCCTCATTCCAGTCGAACTCGGGCATCAGAAGGTAGGCGTGTCCCCAGCGCACTTCCGCATACGTCAGGAGAAAGTTTGGAGTTACGATATGAAAGTTGAACTGGTCGGCACCGGCGGAATTTCGGGGACCAATGTCAGCGCACATCAGGACGCAACAACAGGCCGGGTCTGCCGGAAGACACGGTTCGTTCAGCTCAATGCTGAAAATACCTTTCAGTTCGATCTGCATGGAAGTACGCGCTAACGTAGAGCTAAGCGGCTCGCGTCAGCGCGTCCGGCGGAACGAAGTGGAGCGAACTTGAGCGCCATGTTGGGCGATATTCTAGCGCGGCGCACGGCGGCGACACCAAAACACAAATGTGGCGGCAAAAACAATCGGCAACACCGCATCAACGACGGAAATAAGCGTCTGGTTTTCGGAGTACGGTAGTCTAGCGGTAAACGCCCACGACAGGATAGCGCCGACGAAGCAAAATGCAATTCCACCAACTCGATAGCGCTTGAGCGGCGACGCAAAGCACAGCACGCAAACCGTGGCAATCACTGCAAGAAGCTGTATATATATTGTGACAAAAATATCTTGCCCATGCGCAGACGCGGATGCCGAGTATGCGATAAGGAAAGCGGCCGAAAGAATTCTCCAGATCATTAGAGTACCCAACGAAAAGTCACTGGCTGCCGGAACGCGCAGCGTGGAGGCAGTCCAGTGGACTGCGGGGTTAGCCAGCATTTTCTTGCATTCTATAGTAGCAGGCCAACAAGGCAGTCAAGTCTTCCTTACCTCGATAGAACTCCTCTTCCAACGCTCCGAAGCGTGCGGTATCGCGAATACCATCAAGCGAATGCTGGCGGAGCTCACGATCTACAGGCGGGAGCGAGTCGGGAAATTCTGAATTCGCAGCACCGAGTAGGGTAGCAGTGTTCTTCGCACCTATTTCAAGAAGTGCCTTTACCGTAGGGATAGCTAAATCGCCTGCAGAATTGAAATAGTATTGATCAAAACCTCCATTATTAACTTCAGCTTCAAGCAGCCAGACACCAACCCCAATGATCTCGTCGCTGGAAAGCACCTCTGGGCCGTGATTGATGTATTTATCAATCCACGGACTAATAATATAAAGGACGTAATCGAAGTCTGTCATTCTAGAGCTAACGTTAAATAGCCGTCAAATTGACGGTTTAACAAATTTTACCACGCCCGTTTCCAAACCCTTCGGTAAGCCCCGAGCCCAATTCCCTACCGCACATGAACATAAAACCTCCCAAGCCAGGAGCAAAAACATCATGCCGCCCGAGAAAATTCAACCTGCTGGACCAAGTCCGCGCCTTGATCCGCAAGATGCATTACAGCATCCGCACAGAACGGATCGACGTCGATTGGACGCGCAGGTACCTCCCCCAGTTTTTTCAATCTTACTAATTCGCGCGATCGGCTGATACCGGCCGCTTTCCGATCCCCTCCCGATCTTTCGCCCCGGCGGGAACTTAATGCTGCGGCACCTGTCCAAGTTTTAGTAACCGTTATAGCGAAGCCGCGCGACTTCGTTTTGGGTAGCAATCGATAGCGAAATCGGTTTTTCGGGAGGAGACCACCATGTCCTACATTCACCGCAATATTCACATGCCCACGGATTTGCTCATGGCATTCAGCAAGCACATCGGCCTGTCCTGGAGTGGGATTGAAATCGAGGGGGCGATTTGCGATGCGCTTGCCTCTGCCATGAAGCCACAGCAAGCGCATGAGCAAACACCCGAGGTGGACGCTGCCAACGGCTACCAGTGGAAACAAGTCTTCCTGCCGGAAGGTACGGTATTGCGGGCCAGCTTCGGGCGACAGCCTTACTACGCAGTGGTGCAGAACTCCGAAATCAAATATGGGCAGTTCACCCTGTCGCCGTCGGCTTTCGCCAACCTGCAGGGCAGTGGCAACCGCAATGCGTGGAAGGCGGTCTGGCTGCGTTTTCCGGGCTTCAAGGACTGGGTGCGCGCCGATGAATGCCGCACTGTGCGGCGGGCAGTGACTGCGCGGATGTTCGAGCCGGATCAGGCGGCGGGATCAATCGAACCGGAGGCAAAGCCTGCTATTCCGATCGGACCTCACCAGCAACGCTACACTGAAAAGCCCCCGATGCAGCATGAGGTCATTCCCCTTTACCAGTTGCTTCGCGACTTCCCCGAAGATGAAGCTGACACCACCGATCCGGCCCCGGCAAGCGATGAACCCAGCCGACAGGCACATCCTGCGCCGGATTCTTCCCCTTCCGGCAAGAAGCGCAGCAGGCGTCAGCGCAAGGCCGGCAAGAACAACGCGAAAAAGCGGCGCGAGAGGACTCCCGGCAATCCGCGATGAACTTCGCAAGGGCGCGCTTGATGGCGATGCCAATGCCGGCTCTGACGCTAATGCCGTTAAGTTGGCGGTGCATAACGTAGGGTGGCATTTACAAAGCCGCCGTGCGTGCAACCCGATGTCGCTGATGCTGGTGGTATGGCATGCATGGCGGCTTCCGCTTTGCGGAAACCGCCCTACCGAGTTGGCACCGCCTTACTGAACACCAGCCCTGTCAGTCCTTCAGCAAGCGCAGGCCATACAAACCGCCCGCCACGGACCCCGGCTGCGCCACGAACTTCACATTGATCTTCGTGCCCAGGCCCGCCGGCAAGGTGAAGTCGCGGGTGTAAATCCCGTCGCCCTGCCCGCGCGCCAGTTCCACTGTCTGCAGCAACTGGCCGTTGATGACGATATCGAACTTGCGCCCGGCGTCGGCCGGGGAAAACGCCAGCCGCAGCACCTTGGCCTGCTGGCCCCGGTCATTGAGCTCATAGCTGAACCACCCGGTCGCGTGGCGCCAGTGGCGGCCGTTATTGATGCCGGCGTCCGCGCCCTCTCCCTTGAAGAAATGGTCCGATTCCGGCTGCTGTTCACCCGGCGCCACCTGGTCGATGGTGCGCGCGTCCAGCGCCAGGCGCTCCGCTTCGGCCTTGGCGGTGGCTTCACGCATCACGGCCAAATTGGCCGGCGTGGTGTGCTGCCAGTACAGCATGTAGCGCGAATCGTGCAGGCGGAAGAACGGGATGAAACGCATCGCCGCCGCATCCTTGCCCTGCACCAGCCCCGGCGCGGTAAACGTCAGCGGTTCGCCTTTCACCGGCTTGAAACGGTGCATGAACGCCTTCGTATCGCTGACGAACAGCGGCGCCGCTTCCAGCGGGCAGACCTGCCCCTGCGCGATATGGCCCATGCGCGAGTCGTCGGCCAGGAAGTTCAGCTTTTCATTGGCAAACGGCTGGGTTTTCGCGGCCAGCACGATCGGGCCGTGCAGCACCGCATAGTAATTCGACTTGTCCGGCATTTGCTCCAGGCGCGTGGTCATCGGCATCTGGACCTGCACCTTGTCGCCGGCACGCCAGTCGCGTTTCAATGCCACGTAGCCGCCCGGCAGCGCATCGGTTTTCACCGGTTTGCCATTGACGTGCACCTTTAACGCGCCTCGCGCCACCCAGCCCGGATAGCGCAGTTTCAGGGTGAACGCGCCGCCCTGCTCCACCGTGATGGTGGAACGCTCTTCATCCGGGAAACGGGTTTCCTGGCGCAGCCGCACCCCCTTTTCTTTCCAGTCCAGGGTAGACGGGATATACAGATTGAGCAGCAAGGCATCGCCGTCATGGGCATAGATGAATTCACCATACTTCGCATGGCTCTCGATGCCGGAACCCACACAGCACCACATGCCCTTGTCCACCTGCGAATACACGCGGTAGTGGTTTGGGCGCATCGGCGTGAAGTACACAAAGCCGCCGGCGCCGGGACGCTGCGACGACAGGATATGGTTGTACAGCGCGCGCTCGTAGTAATCCGTGTACTTGCCCTGCTGGTCGTCTTCGTACAGCAGTTCCGTCAACTTCAGCATGTTGTAGGTGTTGCAGGTCTCCGGCCCTTCCACTTCCTGCACCATCGGATTGAAATCCTTATCGTCATGGAAGTGTTCCTTGACGCTGTTGCCGCCGATGGCCACCGTGCGGTGATCCACCACGGTTTGCCAAAAGAATTGCGCGGCATCCTTCCACTGCTGGTCCGCCGCCATCGTCCCGATGCGGTGGAAACCGATGACTTTCGGGATTTGCGTGTTGGCGTGCAGCCCGGTCAGCGCGTCGCGGCCCTGTTCCAGTGGTTTCAGGATCGCCTGGTGCGAAAAGCGCTTGGCCAGCTCCAGGTATTTGGCGTCACCGGTCATGTGCGCGACTTGCGCCAGCACCTCATTCATGCCGCCATGTTCGCTGCGCAGCATCGCTTCCATCTGTTCCGGCGACAAGTGCCGCGACAACGCCAGCGCCCAATCGGCCAGCCGCACCAGCATGGCGCGCGCATCGGCATTGCCGGTCAGGCGCCAGGCGTCATACAGGCCGGCATAGGTTTTATGCAGGTTGTACCACGGCACCCATTTGCCATTGACGGAGAAATTATCGGCTTGCAGTTTGCCTTGCGCGACCTGTTCCAGCGCGGCCTTGCCGCCGGGGATGCCGCCGAGGTAACCGTCGGCCTGCTTGTCCTGCGCCAGCTTCAATTGCGCGACAAAGTAATTGAGGCGGCGCAGTACTTCCGCATCGCCCGTGGACGCATGCATCAGAGCCAGCGCCGACAGGTAGTGGCCGCCCAAGTGGCCGTCGAGGCCCGTCGATTCCCAGTTGCCGTAACTGTCCTTGGCCGGCGCGATGCCGGCCTCGCGCAGGTACGGCGCCAGCAATTTGTCGGGGTCCAGTTCCAGCAGGTAGCGCTGGTTGGTTTGCTGGGCTTCCAGGAACGGGCCCGGGAGCAGGCGCACCTGTTGCAGCGGGAACAGGGTGGCGGCGTGGGCGGTGGCCGCCAGCATTGCCGCGGCAAAGGCCAGGATCTTCAATTTCATTCAGAGTCTCCGTAGGGCGGCTTTTACAAAGCCGCCATGCATGCTCAGCGCATGGCGCATGTGCTTGTGGCTGCGCCGGCATGGCGGCTTTGCCTGCGGCAAAACCGCCCTACGCAATGACGCCAACACGATTGCAAGCGATTAGCGAACCAGCGTGCTTTGGTAACGGTTCAATTCCTTCTGGTCGATGACCGGCCAGCCGCCCTTGTCCCACTGCATGTCCAGCACTTTCAGCTTTTGCATGTAGCGGTCCGCCGTTTCATACGCGTGCAGCACCAGCACGTCCTTACCGTCAAACGTGTACGCGCTGTTGTGGCCGACGCCGATCCAGTCCTTGTCGCCCGCGATCACCAGCGAGCCGCCGCCTTGCGCCATGTCCTTGCCATCCTTGTCGAGGTAAGGCCCGGTGACCGAACGGGAACGCCCCACCACCACGTGGTACGTGCTTTTCTCTTTCTGGCAGCACAGGCCCCACGAGGCGAACAGGTAGTAATAACCGTTCTTTTTGAAGATGAACGGCGCTTCGATTTCCGCCGGACCGCCCGAATCATCGGCGGTGAAGGCGGGACGGGCGCGCGCGGCGATGGTTTTCCATTCCTGCGGTTCCGCCAGCTTGGTATGGCTGGCGTCCAGCTTGACCAGTTTCAGCCCGGCCCAGAACGAGCCAAAGCTCATCCACGCAGTGCCCTTGTCATCCATGACGATGTTGGGATCGATCGCATTCCACAGGTCGCGGCCCGGGACCGATTGCAGCAGCAAACCCTGGTCGACCCATTTGTAATCGGGCGATTTCGGATCCAGCGTTTTATTGACCGTCACGCCGATACCGGAAGCCAGCTTGCCGAAGCCGGACACGGAATAATATAAATAGTATTTTCCGTTATGGTGGTGCACGTCCGGCGCCCAGATATGGCCATCGAACGAAGGCGCGACCGATTTCGCCCACGTGGGCTGGCCTTCGAATACGCGGCCTTCGGGTTTCCAGTCCTTCATGTTGGTGGAACTGTAGAAGGTGATGCCGGGGCCGGTGCTGAAGACGTAGTATTTGTTGCCGTCCTTGGCCATGACGGGGTCGTGGACTTCGACCTGGGCGGCGTGGGCGGTGGCGCACATTGCCAGGGTGGCGGCCAGGGTTTTCATGCGGTTCATGGTGGTTCCTTTGTTGCTGGTGCTGCGCGCGTTTGGCGCCACGTAGCTCTCATGCCTGGGGGCCTGCTTTAATTACCTGTGCGGGCGCCCCACAGCGAAACGCCGTCGACAGACTGCGCCGTGAATGTTACGACAAAGGCGCTGGCGTTGGTATTCCACTGGCGCGACAGCACGCCGTTGAACGCACCGCCGGCGTCGAGCGTGATGGTCACGTTGTTGCCGCCCTTGTGAGCCCATTTGCCCATCACCGCCCCGCTCACCGTGCCATCGGCGCCCAGCTTGATATTTTGCGACGTTTTGATGGCCGCGGAAATATCCTTGCCGTGGTTGATGACCTTGTAGCTGCCCGCCGCGTCGGCCGCCGTCACCGTTGCCGCTTGCAATGGCGACGATTTCGACAGCGGCGCATAGCGGAATGGCGATGCGACCGGCCAGCCATCCTCGTTGATGAACAATTCATGCACGCGCACTTCGTGCGCCTCGCCCATGCCCGGGAAGCGCGTGTGGAACACCAGGAACGACTGCTTCGTGTTCTTGTCGTAATACGCCGAGTTGTGCCCTGGCGACACGTAGCCCAGCGCCGTTCCGGTCTCCCCCGTGGCCAGTTCGAAGCGGTGGTTGCCCATCAGCTTCTGGCCATGCGGCGCGATCGACGCGTCATCGAACAGCGGCAAGGCAGGATTGGCTTTCACCGTGGCCATGTCGACGCCCTTGGCATCCACATACGGACCGTCCGCGCTGCGCGAACGAGCTACACGGATGTTATAGGCGCCATTGGCATCGAGCCCGCCCCACGACGTGAACAGGTAATAGTAGTCGCTCTGCGGGTGGTACAGCACATAGGCGCCCTCGATGCGCGCATGGTTGCCGCCCATCAGGTGCTTGCCATAGCCCTGCCCCGGCTTTTGCTTGCCGGTGGCTTCGTCCATTTCCAGCATGAAGATGCCGCCCGAGTACGAGCCGTAAATCATCCACAGCTTGCCCGCCTTGTCCTTGAACACTTGCGGGTCCACCACGTTCGGCTGTTTGGTGGCGTCGTAGACCGTCTTGCCATCTTCACTGATCTCGCCCCACATGCCGGACTTCAGCAGGATGCCCTTGTTGACGTAAGGCCCTTCGATCTTGTCCGCCACCGCCACGCCCAGCGCGGAACGGGGCGAGTCGCCTTTGCAGGCGTTGTAGTACATGTAGAACTTGCCGTCCGCCAGCTGCACCACGTCCGGCGCCCACAGGGTCGTGGTTTGCGCCCACGCGAAGGTTTCCGCCAGTTCCTTCGTGACGTCGTTGAACAGCGGGTTGGCCGCGTTGGCGCCATCGGCGACCTTGGTCCAGTTCATCCAGTCCGTGGTCTTCGCCGCCGCCAGGTGCGAACCAAACACGTAGAACGTGCCGTTCGCGTTGATGACGGAGGGATCGTGCACGGACACGTTGGCAAACGCCAGCGCGGCCTGCGATGGCGTGGTGGGCGTCGTCGGCTCGGCCGGCGTGGTCGGCGTCACAGGATTGGCCGGCACACTGACCACCGGCGCCGAACCGCCGCCCCCGCCGCCACAGGCGGCAAGGGTCAGGACGCCGGCCATTACCAGCGCCTGGAATAAAGCAGTCTTCTTCACAGCTTACTCCACGTTCACCACAGCCACCGATTTGGCTGGCAGTTTGACGGTCAGTTTTCCACCCTTGGCTTGCGCCGTGAACGGCACCGGCTTGACCGCGTCCGGCTGGGCAAAGGTGTTGTGCGCATCCATGGCGCCCGCGGTCAGTACGCGGCCCTGCAACGCCCCCGCCTTGCCGCCGGCAACGTTGACGGTGACTTCGGTTTCCTTGTTCGGGTTGGTGTTGATCAGCGCCAGGTACACTTTGCCGTCCTTGCCGCGCGCCGCCGAGGCGCTCACTTGCGGCACCGCCGTCTTGCCCAGCTTGTAGGCGGCGTTATCCTTGATCGCCACCGGCAGGGAAGTCGCATCCTGGAACGGCACATACATGTGGTACGCGTGGTAGGTCGGCGTTTTCAGCATCTTGTCCTTGTCGGTCAGGATCATCGCCTGCAGCACGTTGACCATTTGCGCGATATTGGTCATGCGCACGCGTTGCGCATAGTTGTGGAAGATGTTGAAGTTCAGCGCGGCCACCACGGCGTCGCGCAAGCTGTTTTGCTGGTACAGGAAACCAGCGTTGGTGCCTTTTTCCACGTCGTACCAGGTGCCCCATTCGTCGACATAGAAACCGACCTTTTTCTGCGGATCGTTCTTGTCGAGGATTTTCACGTTGGTGGCAATAATCTTGTCCATCTCCAGCGTGTTCTTCATGGTGGAGATCCACTGGTCTTCGCCAAATCCGGTGGCCGCGCCCTTGACTTCCCAGTTGCCGGTCGGGAGCGTGTAGTAATGGTGACTGATCGCGTCGATGTTCGACTTCACTTCCTTCGACAGGGTTTCGGTCCAGGCCGGATCGTTGCCGTTGCCGCCGCTGGCAATGAATTTCGGGCGGTTGTTGTGCGGCGCTTTCAGGAACGTGGTGGCCGACTTGTACAGGTCCGCATAATACGATGGCCTCATGTTGCCGCCGCAGCCCCACGCTTCGTTGCCGACCGCGAAGTAGTCGACCTTGAACGGCTTGTCGCGGCCATTCTTGCGGCGCAGGTCCGCCAGGCCGGACTTGGTGTCGGACGTCATGTATTCCAGCCATTCGGCCATTTCCTGGTTGGAGCCGGTGCCCAGGTTGCCGTTCACGTAGGTTTCCGCGCCCAGCAATTCGGCCAGGTCGAAGAATTCGTGGGTGCCGACCCAGTTCGGTTCTTCCACGCCGCCCCAGGTGGTGTTGACTTTCACCGGACGATCCTTGCGCGGGCCGATGCCTTCGCGCCAGTGGTATTCGTCGGCAAAGCAGCCGCCCGGCCAGCGCACCAGCGGCACGTGCAATTCCTTCAGCGCGCCCAGCACGTCATTGCGCCAGCCCTTGGTGTTCGGGATGGCCGATTCGGGGCCGACCCACATGCCTTCGTAAATACCGGTGCCCAGGTGTTCGGCGAACTGGCCGTACACGTTCTTGTTGATGACCGCGCCGGGCTTGGCGGCGTCGATGGTGACAACGGTTTCGGCCCAGGCGGCGCTGGCCAGCAGGCCGGCCGCTACGGCGAAAATAGTTTTAGTGATGGTCGGTCGCATTTGAATCTCCCAGTTATTTTCTGTTATTTATTTGAATACCGCGACGAAGCCGCCGTGGGGTTGTATCGTGATTTGAGTGGTTTTGCCCGCCTCGATGGCGGTTTGTGTGAAGTCGCGTGGACCGGCGCCGTCGGTGATCAGTTCGCCCTTGCGCTGGCCAAGGAACGACAAATCCAGCGCCAGGGTCTTGGCCCCCTCTTCCGCATTGATGCCCGCCACATACCAGGTGTCGCCGGCCTTGCGGGCGATCACGGCGTAGCGGCCGGGGAAGCCGTCCACGAATTTGCTGTCATCCCAGCTGCTCGGCAGCTGTTGCATGAACGCTTTCACGTAAGGCGGCACACTGGCCATGCCTTCCGGGATTTCCGCGAAGTGCTGGATGCCGGACAGGAACAGCACCGACTCCGCCAGTTCAAAACCGTTGCGCGTGGCGCGCTTGATGTTCGGAATGTCGCCGAACACCACCGGCGTGAAATCCATCGGGTCGAACAGGTTGCGGGTGAACGGCAGCATGGCCGCATGCTTGACCACCGCATCCTGGTTGGCCTGCTCGAAGGTCGCGAACTCAAAGCCCCGGATCGATTCCATCGTCATCAGGTTCGGATAGGTGCGCGCCCAGCCGCGCGGCAAGGTCGCGCCGTGGAAGTTCACCAGCAAGCCGGCATCGGCCGCATCCTTCAGGATGTCGACGTAGTAAGCGATCATGGACTTGCCATCCCCGGCAAAGAAGTCGATCTTGACGCCCTTGACGCCCATTTCTTTGATCCGGGCGAATTCCGCGCGGCGCGCATCGCGCTCGAGCAGCTTGCCTTTCGGCGAGTATTCCGTCTTGTTCCACGGGCCCGACGAGTTGTACCAGACCAGCACGCCGACATTTTTCGACGCCGCATACTGCGCCAGTTCGCGCACCTTGTCGTAGCCGATCTTGCGGTCCCAGTCGGCATCGATCAGCGTGTATTCCCAGCGCATGTCGGCCGCGTAATCGATGAATTTCTTTTGCACGTCGTAGACGGTGGCGTCATCCTTGAGGATCGCCCAGCTCCACGAGGCGCGGCCCGGCTGGCCCACCGGCGCGCCCACGGCCGGCGCGGCCAGGTCGGTGCCCAGCGTGGAATCTGCCACCTGCGCCAGCGACCCGATGGTCAATACGCGCCATGGCGAGGTCAGGGTGCCGGTGGTTTCCGCCAGCAGCGCGCCCTTGGAAAACACTTCCGGTTTCGTCGGACCGCCAATGCGGTACACGCCGCCTGGCGCCTGCGCCTGCAGGCGCGACGCGTGGAAGGTGCCGTCGATGCCGGCTTCGGTCAGCGCCACCCAGGTGTCTCCGGTCTTGAACAGGGCCGGGAATACCCAGCCCGATTTCAGCGGCGACGGCGTACCGGCGGGAACGCCCATCTTGTACAGTTCTTCATACGACGGATTGGTGTTGGCCCAGCCGGTTTGCGCCACCGACATCGGTTGCAGCCAGCCCTGCGCGGATTTGGCGAAGGCGAAGCTGGTGGCTTCATCGATAAACTTCTTGACCGGCAGCGTCCCTTCGGCCACCACGTAGCGGAACGCCACGCCATCGTCCGACACGCGGAACGTGATGGCGATACGCTGTTTGCGGCTGTTTTCCAGCGTGTAGGTTTGTTCGCTGGCGGTATAACTGATCTGGCGGCGTTTGCCGACCGCCATGTCATAGCGGTCCGAGACGCGCACCGCGTCCGACGTCTCTTTGAGGCTCAGTCCGCGCGAAAAATCCGCGCCCTGCAGGCGCAGGCCCAGGGTGGACGGCAAGATGACGGCGGCGCCGTCGCGGGTCACGGTGTAGCGGGCGACACCGCCCGGGCCGACGGTCACGTCAACGGCCAGGTGGCCATCGGGACTGGCCAGCGGCGCGGAGTATGCGTGGGAAACGGCAAGTGCCAGGACGGAAAATGCCAACGCGGAACGCGTTGGCCGGGCAATACGATGCGGGCGCAAATCGGTCATGGAGTTCTTCATCGAAGTTTGGGATGTGAACGAACACCGCACCGGCGGAGCCGGTGCGTTCGGGCAGGACGCGGGCCTGTCGGGGTCTTAAACCCAGCCAGCGTCGACGATGAATTCCTGCGACGTGCACATCTTGCTGTCGTCGGCCGCCAGGAACAGCACCATCGAGGAAATGTGTTCAGGCATCAGTTTGCCCGGCAGGCATTGCATGCGCTTGATTTCCTCTTCCGCCGCATCATCGACCCACAGGTCGATCTGGCGCTGGGTCATGACCCAGCCCGGCGTCACGGTGTTGACGCGGATGTTGTGCGGGCCCAGGTCACGCGCGAGGTTGCGCGTCAGGCCGATCACGGCCGATTTGGTGGTGGCGTAGACCGGGTAGCCGCCGCCCTTGGCTTTCCACGAAATCGAACTGATATTGATGATGGAACCGCCGCCTTTTTTCTTCATGCCCGCCAACACGGCCTGGCACGTGAAGAACATCGGACGCTGGTTGATGGCGATGCGCTGGTCCCAGTATTCGAGCGTGACGTCTTCGATGTTGTGGCGCTGGTCGTTGGCGGCATTGTTGACCAGCACGTCGAAGTCGCCCAGTTCTTCCGCGCATTCGGCGATGGCCGCTTGCAGCGCTGGGATGTTGGTGATGTCGCAATAGCGGAATTGCGGCGCCGGGTGGCCGGCGGCGCGGACGCGCTCGACCAGCGCCAGGCTGGCGTCCTTGGCAATGTCAACAAAAGCGACCGAGGCGCCCTGCGCCGCGAACGATTCCACCAGCGATTCGCCGATACCGGTGCCGCCGCCCGTGATGAATACGCGCTTGCCTTGCAAGCTGCCGAATTTGGCCAGATTTGTCATGATGTCTCCTGAATCTTATTTTAACTCTGTGCCGGCATGGCGGCTTCCGTAGGGCGGTTTAAGCGAAACGCTTAAACCGCCATGCCTGCATACCGCGAAAATTACGCCTTGCCGAGAGCGCCATCAACACGGCGCCAGATCCCCGATGGATTACCATCGCGCAGCGATTCAGGCAACAACGCCTGCGCCAAATTCTGGTAACACACCGGCCGCAGGAAGCGGCTGATCGCGCCCGTACCGACCGACGTGCTGCGGCCATCGGCGGTGGCCGGGAATGGCCCGCCGTGCACCATCGCGGTCGATACCTCGACACCGGTCGGGAACCCATTGGCCAGGATGCGCCCAACTTTACGCTCCAGCACCGGCAGCAATTGTTCCGCCGCGCCGAAGTCGCCCTCGTCGAGCTGCAAGGTGGCCGTCAGCTGGCCTTCCAGGCGCTCCGTCACCGCCACCATTTCCGCCACATCGGCGCAAGCGATCAGCATCGACGCCGGGCCGAACACTTCTTCATGCAATTCATGCTTGGCGAGGAATTCCGCCGCCGTGGTCTTGAACAGCGCCGGCGCACCTTTGCCGGATTCCTGCACGCCGCTGTCATTGCTGTTGATGAGCGTCGTCACGCACGACTGGCCGGCCAGTGCCGCCACGCCGCGCTGGAACGAGCCTGCGATACCTGGAGTCAGCATGGTCGCGCCCTGCACGTCGCCCAGCGCTTCCGCCGCAACGAAGGCAAAGCGGTCGAACGCCGCGCCATCGATGCCCAGCACCAGGCCGGGATTGGTGCAGAACTGGCCGACACCCATCGTCAGCGAACCGGCAAAGCCCTTGGCAATGTCGTCGGGACGGGCTGCCAGCGCCTCCGGCAGCAGGTAGACCGGGTTAATGCTGCTCATTTCCGCATACACGGGAATCGGCTGCGGACGCGCCGCCGCCACCGCCATCAGCGCGGTGCCGCCGGAACGCGAACCGGTGAAGCCAACCGCCTGGATGGCCGGATGCGCCACCAGGGTCTGGCCAATGCCGTTGCCGGTGCCGGTCAACAGCGCGAACACGCCGGCCGGCAAGCCGCACTGCGCCACGGCCTTGACGATGGCGCGCGCCACCAGTTCCGAGGTGCCAGGGTGCGCGGAGTGGGCTTTCAGCACCACCGGGCAGCCGGCCGCCAGCGCGGACGCGGTGTCGCCGCCCGCCACGGAAAACGCCAGCGGGAAGTTACTGGCCGCGAACACGGCCACCGGACCGACCGGGATCAGGCGCATGCGCAAGTCCGGACGCGGCGGGGTGCGCTGCGGCAGCGCGGTGTCGATGCGGGCGTCGCGCCACGAACCTTCGCGCAGCAAGTCGGCAAACAATTTCAACTGGTTGCAGGTGCGGCCACGTTCGCCTTCCAGGCGCACGCGCGGCAAGCCCGATTCCGCCATGGCGCGTTCGATCAGCGCATCGCCCAGCGCCATGATTTCCGCGGCGATGGTTTCCAGGAAGTCGGCGCGCTTGACGTCCGATACCGCACGGAAGGTGTCGAAAGCGGCGCCGGCCAGCGCGCACGCTTCATTGATCTGTTCCACGTCGACCATGTTGAACGCCGGCTCGATGTGCTTGCGCTGCGACGGGTCGAAGGCCTGGAACGAACCGCCGTTGCCTTGCACGGCCTGGCCGTTGATGAATGCCTGTCCGGTTACAGTAATGGTCACGCTCACAGCTGGTTCACTTTCGCATAGGTGGTGGCAACGACTGCCAGTTTGTTGCGCAATGCCGGGCCAAACGCCGGGGCTTCGATTTCAAAGCTCTCGCCGGCCTGCACGCTGATGTTGTCCGCCACGCTCAGGGTCGCGGTGCCGAAGAAGTGGATGTGCACATCGCCCGGACGGTTGAACAGGCCATATTTGAAGTGGTGGTATTCCAGGTTCTCGATGGTGTGCGACATGTTTTGCTCGCCGCTGACGAACGCCTTTTCCCAGCGCACTTTCCCTTCCTTGTCGAGGATGCGCGACACGCCTTGCACGTGCGCCGGCAAGTCGCCCACCAGCAGCGCCGGGCCGAGGCCGCAGACGCGCAGTTTCGAGTGGGCCAGGTACAGGTAGTTCTGGCGTTCGGTCACGTGGTCCGAGAATTCATTGCCGATCGCGAAACCGAGGCGGTATGGCTGGCCGTCGTCGCCGATCACATACAGGCCGGCGATTTCCGGCTCTTCACCGCCGTCCAGCGCGAAGTCCGGCATGTTCAGCACTTCACCGTTGGCGGCCACGACGGAGCCGTCGCCCTTGTAGAACCATTCCGGCTGCACGCCCGGGGTACCGGAAGCCGGCTTGCCGCCTTCCACGCCCATGCGGAACATTTTCATGGAATCGCTCAGCGTTTCCACATCGCCGCCGATTTTCTTGTGCATGGCGTCGCGGGTGTCGGCGCTGCCCAGGTGGGTCAGGCCGGTGCCGCACACATAGGTGTGAGCGCTATCTTCATGATCCAGCGGCGTCAGCAAACGGCCGCCTGCCAGCACGTCCGCATAAGCGTGGGTTTGCGCGCCGGCTTTGGATTGCGCCAGTTGCGCCAGGCCGGTCTTGCCGCGAATGGCTTCCTGCGCCAGGGCGTAGGTGGTGCTCACGCCTTCGAGTTCGCGGATCGTGTCCTGCTCCAGCAGGCCGACGCGGCGTTCTCCGTTTTCTTTCTTGAACTGTACGAGCAGCATGTTTGTATCCTTGTGTAGGCGAATTAGTGCGAATGCTTCGGAACTTTGGAACCGCGCATGCCGACCAGGAAGTCGAAATCGCAGCCTTCATCGGCTTGCAGCACGTGGTTGATGTACAGCTGCTGGTAGCCCGACTTGGCGCCTTCCACATGCTGTTCCGCACGGGCCGCCAGGCGCTGCGTCATTTCCTCGTCCGAGATATCCAGGTTCAGTTTGCCGTTGGCGCAATCGAGTTCGACATAATCGCCATCCTTGACGATGCCCAGCGGGCCGCCCGCCATGGCTTCCGGCGCCACGTGCAAGACCACGGTGCCGTAGGCGGTGCCGCTCATGCGCGCATCGGAAATCCGCACCATGTCCTTGACGCCCTGCGCCAGCAGCTTCGGCGGCAGGCCCATGTTGCCCACTTCCGCCATGCCCGGATAACCTTTCGGGCCGCAATTTTTCATGACCAGCACGGAATCCTTGGTGACGTCCAGGTCCGGATCCAGGATGCGTTCCTTGTAATGCTCGAAGTTCTCAAACACTACGGCCTTGCCACGGTGCTGCATCAGTTCCGGCGTGGCGGCCGATGGTTTCAGCACGGCGCCGCGTGGCGCCAGGTTGCCGCGCAAGATGCAGATGCCGCCATCGTCCAGCAACGGCTTGTCCAGCGGGCGGATCACTTCATCGTCGTAGATCGGCGCATCCTTGCAGTTTTCCCACAGCGATTTGCCATTCACGGTCAGCGCGTCCTTGTGCACCACCAGCTCCGATTCGCCCAGGCGGCGGATCACACCCGGCAAGCCGCCGGCATAATAAAACTCTTCCATCAGGAAGCGGCCCGATGGCAGCAAGTCCACCACGGTCGGGGTACCCTTGCCGATGCGGGTCCAGTCTTCCAGTTCCAGCGGCACGCCGATACGGCCGGCAATGGCTTTCAGGTGGATCACGGCGTTGGTCGAACCACCGATGGCGGCGTTGACGCGGATCGCGTTTTCAAACGCTTCCTTGGTCAGGATTTTGGACAGGCGCAGGTCTTCCCACACCATGTCCACGATCCGCATGCCGGACATGTGGGCCAGCACGTAGCGGCGCGCATCGACCGCGGGAATCGCGGCGTTGTGCGGCAGGGTCGTACCCAGCGCTTCGGCCATGCAGGCCATGGTGGACGCGGTGCCCATGGTGTTGCAGGTGCCGGCGGAGCGCGAGTGGCCCGCTTCGGCGGCGAGGAAATCGTGCATCGAGATTTCGCCGGCCTTGACTTGTTCGTGCAACTGCCACACGGCGGTGCCGGAACCGATGCTCTTGCCATTCAATTTGCCGTTCAACATCGGGCCGCCCGATACCACGATGGCGGGAATGTCGCAGCTGGCGGCGCCCATCAGCAGGGCCGGCGTGGTCTTGTCGCAGCCAACCAGCAGCACCACCGCATCCATCGGATTGCCACGGATCGATTCTTCGACATCCATCGCGGCCAGGTTACGGGTCAGCATGGCGGTCGGGCGCAGGTTCGATTCGCCGCTCGAGAATACGGGGAATTCCACCGGGAAGCCGCCGGCCTCCAGAATGCCGCGCTTGACGTGCTCGGCCAGCTTGCGGAAATGCGCATTGCACGGGGTCAGTTCGGACCAGGTGTTGCAAATACCGATGATCGGCTTGCCCTGGAATTCATGGTCGGGGATGCCCTGGTTTTTCATCCAGCTGCGGTACATGAAGCCGTTTTTGTCCTGCGTGCCGAACCATTCGGCGGAGCGCAGGGCTACTTTTTTCTTAGTCTCCGACATGCAAAATTCTCCTGTAATTGTCCCGCTCTGACCATCCGGCTATATGGGATGCGGCGGGTTGCGATGTAGGAATACTAAAGCTGCTATCGATATGTTTCCAATGAATTAAAAATCAAAATCGATATTAAAAACTGTATCGGTATCGGGAAAACAGGCGGCGCCCTGAAGGCGCCGTGGCGGGTTTGCGGAGCTGGCTGGCGGATCACTCCCACAGCAGCTTGTTGACGGTGCGCGACGCGCCGAGCAGCCCGGCATTGCTGCCTTCGAGGCACGATGGCCAGTCGATCCGGTCCTTCAACGCCACGCAGTAATGCAGCGTCCCGCCCGGATTTTTCAGTTCGATGGTGCCGCCGCTGGCAATGCGGTGGGTCACCGGGCTGGGATCGCCATGCACGCCGGTCATGACGGTGCAGCCGCCACTGGTCGATTCCACACAGGTGATGCTGGCGGTTTCGACCTCGCCGGCGGCAACCTTGAACTTCAGGGTGCTGATGGCGGCGGTGGCCGGGGTGCACAACAAGGCGCCGGCAAGCAGCGCGGCGGCGGCGGGATGGCGGAACATGGCGTCTCCTCTTATGGGGTTTGTATGGCCATTGTTATCCGCACACCGCCCCGGTACTAATCAATTTTTTGACGAAAGCCATACCAAAAATGGCATAGCTCGGCGGTTTTATCGCGATTGCAACACAGCCGCTATTTCAGATTGTATTTTCCCCACAGTTTTTTCAACACGCCGGCGCTCTCCATGTCCGACAGCAGTTTATTCATTTCACCGGCATCCGGATTGGCGCCCTTGCGCGCCAGGATTGTATAAAAGTTCACAGCGTCGAATTTCTTCGAAATCAGGATTTTCCGTTGCACGCCCGGATGCCTGGTCAGGTAAATCTGCAAATATTCCTTCACCACCACGGAAATATCGGCGCGCCCGGACACTGCCGCCTCGATCAAGCCGTCTTGCGACGTCGTCATGTGGGCGTTGAAGGTCTTCTTCAGGAATTCGTAGTCGGAATTGAAATTGGCAAAGCCATAATGGTAGCCAAGGATGCCCCAAATGCTTTTCCCGGTCAGGTCGTCAAAATAGTGCTGGTCCTTATAGCGGTCGGCCCGGGTGATGTAGACCGTCCCACCGTGCATGATCACGTCCGACGCTTCCACGTCCTTGCCCTGCCAACCCCATTCGATGGATTCAAAAAATATCAGGTCGTACTTCTTTTCCTCGAAGTTGATGAACCGGCGCTTGGACGAGGTCTCGACAAACTGGAAATGATATTTTTTCTGAAAGGCGTTCAGGGCGGCAATCAGGTCGAGCGTCAGACTGGTGGCGCCCGGGGCTTTATCGACAAAGGGAGGGAAGTCATAGCCGCCGACTTTGACTACTTGCTGCGCGGTGGCGGGCATCGCGCACAGCGAAAGGGAAGTCAGTGTAAATGCAGCGGCGGCAAATTTGCCCATGCTATGTGTGGCCTGAAGTGGGTTTCAGTCCTTAAGTTTAGCCATAGCCGGGATCACATGGAAGCACTGTTTCACCCCGCCTTGGCCTTGTGTCCCAATTTGAGCAGCGCCGCCAACAGTAATTCACGGTGATCGCCCTGCACTTCGATCACGCCATCCTTGACGGTGCCGCCCGCGCCACAGGCGGAGCGCAACTGCTTGCCCAGCGCCACCAGCGCCACGTCATCGAGCGCCACGCCCTTGACCAGCGTCACGGCCTTGCCGCCCCGGCCCTTGGTTTGCAGCGACACCCGCACATTGCCGTCGCCGCGCGGAACGGCCTTGGCGTTGGCCTCGCAGGCGCAGCCGGCGACCGGCTTGCCGCAGGCGGGGCACATGCGGCCGGTTTCAGTGGAATAGACCAGGCCACCCTGGGAACGGTTTTTCATGATGATTCTTAATTTTCAATATTTGAAGATCAGCGGCAACGCGGGACGGAAGTCATGCGACCGGCCCTGGGCGCCGCCATCGAATGTGATTTCCAGCAAATCGGTGTCGCCCTGCGCAAACGCCACCGGCAAGGCCAGCGATGGCAGGCAGCGCGGCTGGCTGACCTTGACGGCGGTGATTTCATGCAGCGGCACCCGGTGCGCCAGCGGCTGCGCGCGTTCCGCCGGCAAGGCATCGGGCCGCCCGCCCGGGGCGAGATGAAACCACATCGGCTCCGACAGCGGCGACAGCGCGATATCGCAGGCGACGCCGGGCGGGAAGTAGCCCGGCTGGTAGCGCCAGCTGGCGAACGGCAACGCAGCCGCGTCGCCAAGCGCTGGACGGAAACAGATGCCAAACGGTGAACCGGCGCCCGAGAGCCGCTCGAACAGCATGGTGGGGCGGGTCATGTCGCTTTGCGCCTCGGCCTCATCGTCCAGCCAGAGCAGCTCCAGGAACGCGTTCGCAAAGAAGAAGCGCCGGTTCGCCGTGCCCTGCCCCGGATGGCGGTTGCCGGAACCCTCGCACAGGCCAAACGCCGACAGCACGGCGGCTTCGGGCGCGCCGGGCCGCACGCGGATAAAGATGTGGTCAATAAGCATGGCCGCGATTATATGGCACCCCTCGCATTGCCAGAAGCACCACGCGCCACTTACAATCAGCGGTTACACCCAGTCACGCTAGCCCAGCCAACACCGAAAAGAATGAAAAAGCCCCAGGAACCACAGGAAGCCACCCATGCGCCGGAACAGCGGCTGTACCGCGTTGTCGCCGAGCGTATCCAGCAACTGATCAGGGACGACAACATCGCGGCCGGCGCGCGCCTGCCGGCCGAACGTGAATTGTCCGCCAAGCTCAATGTCAGCCGCGCCTCGCTGCGCGAAGCGCTGATTGCGCTGGAACTGGGCGGCGTGGTGGAAGTCCGGGGCGGCTCGGGCGTGTATGTCAGCGAGCAGGCGGCGCTGCCGGCGGTGGTGCCGGAAGTCGGTCCCGGGCCGTTTGAAGTGCTGGCCGCGCGCAAGCTGATCGAGTGTGAAATCGCCGCCATTGCGGCGAAAAACGCCACCGATTCCGCCGTGGACGCGATCTTGCGCGCCGTGGAAGAAATGGAGCGCAGCCACGACGACAAGTCCAGCAATGAACTGGCCGACCGCAACTTCCACGTGGCGATCGCACGCGCCACCGGCAATACCGCCTTCGTCGGCGTGGTGGAATATTTGTGGGACCAGCGGGGCAGCCTGTGGCACCGGCTCAAGGAACACTACCGTACCGAAGAGCTGCGCAAGGACACCTTGAATGACCACCGGGCGATCCTGGGCGCGATTGCCGAGCGCAATGCCACGGCGGCGCGCGCCGCGATGCGCGCCCACCTGGAGCGGGTGAACCGCACCTTCTCGCGCGGCTGACCCGCGTTCCTGCCTCATTCCCGCCGCAGGCTGGCAGTCGCGCCGGCCCGCGGCGCAATCCGCGGCCACCCCACAGTTCCCGTACACTTACCGCAGGCAAGTTGCCGCCCGCGTGGATGCCGCACGCCCATCGTCCACCACGCGCCGCATACCGTTCCTCGAAAATATTTGGCTAGTCCAGATTGCGAATTTGGCCGGACCAAATTAAAATGGCCTGACCAATTACAAAGAGACGCCATGAAAACCATTCCGCACCTGCTGACCGGCCTGGCCGCCGCCATCGTCCTGCTGGGTTCCGCGCACGCCGCCGGCCCCTATCGTAATCCGGACAACAAGAACCTCGACGATGTGTCCGAGGGGACGTACCCGATTCCCTACAAGATGCCGGTTGCCGCGGAAATCACGGGCACGCTGGACCGCATCCGGGGCTACATGGAGTCGACCACCCCGACCCGCGTCATCAACAAGAAGACCGGTGCGGAAATCACGGACTTCAGCAAGCCGGTGGCCGATGCCATCATCGAACCGGCCAAGGGCGATTACGGCATCCTCGTGTATGAAATGGGCCTGTTCCATTCCGCCCTGCTGAAAGTGGCGGACGCCACCGGCGACAAGCGCTACATGGCCATGACGGAACGCCACTTCGCCTTCTTCAAGGACAAGCAGCCCTACTTCGCCGCCCAGGAAAAGCAATTCAAGCTGGAACGCGCCAACAGCTTTGCGCGCTTCCTCGATCCCCGCTCGCTGGACGATTCCGGCTCGTTCTGCGCCGCGCTGATGCGCGTGCGCCACGCGAAAATCGGCCCGGACTTGTCCGGCATGATCACGGCCTGCAGCGACTGGGTCGCCAACAAACAGTTCCGCCTGACCGACGGTACCCTGGCGCGCAAGCGTCCGCAAGCGGTGTCGCTGTGGGGCGACGACATGTACATGGGCATACCCGCGCTGGCGGAACTGGGCCGCATGACGGGCCAGCGCAAGTACTTCGACGACGCCGTCAACAATGTGCTGAACATGTCGCGCTACCTGTTCAACCCGCAACTGGGCATTTATACGCACGGCTGGCACCAGAACGCGCCGGACGCGCCGCGCTTCTACTGGTCGCGCGCCAATGGCTGGGCCGTGCTGGCGATGTCCGACTTGCTCGACGTGCTGCCGAAAGACCATCCGGGCTATGAGCCGGTGCTGAACCAGTTGCGCGCGGCCCTGAAAGGCATCGCCGAGCGCCAGTCCGGTTCCGGCCTGTGGCACCAGATGATCGACCGCAACGATTCGTACCTGGAAACCTCGGCCAGCGCCATGTTCGTCTACACCATCGCGCACGCCGTCAACCAGGGCTGGATCAGCCCGACCACCTACGGTTCCATCGCGCAGACCGGCTGGCAGGCACTGTCCACCAAGGTCACGGCCAAGGGCGAGATCGAAGGCATTTGCGTCGGCACCACCCTGGCGGGCGACCAGGCGTATTACTACAACCGTCCCACCAGCGTGCATGCGCTGCATGGCTACGGCCCGACTTTGATGGCGGGCGCCGAAGTGCTCAAAATGCTGAAAAACCCGAACATCAATGTCGAGTACAAGGTGCGCACCTATCATTACCAGCCCAAGGGCATTGGCGCCACCGATTACCGTGAACACCAGTAAGCGGGAGTTGCCATGAAACGAATGTATTTCATCGCCGCGGCATTCAGCACGGCGCCGGCGTGGGCCGCGTCGCTGTCGGTCACGGTCAGCCATGACCTCGAGATGGCGCGCCCGTCGGAAACCATCACGATCCCGTGGGCGGACGTTAACAAGGCGCTGCCGAACGCGCTGATCCAGCGGATCGCGGTCAAGGATGCGCAGGGCCGCGTGCTGGCGCACCAGGTGACCAACGTGGCGCCGCAAGCGAAGGACCCGAACAATGTCGGTATCGCGTACGGCGACCTTATTTTCCAGCACAGCTTCGCAAGCGGTGAAAAAAGCGCCACCTTCACCGTCGAGAAAACCGACACGTTGGCGCCGGTATTCCCGAACAAGGTCTCGGCCCGCTATGTGCAGGAGCGGCTCGATGACTTCGCGTGGGAAAACGACAAGATCGCGCACCGCACCTATGGCCCCGCGCTGGCCGCGCCCGCCGCGCCGGGCAGCGGCAAGGAAGTGCTGGTCACCAGCGGCCTCGATATCTGGTTCAAGCGCGTGGGCTATCCGATCGTCGACCGCTGGTACAACAAGGGCCACGACCATTACCACCATGACGAAGGCGAAGGCATGGACATGTACAACGTCGGCCGTTCGCGCGGCGCGGGCGGGGTCGGTGTTTGGGATGGCAAGGCGCTGCATGCCAGCACCAATTACGCGGAATGGAAAGTGCTGGCCAATGGCCCGATCCGCGCGATATTCGAACTGCGCTACAGCGGCTGGGACGCGGCCGGAACGCAAGTAGCGGAAACCAAGCGTTTTACTGTCGATGCGGGCCACCAGTTTGACACCATCGACAGCACGTTCACCTTCAACGGCCCGGCGAAGCTGGACATCGCGGCGGGCCTGAACAAGACGCCCACCGACAAGGGCCAGAATCCCGTGATCCAGGTCGAGCGCGACGGCAAGTCGCATGCGCTGCTGCAGTGGGTTGAACAAAGCACCAACGGTGCGTTTGGTACGGCCATCGTGCTGCCCACCTCCACCGGTTATGCGGAAGATCCGCTGAACCAGTTGATCGTCGCGCCGGCGGTGTCCGGCAAGCCGGTGCGCTACCTGGCGGGCGCCGCGTGGAGCCGCGCCGGTGACATCACCACGCGCGAGCAGTGGCAAGCCTACGTGGCGCAAGCCGCGGCACGCTTGAACAGTCCGGTGCGCGTGGCATTGAAGGCGGTGCCATAACGTGAATTTGTGTTGTCGGTAGTTGTAGTAGCTTTGTGTGATGTCTTTGGGGCCGGGTGAGGAAACTCTCCGGCCTGTTTTTTTTGCGGCCGGCACGGCGGTAGCATAAAATTAACTCTTTCCACGCGCTGCCGGAGTCCCCGCACAATGAATACTACTCTCACGCCAGCCCGCGATACGCTCGAAATCCACTTCCATGCCGACCAGAAGACGGTCACCATCGAGGGCGTCACCATCCCTGCGCTGGAGGCCTTGCCGATCCTTGAGCAGGCGGCGCGACGCGCGCCGGCGCCGTTGCTGAAATTCGTGCGGGAAGAAGGCGCAGGTTACGAATCCGTCGGCCGGATCATCTACCAGGCGGTGCGCGCAGGCTTTCCGGACGAAAGCTTCAGCTTACTGGGCCCCAAGCACCGCCCCGCCCTGCGGCCCGCGACGGAAACCGATATTCCGTTCCTGATGGACTTGCGCCACCAGGCGATGGATGCGGTGATGGTGGCGGCAGGCATGACGCCCAGCGATGAAGCCCATATGCAGCGCGTCCTGCATGCCTTCGAGTGGGCGCAGGTGGTGCTGCTGGCGGGTGAGCCGATCGGCCTGCTGAAAGTGGTGCGCACGGCGCCGGTGTGGGACTTGATTCAAATCCAGGTGGCGCCCGCCCACCAGGGCAAAGGGCTGGGCGAGCAAATACTGCGCGCCCTGATGGCGCAAGCCATGGCGGCCGGCGCCTCGGTCAAGCTGTGCGTCCTGAAAGTCAATCCGGCGCTGCACCTGTATGAACGGCTGGGCTTTGTCGTGATCGGCGAGACGCAGGACACGTACAACATGCTGTTCACCGTCGCCTGACAAGATGGTGGCGTAAAAAAAACGGCCGGGAAAGTCACCCTTCCCGGCCCGAAAGACATCACACAGAAGAAAAGTACTACGACAACACAACGGTGCGCAGGCCCGTACTGTTCACGGCACCGGCCCGCGCACCTGACACGACTATCGTCACACCGCCGAGAACCGGTAGAGCGACTCCGTCATGTACGTTTCTCCCGGCCGCAACACGGTCGGGGGGAAATCGGCCCGGTTCGGCGAATCCGGGAAATGCTGCGGCTCCAGGCAAATGCCGCTGCGGTATTGGTAAGTGCGGCCCTTGCCCTGCAGCGTGCCGTCCAGGAAGTTCCCGCTGTAGAACTGCAAGCCCGGTTCGCGCGTGTACAGTTCCAGCATCCGGCCCGATGCCGGGTCGCGCACGGTGGCGGCCAGCGCCAGCAAGCCCGGCACCGGTTTATTCAAGACCCAGTTATGGTCGTAGCCGAGACCACGGCGCAACTGTTCATCGTCCGCGTCGATGCGCGCACCGATCGGTTGCGACTTGCGGAAGTCAAACGGCGTGCCCGCCACGGCCACCGGGCCACCGACCGGAATCAGGCCGGCGTCGACCGGCGTGTAGCGGTCGGCGCAAATCTGCAACTGGTGGCCGAGGATGTCGCCCTCGCCCGACAGGTTGAAATACGCATGTTGCGTCAGGTTCACCAGCGTGGTCTTGTCAGTCGTCGCGCGGTACAGCACCTTGAATTCATTGGCGTTGTTCAGCTGGTACTCGACTTCCACCTGCAGCTTGCCGGGATAGCCCATTTCGCCATCGGCACTGGTGTACTGCAAAGCCACGCCAACTTCATCGGCGCGGCTAAAGGCCTTGGCCTTCCACACCTGCTTGTGAAACCCCTGCGCACCGCCATGCAAGTGGTTGACGCCATTATTGACATCGACCTCGTATTGCGCGCCATCGAGCTCGAACTTGCCGTTGGCAATACGGTTGCCATAGCGGCCGATCAGCGCGCCAAAGTACGGCACATCGCCTTCATATGGCGTCACGCTGTCAAAGCCGTGCGTAATGTCGGCCAGTTTGCCGTCACGGTCGGGCACGTGCAATTCCGTGATGATGCCGCCGTAATTGGTGACCTTCACTGTCATGCCATTGCCGTTCACCATGGTGAACAGGCTGACCGGCTCACCGGCCTGGGTGGTACCAAACGGAGCTTCGGAAATATGTAGAAGTTTCATCGCACCACGCAGTTACGCCAAAGAGGGACGGCCGAACACCGGCATGCCCTGGTCATCCCAGCGCAGCGGTTTCACATAGGTATGGCGGTCCGGGTTCCACAACGGATCGCCGATGATTTCCGTATAGGTGCGGGCGTGGTACACCAGCAGCACTTCATCGTCGTCGCCGACCGTGAAGCTGTTATGGCCCGGGCCATACACGCCGTGCTCGAAGCAGGTTTGCAGCACCGGCGCGGCCGACTTGGTCCACGAGGCCGGGTCCAGCAAGTCCGCGCCGTCATCGGCCCACAGCAAACCCATCGCATAGTTCTCGTCGGTGGCGCTGGCCGAATAGCTGATGAAAATCTTGCCGTTGCGTTTCAGGACGGATGGCCCTTCGTTGACCCAGAAACCACGGATTTCCCAGTCAAACTCCGGCTTCGACAGCATCACCGGCTTGCCTTCGATTTCCCACGGCGTCTTCATCGGCGCGATATACAGGTTCGAATTGCCTTCGATAGCGTTATCTTTTTGCGCCCACAGATAGTACAGCTGGCCATTGTGGGTAAACGTGGTCGCATCCAGGCAGAAGGTATCGATGCCGGTATCGACCTGGCCCATGAATTCCCATTCGCCGGCCAAGGGGTTGGCGTTGGTATTGCGGATCGCATACATGCGGTGCTGGAACAGCTTGTGCTTGATTTCGCGGCTCGGCGCGGCGGCGAAGTACACGTACCAGGCGCCCTGGTTGTAGTGCAGTTCCGGCGCCCACACCAGTTCACTGTACGGACCGACGCTCGGCTTGTGCCAGACGTCGACTTTTTCCGCGTCGGCCAGGCCGGCGATGGTCGTCGAGCGGCGCAATTCAATGCGGTCGTATTGCGGCACGGACGCCGTGAAGTAGTAATAGCCGTCCGTATGCTTGGTGATATGCGGATCGGCGCGTTGCTCGATCAGGGGCTTCAAAATGTCAGCCACGGGATTCTCCATTTCCAGAAATTCAACCTGCCACATGGTTATTGATATGCGTGGCTTTTCATTTCAGCCTTCACTTCCGTGTAGTACTCGTCGCTGATGCGGTACTTGAACATCAGCGCGCCCATCAGGAAGTGGAAGAAACCAGGAATCACGGACAGCATCAGCGCGATGCCATTCAGCGCGAACGGGGTTTGTTCCTGGTTAGGCTGGTAATTAAAGTAAGTCAGCAGCACGCCCACCAGGATGCCGGCGACGCCCATGCCGGCTTTCTGGCACACGGAAATGCCGCCAAAGGCAAAGCCCGATACGCGTTTGCCGGTTTTCACCTGGCCATAGTCGATGGTCTCGGCAATCGCGGACCAGAACACCGGCGCATGCAAATCCACCACGAACGACAGCGCGAAGTACAGCGCGAAGGCCAGCATGATGTCGCCCGGTTTGACGAACACATAAATCATGACGGACAGCAGCGCCACCACGATTTGCGAGTAGCGGAACAGTTTGACCTTGCAATAAAACTTGGTGATCCAGGTCGACGCGATCATCGACACGATGGCGGCGGCCACGCCCAGCGACATGAAGGTCGAGACGGTGGCGGTATCGCCGCCGAGGTAATACTTGGCGTAATAAATCGCCACCGAGCCGCGCAGCACATAGCCGATGGTGCCCGTCACGCAGACGCCGCACAGGATCAGCCACTGGTCATTGCGCAGCAATACCTTCAGCTGCGCCCACAGCGATTGTTTTTCCACCACGTGCGTCACGCGCTCGGTGGTGGTGAAGAAACAGAACAGGAACAGCGCCACACCCATCGCGGCCATCACCGCCATCGCCATCTGGTAGCCGGTGGCGGGATTGCCGCCGCCCCAGCGCTCGGCCAGCACCGGCACCACGATGGTGACCAGGAAGCCGGCGATCTTGGCGAAGAACAGGCGGTAGCCATTGGCGGACAGGCGTTCCTGCGGATCGGCCGTCAGGCTGCTCGGCAGCGAGATATAGGGAATGCCGACGCCGGCGGTCATGATGGTCATCAGGATGTAGGTGGAATACGCCCACAGCAGCTTGGCGTCATAGCCCCACGACGGCGTGGTGAAGACAAAGAAGACGCTGATGCCGTACGGGACGGCCAGCAGCAGGAAATACGGACGGTAGCGGCCCCACTTGCCACTGAAGCGGTCGGTGATCTGGCCCATCACCAGGTCGGCGCAGGCGCCCACCAGTTTCACCACGAAGAACAGCACGGCCAGGTCTTCCGTGTGCAGGCCGTAGATGTCGGTGTAAAAGAACGTGATGATCAACATCATCGACGAAATCACCACATTCAGCGCCATGTCGCCGGCGCCGAAACCGATCTTTTCCAGCGTGGTTAGTTTTTGCGTGTGCATCTGCTGCTCCGATACTGTCAAACCTGTTTCAAGCCGCGGGCATGGCTGGTGGCTATGCCCTTGGCAAAACCGCCCCACGGAGTTTGCGTCCGTAGGGCGGGTTTTACAAACCCGCCAAGCGGGCCTGCGGCTGGCGCTGCCCCGATAGCAGCACCGGACCGGCCATGCCGCCGCCTCTGACCTCGACGGCACAACCGCTCATACAACGCCTTCCTTACATCTTCCAGCGCAGCGACACGCCGACCGTACGGTCATAGCGGCGCACGTCACGCGGTGCGGCGGAAGTGCCATGGTAATCGTGGTAAGCGAAATTCAACAGGTTGTTCGCATCCACGCTCACCGTCACGTCCTTGGTCAGCTTGTACGAGACCGACGCGTCGAGGAACTTGATCGGATCGACGATCAGGTCGCAGCAGCCGCGGTAGTTGTACTCGGCCACGAACTTGTCGCGCCAGCTGTAGGCCAGGCGGGCCGAGAACTTGTCGTATTCATACAGGCCAACCAGGTTGTACGCCTTTTTCGACATGCCAGGGAAGTCCGGAGTGGTGCCGGTGCCGCCTTCTTCCTGTACGCCACCCTGCAGGATGGTGACGTTGGCTTGCACGCCCAGGCCGCTCATCCAGCCCGGCAGGAACGTGAAGAACTGCTGGAACGCGACTTCCGCGCCCTTCAGGTTGGCCTTGCCCACGTTATGCGGACGGTTGACCAGGTAGGTCTTGCCGTTGATGGTTTCGTTACGCTGCTTCCACATCACGTAATCGGTGAACTTGTGCTCGAACAGCGTGCCGGTCAGCGAGCTGGCCGGAGCGAAGTACCATTCCAGCGAGACGTCCACGTTCTTGCTCTGGGTCGGACGCAGGTTCGGATTGCCCGCGCTGCCGGTCGCCAGGGTGGTGGCGGTCGAATCGTGCAGGATCAGGCCCGGGTTGTAGTCGCCGAAGTTGGCGCGCTGGATGGCCTTGCCAGCCACCAGGCGCGATTGCAGGTTCGGCGCCCACTTGGCGCGCAGCGAGGCGCTCGGCAGGATGTCGTTGGTGGTGGTGTCGCTGTGCGCCGGGGTGATGGTCGAGGCGCCGGTGGCCGACGTCAACTGGGTGTAGCCATCGACTTCCTGGTTGGTGCGCACCCAGCGCACGCCCACCGCGCCGTCGACCGGTACCGAACCGACGTCCACGCCGAACTTGGCTTTCAGGTACACGGCGGTGGTGGTTTCCACGTCCGAGTAGTACGACAGCGGATCATCTGCGGTACGGCCTTTCAGGCCCAGCGCGGTGCGCAATGCCTGCGTGTTGTTCAGCAGGTAATCGCGGCATGGCGCATAGAACTGGTTCATGCCATAGTTGCCGCCGGTGGCTTCGGTCACGCAATTGAGGCCGCTTGGCATCGACGTCACGGGAATCGCGGCAACCTTGTTGAAGTTGTCCTTTTCGTGCACGTAGGTTGCGAAGCGCTTGGCCAGGCGCACACCGCTGGCCAGTTCTTTCAGGATGCCGTTGTCTTCCGGCTCCCAGATCACGTCGCCGCGCCAGTCGGTCGAACGGCCGGACGAGGCATTGTGGTTATCCCAGAACACGTCGGTCACCCACTTGTTCGGGCTGGTCATGTCGGTGCCCGGATATTCCAGGTAGCCGCCGCCGTCGCGGATCGCGCCCTTGATGTTATGCGGGCCTGGCAGCACGGCGTCGAGGATCGGGTTTTCCTGGGTGTAGCGGCTCAGGGTACGAGCCAGTTCCGTGGTGACGCGCACCGACGGGGTCAGGTTATAGCGGCCGCCGATCGCGCCCTGGTGGCCGATCGATTCATCGCGGCGGGCCTGGGTCGAGCTCAGGGTGAACAGATCGGTCGCGCCATTCTTGCTGATCGAATCCAGGTAATTGGAACCCTGTTGCGTGGTGACGGTGGAACCGGTCTGGAACCACGGCAGCACGCCGACGAAGAACACGCTGGACGAATCGTGGTTGATCTTGGTGCTGAAGCCTTCCGCGTACACTTCCAGGTCCGAATTCGGACGCCATTGCGCGGAGAAGTTGCCGGCCCAGCGCTTGCGGTCGCCCTGCGACATCACGCGGCCCATGGCATCGGCGCCCTGCATGTTGTTATACAGCGGCCATTTGATCGGTGGCGCGACCCACGCGGTTTCGTCATGGTAGCGGCCGCGCTGGTACGACACGCCGGCCAGGATACCGAAGTCGCCCCATTCCGCGCTCTTCCAGCGGTTCGACCACATGCCGGACAGGTTCGGGTCGGTGTGGCCGGCCAGGTCGCGATGTTCGGCGCGCGCGGTCAATGCCAGCTGCTCGCCCTTGAAGTCGAACGGACGGTTGGTGCGCACGTCGATGACGCCGGCCACGCCGCCCTCATTCATGTCGGCGGCCTGCGATTTGTAGACATCCACGCGCTGCAGCATGGCGACCGGCACGTCGGCCAGGAACAGGCTGCGGCCGGCGGCGGTGAACATTTCACGGCCATTGAGGGTGGTGACGATGCCGCCCAGGCCACGGATGATGACCTGGCCCGCTTCGCCATTGTCACGGATGATCTGGGTGCCCGGTACGCGGCCCAGGATTTCCGCCACGTTCTTGTCCGGGAATTTGCCGATGTCGTCGGCGACGATGGAATCCATCACCTGTTCATTATTTTGCTTGATGGTTTGTGCGCTCTGGGCTGCCTTGCGCACACCCGTCACCACCACCGTGCTGGCGTCCTGTGCCCAGACCGAAGCACTGCTCATCACGCCAGCCGCCACCAGCGATGCCACAGCGGCTTTCAACATGAAAGGTTGATGCGAGGCCGTAAGTGGGCCTTGTGTCCGTTCCATTTGGTCTCCAATACCATTTTAGTTATCGATTCCGGGTCCTTGCCAAACCCGTCTGCCTGGAAACCATATTAATTGTCGGGACTGAATTCAATCCAATCAATTTTTCGCGCTTTTCGATATCGTTTTTGGTATCACAAGGGAACGTCATATGCTTCGAAGGTTGTACGACAACTGCAAACCTTACAGTATGGATATAGGTGCGGCAAGGGGAAAAGCAGGGAATGTGACACGGCGGACGAATGCCCGCCGCGAAGTCAAATGTGTCGCATGCGCAACAATTTTAATGCCTTATGCAAATTCTATTGCGCCAGACCAATACCGATCGACGTCTTTCAAGCCCCACGTCACCGCATCTTCGCGCGCCACGATGCTGTCCGTCACAGCGGGCGACGCCAGGTCGACCAGTTCCGGCCGCACATAGCTGGCCGCCTTGGCGGAGTAAAATATCCGCACTTTCGGCTTGATCAGCGATTGCCCGGTAGGTAATTCCACCACCACGCCCAGCCGCTCGGACTTCAGCCGCACCAGCGTGCCGACCGGGTAAATCCCGATGCACTTGATGAAGGCGGCAAACATGCGCTCATCGAAATGGCCCTTGCTCCACTCCGCCATCCGGCGCAGCGATTCCGCCGGGCACCAGCCCTGCTTGTAGGGGCGGTTCGACGTGATCGCGTCATATACATCGCAAATCGCGCCCATGCGGGCAAACAGGCTGATCTGGTCGCCCTTCAACCCTTCCGGATAGCCGCTGCCATCGATTTTCTCGTGGTGGTGCAGGCACACGTCGAGCGCCGCTTCCAGCATGCCGGGTGTTTCCAGCAGCATTTGATGGCCTTTCGACGGGTGCAGCTTGACGGCGTTGAACTCTTCATCGGTCAGCTTGCCGGGCTTGTTCAGGATCGGCGCCGGCACGGCCATCTTGCCGATGTCGTGCAACAGTCCGGCCAAACCGGCCTGGCGGATTTGTTCATCATCGAGGTCCAGCTGCCGGCCCAGCGCAATCATCAGCGCGCACACCGCCACTGAATGCATATACGTGTAATCGTCGGCGGTTTTCAGGCGCGCCAGGCCGATCATGGCGCCCGCGTTGCGCATCACGGATTCGGAAATTTCCTCAACCAGCGGCATGGCGTCATCCACCGTCACGGCCTTGCCCATGCGCGCTTCCGTGAACATGGAGTGGACGGCTTGGCGCGATTTCTTGATCAGCGCGGAGGCATGCTTGAGTTCGCTGGCCATGCTGGTGCGCGCGATCGAGCGCAGCGGGGCGCGGGGCGCGCGCGGTGCACGGGCAATTACCTGCGCGGGCGCCGGCGCGGCGGCGGCTTTGGCTGGGGCGGCCACGGCGTCCTGGACGCCGCCGGCCTCCGCTTCGGCGTCCTCCTCGTCCGCATCGCCGTCCGAATCTTGCTCAACAACAACACCTTGCGCCGGCGCCTCCAGCGCGCGGGACTTGCTGAAGTCCACCCACACTTCCTTGATGGGGCTGGTCTGTATCCGCTGCAAATCTTCCAGCCGTTCCAGCAGCAAATGCTTTTGCCAAAACGGTGAATCCATCCAGGAACCGACAATCTTCTCGATGTACATACCGAGTTTCAACTCTATGACGGGAATCTTTTTCAGCATACCAACCCTCGTTTCATGCGGAAAACATTTCAGTTCCATGCTATGCCAATTGCAGCGGCGGCGCGATAACAATATACACTTGGCGCTTTGCCATTGCACAACTTCTCATGCATTTTCGTCGCGCCAATCTCGCAATTCTTGCTTGTACGCAAATAATGTCATGGGGCGCGCTGTATTACGCGATTGCCATCCTGGCCCCGGCCATGGCCGGCGACCTGGGCTGGCGCAGTGAAACCGTGATTGGCGCCTTTTCGTGGAGCCTGCTGGTGTCCGGCGCGGCGGCGACACCGGTCGGCATGCTGATCGACCGCCATGGCGGCCGCTGGGTCATGGCTGCGGGCTCGCTGCTGTGTGGCGCGGGCTTTGCCGCGCTCAGCCAGGTGCACACGGTGGCCGCGTATTACGCGGCCTGGACCGTGCTGGGGGTGGCCATGGCAATGACCATGTATGAAGCGGCGTTTGCCACCATCAACCGGGAATTCGGCATGCGGAGCCGGCAGGCGATTTCCACCTTGACCCTGTTTGGCGGCTTTGCCAGTACCGTGTCGTGGCCCCTGACCCAGCATGTGCTGGACGCGGCCGGCTGGCGCGATACCTGGCTGTGGTATGGCGTGGCGCATTGGGTGGTGTGCCTGCCCTTGCATCTGATGTTGCAGCGGGGCGAGCGGCAGAAGGCGGAGTCCGGCCGATCCAGCCTGTCGGCTGCATCGGCTGTCTCTGCCGCACCTCCCGCCACCGCTTCACCTGCCACACCTGCCGCCACTGCGCCCGCAACCGCCGGGCCACGCGAGCACACGCTGGCCGAAGCCGTGCGCCATCCGGCGTTCTGGAAACTGGGTTTCGCGTTTTCCGCCAACAGCTTTATTTTTGCCGCGCTGTCGGTCCACCTGATTCCACTGCTGCGGGAGTTTGGCCATATGGCCGGCGTGGCGGTGGCGCTGGCCGCGCTGGTGGGACCGATGCAGGTGGCGGGGCGGATCGGTGAAATGACGCTGGGGCGCCACACCGCGCCGCAAACCATCGGCAAGCTGACCTTTGGCGCCCTGCCCGCCGCCCTGCTGGCGCTGTTGCTGTTTGGACGCCACGGCTGGGCTGCGGCCGCGTTTTGCATACTGTATGGCATGAGCAACGGGATCCTGACCATCGTGCGCGGCACCATTCCGCAAACCCTGTTCGGGCGGCGCCATTACGGCGCGATTTCCGGTGCGCTGGCCGGCCCATCGCTGCTGTCGCGCGCCGCCGGGCCGCTGGCG
Source organism: Pseudoduganella sp. GW821-FHT12E03 (assembly GCF_058807115.1). Classification (NCBI taxonomy): domain Bacteria; kingdom Pseudomonadati; phylum Pseudomonadota; class Betaproteobacteria; order Burkholderiales; family Oxalobacteraceae; genus Pseudoduganella; species Pseudoduganella sp. GW821-FHT12E03. The sequence goes on along the minus strand of NZ_JBXAQJ010000002.1, from coordinate 355,532 downwards.
GTGGCGGCGCTGGCGCAGGCCGGGTCGCCCACCGTCCTGCTGCTGGTCTTGCTGGGCGCCGCGCTAGCGTCGCTGGCATGCTATCTTCTGGCCATCCGTAGTTGATCGACAACCGCGCGCTAGCCGATGTGCAGCGGATATTTCCTGACATATACTGTTTCAAGCGCTTCCCACACCAGCCCGCACCATGACCCTGCGACTCAAACGCCTGTTCGCCGCTTTTTGTGCTGTGCCTGCCCTGCTGCTGTCCGGCGGTGGCGCGGCGGCGGCGGAAATCACCCTGAGTGCGATCAACACGTACCGCTACCCTCCATTCCTGTATCAGGACGGCAGCGGCCTGTGCGACGTGCTGGTCAAGCACCTGAACCAGCAGCTCAAGGGGCGCTACAAATTCGAATTGCAGCATTTGCCGCGCATGCGCCTGCTGCGCGCCCACCTCGATGCGCCACTGCATTTCGACGCCGTGGGCCTGATGCTGGCGCCGAATTTCATCGACGACGATGGCCGCTCGCGCTACCTGTGGAGCACGCCAATCTTCGAGGATTACAACTTGCTGGTGTTTGCCGGCGCCAAACCGCCCGCCATCCACCTGCTGTCGGATTTGAAAGGCAAACGTTACGGCACCGTGCGCGGCTACCGCTATACCGGCCTGGAAACCATGGTGGCGGACGGTGTGGTCCAGCTTGACCTGGCCAACGATGAACATTCCAACTTGCGCAAGCTGCTGGCCGGCCGGATCGATTTCACGCAAATGAACCGCTTCATGTTCCGCCACATCACATCGGAACAGGAATTTGCCGGCAAGCTGTCGTACGTCCGCACGCCGGGCCCCAACAGCTTTGCGCGCCACCTGTTTGTGGCCCGCGACAAACCGGAATTGCTGGCCGCCCTCAACGAAGCGCTGGCGACCCTGCCCTGCAACAACGATTGGCAGGCCATGGCGCACAAGTCCGACATCGTGGTGCCGGCCTGCCCGCCGTCCCGCTGACGCTTTGATGCATTGATACGCTGAACATTCCTTAATTTCCCGACATTAACTTGCATTGCTGATGCAGCTTTGCGACAATACGGCAGTACGAATAATTCTCATTCCGCCAGCAAGCCGATCCGCCAGCCAGCCCCTTAACTTCCGGACTTGCCATGCGATTGAAAAAACTGCCCCTGGCGCTGCTGCTGGCCGCCAGCGCCCCCGCCTTTGCTTCCGCCGACGCCACCCTGCCCGCCGTGATGGTCACGGCTTCGGCCGAACCGGCCTACAACCCGGCCAATACCAGCGCCGCCAAGCTCGACGCGCCGCTGCGCGACATCCCGCAAACCATCAACGTGGTGCCGCAGGCGCTGTTGCGCGACCAGGGTGTCGCGTCGCTGAACGATGTGCTGAAATCCGTGCCGGGTGTCGGCATGTCTCACGGCGACGGCCAGCGCGACCAGGTCACCATCCGTGGTTTTACCGCCATCGCCGACCAGTTCATCGATGGCATGCGCGACGATGCGCTGTACTTCCGCGACCTGTCGAACATCGAACAGGTCGAGGTGCTGAAAGGCCCCGCTTCCGTGCTGTATGGCCGTGGTTCGTCGGGCGGCATGATCAACCGCATCAGCAAGAAGCCGGGCGCCGACATCAGCGAAGCCACCGTGCGCCTGGCCAGCCACCACGGCCGCCGTGGTGAAATCGACCTTGGGCGCAAGCTCGGCACGGCCGGCGCCGCGCTGCGCGTCACCGGCGCCGTCGAGCGCGCCGACAGTTACCGCGACCAGCAATTCCTGGAACGCGAAGCGCTGGCGCCATCGGCGCAATTCAAGCTGGGCCAGGCCACCAGCCTGCTGGTGCAGGGCGAATACCTGCATGACAAGCGCGTCACGGACTTTGGGATTCCCTCGGTCCAGGGCCGCCCTGCCGACGTGCCGGCGGGGACGTATTACGGCGCCGCCAACGCAAAAGCATTCGATTACAGCGAAGCGCGGGTCAACGCGCTGGGCTTCACGCTGGACCACCGCATCAACGAGCACTTCACGCTGCGCAATGCGTTCCGCGGTTTCCACTACAAGCTCGACCGCAACAATACGCTGGTCGGCGCCGTCAATGAAGTGGCAAAGACCGTGTCGCTCACGCGCGGCAACGTCTTGCGCGATGAAGACGGCTGGTTCAACCAGACCGAACTAACGCAGCACGCCACCGTGGGCGGCCTGCGGCATCAGGTTTTATATGGCGTGGAATTCGGCCGCCAGCACAAGGACCAGCTGGTGCGCTCGCAAGCCAATGCCGCCACCGTGTCGCTGTTCAATCCGCAGCCGGCCACCGTGCCCTTCACGGCGGGCGGCGCGCCAACCGCCAACAGCACGGCCGTGATGGGGATCGGCAGCGCCTATGTGCAAGACCTGGCCACGCTGGCCGAGCACTGGAAAGCGCTGCTGGGCGTGCGCCACGACCGCTTCGAACAGGAAACCCGCGAACGCCGCGCCGGACAGCCCAGCCTGGCGCGCACCGACCGCGCCTGGAGCCCGCGCGCCGGCCTGGTATACCAGCCCACGCAAACCCAGTCGTACTATGCGTCGTTCAGCAAATCGTTCCAGCCGTCCGGTGAAACCTTTGTACTGGCCGCCAACAACGCGGACCTGGCGCCCGAACGCACCACCAACCACGAAGTGGGCGCGAAAATCGACTTGTTTGGCGGCCGCGCCACGGCGGGCGCGTCGCTGTTCCGCCTGGAGCGCACCAACATGAAATCCACCGATCCCGCCACCAGCCGCGTGATCCCGATCGGCACGCAGCGCACCGATGGCGTGGAACTGACCCTCACTGGCGACCTTGGCGCCGGCTGGCAAGTGTGGTCCGGCTACGCGTGGCTCGACGGCCGCATGGTGAAATCCATCGCGAAAGACGATGGCCAGCTGGTGCAAGGCAAGCGTCCGACCCTGACGCCGGAACACAGCGCCAATCTGTGGCTGACCAAGGAGCTGGCGGAACACTGGGGCGCCGGCGGCGGCGTCAATTACGTGGGCGACCGCTACGCCAATCCGGGCAACACGGTGACCCTGCCGGGCTACACCACGGCCGATGCGATGGCGTATTACCGCACCAGGGCCTTGGACTTGCAGTTGAACGTCACGAACCTGTTCAACCGCACCTATGCGGGCGCGGGCCATGGCAGCAGCAAGCACCTGATCCTGCCGGGCGCGCCGCGCGCCGTGCAGCTGACGGCGCGCTACCGTTTTTAATTAACGGATAAAGCGGTTGGCAATCACCTTCACCTGCGACGACGGGAACATCGGGCCCGCCGTGCGGCGCCGCACGCGCCACGCGGTGAAGGCCACGCCGGCCGCGATGCCAAAGCGGATGACCCAGTCCCACGGACTGGTCTTGATTTCCGGCGCGGTTTCATCGACGGCATACGCGGCCAGGCGCTGGCCGGTGAATTTCGATCCCACCACCAGCCCGCTGTCGCTGATCTTGCTGGTCAAATACAGCCCCGCTTCGCGCGGATGCACCGACACCTTGCCATCCTTGTAGACAAAGGTCAGCGGCTGGTAACCCTCGGCCGTGACCGAGCCGGCCACGTGGCCCGCCGCATTGATGCCGGTGGCAAAACTGTTGACGCCTTTCGGCAGCAGCGCGCCGATGTCGATGGTGCGCGCGCCGTCCCAGATATAGGCGTGCCAGCGGCGGTCCGGCGTTTCCGCCGCCCCCGCCACCAGGCCCGCGTCATTGATGGCGGTGGCCATGCTGATGCGCCCGCCCAGTCCCGGCACTTCCTGCATGGGCCGGCCCGCCGTGGCGACAAAGGCGCGGCGGAAACCATCGCTGTTTTGCGCCGTGCCCACCACGGTGCCGGCGGTGTTGACGCCGGCCGCATAGCTGGTCTTGCCGCCGAGGGTGCCGAGGTCTTTCATGGCGCCGTCTTGCGTGATGAAGGCGTGGAAGTCGCCGTTCGGCACATCGGAATGGCCCACCACCTGGCCCGACGCGTTGATCGCCACGGCGGACGAGCCGCCGCCGCCCAGCGAACCCAGGTCGGTCATGCCCTTTTTCACTTCATAGACGAAGGCGCGCCAGCGCCCATCCTTGTTTTGCGCGGCGCCGGTGATCATGCCGGCCGCATTGATGGCGCGCGCTTCGCTGTCGGAGCCGCCCAGGGTGCCCAGTTCCGTCACCTTGCCATACTCGTACAGCACGGCGCGGCGGCGGCCGTCTTCGCTTTCAATCATGCCGACCACCTGGCCGGCGCGGTTGGCGTCATAGGCCTGGCTGCTTTCGCCCGGCAATTCGCCGAAGCCGGCGCGGCCCTGGGCGGCGCCGGCATGCGGTGCGGCCAGCGCGGCGGTGATGATGGCGGCGGCCAGGGTGGTCTTGCGCATTGGAATTCTCCTCATGGATGAGCTGCGAAACAGCGTTGCCGAGAATGTAACGCGCCCACCATGAAGATCATCTTAAGTTTTTGACGATTACTGAAACGCCACCTCCGCAAAGCTGCGCAGCTTGCGGCTGTGCAGCCGGTCCACGCCGAGGCCGCGCAACAGTTCCACCGTGCGGATGCCGATCTGCAAATGCTGGTCGACCCGGTCGCGGTAAAACTGGTTGGCCATGCCCGGCAATTTCAGTTCGCCATGCATCGGCTTGTCGCTGACGCACAGCAAGGTGCCATAAGGCACGCGGAAACGGAAGCCATTGGCGGCAATCGTCGCGCTTTCCATATCGAGCGCCACCGCCCTGCTCTGGCTGAAACGCCGTTCCGGCGTGCGCTGCGGCAGCAATTCCCAGTTGCGGTTATCGGTGCTGGCCACGGTCCCGGTGCGCATCACGCGCTTCAATTCCAGCCCGGACAATTGCGTCACGTCCGCCACGGCTTTTTCAATCGCCACCTGCACTTCGGCCAGCGGCGGGATCGGCACCCACAGCGGCAAGTCTTCATCGAGCACGTGGTCTTCGCGCACATAGCCATGCGCCAGCACGTAGTCGCCCAGTTGCTGGGAATTGCGCAAGCCGGCGCAGTGGCCCAGCATCAGCCACGCATGGGGACGCAGCACGGCAATATGGTCGGTGATGGTTTTCGCGTTGGCGGGCCCCACGCCGATATTGACCATCGTGATGCCGGTGCCGTCGCTGCGCACCAGGTGGTAGCCCGGCATTTGCGGCAGCCGTGGCGGCACCACGCCAAACGCGTCGTCCGGCTGCGCGGCGGCGCCCACGCGGCGCGTGATGACATTGCCCGGCTCGACGAACGCGATATAGTCATCGTCGCCCGTGGCCGGCGCCTGCATCAGCGCGTGCCCGAGGCGGATGAATTCATCGACATAGAACTGGTAATTGGTGAACAGCACGAACTTCTGGAAGTGCGCGGGCGACGTGCCGGTGTAATGGCGCAGGCGCTGCAATGAGTAATCGACGCGCGGCGCGGTAAACAGCGACAGCGGCTGCGCCTCGCCAAACGGCGCTTCATGCGTGCCATTGGCAATGCCGTCATCCATCGCCCCCAGGTTCGGCAAATCAAACACGTCGCGCATCAGCAAGCGCCGTTCCGGACCCATGCTGCCTTCGACATGGTCGTGTTCCGCCAGCGAAAAGTGGATCGGAATCGGCTGCGAACTCATGCCCACTTCCAGCTGCTGGCCATGGTTCTTCAACAGCAGCCGGAATTGTTCGTGGTAATAGCGTGAAAACAGATCAGGGCGCGTCAAGGTGGTTTCAAAGGCGCCGGGGCCGGCCACAAAGCCGAACGACAGGCGCGACGGCGCGCGCGCCACGGTTTCCGTATTGATCCGCACATAGGGATAGCAGGCGCGCACATGTTCCTGCGGATTTTCTCCGGCCACAAAACGCTGCAATGATTCGCGCAAATACCCGATGGAATCGTCATACAAATGCTGGACCTGGGCCAGCGCAGCGGCAGGATCATCGAAATGCCGGGGGGCGATAAATGGACGGGGTTGCACGATACGCTCCTCAATGAAACGACAACAGTGTCGGTTTCATTGTAGCGGCGTTCCCGCTGCGATGCAGCATCGATGCGGACTATTGCGGCGCGGCCGGACCCAGCGCCTGCTTGCGCCGCTTGGCCATGTACTGGCGCATGTCGTCGAACGTGACCTTGCCGCTGCGCGCGGTATCGATCTCGGCGAAGTGATTGACCACCCAGCCCAGTCCCGCCTTGCGCGCCTCGTCTTGCGTCAGCGCGCCATTGGCGTCCAGGTCCGCTTCGCTGAAACGCTGGCGCAGCTTGGCCACGGCTTGCTGCTGCAAGGCGGCGCCGGATGCCGCCGGCGTGGCGGGCGCGTGGCGCAGGCGCTGGGGCACGCAAGGGTCGGCGCATGGGACCGGCGGTTCGTTGCCGTTACCCGCGGCGGTTGCCGTGGTGGTGGCGGACAGCGCCAGCATCGTCATCAAAAGCAGTTTATTCATCATTTCCCCAGCGTGCTGTAGAACTGCACCAGATCCGTTTTTTGAGCACGGCGCGCGGCATCGTCAAGGTAAATCATATGCCCGCCCGCGTAATTGCGGATCACAATATTCGGGTTGGCGCCCAGCCGCTGCAAATCGAGTTCGGTCTGGTAAAACGGCGTCGCCAGGTCATGGTAGCCGCTTTGCGCCAGCACCTTCATGGCCGGATTCAGGTTGATGGCGGCGGCCAGGTCGGGAATCGTGTCCGGCACTTCCTTGCCATCATGGGAGAAGTTCCACGTTTCGATAATGTTGTTGTACGTGACGTAGGTGCTGGCCGCGCTGTATTTCAGGGCGCCGGTCAGGTAGCTGCGGATCGCTGAATTGAAAGCGCCGTTCACCACTGTCAGCGAAGGATCGCCATCGGCCGTCACGGGCGAACCGACCGCGCCGGACACGCGCGCATCGTATCGGCCCAGCAACTGGCCCGGCACCAGTTCCTTCGCAAACGCATCCGGCCCGTAATTCAGGTTGGTTTGCCAGCGCGACGCCAGCACGCCGGTGTAGCGGAACAATTGCTGCGCAACGCCGGGCTGCGGCAAGGTGTTGGACGACAGCCAGCGTCCGGCCGCGTCGCGGTAGGTGGTGGCGCTATAGCTGCGCACTTCCTGCAGGAACGATGGCACATCGGCCGGCGCGGGGCTGGACAGCTTGTAGTAATTGCCGGTCGCCGCGTAGGTCGGAATGTAGCCTTCGCAAATGCGCGTACTGATCACGCTGCAATTGCTGTTGTAATCCATGATGGCCGAGTGCAGCACCACGCCGCTGACGCGGGTGCCCGCGGTTTCCAGCAAGCTGGCCATGATACCGGTGCGGGGTGCGCCATAGGATTCGCCAAACAGGACTTTGGGCGATTGCTGGCGGTTGTTGGCCGCCACATAGCGCTGCACGAAATCGCGGAAGCCCGCCGCATCGGCGTCGACACCCCAATAGTCACGGTTGCGCGCCGGCGCAATCGCCTGCGAATAGCCGGTGCCCACGGCGTCGACAAACACCAGGTCGGACACGTCGAGCAGGCTTTCCGCGTTATCCACCGGGGTCACCGCGCCGAGGATCACATTGGACGGCACCTGGGACTGGATGCGTTTGGGCGCGAAGGAGCCCAGGTGCAGCCACATCGACGCCGAACCGGGACCGCCATTGTAGAAGAACGTCACGGGACGCGAACCCGGTTCCTTGCCATCGGCGGTATAGGCCACATAAAAGAACGACGCCGCCCTGCCGGTGCGCGTATCCGTACCAGTCAGATGGCCGGTGGTGGACGTGTAGGCGATCGTCTGGCCGTTCAGCACCATGCTGCCTTTGACGATGGCCGCGCTTTCGGTGGCGCTGGCCAGCGACGCCGTCGGATTGCCCGAGTAAATCACGGGATCGTTCAGGGAACCGTCGTTGACCACCGGCGGCGTCACCACGGGCGGCGTGGTGGTACTGCCGCCACTGCCGCCACCACCGCCGCAGGCGGCCAGCAGGGACGACAACAGCACCGCCAGCAGGGTTGGCGGCAAAGTATTTGTCAGGGGGGATGGTCTGGCCACGCGCGTTCTCCGGGAATTGAGTGCCTGCGGAGATTATGCACGATGCCCGGGTGAAATTGTATAGTCAGGCTACCGGGAATGTCACACGCCACACCGTCCGCGGCCGCACCGTCACAAACCGCAGGATTTATCGCCCGGTCCCAGGAAGCGCAGCGCGCGCGAATACGAGACGGCGGCGTTTTCCCGGCGCTTTTGCTCCAGCGTGACCATGTCGCCGATGTTCAGGCCGTTCAGCACAAACAGGTTCATTTCCTTGCCCTTGAACTTGTCCGGCAAGACCTGTTCGGACCAGCCGCCGTCACGGTAGGCATAGCGGGTGAACAGGCGGCAGCCGGGCGAGGTCGATACCACGGTATAGATGACCGGCACGCCATTTTCCACATCGAGCACCAGCGGGTTTTCGTGCTGGCCCTGGCCGCCGTCGTGGGCCGCGCGCCATTCATAGGATTTGCCCGGCTGGGCCGGCAGCGTAAAGCGGATGGCGGTGCCATCGTCGGTGCTGCGGCGGTCCACCACAATGACTTCGCCCGTATGCAGCCGCACCTGTTCCTGCCAGCGTTCCGTGCGCGAGCAACCGGACAGCGATGCGCCCGCCACGGCAAACGCCAGCGCCGCCGCCAGCGCGCCGCCCTTTGCCGTCCAGCTCATCCATTTGTGTGCCATCGCCGCCCCTGCCGCCGCCCTATGGGCGAAAGCCTCTATTGTGCCTTGTTTTCAGCGGCGAATTGTCACAAAAGTTCACCAAAGTTCATCAACCTTGTCGCCGCCGTCATTGCAGGCGCAGCCGCCGGCGCGCCGCGCGGGCATACGGCACCCAGGCCTGCACGGCCCAGCGGCGCCACATCATCACCCCCCGGATCCATTCATCGGCCGCATAGGCGATCCACAGCCCCACCAGCCCGAGCCCGAAATACACGCCCAAAAGCCAGCTGCCGCCCGCCAGCACCATCGCCATCGACGCGGCGCCCGCCATCACGGGATAGCGCACATCGCCCGCCGCGCGCAGCGCATTGATGACCACCAGGTTGAAGGTGCGGCCCACTTCCAGCGCCACGGTCAGCCACAGCAGGGCCGCGCCGTCGCGCAGGATGTCCGGGTCCCGGGTGAACCAGCCCAGCAGCCACGGGCCCGCCAGCGCCATGCAGCCGGAAATCACGCCGCTGACCGCCAGCCCCCGTGCCAGCGACGCGCGCACCAGGCCATGCGCTTCGCGCAGCCGGCCCGCGCCGATCATATGCCCGACCAGGATTTCCACGGCCAGCGCCACGGCCATGCTGCACATGATGACCACGCCGCCGATCTGTTGCACATAGGCCATCGTGGCCAGCGCCCGCTCCCCCAGGCTGCCAGCCACCGCCATGCTGGCCATGAACGCCAGGCGCCACGCGATATTTTCCGCCCCGGCCGGGATGCCGATGTGCAGCACGTCGGTCAGCGGCGCGCGGCGCAGCCGCCACCAGTCGCCCCACTGCAGGCGGATGCCAAGGCTGCGCCGCCAGAAACCCAGGTGCAGCGCCAGGCCCAGCGCCCGGCTCAGCAACAGCGCCAGCGCATAGCCGGGCAAGCCCAGCGCCGGCAGCGGGCCCCAGCCATACATCAGCGGAAACGCCAGCAATAAGTGGGAGGTATGCATGGCGGCCAGCACCAGCAGCGAATCGCGCATGCGCAGGTGGGCCCGCATCACGCCCGCCATCGCGGCATTCCACGCATCGAACAGCAGCGCGGGCGCCAGCACCTGCAGCATCGGCGCCGCCAGCGGCAACACCGCGTCCGGCGCATGCAAGGCGCCCAGCAAGGCGTGCGCGCCGGCAAAGGCCAGCAGCGCCGCCACCACGCCCAGCCAGGTGCTGGCGCCGACCATGGCCAGCGCCACCCTGTCCGCCACATCGCGCCGCCCGCCGCCGAGGTTTTGCGTGATCACCACGCCGATGCCGGAACCGATGATGCGGAACAGCAGGAACAGGGTCTGCGAAATCTGGATCGTGACGGCAAAGGCCGCGCCGGCGGTATCGGACACGCGCGCCGCCATGGCGGTGCCGGCCACGCCGATCGCCACCGCCAGCGACAGTTCGATCAGCAGGGGCCAGGCCAGGGTAAAGACGTGGGGACGGGAAGAAGTGGCGGAAATGGGAGACATTGCGCAATGATAGCGCAATCAAATATATTTAAACCGGTTTGAGGCAAAAATTTCCGAAGGGAGGTTTTGCCGCAGGCAAAGCCGCCATGCATGCGCCAACGGGACGCATGCATGGCGGCGACCTCAATGCAACTTGACCGACGGCGTGATGCGCTTGCGCAGCCAGTCCACCAGCATGACGGCGGCGGCCCGGACCACCCCGTGCAGCGCCATCAGGTGCTTCTGGTACATCATCCCGTACAGCAGGTTCGCCGTGGCGCCGCTGACCGGCATCTGGCGGCCGACCGAGCCGCCCAGCAGCACGCCGACGGCGGCGACCGGTCCGAGCGAGACCAGCGAACCGTAGTCGCGGTAGCGGAATTCCGGCAGCGGCTTGCCTTCACGGCGGGACAATGCATCCGCCAGGAACACCGCCTGCTGGTGCGCCACCTGGGCCCGTGGCGGCGCGGCACCCTTCACCGGGCACACGAAGCTGGCGCAGTCGCCGATCGCGAACACGTTCGCATCGTCGACCGATTGCAGCGATGCATTCACCATGATCTGGCGCATGCGGCCCAGCGACAGGCCGAAGGTCTTGCTGATGGACGGGCCTTCCACTCCGGCCGCCCACAAGGTCAGGGTCGCGGGACGCGGCACGCCGTCCACGTGGATAGTGTCCGCTTCGACGCTGGTGACGGCGGCGCCGGTGCAGATATCGATGCCGCGCGTGGCCAGGTATTTTTCCGCCCGCGCCGACATTTCAGGCGGCAGGTGCGGCAGGATGCGCGCACCCCGCTCCAGGATACTGATGCGCACGTCGCGCGCCGGGTCCAGGGTGTGCACTTTGTATTTGGCCAGCGCGCGGGCGCTGTGCGCCAGTTCCGCCGCCAGTTCCACGCCGGTGGCGCCGCCGCCGACGATCATCACATTGACCTTTTCGCCGTCGCCCTGGCTGGCCCGCACGCAGGCGCCCAGGAAGCGGCGGTAAAAACTTTTCGCATCGCCGACATGATCCAGCGTGCATACATTGTCGGCCGCGCCGGGCACGCCGTAGAAATTGGTGACCGCGCCCAGCGCCAGCACCAGGGTCGTGTATTCCAGGGTGCGCAGCGGCGGCGCAATGCCGTCGTCACGCATGCAGGGCGCCAGTTCCAGGGTGCGGGTGGCGCGGTCCACCGAACACATTTCCGCATGGACGAACTGGAAGCCATGTTCGGCCGCCTGCGCCGAGTATTCGATCTGGAAAACCTGCGGGTCGCGCTTGCCCGACGCCACCGTGTGCAGCAGCGGTTTCCAGAAGTGCGTTGGGGAACGATCGACCAGGATGATCTTCGCGCGGCCCTTGCGGCCCATGGTGTCCCCGAGCCGGGTTGCCAATTCGAGGCCGCCTGCGCCTCCGCCTACGATTACGATGGTTTGCATGATGTTTCCTCCGTTTTGTTTCCTTCTGGGTGCTAATATAGTTCCCGCAAAACGAAAAGAGAAATTACTTATTTTCAGCGATTGATAAGGTTTAGATTATGTATCACGCAAGCTTCCGCCAGCTCGAAGCGCTGGTGCTCGTGGCCCGCCATGAAAGCGTTTCACGCGCCGCCGAGGAAATGCATGTCACGCAGCCGGCGATTTCCGCCCAGCTGCGCGCGCTGGAAGAACTGGCCGGCACGGCCCTGACGCGCAAGGTCGGGCGCAATATCCAACTGACCGCCGCCGGTGAAGTCATGCGCAATTTCGCCGAACGCATCCTGCAATTGTGGGACCAGGCCGGCGATGAACTGGGCGAGCTGCAAGGCGTCAGCAGCGGCACCCTGCGCATCGGCGCGGTCTTCACCGCGGAACACTTGCTGCCCTCGATGCTGGTGAAGTTCACTCTGGAGCGCCCCAATGTCCGCATGAACCTGCGCGCCGGCAACCGCAGTGAAATCATCGGCCTGCTGTCGCGCAAGGAAGTGGACCTGGCCATCATGGGCACGCCGCCGCGCGAGCTGCGCATCAACGCGGCCCGTTTCGCGCACCACCCGATGGCGTTCGTGTCCAGCCCCAAGCACCCGCTGATGAAAAAGAAGCGCGTGACCCTGGACGACATCGTGAAATCGAACTTGCTGGTGCGCGAACGCGGCTCGGGTACGCGCACCGCCGTCGAGCGGCTGTTCAAGGAACACGGGCATACCCTGCACATCAGTTCCGAAGTATCGAGCAACGAGGCCATCAAGAGCATGGTGGCGGCGGGACTCGGGGTCGGCTTCGTGTCGGTGCACGCGTGCGCGCTGGAATTCCAGGCCGGGCTGATCGACATTTTGCCGATGAAGGAAAGTCCGCTGGAAGGCGACTGGCACGTGATGCACCTGGCCGACCAGCCCCTGCCCCGGATTGCCGCCGCGTTCCGCGATTTCATGGTCAATTCCGGCCAGGCGCTGATTGAAACCGAACTGGAAGCGTATTACCAGAAATACCAGAGCCAGCACAAACGTGGCGCGAAAGCCTGAATTCCCCCATCTTTGTCACATCCGGGGGTCAGACCCCAAATGTGACAAAAGTGGACATTCCAAGATGATTTTTCCTCCCGTCCGGCCTGACCATATTGAATTTTTGGTCAGGCCAATATAGAATCATTTCACTTTCCCCCCTTCCAGAACCTCGGCCCCCGCCCCCACCGGCCCTCGTTCATGAGGCACGGGCCACGCGAGGTGGCCCGACCGCAACCGGCAGACAACCCGGAAGCGCCGCACATCCCTCACGCAGTTCCTGACCTACAAGGAGCAACAATGAAAACAATACGGGAGACATTCGTCCAAACCACCCTCAATGGCGTCCTCAGTGGCGTGCTTGGTGGCCTACTCTTCGGCGCCCTCGCCGCCACCGCCGCACCGGCCGCCCATGCCGCCGTGCTGCCGCTGCAGAATGCCGTCATCACCGCCACCTATAACGGCGACGGCGCGTCCATGCTGGGCCTCGACCATGGCTTCGCCACGGAACCGGGTTCCAATACCAGCGCGATTCATGCGGGCGGCGCCGGGGTGGAATTCTTTACCGCCGACGCCCTGTTCGGCTTTGACTTCGATGACAATGGTTCGCTGACCATCTACAACAACGCCCCCATCCCCGCCGGCGACTACCGCTTCCGCTTCGACTTTGGCGCGTCCCTGGCCGCGCCGCTGTCCAGCTTCACCCTGGCCGGCATGACCGGCGTGAGCGGCACGCCGCTGCTGTCGCTGCTCGATGGCGGCCGGGCGCTGGGATTGGACCTCAGTGGCCTGACCTGGGATGACGGCTATGGCGTCCTCACGGCCACCACAGACAGTGCCAGCGTGCCGGAACCGGGCGGCACTGCCCTGCTGCTGGGCGGCCTTGGCATGCTGGCGCTGGCGCGCTGCCGCAAAGCCTGACCCACCGTCAACCCGATCACAGGAGTTCACCATGAAACACTGGAGTTTCAGGGCCGCGCTTTGCCTGTCGGCCATGCTGGCGGCAGGCGGCGGCACAAGCATCAACGCCGCCGCCACGGATCCCGCACGCCAGCTTGCCCCGGCCGATGGCTGGGCCAGCCAGGCCGGCGGCACCACTGGCGGCGCCAATGCCGCCGGCGGCTTTATCTATACCGTCACCAACCGCGCGCAATTGCTGGCGGCGTTGAACAATGGCGGCAACAACGCCAAGATCATCAAACTGGTTGGCACGATCGACATGAGCGAAGGTGTGCCCTTTGCCAATACCGGCGACCAGGCCATCCGCGGCGCAATCCGCATGAAGAGCAACACCACCCTGATCGGCGATGGCGCCAATGCCGGCATCGTCAACGGCCATATCATCATCAGCAATGTCAGCCAGGTCATCATCCGCAACCTGAAGCTGGTCAACGCGTGCGACGTCGGCCCCATCTGGGATCCCACCGATGGCGCCACCGGCAACTGGAATTCCGCCTATGACGGCATCGGTATTTCACAGTCGGACCATATCTGGATCGACCACAACACGTTTACGGATACACCCACCACGGACGATTTGCTGCCAATTGAAAACGGCAAGATCAAGCAATGCCACGACGGCGCCCTGGATGTGACCAATGCATCCGACTACGTCACCGTGTCGTACAACGTGTTCGGCCAGCACCACAAGAACAACCTGATCGGATCGAGCGACTCCGCCAGTGCGGACGAGGGCAAATTGCGCGTGACCTTTGCCAACAACGTGTTCCGCGATGTGACCAACCGCGCGCCGCGCGTGCGCTATGGCCAGGTGCACATGCTGAACAATTATTTCGTGGGCAGCAAGTCGCATGCGGTGTATCCGCACGATTACAGCATCGGCCCGGGCTATAACGCGAAAGTGCTTTCGCATGGCAACGTGTTCGACATTGCCGGGGCCACGACGTGCGCGCATGTCGTGAAAAACCCGGGCGGCACGCCGACCGGCGTGTTCAAGGATACCGGCTCGCTGCTGAACGGGGCCGCGCTGTCCGGCTGCACCGTGTCCGCCGCCGCCGCGTGGACGCCGCCATATGCCTTCACGTCCCGCCCCGTGGCGCTGGTGAAAGCCAATGCGCTGGCACAGGCGGGCAGCGGCAAGCTGGCCACTACCATCACGGGAACCGGCGACGTCAGCACCGATCCGGGCCTGACGCTGGCCTGCCCCGCCACTGGCAATGGCCTGTATTTCTGCGACGACTTCCAGAATGGATCGAGCGCCAACTGGGACTTGCTGCCGGTCGCGGGTCCGAACGGTTCGTTCAGCGTCAAGACGGAAACCATCGGCGCGAGCAACAAGGTGCTGCAATACACGGCGGCCACCACGGGCGGCGTGCTGGCCCTGTTAAAACCTGCCGCGCTGGCGGCCATACCCGGCGCCGACTATTACGTCGAAGCGCGCATCAAGCCACTGACCAACAGCACCACCGGCAACAAGCAGCTGTACCTGCTCACGCGCTACAGCAACGCCAGCAACTGGTATGGCGCGGGATTGAACGTGCAAAGCACGACGGCGTCCACCCAGGTGGAAATCGCCAAGATGGCGGCCGGTTCGCTGAGCCGTCCAAAACAGGTGAAAAAACCCATCAACATGGATGCGCAGTTTTATACGGTGCGCTTTGAAATGATCGGCGGCGTGCTGACGGTGTACCTCGATGGCGAATCGCTGGGTTCCGTCACGGATACGGCGTTTGCCGCGCGTGGGCTGGTGGGTCTGTATACGGCCAACAAATCGTTCCAGGTCGACGATGTCCGCATCGGCGACCCGCGTTTGAAACCTTCGCAGCTGACGCTCAATCCCGCCGTGACAACCTATGCGGCGGAAGCGGGCGATGCGCCGCTGTCGCTCGCCATCACGGCGCTCAAGCCGGACGGTTCCGCCGACACCTTCATGGCCAGTTCCAGCAATCCCGCCGTGGCGGCCGTGGGCATCAATGGCGGCACCCTGACGGTGACGCCGGTCGGCGCCGGCACCGCCAACATCACCATCACCAGCGACGGCGACCCCACCTTAAAACGCGGCATCGCTGCCACCATCAGCCCGCAATTCGTGCAGCCGGCACAAACGTATACCTTGGCCGGCGCTTGGCCCGCCGTGGCGCAGACCGGGGTGAATATCGACGCCAGCCTGAAGCTGACCTTTGACAATCCGCCGGCACTGGGTTCCGGTGGTACCATCCGCATTTTCCGCAAGGTCGATGACGCGCTGGTGGACACCATTAAATTGTCCGGCGAAGTGGAGGAAATCGGCTATGCCGGGCAGGCGCTGATGCGCAAGGTCAACACCACGCCATTGGCCATCAGCGGCAACACGCTGACCATCCGTCCCCATGCCAACAAGCTGGCGTATGGCGGCGAATACTATGTGGCGATCTCGAATGGCGCCATCACCGGCGCTTCGCTGGGCGGCGTGCCGTTCGTCGGCATTGGCAAGCTGGGGGGCTGGACCTTCGGCACGCGCAGCGCACCGCCGGTGGCGGACAGCGAGATCACCGTGGCGCTTGATGGCAGCGGCGACTTCGATACCGTGCAGGGCGCGCTGAACTTCATCATGAAGGAAATGGACAAGGCGGCGCCGGTCACGGTGCGCATCAAGAATGGCGTGTACCGGGAATTGCTGTACTTGCGCGGCAAGGATAATGTCACGCTGACCGGCGAGAGCCGCGATGGCGTGGACATCCGCTACACCAACCATGACACGTTGAACACCGGCAGCGGCGCCAGCCAGGCCGCCGGGACCAGCGCCACGCCGGCCGGTGGCCGCGCCGTGCTGCTGGTGGAGGCATCGGACATGCTGCGCCTGCAGTCGCTGACCTTGCGTAACACGACCTTGCGGTCGCCATCGATTTCCGCGCAGGCTGAAACGCTGTACTTCAACAATGACGCGGGCCGGCTGATCGCCACCGATGCGAATTTCTACAGCGAGCAGGACACGCTGAACTTGAAGGGCTGGTCGTGGTTTTACCGTACGCTGGTGGCGGGCAATGTGGACTTCATCTGGGGTTCCAGCCGCGCAGCACTGTTCGAGGACAGCGAAATCCGCTCGGTGGGCGATACCACCAGCAGCACAAGCGGCGGCTATGTGCTGCAGGCGCGCGTGGCCAACGCCACCGACAAGGGCTATGTCTTCCTCAACAGCACGCTGACGCACGGCCCGGGCCCCGGCCCGCTGCACGGCGACATCCCGAACGGCGTCACCTGGCTGGCGCGCAGCGCGGGCAGCAGCTCCACGTGGGACAACATCGCTTTCATCAATTGCCGGATGGACAGCCACGTGGCGCCGGCGGGCTGGGCCGGCCTCGGCGTGAACGGCCAACCCGCGCCAAACCCCGTCACACCAACCGCGGCAAGCGGCTGGCGTGAATACGGCACCACCGACCTGGCCGGCAACCCCGTCAACCTGGCAACGCGCGTCGGCGGCTACCAGCTAAGCGCCTCCGACGTAGCCACAAGCTTCGCCACCCGCGCCCAAGTCTTCTCCGCCTACAACAATGGCGCCGGCTGGGACCCGCAATAATCATGGGATCAACCCATGGGGTCAGGCGTGCGTTCGTGCACGTTTGACCTGGGGTCAGGCGTGCATTCGTGCATTCGGCCCGCCATGCGTAATTCAACGGCGCCCGTGGTTAAGGGGCTGTTGCGGAAATCAGCCGATTCGCCTGCCTGCGCAATCTGGAAACAGCCGGCTCCCACCACGGGGTTGGCATGCATCCCGGCACCGGCGCTCCTCTGTCAAAGGGGAGCTGAATGCACGAATGCACGCCTGACCCCACCGGGGAAACGCATCAATGCACGCCTGACCCCATTGCGGGGTTTCAGGCGGCGTCGCGTTCGGGGACCAATGCGGGCGGCGCAGACACCGATATTGCCGCCCCGGTTTGCGCCGCCACCTCCGCATCCGTCAACGGGCCGGTGCCGCTGTAGCGGTCCAGCGCGAGGTAGATCACCGGGGTGATGTACAACGTCACCACCTGTGAAAACAGCAGCCCGCCCACCACCGCCACGCCCAGCGGCTGGCGCAGTTCCGCGCCGGCGCCGAGGCCGAACGCCAGCGGCACGGCGCCCATCAGCGCCGCCAGGGTCGTCATCATGATCGGCCGGAACCGCTGCAGGCAGGCCTGCCGGATCGCTTCGCCGGGTGGCACGCGCCGGGTGCGCTGCGCATGCAGCGCGAAGTCGATCATCATGATGGCGTTTTTCTTGACGATACCGATCAGCATCAGGATGCCGATGGTGGCAATCAAGGTCAGCTCCATGCCGCACAGTTTCAGCGACAGGAACGCCCCCACCACCGCCGACGGCAGCCCCGCCAGGATCGTCACCGGATGGATCCAGCTTTCATACAGCACCACCAGCAACACATAAATCACCGCCAGCGCGACAAACACCAGCACCAGTTGGCTGCTCTGCGTTTCCTGGAACGTGGCCGCTTCGCCGCCATAACGGGTAATCACCGAAAGCGGCAACTGCACGTCACGCCCGATTTCCGCAATCTTCGCGGTCGCCTCCCCCAGGGCCACGCCGGGCGCCAGGTTGAACGACAGGGTGATCGCCTGCAACTGGCCCTGGTGGTTGACCGCCAGCAGGCCCGCCGTGCGCTCGACCGCCGCGATAGCCGACAGCTGCACCAGGGCGCCATTGGCGCCGCGCACCGACACCTTGCCCAGCGCTTCCTGGTATTCCCTGTCCTGCGCCTCCATCAGCACCGCGTAACTGGCGCTCGGCGCATAGATGGTCGACACCTGCCGCTCGCCGAACGCCAGGTACAGCGCGCTGCGCACGTCCGACATGCGCACGCCCAGCCCTTCGGCCTTGTCGCGGTCGATGCGCAGGCTGGCCTGCAAGCCCCGGCTCTGGCTGTCGCTGGTCACGTCGCGGAACATCGGATCGCTTCGCATGCCCTGCTGGATCTTTTCAGCCCAGCTTTCCAGCCCTTCCGGGCTGACGCTCTGCAAGGTGTACTGGTAGCGGCTCTTGCTGCTGCGGCCACCGATCTGCAGGTTTTGCATCGGGTTCAGGTAGACCGCGATGCCCGGCACCGCGCGCGCTTCCTTGCGCAGCCCGGCCAGCACTTCCTGCATCGGGGCCCGCTCGCCGCGCGGCTTCAGGGTCAATATCATGCGTCCGCTGGACGCGGTATTGCCGCCCCCCGGACCACCCGGCCCCGTAAAGGACAACACGCCCTGCATGGCCGGATGGTTGCGGAAACGTTCCGCCACCTGCGACTGCAGCGCCAGCAAGGCCGCCGGCGACACGTCTTCCGCCGCCTCCGTCGTGACGCGGATGCGGCCCAGGTCTTCGTCCGGGAAGAACCCCTTGGGCATGTCCTGGTACAGCGCCACCGTCAGCGCCACGCTGGCCAGCGCGCCGCTCAGCACCACAAGGCGGTGGCGCAGGCTCCAGTCCAGCGACACGCGGTACACGTTGGTCAGCGCGGTAAATCCCGCCTCAAACCAGCGCCCCAGCCAGCCGCCGGAAATGGTTGCCGTGCCGGTATGCTTCGGCAGCAGCCGGCTGGCCAGCATCGGCACCACCGTCAGCGACACCACGGCCGACACCAGCACCGACAGCGACACCACCACGGCAAATTCGCGGAACAGCAAGCCGATCACGCCCGGCATGAAGAAGATCGGGATGAACACCGCCACCAGCGACACGGAAATCGACACAATGGTAAAGCCCATTTCACGCGCCCCCACCAACGCCGCCTTCATCGGCGATTCGCCCCGCTCCGTGTGATGCACGATATTTTCCAGCACCACGATAGCGTCATCCACCACCAGGCCCACGGCCAGGGTAATGCCCAGCAGCGAAACATTATTGAGGCTGTAGCCGCACCAGTGGAACAGGATCATCGCGCCCAGCAGCGACAGCGGCAACGTCACAGCGGGAATCACCGTGGCCGCCAGCCGGCGCAGGAACAGGAAAATCACCAGCACCACCAGCGCCACGGTCAGCGCCAAAGTGATATTGACGTCGTGGATCGCTTCGCGGATCGACAGCGAACTGTCGCCGGACAGCGTGACGGAAATCGACGACGGCAATTGCGCCTGCAGGCGCGGCATCAGCTTGCGCACCGCGTCGACCACCGCCACGGTATTCGCGTTCGGCTGGCGTTGCACCTGCAGCACCACCGATTGCGCGCCGTTGTAGCTGGCCGTGGTCCGTACCGACAGGTAGCTGTCTTCCACGCTGGCGACTTCCTTCAGCCGCACCGGCAAGCCATTGCGGTTGGCCACGATCAGTTCCGCGAACTGGGCCGCCTTCATCAGCTTGCCATCGGCCTGGATCGTCAGCAATTGCTGCGGCCCTTCGATCACGCCCAGCGGCGAATTGGCGTTGGCCGCGCGGATCGCGGCGGCCAGTTCATCGAGCGTCATGTTGCGGGCATTGAGCTTGTCCAGTTGCGCCTTGACACGCACGGCAAAGCGTTTTTGCCCGTTCACGTTGACTTGCGCCACGCCCTCCAGGGTGGCGATCGATGGCGCGATCAGGTTTTCCGCATAGTCGTTGAGCTCAGCAAGGCTCAGCGACGGCGCGTTCAGCACGATGAACAGGGTCGGCCCGTCGGCCGGATTGCTCTTGCGGTAAGACGGCAATTCCGTGACTTCCTGCGGCAGGGATCGCTGCGCGCGCAGCAGCGCCGCCTGCACGTCCAGCGCGGCCACGTTGATGTCCACCGACGGGTCGAATTCCAGCGTCAGCGAGGTCGAACCCGACCCGCTCGACGAGGTGATCAGGTTCAGCCCCGCGATCGTGGAAAACTGCTTTTCCAGCGGCAGCGCCACCGAGGACGCCATGGTTTCCGGGCTGGCGCCCGGCAAGTCCGCATTGACGTTGATGACCGGGGTGTTATAGCTTGGCAGCGCCGCCACCGGCAATTGCAGCACCGCCAGGATACCCGCCGCCGCCAGCGCCAGCGCCAGCACAATCACCATGGCCGGGCGGCGGATACACAGTTCAGACAAGTTCATGCCGGACCTCCCAGTGCGGCGAGGGCCGCCGCGCCGTCCTTGTCGACCCGTACCTTCGCGCCTGGCCGCAGATTCTGCTTGCCTTCGACGATCACCTGTTCACCGGCATCGATGCCCGCGATGGCGGCCTTGCCGCCAAAAGAATGCAAGACCTTTACCGGCCGCGATTGCGCCTGCTGTTCACCGTCCACCGTGAAAACCCGCGCGCCATTGCCGCTGGTGACGATGGCCGCCAGCGGCACCACCACCGCCTTGCGCAAGGTATCGAGCGTGACCTTGGCCTGCACGAACTGGCCCGGCCACAATTGCGCGCCGGTTGGCGAACTGTTGTTGGCAAATTGCGCCTTGACGCGGATGGTGCCCGCCTGGGCATCCACCGCGCTGTCGATAAAGCTCAGGCGTCCCGCATAGCTGTGCACATCCTGCCCCGGACCATTGGCCGGCACCGTGGCGCTGACCCGCGCGCCGCCCGCCTTTTGCCCGTCCAGCAAACCGGGCAAGCCGCTTTCCGGCACGGCAAAGCTGACCGCGATCGGATGCATTTGCGTCACCGTCGCCAGCGCGGCGGAAGCCTGCGCCATGCTGCCAGGATACACGTTGATGATGCCGATCCGGCCCGGCGACGGCGCGCGCAGCACGGTATGGCCCAGGTCCACCTGGGCCGACCGCAGCGCGGCGCGGTCGGCCTGCACTTGTGCGCGGGCCGCTTCGGCTTGCGCCTGCAAGCTGTCGGCCGCGCTGACGGAAATGAACTTTTGCGCCGCCAGTTCACGTGAACGGGCCGCTTGCCGCTCGGTGTCGGCCAGCGAGGCCTCGCTGCGCGCCAGGCGCGCCTGCGCCTGGTCCAGCGCGGCCTGCTCCGCACGGCTGTCGAGCGAAAACAACAAAGCGCCAGTCGCCACGTTTTGTCCTTCTTTCACGTGTACCTGGCGCACTACCCTGCTGACCTGCGGACGGATTTCCACCGTGGACAACGGCACCACGGTGCCATTGGCCTGTATTTCCACTGCCACGTCCTGCTGCCGGGCGGCAGCCAGCCGCACCAGCGGCGGCCCGCCGGCGCCGGGACCGCCACGCCGTCCGCCGCCATTGACGTCGGCGCCGCCCGCCGGGCCACGCGCCGCCCCGGCACCTTCCCGGCCGGCCACACCTTGCGCAGCGGCGCCATCGCCTGCGCCGCGCGCACGGTCCTGTCCTTGCTGCGCGCCAGCGCCCCCCGGCGCCGGCCCGTCCCGCAGTTGCCCGCCACCGGCCCAGAACCAGCCCCCCGCGCCGACGGCGGCGGCCACCGCCGCCACCGCCAGTACCTTGCGCCCACCCTTGGCCCGGGCGCTTTCCCTGATGATTGCCATACCGCTCCCGCCCCCGCTAACTTGCCGGCTCCGTCAGCACCGACAGCTTGCTGACGCCGGAGCGCTGGATATGGGCAATCACTTGCGCCACCGAACGGTAAGGCACCGCCTCGTCAGCCTGCAGGCTGAGCGCCAGTTCCGGGTCGGCGCTCACCAGCGTGCGCAATTCCGGTTCCAGCGCCGCCAAGGCCACTTCGCGCTTGTCAATGAAGACGCGGTTTTCCCCATCCACGCTGACCGTGACGCTCTTGTTCGGCGTGGCCGGCGTGGTGGCGGCGGTTCTTGGAAGGTTGATCCGTACCGCGTTATTGAGCAATGGCGCCGTGAGGATGAACACCACCAGCAACACCAGCATCACATCCACCAGCGGCGTGATATTGATTTCGCTGACCACGTCGCTGCTATCCCTGCCTGTCGTGAAAGCCATTATGCGTATGCTCCTGCCGGCAAGCCGGCTGCCAGTGCGCCCTGGGCGCTGTCGTCACGGACCGGCGCTTTGCCCGTCGGCGCGGCCGATACACGGAAGTTGTTCTTTTGCGCCAGGTTGACGAAGTCGGTCGCGTAGTTATCCAGTTCCGCGGCGGTGACTTTCAGGCGGCGCACATAGAAGTTAAACGCCAGCACGGCAGGCACCGCCACCGCGATACCGACGCCGGTGGCGATCAGCGCCTCGCCGATCGGACCGGCCACCACGTCGATGCTGGCCGAACCGCTGGCGCCAATCGCGCCCAGCGCGTGAATAATCCCGAACACGGTGCCGAACAGGCCGACGAATGGCGCGGTCGAACCGATTGACGCCAGCACAGCCAGGCCGCTTTCCAGCGATTGGTATTCCTTCTGGATTTGCTGGCGCAGGTAGCGTTCCAGCAATTCGCGGCGATCCCAGCTGTGCTCCAGGTCGGCGCTGGCGTCGGCATCGCTGACGTACAGCGCTTCGAAGCCGACTTCCGCCAGGCGCGCTTTCGGGCTGGCGCCGCTGGGCAAGGCAGCGGCCGCGTCCAGCGAGCTGGCGCTCCAGAAAGCCTTGCCGAAGGATTTGTCGCGTTTGGCCAGGCGGTAGTGCTGGACGCCCTTGGCGGCGATCAGCACCCAGGTCACGACGGAAAACGCCACCAGCGCATACAGGGAACCCTGGACGATCAATTCGAGGTAATGGGATTGCATGGGTAATTCCTTTCAAAAATAATTTACGAGAGCTTGAAATTCAGCGGGACCTTGACCCAGCCATCGATCGGCGTCTGGCCGCGCTTGGCGGGTTCGAAAGCCCAGCCCTGCACTGCCTTGACCGCAGCATCGTCCAGGATCTTGTGGCCGCTGGATTTATCGATGTTGATGGCGGAAGGTTTGCCGGTGGCCAGTACCTGCACCTTGAGGATGACTTGCCCCTGCAAACCCCGGTCTTGCGCCAGCGCCGGGTATTCCGGCGCCGGGTTGTTCTTGTAGCCGGCGAAGCCGCGCGGTTCGGTCACCGGTTCAGGTGGCGGCGGTGCGGGCGGCGCGGCCACCGGCGCCGGCGGCGCGGGCGGCTGCGGGGTGGTGGCCACCGCCACGGTGTCCGCCGTCGCCGGGCCGGTGTCGACCACGTTGCGCACCACCGGCAATTGTGGAACCGGCGCCTGTTTCACCACCGGTGTCCGAGGCTGCGGCTTGGGCGGCTCCGGTGGTGGCGGCGGCGGTGGCGGCGGCGCGAATTCCAGCGCCAGCGGCTCGGCCTTGGGCGGCGGCAGCTTCGCATCGGCCGGCAGGTTGTGCACGCCGACGATGATGGCGGCGTGCAGCAGCACCGCCGCGCCGGCCAGCGCCGTCAAGCCAACCCGGTTGTGCAAGCCCTGCTTCAGCAGATCGGGGCGCACCGCCGCCGCATTGGGCAAGGCTTGCACTGGCTGCGCGGCCGGCCGCGTGGCGCGGCGCGTCTTGGCGCGGCGCGGCGCATGGGAGGCGGAATGAAAACTGTCGAAGGTCAGTGTCGTCATGGGATACCTTTGTCAAATCCGGAAGTTAAGGCGCTGCTACCACGCGGGCGCAGGGCTTGATACGGGTGCGGGGGCCGCGGCCGGAGCCGCATCGGGCGCCGTGCTTTCCACCACGGGGGCGGCAACCGGCGCGGCGTCCTGCGCCAGCCCGGCGCCGCTGGCAAACGCCATCGCCAGCACGGCCACCCCGACGGCGCAAGCCAGCGCGGTCCAGCGCCACGCTTGCGCGCTGGCGGCCGGCACATCCACCACCGGCACGTCTTTCCAGCCAGTCACCATGGGCTTGACCAGGTTGGCCTTGCGCACCACCAGGTAGGCCGCGATGGCCAGCACGTGCAAGGCGATCACGCCCAGCAGCACATAAGCCAGTTGCTGGTGCAGCCCCGTCAATTGCAGCGAACGGGCTTCATCCACCAGCGGCGCCAGCGGCCCCTGGAACGCGATTTCGTCATTGCCGAGCAGCCCTGTTCCCGCCTGCGCCGCCAGCAGCGCCAGCAAGGCAAACACCGACAGGGCGCCGAGCGGGTTATGGCCATGTCCCTGCCAGCGGCCGCCGAGGTAGGCGCGCAGGCGGCCCGGCGTCGGGGCGAAATTCACAAAGCGCGCATGCGCGGCGCCGGCAATGCCCCACACCAGCCGGAACGCCACCAGGCCCACGATGGCGATGCCCGCATAGCCGTGCACCGGCATCCAGTCGCCGCCCACCAGCCCGGTGGCCAGCGCCAGCGTTACCGACAGCACCAGCGACCAGTGAAACAGCCGCGTCGGCAAATCCCACACATGGATGCGGGCCGAAGGGCCGACCGCGTCGCAGGCGCATGCGCCGTCGGTGACGGCCCTGGCTATCCCGCCCGCCTGGCCCGGCGGGATGGACCGCGCGTACAGGCTGTGGACCGCCGCGCCACCCGTATTGCCTTGCGGCGTGGAGACGCGCACCGCCGGCGGCGGGCCGCCGCGTTCCGCGCCGCCTTGCCCCCGCACCGCGTCCTGCTGGCCGCCACGCACGGCCGCGCCGCCGGCGCTGGCCAGGTACGCGGCCGAAGCGGCTTTGCTCGCGCGCAGCTTGGCCTTGGCCACGCCGCGCAGGCTCTTGCGGACAGCCGGGACCTGCCGGTCTGGCTGCGCGCCGGCGGCGGCGTAGGTCCTGGTGAAGAATTTGCTGCTCATGCCGCGATCCGCCTTACTGTTGCGCGGTTGCAGCTTGCGCGGCCTGTGCGGTCTGGCGTGGCGGCGGCGGCGCCACGCGGGTAATCTTGCCGCCCTGGGCTTCGTAATCCTCCGAACCGGTGGCGCCGGCCACCTTGTAACCTTTGCTGGCCAACAGGTCGCCGACGGCGCCGGCGCGGTGCGCATGGTTCGACACGGTCAGGATCACGCGGTCTTTCGGGATATACGACAGGTGCTGTTCCACTTCCTTGGCCTGGACATTCAGGTAGACCGGGAAGCTGCCCTTGGCGGTCAGCTCATCCGGACGGCGCACGTCGATCACCAGCAGTTTTTCCGGGCTGGCCAGCAGCTTGTCGACGTCGGCGCGCTCCAATTGCCGGGTCTTGTACTTCCATGGCTGCGGGGCTTGCTGGGCCAGGGCGGATGCGGCCGCCAGGGCCAGGGTCAGGGTGATAACGGATTTCAGAGCGTTCATGGCATTCCTCAAGTAGCGCAGTGCGCGATTCGCACCACTGTCGCCACCAGGGATTGCAACTCCCGTGCCAAGGGGCCTGCGGATGCCTTGCGCACCGCGCCAGATTGACCATAACGCCCGCTGTTACAGGCTCCCTGCGATTCGCCGGATCAGTCGAAACAGCGTCGGCATGGGCCTTTGCGTCCACGCATGCTGGTGCCTGCCCAGCATGCGTGGACGCACCGCTGTTGAGAATTCAACAGCCGGCCGCCATCCGGATTAAGCAAAGTAGCGGTACAACAGGCCTATGCCGGACACCAGCACGACCACATTCACCACCTTGATGAACTGCTCCCGTGTCAACCGCAATGTGATGCGCCGGCCGGCAAACACGCCGGTCAGCATGGCCGTTGCCAGCGCGGCGGCCAGCAACAGCAAGCCGGTATTGGCAAACACGCCTGCGGCGATGAAGAAGGCCAGCCGCGTCAGCGTACTCAATCCGATCAGCGTGCTTTGCGTGATGCGGACGCGGTTTTTGTCGTCGATGCGTCCCGTCAGATAAATCGAATACAGGAAACCGCCGCTGCCGAACAGCGCACTGAATACGCCGCCAACCAGCCCGAACGGCACGGCTGCCCTTGCGCTGAACCGGGTTTCAGCTTTCAGACCGCTCAGCGAATACAGCGCGTAGGCAATAACAAATACACCCAGCATCAGCATCAGGACATCGGGCCGGGTGACCAGCAGGATGGCCGCACCGACTGCGCTGCCGACCATCATCAGCGGCACCAGGCGCGTCAACTCGGCGACTTCCGCGTGGCGGCCGTCGCGGGCCAGGTTGGTGACCGCGGCAAAGAAATCCAGCAGCGCAAGCAGCGGGACGATATGCGCCACCGGAACAAATTGCGCCAGGATGGGGCTGGCGACCAGCGCCGTGCCAAAACCGGCAATGGAAAAAATCACATAGGCCAGCGCGACCGCGCACCAGACCATTGCAAATTGAGAGTATGAAAGATCAGCCAGCATGGTTTTCCTGGGTTGCGATAGCGGGGTGGGCCCTGATCTTCACATGATCAATAAAGTTGCCAAATACGTATTATCCGCAACTTGTTGCATTTCCATCAATGCCGCTGGCAGCCTGTTGCCGGGTCACCAGCGCAAACCATGCTATTCCCCGTTTTGCCTGCAACGGCGGGCTTCCCGCAGGTGGCATGGTGTTTGCGACGCATAGGGCATCCTCCACCACCAAGATGCCATACATGCATAAGCAAATTCACTCACGTCGTTTCTCCATCCGCCTGCTGCCCATCGCCGCCCTGCTGGCCGGCGCCGGATTCAGCGCCCACGCGGCCGGCCAGTCCTTTGACGCCGGTATCACTGATCTGCGCGCGGAAATCGCCCGTATCCAGGCAGAGAATGCGCGCCTGAAAGAAGCGCTGGCGGCACAGGGCGTGACGCCGCCGGCCGCCACCCCGCCCGTTCAAGCGCCGGCCGCCGCACAGGAAGAAGAACCCCAGGCGCTGGGCGCCGTCACCGTGCGGGGCCGCAAGAAAATTGAAACCCTGAAGGAAGTGCCGCTGTCGATTTCCGTGGTCAGCGGCCAGGAACTGGACCGCGAACTGGCGCAGGATTTATCGGCCATCACCAAACGCGGCGCCAACGTGCAGTTCAACCAGAACAACACGCGCGGCGCGTCGCTGTCGGTGCGGGGCCGGGGAAAACGCTCGTTTACGGAAACCCAGGACCCCAGCGTGGGTGTGGTGGTCGATGGCGTCAGCTATGGCTTGTCGCAGCTGGCCAATTTTGATTTCTATGACGTGGAATCAGTGGACGTGACGCGCGGCCCGCAGGGCACGCTGGGCGGCAAAGGCGCCAGCTCCGGGGTGGTCAGCATCAATACGCGCAAGCCGTCGTTCTACCCCACCGCCGACTATTCCGTCACCTATGGCAAGAATGAAACCGTGATCGGCAAGGCCAACCTCGGTGGCCCGGTCATCGATGAATTCCTGGCCTGGCGCGGTTCGTTCATTGTGCACCGCGCACGCGGCTTCTATGACAACAACTTCGACCATAACTACAGCCTGTATAACAAGAACCGGGTCAGCGCCCGCACGCAATTCCTGTTCACACCGACCAGCACCTTCAATGCCCGCATCAGCCTCGACGTGGAACCGCACGCGCCGCAGGTGCAGAACGGCCTGACCTTCTACAAGAACATCCCGGATACCTTTGCCAATGGCAGCCCGACCGACCCGAGCGGCACCTCGACCCGCTCCAAGCTAACCGGCTACCGCGATGCCAACGGCAACTTCACGGGGCCGCGCGGCTGGTTCGCCGGCCGCAACTTCAGCGGTACGCCGTATACCTATGAAGCCAACTATATCGGCGACGACAACATCAACTTCAATGAAAACCAGGGCCAGACTGTGCACAACAAAGGAGGTTCGGCCGAATTGACGTGGGATTTGCCGGGCCATACCTTCACCTCGCAATCGGCGGTGCGCATTTATTCGTTCGACGCCCACAATGACGAAGGCACACCGTTCGACATCAGCCGCAATGGCGGCGGCGGCGTCGCTTATCGCCAGTTCACCCAGGAATTCAAGCTGAAATCCAAGCCGGGCGGCCCGCTCGACTACGTGGCGGGCCTGTTCCATATCCGCACCGATGACGACATCGCATCGAAATCCGGCTGGGGTTCCGACGCGGGCGCGTGGTTCGCCACCACGGCGCAATACAACACGCTGGAACGCGATGCCGGCGTCAACCGGGGTGTGGGCCTGGCGCTGCTGAAGGATTCCCTCGACGACTTGATCGTCAAGGGCGACACCGTGGTGCACACCAAGAGCAACGCGCTGTTCGGCAACGCGACCTGGCACGCGACGGATCGGCTCAATATGACGGGCGGCTTGCGCGTGACACGCGAAGACCGCACCACCACCGACACCCGCGTGCTGGGCGCCAATGGCGCCGGCGCCGCCCTGAACCCGGTGACGGTACGAGGCGTGGCGCTGGGTGGTTTCGACAGCGGCGCCAACGGCGGCCTGGCCATCGGCAACAGCGCGGCCCAACTGGCGCTGGCCGATGCGATCGCCAATAAATACTATGGCGCGGCCATCACGGCGGTCCCGGGCGCCGCCTATGGCAGCCTGACGGCGGCGCAACAGCGCCAGGTCGCCGCCGCCAAGGCGCTGCGCGCGGGACAGATCGGCCAGCTGATCTCCGGTGTCGTGGCCAAGTACGACGACACGCTGTACACCGCCGCGCTGGCGCCGTCGTACCGCTTCAGCGACCAGTACACGGCGTACACGTCGTGGCAGTACGGTGAAAAGTCCGGTTCCGCGCTGAACGTCAACGGCGCCAACGCCAACGTACGCCCGGAGAAAACCAATGCGTTCGAGATCGGGCTGAAAACCAGCCTGCCGCAATACAACCTGGTGCTCAACACGGACCTGTTCCTGATGAACATCAAGGATTACCAGACCGCCGTGCGGGTGGTCGATGAATTCACGACGGCGACCAACATCGCCAATAACCAGGCCAACCCGACCGCCTATGTGACGGCGCAGGGCAACGTGCCAAAAGCGCGCGCCAAGGGCGTTGAATTCGACGGCGTCTACAGCGGCATTCCCAACCTGTCCATCCGCTTTTCCGGCGCGTGGAACGATGCGCGCTACGTCAGCTTCCCGCTGGCGGCCAAGCCGGATGAACTGGCGTACCTGCCGGGCGCCTATGTCGACCAGAGTGGCCTGGTCTTGCCGGGCGCGGCGAAATGGACCGGCAATATCGGCGCCGAATACCGCAAGCCGTACAACGGCCGCGAATACCACGCCAGCTTCAATACCGCCTTCACCAGCCGCTATAACAATACCGACACGCTGTCGTCCTATGGCTGGGTCAGCGGCGGCGCCATCACGGACTTGTCGCTGGGCGTGGCCTTCAAGGGCTTCGACGTCAGCCTGAACGTCAAGAACGCGTTCGACAACCGCAAGCACGAACCGGCATGGGTCAGCTACTCGCCGAACCCGTATCCCCGCTGGTATGGCATCACGTTCAGCGGCAAGCTTTGACGTTGCAGCCGTTGCCGCGCCCCGCATACCATATGCATATATCAACTTCACCATGAACGGATCACACCACCCTGGTTTGCAGTAATAAGCAATATCCCCGGCGGTGCTGCTGCATTTGCAGCAGCACCCTGGTGGAAATCCACGGATTTGCCGGGTTTCCAGCGTGGCACGGCATTTGCTGAGGTAAGGCTGTTCTCTTGTTCAATGAAAGCCTCGCAATGACGACCCAAGCACAATACCGTACCGCCCTGCCATTCCGTTTGTCTCCCGTCGCCGCCACACTGGCCGCCACGTTCGCCGGCGCCGCCTTGCTGGCGTCCGCGCCGCTGTACGCGGCTCAAACGTCGGCCGAGCCGACCGTGGCCGAACTGCAAGCGGAAATCGCGCGGCTCAAGCAGCAACTCGCAACGCAGAACCCTTCGGCGGCACAGGGTGCCCCGGTGACGGCTGCGCCCGCGGTGGTTGCCGCCACGCCCGCCGCCACGCCAGCCGTGGACGAATCCGAAACCCTGGGCGAAGTCACGGTGCGCAGCCGCAACCGGCTGGAACGCCTGCAAGACGTGCCGCTGTCGGTCTCCGTCGTGACCGGCAAGGAACTGGACCGCCTGCAAGCCACCGATATCAAGTCGCTGACCCAGCGCGCCGCCAACGTGTCGTGGAACCAGGGTAACCAGCGCACCGCCAGCCTGGCCATCCGCGGCGTCGGCAAACAGGGCCAGACCGAGGCGCAAGACCCCAGCGTGGGACTGATCGTCGATGGCGTCAACTACGCCTACAACGCGCTGTCGTCCAGCTTCGACTTCACCGATGTCGATGCGGTGGAAGTCACGCGCGGTCCGCAAGGCACCCTGCTGGGCAAGAACACCAGCGTGGGCGTGGTCAACGTCACCACGCGCCGACCAACCTTCACGCCCGATGCGTCGTGGTCGCTGACGATCGGCCAGCAGGACACGGTGCAAGGCCGCTTTGCCGCCGGCGGTCCGATCGTCGACGGCTTGCTGGCGTACCGCGCCAACCTGTCCGTCAGCAAGGGCGAAGGCGACATCAAAAACGCGTACAACAAGGACATCACCTACACCAACAAGGACCGCGTGTCGGGCCGCCTGCAATTCCTGCTGACGCCCGATTCGTCGTTCAGCGCCCGCATCGCGCTCGATGCACAGCCGCGCGCCGGCGAGACCTACAACGCCCGCACCATCAACACGCCGACGCCAAACGTGTACGCGAACGGCGCCACCAATACCCTGGCCACGGACGCCTCCGTGCGCCTGGCGCGCCGCTGGTTCACCCAGCAGACCGGTTACAGCTACGAGAACAATTTCCTCAACGAGAAGACCGGAGAGGTTAACAACGACAACCAGCGCCCGCTGGTCACCGGCAGCAATGGCGCGGCGGCGGAGCTGAACTGGTACCTCGACAAGTTCAACATCACGTCGATCACGGCATACAAGGATTACCACTTCAACGCCACCAATGACGAAGGCACGCCGTTCGACGTGCACCGCAACTCGGGCGGCTTCTGGAATGACTACCGCCAGGCCACGCAGGAATTGCGCATCTCGTCCCAGCCGGGCGGCTTTGTCGATTACCAGGCCGGCGTGTTCCTGATGAAGGTGAATAACCAGGCCGACTACCGCCGCGAATGGGGCAACGACGCGGGCGCCTGGTATGCCAATGCGACCCAGTACAACCGCCTGGACGCCAATGCGGCGGGCCGCTACCTGCTGCAAAATTCGCTGGACCGCCTGCAGATGTCGTTCAACTCTCCCGCCGGCACGCAGGATATCCGCAACAAGAGCGCCGCCCTGTTTGCCCAGGCCAACTGGCACCTGTCCGATCCGCTGACCGTCACCACCGGCTTGCGCTTCACCCGAGAAGACCGCCGCAACAAGGGCAGCACCCTGGTCAACAATGACGGCAATGCACCGGAACTGAACCCGGTGTCCGTCAACGGCGTGGCCTTCGGCGGCTTCGGCAGCGCGGCCAACGGTTCGCTGCTGGCGTCCAACAGCGCGGCGCAAATCGCACTGGCCAACAGCACCGCCCTCAAATACTTCGGCGTGGCGCAATACAGCGCGCTGACGGCGGCCCAGCAACAGCAAGTGGCCGATGCGAAAGCCATCCGCGCCTCGCAGATCGGCGTGATCTTCCCATCGACGGAAGCCGAACCGTTCAAGGACACGTTGCCCTCGTTCGTGCTGAGCCCTTCGTACAAGTTCAGCAAGGACCTGACCGCCTACGCCTCGTGGCAATACGGTGAAAAGGCCGGCATTTCGCAGCTGACCAACGGCGTGTCGAACCTGGTGCGCAAGGAAAAGACCAACGCGCTGGAAACTGGCTTCAAGTCCGCGCTGCTGGACCGCAAGCTGCTGATCAACGCCAACCTGTTCCTGATGAACATCAAGGACTACCAGCAGGCGGTGCGGGTGCTCGACGTCTACACCACGAACCTCAACAACGACGGCCAGCTGTACTACACCACGGCCACCGGCAACGCGCCCAAAGTGCAGGCCAAGGGCCTGGAATTCGACGGCGCGTATTCCGGCATCGCCAACACCACCCTGCGCTTCTCGGGCGCCTACACCGACGCGGTCTACAAGGACTTCAAGCAATCCGCGCAACCGGTGGAAAACGGCTATGCGGGCGCGGCGCCGTACCGCGACGTCACGGGCCAGTCGCTGCCGGGCGCATCGAAGTTCACGTTCAACATCGGCGCCGACTACCGCAAGCCGGTCTTCACCGACAAGGAGTTCCACGCCAGCTTCAACACCGCGTTCAATTCGCGCTACAACGCGGACAACACGCTGTCGAGCTATGGCTGGGTCGGCGCCTCGTCGATCACCGACCTGTCGGTGGGCTTTGGCACGCGCAGCGGCTCATATGACGTCAGCGTGATCGTCAAGAACGCGTTCCAGAACGATGCGCCGCTGACCAGGACGTGGAATACCTACACGCCGGCGGTGCCGCGCTGGATCGGGCTGGTGGTGAGCGGCAAGATCTGATCCACCGCGCGGAATGAGCGGGCCGCACCGGGATTACCGGTGCCGGCCCGCTACAACGTTTACGCGCGGCCACTGGCACTAAATCCGTAGGGCGGTTTGCGCGACGCCAACGGACCAGTACTGCATGCGCCGGATGGAACGCCAGCACGGTGGCTTTGCCTCCGGCAAATCCACCCTACTGATTATCCGCCAACACTTCTGCTGCTTCACTGCGTGCAACGCATCACCCCTTCGTCACGCTCCAGTCACAACTTCCTTAAAAATCAATTAGTTGAGCAAACAATGCCTGCTGGCACGGCAGTTGCTATTAAAGGTTCAGTCATAAAACTATTCCACAGGAGCCTCTGCCGATGAAACTCAAAGCCATCACCATTGCCATACTGCTAGCCACCTCGACTGCCGCCACCATTGCAGCCGATGACAAAGCCGCACCCGCCGCCGCCGCCGCCGCGAAAGCATGGCAGTATTCGACCGTCCAGCGCCCGGACGTCCCGGCAGTCAAACAAAAAGCCTGGGTGCGCACGCCGGTCGACGCCTTCGTGCTGGCCAAGCTGGAACAGAAGAACCTGAAGCCATCCGCCGATGCGGACCGCGCGACCTACATCCGCCGCGCCACGCTCGATACCTGGGGCGTGATCCCGACGCCGGAAGAAGTGCAAGCCTTCGTCAACGACAAGTCGCCGAACGCCTATGAAAAGCTGGCGGACCGCCTGCTGTCGTCGCCCCATTTCGGCGAACGCCAGGCACGCCGCTGGCTGGACCTGGCCCGTTATGCGGACAGCGCCGGCTTCCAGAACGACAACACCCGCCCGAACAACTACCGCTACCGCGACTATGTGATCAAGGCGTTCAACAGCGACAAGCCGTTCGACCGCTTCATCAAGGAGCAGATCGCCGGTGACGAACTGTTCCCGGACAGCGAGGAAGCGAAAGTCGCCACCGGTTTCCTGGCAGGCTACCCGGACAACTCCAACTCGCGCGACCTGGTGCAGCGCAAATACCAGATCGCCACCGACATGACCGACACCGTCGGTGAAACCTTCCTCGCCTCCACCATTGGTTGCGCGCGCTGCCACAACCACAAGGCGGACCGCGTCAGCCAGAAGGAATACTTCCAGCTGCAGGCGTTCTTCGCCAACACCAGCTTCGACGAGAAGGTGCCGGCCCAGAAAGGCGAAGCGGAACTGGCCTATGAAAAGCAGCAGGCCGCCTACCGCGCCGCCACCAAGGACATCCGCGACAAGCAGAAAGCCATCCTCGATACCGTGCGTGAAGCCGGCGTCAAGTACCACAAGGAACGCTACCTGACCGACAGCCGCGAAGCCATCTTCAAGCCGGAAGCGCAATGGAACGCGCTGGACCGCTGGGTCAACTTCCGCCTGAAAACCGTCAGCACGGAAAACGACGTGGTGCAGTACCTGCGCCTGACGGCCGAAGACAAGGACAGCGCCGACTACAACCCGGAAAACGCGGACAAATGGAAGCAGTACCAGAAGCTGACGGCCGAACTGCGCAAGTTCGACAAGCAGCGTCCGGAACGCGGTTCGCTGTTCTACACGGCGGCCACGGAACTGGGCCGTCCGGACGCGCCGCCGACCCACGTGCGCTTTGGCGGCGTGCATGAAGCGCCGCTCGATGCGGTGGAGCCGGGCGTGCCCGCCCTGTGGGCCAACGGCACGAAAGTCGAGATCAAGCCAACCGCAACGTCGTCCGGCCGCCGCACGGCGCTGGCCAACTGGCTGGCCAGCGAATCGAATCCGCTGACGGCGCGCGTGTTCGTCAACCGCGTCTGGAGCCAGTACTTCTCCAACGGCATCGTGTCGACCGTGGCGGACTTTGGCCGCGCCGGCCAGAAACCGACCCACCCGGAACTGCTTGACTACCTGTCGTCGGACTTCGTGAAGAATGGCTGGAGCGTCAAGCAGCTGCACCGCCAGATCCTGCTGTCGTCGGTGTACCGCCAGTCGTCGGCCGAACGCGCCGACGTGGCGGCCGCCGATCCGGACAACAAGCTGCTGGCAGTGTATCCGCGCAAGCGCCTGGAAGCCGAACAGATCCGCGACTCGCTGCTGGCGGCGTCCGGCAAGCTCGAAGAGAAACTCGGTGGCCCGGCCGTATTCCCGAAAGTGCCATCGAACTTCAGCGCCGGCAACCTGTGGACCGCGTCGAACGATCCGCATGACCAGAACCGCCGCAGTATCTATACCTTCGTGCGCCGCAGCGTGCCGTATCCGCTGACGCAAAACTTCGACCCGGCCGATCCGTCGGCCGCGCACCACAAGCGCAACGTGACCACCACGCCGCTGCAGGCGCTGGCCCTGTTCAACAGCGACGTGGTGCTGAACTGGTCGCAGGCATTGGCCGGCCGCGTGATCCGCGAAGCGGGCAACGATGAAACCGCGCAGTTGAACCGCCTGTACGAAATCCTGTTTGCCCGTACCCCGAGCAAGGCCGAGCGCGCGACCCTGAAGGAATTCCTGAACAAGCAGGAACGCATCATCCAGGCGCGCAATACCGATGGCAAGTTCGAAGTGGCGGTGCCGACCGGCCTGAAGGAAAACCAGCAAGTCAACCCGATCCGCGCAGCGGCGCTGGTGGACCTGGTGCACACGGTGGCCAACTCGAACGATTTCGCCTACCGCTTCTGATCCATCACGACTACACACAACCGACTAACTCAATAAAAAAGGAAACACCAATATGTGCCAACATTCGCGTCGCGACTTCCTGCTGAAATCCGGCCTCGGGCTGGGCGCCGCAGCCGTTACCGGCTTCCTGCCCGGCGGCGGCCTGTTGCAGGGCGCCATGGCGGCGGACTTGATCGATCCGCTGGCCGCCAAATCGCCGCACTTCCCGGCCAAGGTGAAATCCGTCATCTGGCTGCACATGAACGGCGCCCCGTCCACGCTGGACCTGTTCGACTACAAGCCCGACCTGATCAAGCTGGCGGGCCAGGACGTGCCGGCCTCGTTCCTGAAAGGGATCAAGACCAGTACCCAGGGCGGCGTGGGCAAAGTGTTCGCCTCCAAGCGCGAGTGGAAACAGCATGGCGAAAGCGGCCACTATTTCTCCGACCTGGTGCCGAACATCGCCACCCAGTCCGACAAGATCGCCTTCATCAAATCCAGCGTGACGGTCGGCGCCACCCACGACATCTCGATCCTGAAACTGAACACCGGTGACCTGAGCCCGGGCCGCCCATCGCTGGGCGCATGGGTCAGCTATGCGCTGGGTTCGGCCAATCCGGACTTGCCACCGTACGTGGTGCTGTACAACGGCAAGAACGAGCCGAGCGCCGGTTCCGTCAACTGGAACTCGGGCTTCTTGCCGGCCGTCTACCAGGGCACCGCGTTCCGTCCGGGTCCGTCGCCGATCTTCTACCTGGAGCGTCCGGAACTGCGCACCGAAGGCCAGCAGCACGCCTCGCTGGACTTGCTGCGCAAGCTGAACCAGCAAAACGCGTCGCGCTATCCGTCCGATACGGAACTGAAAGCCCGCCTGCGTTCGTACGACCTGGCCGACCGCATGCAGGTGTCGGCGCCGGAAGCGGTCGACCTGACCAAGGAAACCGACGCCACAAAGGAACTGTATGGCCTGAATGATGAAACCTCGGCCAGCTATGGCACCACGCTGCTGCGTGCACGCCGGCTGGTGGAGCGCGGTGTCCGTTTCATCCAGGTGGTGTCCGGCGCGCCGGACGGCCAGACCGAAGTCACCAGCTGGGATGCGCACAACGACCTGGAGAAAAATCACGGCGTCAATGCCCGCATGATCGACAAGCCGATCGCCGGCCTGCTGGCCGACCTGCAATCGCGCGGCTTGCTCGACACTACGCTGGTGGTGTGGACCTCCGAGTTCGGCCGCACCTCGTATGGCCAGAGCGGCAATGGCCGCGACCACAATCCATGGGGCTACACGCAATGGATGGCCGGTGGCGGCGTCAAGGCCGGCTACACGCACGGCGCGACCGATGAAATCGGCCTGCAGGTGGCCAACAAGGACCAGGCGGTCGATACCTATGACTTGCACGCCACCGTGCTGCAGTTGCTGGGCCTGGACCACTTGAAGACGACGTTCCTGAACAACGGCCGCTCCGAGCGTCCGACCGTGGTGTACGGCAAGGTCATCAAGGAATTGATCGCCTGATGGTGAGTTGACCACGCCGTAACGCTGTACCACCGGTCCGGCGCGGATGCTTCGCGCCGGACCGGACCTGAACATGAAACCGTATGCGAAAAGTACCGATATTACTGACACTGATTACCGCCGTCGTTGCCTTCAACGCCGGCTCCGCCGAGCCGGAAATGGGCATGGACCTGATGCAGGCCATCGAGGATACCAACAAGAGCCTGTCCTCCAATATCGCGCTGGCCAACAAGCAGGCGGCCGGCGACGATGCCAGGGAATTGACGCGCATGTTCCAGGAAGTGGAAACCTTCTTTGAACACAAGGGCGACGCGAAAAACGCGGTCGACCTGGCAAAGCAGAGCCGCGAATTGTCGGCCGACATCGTGCAGCTGGTTGCCACCGGTAAGTTCGATGTGGCGACCGACAAGGCCACGACCTTGTCGCGCACCTGCCGTACCTGCCACACGTTCTACAAGAAGGAGTAGGCCATCGCTGCGATCAAGAGCATGGCTGCGGACGCGGTGACGCGCATTGAATGGCCCGCCGGCCTGGCCGCCGCGTTGGCCGAGGCATGCGCCTGGCCTGTCGCGTCACAGGCGCTGCGCATGCTGCGCCGCGCGCTGCTGATGGTGTCCGCGTCGATGCTGGCCGCTGGGCTGGCGCCGGATGCGCGGGCGGCGCCCAGGGCGCCCGCCACGGCCACTGTCAAGGCGTCCAGGCCGGCGGCCGCGCTGCCGGGCAATGCCGATGCGGGGCGGATCAAGGCCGAGGCGGAACGCTGCCTCGAATGCCACGGCCAGCCCGGCGTGGCGCAAGGCCACAGCGCGGGCGAGGATGGCAAGTTTGCCCGGTTGGACGGCCAGCAGCACGCCTACATCGTCAAGCAGGTGCAGGACTTCCGGCTGGGACGCCGCAAGAACGAGTTCATGGCGATGATGGCCAATAGCGTCAGCGATGAAGACGTGGCCGATATCGCCGCCTACTTTGCCGCGCAGCCGGCGATGCCGTCCGCGCTGCGCGATGGCATCAATGGCGGCAAAGGCGGTGCGGCGCCGGCGGCGCTTGCCGGTCCGGCGGCGCAGCTGTACCGGCATGGTGACGCGGCGCGCAAGGTTGCCGCCTGCGCCGCCTGCCATGGCGCGTCCGGCGAAGGGATTGCCGGCGTGGCGCCGGTGATCGGCGGCCAGGGGCGCCGCTATTTATCGCAGCAATTGCAGAACTGGCGCAGCGGGGAGCGCAGCAATGGCGCGGGTATGCGGGAAGCCACCGCCAGCCTGAGCGACGCGGAAATCGACGCCCTCGCACTGTATGTATCGGAAATGTAAAACCACCACAGGAGAATGACCATGATGAAAAAACTGATGCTGGCAGCAGCAACCCTGGCGGCAGCAAGCACCCTGCCCGCCCATGCGGCGCTGAAAGCCGGCGACAACGCGCCGGGCTTCACCACCCAGGCTTCGCAGGCCGGCAAGGCGTTTGAATTTTCGCTGAAGGAGGCGCTCAAGAAGGGACCGGTCGTGGTGTACTTCTACCCGTCCGCCTACACCGGCGGCTGCAATGTGCAGGCGCACACGTTCGCCGTCAACCATGACAAATTCGCACAGGCCGGCGCCACCGTGGTCGGCGTGTCGCTCGACAGCATTGCGCGCCTCAACGATTTCTCGGCCGACCCGAATTATTGCGCGGGCAAATTCCCGGTCGCGGCCGATGCCGACGGCAAGATCGCCCGCTCGTATGACCTGGCCATCCGTGAAGCAACGGCCGGCAAGAAGGATACGCGCGGCATCGACATCGAGCACGCCACCACCGAGCGCACCACCTTCATCGTGACCCCGGACGGCCGCATTGCCGCCGCCGTGGGCGGACTGACGCCGGCGGCCAATGTGGAAAAAGCGCTGGAAACCGTGCAGCAACTGGCGCGCAAGCGTACCTGACAACTCAATCGATAACTCAACCGATAAGCCTCGAGGGATAAACCATGAATAAGACATTGAACATCGCCCCCATTGTTGCGCTGCTGCTCGCCGCCTTCGGCGGCAACGCGCATGCGCAGCTGGCCACCGCCGCGATTGCCGGCGTGGTGGCGGCCGGTACGCCGATTGAACTGATCAAGGAGGGATTCAACGGCACCGAGGGCCCGGTGGCCCTGCCGGACGGGAATTTCGCCTTCACCGAGACCCCGGCCAACCGCATCACGCGCATCAGCCCGGAAGGCGCGATTTCGACCCTGCTGGAAAACACCAACGGCTCCAATGGCCTGGCCATCAACGCCGATGGCGACATCTACGCGGTGCAGGTGGCCGATCCGAAGGTCGGCATCGTCTATCCGCCGCATCGTGCCCGTACCCTGGCGGCGCGCTATGACGGCGCGCCGTTTGGCCGCCCGAACGACATCGTGCTGGACCGCAAGGGCGGCGTCTACTTCACGGATTCCGGCGTGAATCCGCCGGCCGCCGGCGCCTCGGCGGTGGCGCCAGCGGCCCCGCAGCCGGCGGAAAAGCCCGCGAAACCAGCCGTGTACCACATCTCCAGCGAAGGGGCGCTGACCCGCCTGGCCGCCGACGTCGAGCGCCCGAACGGCATCCAGCTCAGCCCCGATGAAAAAACCCTGTATGTCGCCAACACGTTTGGCGAATACGTGCTGGCGTACGACATCCTGGGCGACGGCAAAGTCGGCCCGCGCCGCAACTTCGCCAAGCTGGAAGGATTCAAGAAAACGGAAACCGGCGGCACCAGCGGCGCCGACGGCCTGGCGGTGGACGCCGACGGCCGGGTGTACGTCGCCAGCACGGCCGGCATCCAGGTCTTCAGCAACAAGGGCGAAGCGCTGGGCATTATCGCGCTGCCGAAATCGCCGCAAAACATCGCCTTCGCCGGTCCCGGCAAGAAAACCCTGTACGCGGTGGGCCGCGGGGCGGCCTACAAGATCGCCACGCTGACCCAGGGCTTTGCCGGCCGCGCCAAGTAATCCTTTGATTTCCGGGCCGCAGCCGTGTGGCCCTTACCTGTTCACGCCAACCTAAAAGGAAGCACATGAAGAAAGCAGCAACCCTCATCGCCGCCGCGGCGATCGCGGCAGCCACGTTTGCCGCCACCGCCCCCGCCATCGCCCAGCAGGGTCCGAAGCCGGAAAACCTG
This sequence comes from Pseudoduganella sp. GW821-FHT12E03, assembly GCF_058807115.1. Lineage (NCBI taxonomy): Bacteria > Pseudomonadati > Pseudomonadota > Betaproteobacteria > Burkholderiales > Oxalobacteraceae > Pseudoduganella > Pseudoduganella sp. GW821-FHT12E03. The sequence goes on along the minus strand of NZ_JBXAQJ010000002.1, from coordinate 315,726 downwards.
ATCAAATGGCGCCAGTCCGCCTTCCAGGTGGTGGCCTGGAACACCGGCCGCATCAAGGCGTCGCTGGACGGCACCTACAACAAGGATGAAGTGCAACGCGCCGCCAACAGCATCGCCGCCATCGCCAACGGCGGCTTGGGTGCGCTGTTCGCGCCGGGCACCGAACAAGGCAAAGGCTGGCACGACACCAGCTCGAAACCGGAACTGTTCAAGGACACCAAGAAGTTCGGCGAACTGGGCGCCAGTTTTGGCAAGGAAGCCAGCGAACTGGCATCGGTCTCGGCCGGCGGCGACGTGAACGCGATCAAGGCGCAATTCGGCAAGCTGCAGCGCACCTGCAAGAGCTGCCATGATGATTTCAAGGCCAAGGACTGATCACTTATGAAAATCAAACTCCATACCGCTGCACTGGTGTGCGCTTCCCTGGTGGCCTCCGCATGGGGCGGCCATGTGCTGGCGCAGGTGGCCGGCCAGGCTGCGGCCGCCGCGCCGGCGGCTGCTCCCAACACTGCCCGTTCCACCGATCCGGCTAAACCGTTGAGCTTTTTCGTGACCAGCGAAGGCAGCGGCAAAGGCGCGGACCTGGGTGGCGTTGCCGGCGCCGATGCGCACTGCCAGAAGCTGGCGGCAACGGTGGGTGCCGGTGGCAAGACGTGGCGCGCATACCTGAGCACGCAGGCGGCCGATGGCCAACCGGCGGTCAATGCACGCGACCGCATCGGCAAGGGCCCGTGGTTCAACACGCGTGGCGTGCAAATCGCACGCGATGTGGCGCACTTGCACGGCGATTCCCTGGAAGCCGCACAACTGGGCAATAACCTGAGCAAGAACACGGTGCTGACGGAAAAGAACGAGCCGGTCAAAGGCGCGGGCGACAAGCCGAACGAGCATGACATCCTGACCGGATCGACGCCGGACGGCCGCGCCTTTGCCGATGCGGCGGACCGCACGTGCAAGAACTACACCAGCAGTGCCGCCGAAGGTTCCGCCCAACTGGGCCACTTCGACCGCACCGGCGGCGGCAACACCTCGTGGAATTCCGCCCACCCAAGCCGCGGCTGCGGCCAGCAAAACCTGGTCTCGACCGGCGGCGCGGGCTTGCTGTACTGCTTCGCAGCCAACTAAGCACGCCACACCCGCACACCACCCCGGTATCACTTTGACAGGGCACGCCTCGCCAGGGCGTGCCTTTTTTTGGCGTGTTTGGGGGGTCAGGCGTGCGATCATGCATATTGTCAGTGGGGTCAGGCGTGCATTCGTGCACTTCTCACGCCCGGTTTCCCCGCCATTGCTGCCTGAACGCTGTTTTCAGCGCCAGCACAACGCATGGCCTTCGTCGCAACAACGGGCATCAGGCACGACGCGGTGATCCGGCCCCACCAATGCAAAACGCCAGGCAGCGCCTGGCGTGGTTCAAAAAACAGCGGCGTCACGCCGCGCATTGAATGCACGAACGCACGCCTGACCCCACGGTGGGAATGCATCAATGCACGCCTGACCCCACCGGGGTTGCTGGTTGGCTAGCGCCGGGAGTCCTGGGCTTCCACTCTTTTGATGCTGTCTTCGATGGTGCGGGCCATTTCGCTGCCGGCGGGGGCGAGGGACAGGATTTTCTTCCAGGCGCGCAGGGCCGCATCGACATCGCCGCGTTCCAGCGCGGCGCTGCCCAGCAGCGCCAGCACTTGCGTATGCTGCGGATTGAGGGCCAGGGCGCGCTGCAGCAGTTGTTCCGGCTCGCCCGACAGGCGCTGGCCCTGGGCCATGCCCAGCACCACCGCGTAATCGGCCAGCAGTTCCGCGCTCTCGCCCTGCAGCGCCAGCAATTGCTTGTACGCTTCGGCAGCCTGGTCAAACCGGCGCAGGGTTTCATAGGAGCGCGCCAGCATGCGCCAGCCGTCCGCATCGCGCGGCTGGTCTTTCAGGCGCGCGGCCAGCCGCGCCACCATGGCTTCGACTTGCGGCGGCGCCGCTTCTTCCACCGCCTGCTGTTCCGGCAACAGCGCGGCGGGGGTGCCGAGCGCCGCATACATTCCGACACCCAGCAGCGGCGCAATCAACGCGGCCGGCAGCGCGGAGCGCCAGCGCCGCCACGGCGACGGGTCAGCCGTACCGCCCGCGCCCGTGCGCGCCAATGGCGCGGCAATGGCAAAAAAAGCCAAGGCAGCCATCGCAATGGCCGCCGCAAAAAACCAGTTCATGTTTTCTCCCCCTGTTGCCGCTTCAATGTCCGCCACAGCCACCACAGCCCGCCGCCCAGCAAGGCAAACGGCCCAAACCACAGCGGCCAGGTACTGGCCCGCACCGGCGGCCGGTACAGCACGGTGTCGCCATAGCGTTGCGTCAGGAAGGCAATCACGTCGTCTTCGCTGCGCCCGGCCGCCAGCTGTTCGCGCACCACGCCCTTTAAATCCCGCGCCAGCTGCGCATTGGAATCGGCAATGGTCTGGTTGTCGCAGACCAGGCAGCGCAATTCCGTGGCCAGCCGCTCGACCCTCGCCTCGAGTTCGGCGCTGGATGACACCGCGGGCGCGGCGGCCGAAACCGCCACGCACGGCAGCGCCAGTACCGCTGTCAGTCCCAGCACGGCCAGCCCCTTGCGCACGCCGGACGCGCGCAAGTAGCGCTGCCGCGCGGCGCCCCGTTCCGAGATGTCACGCACGTTCCAGCTCCCTCACCAGCGGCAGCAATTTATCGCGCACCACGGCGTCCGTGACCGGCCCCACATGGCGCAGGCGGATATGTCCCTGCTTGTCGATAACGAACGTCTCCGGCACGCCGACCACGCCCCAGTCCATGCCAACCCGGCCATCGCCGTCAAACACGGCCGCCACGTAAGGGTCGCCATGTTCGGCCAGCCACTTGCCGCTCTCTTCCAGCTTGTCCGTGTAATTCAGGCCGATAATCGGCGCCACGCCCTGCCGCGCCAGGTCCACCAGCACCGGGTGTTCGGCGCGGCACGGCCCGCACCACGACGCCCATACATTCAACAGCCACACCTTGCCCGCCATTTGCTGCGACTGGAACGCGGGACCGGGCACGCCGATGCGCTGCAGGGTGAACGCCGGCGCCGGCTTGCCCGCCAGCGCGGTGGGTTTGTCATCGGGCTTCAGGCGCAGGCCCAAACCCAGCAAGATCAGCAGGGCGGCAAACACCGCCGCGGGAATATAACGTTTCATACCGAGACTCCTTCAGCCAGGCCGGCGGCCCGGGTCGAACGATGGGAAGATTCAATGGAAGATTCGGCTGCCGTGCGGCGCGCGCGGTAGCGCCGGTCGAACGCGGCCAGGAAACCGCCCAGCGCTATGGCCAGCGCGCCGCCCCAGATCCAGCCGACAAACGGCTTGTGCTGGATGCGCACCTGCCAGCCGCCATCGGCGGCCGGTTCACCCAGGGACACATACAGGTCGCGCGTCCAGCCCCGGTCAATCGCCGCTTCCGTCATCGGCGACTGCTGCACCGGGTAATAACGCTTTTCCGGCTGCAGCACGGCGATGCGCCCGGCGCCCTGCCATACTTCAAAGGTGCCGCGCGCCGCCACATAATTGGCGCCGTCGTGCCTCTCCATCGCGGTAAAGCGGTACTCCAGCGCACCGGCCCGCACGGAAGCGCCCACCCGCAGGCTGGCGTCGACATGGCTTTCACCGGACTTCACCAGCGTGACGCCGGCCACAAAGACCGCCAACCCGCCGTGCGCAGCCAGCATGCCCCAGTAGCTGGCCGGCTGGCGCAGCAGGCGCGCACGCCAGCCGCGGCCATCCGCCAGGCGCCGCCACAGGTGCAGCGTCGTCGCCAGCGCGATCCACACCGCCAGCGCCACGCCAAGCGACGCCAGTACGCCAAAACCGCCCCCAAAACCCGCCGCCAGCCCGGCCAGCGCCGCCGCCTGCGCCACATAGCGCAGGGACACCGGCAAAGCTTGCCAGGTGTCGCGCCTCCATGCGACGAACGGTCCCACCGCCAGCAGCGCCAGCACCGGCAGCATCAGCGGCGCAAACACGGCATCGAAATATGGCGGGCCGACCGAGATCTTGCCCAGTCCCAGCGCATCGAGCAGCAACGGATACAAGGTTCCCAGCAACACTGCCCCGGTGGCCGACAACAGCAGCACGTTATTGAGCAACAGCAGCGATTCGCGCGACCACAGGGCGAAGGTGGCGCCCTTCACCGCCTGCGCCAGCGCCGGTGCGCGCCAGGTGTACAGCGCCAGCGCCCCGCCGATCACCACCGCCAGGAAGCCCAGGATGAACAGGCCGCGCTGCGGATCGCTGGCAAACGCATGCACCGACGACAGCACGCCCGAGCGCACCAGGAAAGTCCCCAGCAGCGACAGTGAAAACGCCAGGATGGCCAGCAGCACGGTCCAGCCCCGGAAGGCGCCGCGCTTTTCCGTCACCGCCAGCGAATGCAGCAGCGCCGTGCCCACCAGCCAGGGCATGAACGACGCGTTTTCCACCGCATCCCAGAACCACCAGCCGCCCCAGCCCAATTCGTAATAGGCCCAGAAGCTGCCCATGAAGATGCCCAGGGTCAGGAAAGCCCATGCGGCCAGAGTCCATGGCCGCGACCAGCGCGCCCACGCGGCGTCGAGACGCCCGCCCAGCAATGCCGCCACGGCGAACGCGAACGCCACGGAAAAGCCGACATAGCCCATGTACAGCAACGGCGGATGAATGATCATGCCGATATCCTGCAGCAGCGGATTCAAGTCACGGCCATCGCGCGCGGCCGGCAGCAGCCGTTCGAACGGGTTCGACGTGAACAAGGTGAACGCCAGGAAGCCCACCGCGATCAAGCCCATGACCGCCAGCACGCGGGCCGCCACGTCATCCGGCAATCGGCGGCTGCCGCGCGCAACCAGGGCCAGCCACAGCACCAGCACCTGGATCCACAACAGCAGCGAGCCTTCATGGCCACCCCAAGCGCCCGCCAGCCGGTAATACCACGGCAGCATGGTGTTCGAATGGGCCGTCACGTAGGCGATGGAAAAGTCGTTTTGCGCAAAGCCGGCCAACAGCAGGCCGAACGCCAGCGTGACAAACAGCGCCAGCGCATAGGCGTTGGGCCGCGCCAGCGCGATCCAGCGCGCATTGCCGCGCCACGCCCCCGCCAGCGGCAAGGTGCCCAGCACCAGGGCCAGGCCCAGCGCCAGCATCAAGGCAAAGTTACCGAGTTCGCCCGTCATTGCGCACCTCCCGCGCGCGGCACCGCGCCAGGACCACGCTCAGCCCATTTGTCACGGGGATCGGAAGCCGCTGCGCCAGCGCCCGCCGCCCGTCCCGCCGCCACCGCTTGCGCGGCTTCCGGCGGCATATAGTTTTCATCGTGCTTGGCCAGCACTTCATCGGCGACAAACAGCGCCCCTCCCTCCAGCCGTCCCTGCGCCACCACGCCTTTCCCTTCCCGGAACAAGTCCGGCACGATTCCCTTGTAGCGCACCTGGATGGTTTTCGCATAATCGGTCACGGCGAAACTGACCGACAAACCGTCCGCCTCGCGCCGCACACTGCCCGGCTCCACCATGCCGCCGATGCGGAAACTGCGGTGCTTGGGCGCTTCGCCGGCAGCCACCTGGGCCGGTGAATAAAAGAACACCATATTCTTCTGGAATGCCTGCAGCACCAACGCCGCCGCGCCCCCCAGCGCCAGCAGTGCCGCCGCCAGCAGCAGCAAGCGTTTGCGGCGGCCGCTCATGCGCGCCTCCCGCGTGACGCCAGCCGCGCCGACAACACGGCGGCTTCCAGCGCCGCGCGCTTGCGGCGCGACAGCAACACCAGTTCCAGCGCCAGCGCGCCGCCCGTGACCAGCACCGATCCCCACACATAGCCGCCATAACCGCCCATGGCGGCGAATTCCGCGAAGCTGCCCCAGATCATGGCGCACCTCCCGCCAGCCGCGCCACCCAGGCCGACTGCCCTTCCCGTTCGAGGATGATGCAGCGCAGCCGCACCAGCGCCGCGCCGGCCGCGTAGGCCCACATGGCCAGCGCCATCACCAGCATCCCCAGCAACATCGGCGTGGCGATGGTTGGCGCGCTGGCGACCGACACCGATGCGCCCTGGTGCAGGGTGTTCCACCACTTGACGGAGAAATAAATGATGGGGATGTTGACCACGCCCACCAGCACCAGCAGCGCCCCCGCGCGGTCGGCGCGGCGCGGATCGTCGATCGCGGCCTGCAGCGCGATAAAACCGAGGTACAGGAACAGCAGCAGCAATTCCGACGTCAGCCGCGCATCCCACACCCACCACGCGCCCCACGTGGGCTTGCCCCACAAGGCGCCGGTCCACAAGGCAAGGAAGGTAAACAGCGCGCCGGTCGGCGCCAGCGCGCTGGCCATCATGGCCGACAGCCGGGTATTGGCCACCAGTCCGACCGCCGACCAGAACGCCATGGCCAGGTAAATCAGCATGGACAGCCAGGCGGCCGGCACGTGGACAAAGATGATGCGGTAGGCGTCGCCCTGCTGCGCATCGGTGGGGGCCAGGAAAAAGCCGATATACATGCCGGCGGCGGCCAGCAGCAGCGCGAACGACAGGAACAGCGACGCCAACGCGCCGGCCGGGCCGAAGAAGGCCTGAGGTGATGCGAATTGCAGCCAGCGCCGGCCCCTCCCTGGGGGAAAAGCGCTGGTGAGATGTGCGGACATGGTGACTCCTTTCGATTCCAACTTCAAACTTGCTTATTCAACGGAGATGCGCAGCGCGGCAGCCGCCGCCCACGGCGCCAGCCCGAGTGCAAACGCCAGCCCCGCACCCAGCAGCAGCAGGTGCGCATCCGGTCCGCCGGCCGTGCCCAGCGCATCGACCGCGCCGGCGCCGAACACCAGCACCGGCGTATACAAGGGCAGCGCCAGCAGCGCCACCAGCACGCCGCCGCCGCGCGCGCCCAGCGACAGCGCGGCCGCCACGGCGCCCACCAGGCTGAGGATGGGAGTCCCCAGCAGCAGGCTGGTCATCAGCACCGCCAGCGCTTGCGCATCGAGGCCGAATTGCAGCGCCAGCAGGGGTGACAACAGCACCAGCGGCAAGCCGGACACCAGCCAGTGCGCCAGCGCCTTGCCCGCCACGATCACGGCCAGCGGTTCCGGCGACAACAGCATTTGCTCCAGCGCACCATCGGCATAATCCGCGCTGAACAGGCGCGGAAGCGACAAGGTGGCCGCCAGCAGCGCCGCCACCCACAGCACGCCGGGCGCCATGGCCCGCAATGCCGCCGGTTCCGGGCCCACGCCCAACGGGAACAGCGAACAGGCGATGACAAAAAAACCCAGCGATCCCAGTGCATCGGCACGGCGGCGGCACGCCAGCAGCACGTCGCGTTGTACGGTCCAGCGCAGCGCGGCCATCATGATGCGGCTCCCGCCAATAAACGCTCCGCCCGCCGGCCGCGCGCCTCGGCCAGGCTGTCCAGATCGAGCCGCTGCAGCCGCGCCGGCCGTAACCCGTGCGCCTGGTGCGTGGTATAGACCGCCATGCCGCCCTGCTCGAGATGGGCCGCGATGCGCGCGCCGAGCGCCTGCACGGCCCGCGCATCGAGCGCCGTGAACGGTTCGTCCAGCAACAGCAGCGGCGGCAACGGATCCAGGTTCAGGCGGGCCAGCGCCACTCGCTGCCGCTGCCCCTGCGACAGCGCATGCGCCGGCAGCACGGCAACGTGATCCAGCCCGACCTGTTCCAGCGCCGCTTGCGCCTGCGCGCGGCTGACCGGCCGGCCGGCCAGGGTGGCGCTGTACACCACGTTTTCCCACGCCGACAAGTCATCCTTGATCCCTGCCGCGTGGCCGGCATACAGCAAGTGCCGGTGGTAGTCTTCGCGCAATTCCCGCACCGGCTTGCCGCGCCAGCGGACGTCGCCCGCGGCCGGCAGCCCCAGCCCCGCCAGCAGCCGCAGCAGGCTGGTCTTGCCGCTGCCATTGCCGCCGGACAGCCACAATGCGTCACCTTCGTGCAGCGAAAATTCCACGCCCTCGAACAGCCGCCGCCCGCCCCGCTCGCACGCCAGCGCGCAAGCCTGCAAAGCGGCGCGCTTCATTGCAACAGCTCGACGCCCCGGCCGGCCGCCAGCGGTTCGACCGCCAGCGCCCCCTCAGTGCCGGCGGCATGGCTGATGAAGCCAAAGCGTTTCAGGTGCGTACGCAAGATATTGCGGCTGATGCCGAGCACCCGCGCGGTCTGCACCTGGTTACGGTGGCAGGCGTCAAACGCGGTGCGGACGATGATTTCTTCCACCGTGTCGAACAAGTCCGGCTGATCCGCTTCGATCATGCCGTTGACCAGCGCGGACAGGCGCTGGCGGAAGCCGTCGGGCGACGTGGCGCCCAGCCCACCGCCATGCGCCACCGGTGCGGCGGCAGGCTCATCCTGGCGTTGCGGCCGGCGCCGCGACACGCCGGACAATTTCAAATCGTCCGGCTGGATGACGCCGTCGCGGCATACGATCAGCGCGAAGTGGATGACGTTTTCCAGTTCGCGGATATTGCCGGGCCAGTCGTATTCCAGCAGCGCCAGGCGCGCCGCCGGCGACAGCGCGGCTTCCGGCGCCTTCATTTTTTCACTGTAGACACCGATGAAATGGCGCGCCAGCGGGATGATGTCGCCGGGACGCTGGCACAGCGGATCCAGATGCACGGTGGCCACGCTGAGGCGGTAATACAGGTCTGAGCGGAAGCGATCCGCCGCCACCGCCTTGTGCAAGTCCACGTTGGTGGCGGCCACCAGCCGCACATTGAGCGGGATCGGCGTGCGCGCGCCGAGGCGCACCACTTGCCGCTCCTGCAGCACCCGCAGCAATTTCACTTGCAGCGCCATCGACAGGTCGCCGATCTCGTCAAGGAACAGGGTGCCGCCGTTGGCCGCTTCGAACCAGCCTGAGCGCGCCTGCGTCGCGCCGGTAAAGGCGCCCGCTTCGTGGCCGAACAGTTCCGCGTCGATCAGCGTTTCACTGAAGGCGCCGCAGTTGACCGCCACAAACGGCCCCCGCCGGCCGCTGACGTTATGGATGTGGCGCGCGATCAATTCCTTGCCGGTGCCGGTCTCGCCGATGATCAGGGTGGTGGCCTCGGTCGGCGCAATACGCTCAACCTGTTCCAGCAATTCCGCGGAGCGCGGATCGTGGAACATCAGGGCCTTGGCGCGTATCGAGAGCGCCATTCCGGACGTATCCGGGAAAGTCAGTAATTTATCCACGAGTGTTCCCTTTTTGCGGCACTGCAATGGGCGCGGCGCCGTTGTTATGTTGGTGGCATCAGACTACCGGCTGGCGGGGAATTCGCACACGAATCATTCCGACGTAACAAATTCATAAAGCGGATATGGCGCGCCGCAGCATGGTGCGGGGTGCAAATAAATGCAAACTATGCAACAATGTGACCTCTTCAATCGATCCCTGACATGAAAGTCCGTTCGCTACTTGCCCTGACCATCACAGTTGCGCTGGTGCCGGTGGTGGTCTTCTTCGCTGCGCCGCTGAGCCGGCTGGTGGAAGCGGAGCGCGATGCGGGTGTCCGCACCATGCAGGAAGCTGCGCGCGCCACGTCGCTCGCGGTCGATGCGCAGTGGTATGAAGTCATTGGCCTGGTGCGCGCCACCAGCAATTCCAGCAAGCTGGAAAACAAGCAGATGGCAGCGTTTGGCGGCAAGGCCCGCTCGCTGGTGCAGGACCGCTCCGCCTACCTGGTGTTGTTTGACCACGAAGGCCAGCAACTCATCAATACATCCATGTCAACCGATGCCGCGCTACCGGACACGCGCAGTGTGTCCGGACCGCGCATCGCCACCGTGCTGGCTGGCGAAAAACCCGTGATTTCCAACCTGCTGCGGGCGCCGGGCAATGGCCGCCACGTGGTGGCGCTGGAATTTCCCGTGCATTTGCCGGAAGACCGCCATTATGTGATGAGCTATGGTTTCGATGCGGCGCTGCTGGCGCAGGCGTTGCCGCCGCCAGCCCCGGGCCGGGCCGTGTTCCGCATCTACGACCGCGACGGCCGGCTGGTCCAGAGCAACCATTTGCCGACCGGCGCCGGTTCCCTGGCCCCGGCCACGATTGCGGCGGCCATCAAATCCAATGAAACCGGCTTGATCCGCACCGACGACGATACCTATACGGTGCTGGCCCGCTCCGCACTGTCGGGCTGGTGGGTCGCCATGTCGGAAACCACGGAAAAGGTGGACGGCACCACCGAGCGCACCGTGCTGCTGTCCGGCCTGGGCCTGGCGCTGGCCCTGGCGCTGGCGATTGCCACCGCCTGGGCGCTGTCGGACCGCATCGCCAAGGCCATCGCGGCCACGAACGATGCCGCGCGCGCGATGGGCGCGGGCGCCGGCGGCCCGCCGCAACGCAGCGGCATCGATGAACTGGACCACCTGGAAGACAGCGTGTACCAGGCCAACCGCCTGCTGACGGAAGCCGCGCTGGAACGCGAGCGCCTGCTGGTGCAGGCGCAGCAGGCGCGTGAAGTGGCCGATGCGCAAAACCGCGCCAAGGATGAATTCCTCGCGATGCTGGGCCATGAATTGCGCAATCCGATGGCGCCCATCAGCACGGCGGCACACCTGCTGTCCATGCCGAACCTGGATCCGTCCCGGCTGCGCCACGCGGGCCAGGTGATCGGCCGCCAGGTCGAACACATGAACCGCCTGGTCAATGACTTGCTCGATGTGTCGCGCGTGACGCGCGGGCTGATTTCACTGGAACGCAAGCCGCTGCAAATCCAGTCCATTATCGCCAGTGCGCTGGAACAGGCCTCGTCCATCGTGGAAGCGGGCCGGCATGAACTGGTGGTGGAAACCGGCGACGCGCCGCTGTGGATCAGCGGCGACGCGATCCGGCTGGTGCAGGTGCTGACGAATTTGCTGGTCAATGCCGTCAAATATTCGCCACCCGACACCCGCATTGTGGTGCGTGCGGAATCCGACGGCGCGACGCTGGTGCTGTCGGTGGCCGACAATGGCAGCGGCATTGAACCGGACTTGCTGCCGCGGATCTTCGACTTGTTTTCACAGGGTGCGCGCCGTCCGGACCGCGCGGCGGGCGGACTGGGACTGGGACTGGCCCTGGTGCGGAAAATCGTGGAACTGCATGGCGGCAGCGTGACCGCTTACAGTGAAGGCGCCGGGAAAGGCAGCTGCTTTACCATCCGGTTGCCGATGTGCGAAGCACCGGCGGAGACGGAAACCGCTTGATGCGGTTCCCGTGTTGATGCTTTTACTTCAAGCGTATTACTTCACGTTATAGAACGCGTCGCGGCCAGGATACGAAGCCGTTGCGCCCAGGTCTTCCTCGATGCGCAGCAGCTGGTTGTACTTGGCCATGCGGTCCGAACGCGACATCGAGCCGGTCTTGATTTGCAGCGCGTTGGTGCCAACCGCGATATCGGCGATGGTCGAATCTTCGGTTTCGCCCGAACGGTGCGAGATCACGGCGGTATAGCCGGCGCGCTTGGCCATCTCGATCGCGGCGAAGGTTTCGGTCAGGGTGCCGATCTGATTGATCTTGATCAGGATCGAGTTGGCGATGCCTTTCTGGATGCCTTCTTTCAGGATCTTGGTGTTGGTGACGAACAGGTCGTCGCCCACCAGCTGCACCTTCTTGCCCAGCACTTCGGTCAAGTGCGCCCAGCCGTCCCAGTCGCCTTCGTGCATCGCGTCTTCGATCGACACGATCGGGTACTTGGCGCACCACGACGCCAGCAGCGCCGTGAATTCCTCGGCGCTCAAGACTTTGCCTTCGCCTTCCAGGTGGTATTTGCCATCCTTGTAGAACTCGGACGCGGCGCAGTCCAGGCCCAGCGCGATATCCTTGCCTGGCGCATAGCCGGCTTCCTCGATCGCCTGGATGATCAGCTTGATCGCTTCTTCATGCGATTCAACGGAAGGCGCAAAACCGCCCTCGTCGCCCACTGCCGTGGTCAGGCCCTTCTTGTGCAGGATTTTCTTCAGCGTGTGGAACACTTCCGCGCCGTAGCGGATGGCTTCCTTGAAGCTTGGCGCGCCGACCGGGATGATCATGAATTCCTGGATGTCCAGGTTGTTGTCGGCGTGCGCGCCGCCATTGATCACGTTCATCATCGGCACCGGCAGGGCCATGGCGCCCGAGCCGCCGAAGTAGCGGTACAGTGGCAGCTTGGCGTCGTCGGCCGCGGCCTTGGCCACCGCCATCGACACCGCCAGGGTGGCGTTGGCGCCCAGGCGGGATTTGTTCTCGGTGCCATCGAGTTCGATCAGGGTGCGGTCGATCAGCGCCTGCTCGGAAGCGTCCAGGCCGATGATGGCTTCCGCGATTTCCGAGTTGATGTTGTCAACGGCCTTCAGCACGCCTTTGCCGAAATAGCGCTTGGCGTCGCCGTCGCGCAGTTCGATGGCTTCGCGCGAGCCGGTCGAGGCGCCGGACGGCACCGCCGCACGGCCGGTCACGCCGGATTCCAGCAGCACATCGCATTCCACAGTCGGATTGCCGCGCGAATCGATAATTTCACGGGCAATAACATCGACGATTGCAGTCATTTCAAATCTCCTAATTTAGCCAAGGGTGCCGGGCCTTCAGGCCGGGCATCCTCATATCAAAACGGGGCAGGCCCCATTTACATCGAATAGCACCTGGCCCAATCAGGCTGGGGTGCCGATTTTCATAATTTTCAACGCGTTGGTGCCGCCCACCAGGCCCATCGGCTCGCCCCAGGTCAGCACCACGTTGTCGCCGCGCTGCACGATGCCGCGCGCGATCAGCAAGTCTTCAACGGAACGCAGCACCACTTCGCGCTCGCGCGTCTGTTTCAGTTCCAGCGCGGTGACGTTGCGGAACAGCGCCAGCTTGCGCTGCGTCGCCACGCTCGGGGTCAGTGCGATGATCGGCACGTCGATGCTGTTACGGCTCATCCACAGGCAGGTCGAACCCGATTCGGTCAGCGCGGCAATCGCCTGCACGCGCAGGTGGTGCGCGGTGAACAGCGCGCCGTAGGCGATCGACTGGTCGATGCGGCTGAAGGTGGTGTTGATCAGTTCCACGTCCGGGTTGGACGGGTTCCATTTTTCCGCGTCCAGGCAGATCGCCGCCATGGCTTCCACGGTTTCAACCGGGTATTTGCCGGACGCGGTTTCCGCCGACGTCATCACCGCATCGGTGCCGTCCAGCACCGCGTTGGCCACGTCCGACACTTCGGCGCGGGTTGGCACGGCATTGACGATCATCGATTCCATCATCTGGGTCGCGGTGATTGCCAGCTTGTTGGACGCGCGCGCCATCTTGATCATGCGCTTTTGCAGTGCCGGCACGGCGGCATTGCCCACTTCCACGGCCAGGTCGCCACGGGCCACCATGATGCCGTCGGAGGCGTCCAGGATTTCCTGCAGCGCGGGAATCGCTTCGGCGCGTTCGATCTTGGCGATCATGAACGGCTTGTGGCCATACGGTTCACCGGCGATATTGGCCAGCTGGCGCGCCATTTCCATGTCGGTGGCGTTTTTCGGGAACGAGACGGCAACGTAATCGGCCTGGATGCTCATCGCGGTTTTGATGTCTTCCATGTCCTTCGCCGTCAGCGCCGGCGCCGACAGGCCGCCGCCCTGGCGGTTGATGCCCTTGTTGTTCGACAGTTCGCCACCGATTTTGGTGGTGGTGTGGATTTCACTGCCGATGATGCGGTCCACGGTCAGCACGATCAGGCCATCGTTCAGCAACAGCACGTCGCCGGCTTTCAGGTCGCGCGGCAAATCCTTGTAGTCGAGGCCAACGCGCTCCTGGTTGCCCAGTTCGCCGTTCTCGCCCCACTTCGCGTCGAGGATGAACTTGTCGCCGTTTTCCAGTTCGATCTTGCTGTTCTCGAATTTGCCGATACGGATTTTCGGGCCTTGCAAGTCCGCCATGATGGCGACTTCGCGGCCGACGATGGAAGCCGCTTCGCGCACCATGCGGGCACGCTCGACGTGGTCCTGGGCTTTACCGTGCGAGAAGTTCAGGCGGACGACATTGGTGCCGGCGCGGAACATGCGGACCAGGGTCTCGATGTCATTCGATGCCGGGCCGATGGTCGATACGATCTTGGTCGCGCGCTGCTTGGCGGGTACTGCTGCGTTCACGTTCACATTGTCTTTCGCGCTGTTCTTTACGCTGTCTCTCACGGTATGCCTCTTGGATGTATTGGTCAGTACTGCAAAAAAAGACCGGCGCGAAGCGCCGGTCCCGATCTCATGTTGAATCAGCCGCTGTTACGCAGGCCGGCTGCCACGCCGTTGATGGACAAATGAATGCCTTCGCGGGTGGCGGCGTCGGTCTCGCCATCGCGGAAGCGGCGCAGCAGTTCGACCTGCACGTGGTTCAGCGGGTCGATGTACGGGAAACGGTTGCGGATCGAACGCTGCAGCAGCGGGTTGGCGTCTTGCAGTTCGGCCTGGCCGGTGATCTGCTTGACCGCTTCCACGGTGCGCTCATGTTCGGCCTTGATGCGGCCAAAGATCGCGTCGCGCAGCGCCTCGTCGCGCACCAGGGTGGCATAGCGGCTGGCGATCGCGATATCGCTCTTGGCCAGCACCATGTCCATGTTCGACAGCAAGGTGGTGAAGAATGGCCAGTCTTTGTACATCTGCTGCAATTGCGCCAGGCCGTCCGGGTTGTTGGCCAGGAAGGCTTCCACGGCCGAACCGAAACCGAACCAGCCCGGCAGCATCACGCGGCACTGGGCCCAGCTCAGCACCCATGGAATCGCGCGCAAGTCTTCGATCGACGTGGTCTTTTTACGCGAGGCCGGGCGGCTGCCGATATTGAGGGCGGCGATTTCGGAAATCACGGTCGATTCCCAGAAATACTGTTCAAAGCCGTCGGTCTCGTACACCAGCGAACGGTAAGAGCGCAGCGCTTCATCCGACAGCGCCTGCATCGCGGCCAATTGCGCCGCTGAAGCCTTGCCGGCCGCGCTGTCGCCCAGCAGCGTCGCTTCCATGGTGGCGGCCACCATGACTTCCAGGTTGCGGCGGCCCACTTCCGGGTTCGCGTATTTGGCGGTGATGACTTCGCCCTGTTCCGTCAAACGGATACGGCCCTGCACGGCGCCTTGCGGCTGCGCCAGGATCGCGTCATACGACGGGCCGCCGCCACGGCCGACGGAACCGCCGCGGCCGTGGAACAGGCGCATCTTGATGCCGTATTTCTCGAACACTTGCACCAGCTCGATCTCGGCCTTGTACAGTTCCCAGCCGGACGTGAAGTAGCCGCCGTCCTTGTTGGAGTCCGAATAACCCAGCATGACTTCATGCATGGCGCCACGCGACTTCAGCAAGTCCATGTACAGCGGGATCGCAAAGGCCTTGCCCATGATGGCGGGACCGGCGCGCAAGTCGTCGATGGTTTCAAACAGCGGGATGATGTTGACCGCCATGTGCGATTCCGCATCGACGCGGCCGGCGCGCAGCAAGCCGTGTTCCTTCAGCAGCAGCGCCACTTCCAGCAAATCCGACACGCTGGCGGCTTTGGAAATGATGTAGTTGGTCACGCATTCCGGACCGTAGGCCGCGTGGGCCTCTTTCAGCGCGCGGAAGATCGCCAGTTCGCCGGCCGTGTCGTCGCTGTATTCCAGGTAAGGGGAAATCAGCAGGCGCGGCGTGTGCAATTCTTCCAGCAGCAGCTTGCAGCGCGCATCTTCATCGAGCGACTTGTAATCGACGCCGGGACGGGCCGCCCACAGCAGTTCGGCCACGACGCGTTCGTGCACGTCGGAATTCTGGCGCAAGTCGATCGGCGCCAGCGAGAAGCCGAACACGTTGACGGCGCGGCGCAGATGGCGCAGGCGGCCACGGGCCAGCACGGCCGAACCGTTGGCCACCAGCGAACGGTGCACGATCTCGAGGTCGGCCAGCAAGGCTTGCGGGTTGGCGTATGGCTGCACTTTCGCATCGGCTTGCGCGCCGGTGGCAAAGCGCAGGCGGTTGGCGGACAGGCGCGCATGGATGCCATAAATGGCGCGGCGGTATGGCTCGTCGATGCGGTGCGGCGACAGGTCGGCCGAGGCGTCGGCCAGCGCGCGCAGCTCGTCCGACGACCCCGTCATGGTTTGCGCCAGCGACAGCTGCGACGCCAGTTTATGCAGTTCGCCCAGGTAGTGCTCCAGCGCGACATCGGCCTGGCGCTGCAAGGTCGCTTTCAGGATGGTCGCGGTCACGAACGGGTTGCCGTCACGGTCGCCGCCGATCCAGCTGCCCACTTTCATGAAGGTCGGCAGTTCTTCCTGCGCCCAGCGCGCATCCAGCTTGGCCAGGCTATCCTGCAGGTTGCAATACAGTTGCGGCAGGCCGGACAGGATGGTGCGGTCGAAGAACGACAGGCCGTTTTCCACTTCATCGAGCACCGACAGCTTGGCCGTGCGCAGCAAGCGGGTATTCCACAAGGTGTGGATACCGCGCGCCAGCGCGTTCTCGTTGCTTTCCTGTTCTTCCGGCGTCATGTGCACGCGGTCGCGCTCATCGAGGACGCGGGCGATCGCCATCTGGCAATTCAGGGTGGACTTGCGCTGCACTTCGGTCGGGTGCGCGGTAAACACCGGGCTGATATGGGCGTCGGCAAAGAAGTCCGGCAGCGCATCGACCCGGCCGGCATTGACGACATTTTGTACCGCCTTGGCCATGCTGCCCACGCGCGGCGCGGAACCGGCGATCAAGTGGGCGCGGCTGCGGCGCGTGTGGTGCTGGTCTTCCGCGATATTGGCCAACAGCGAGAAATACGTGAATGCACGGATCAGCTGGCTGGTTTCCTCCTGGCCCAGCGCGTGCAGCGCCTGGTCCAGCTCCGCCTTGGCCTGCTCGCACTGGTCGCGGCGGAAGCGGATCGCCAGCTGACGGATGTTTTCAATGCGGTTGAACGCTTCCTCACCGTGCTGTGCGCGTATTGTCTCGCCCAGCATGCGTCCCAGTTGCCGGATATCCCGTCCCAACAACTCATCCTTGAACTCAACCGCCTTCGACCCATCCATGTTGCTGTCCTTCACCGATATGTAGTAATTTTACAGATTAGAATAAGAATTACACCAAATACGGCATAGCTCAACTATAAGCCGCCGCATACACCTGGTATAAGGTAAATTTACTACATTATGTGCAAAATCGTTAAAGCAGGCAACTAGAAAGTTTTGCGGCGCAGCATGGGGGTGGGAAAGGCACGGTCGTGCTTCTAACTTACCTAGCTGCAATTACTTGCGGGCACGCAATATCTGCACTGCACTGCTCCCTAGAATGGATTCATGAATTCAATCCACAGGGGAAGCCGCCATGGACTTCGTATCCAAATCCGGATTCATTGCCAGCGGACAGGGGCGAACATGAATAGCCCGCTGTTTCGCTCTGAAGCGCTGGCGGCCCGTGGCAGTCAATGGCTTGGCCCAATCCTGCTGGCCAGACCTGTTCCGATGCGGATCGCCGCGACCGTAGCCGCAATGCTCGCCGTTGCCCTCATCATTTTTCTGTACACAGGTGTCTATACATCCCGGGTGCGCGTCCAGGGGCAGTTATTACCGGCGACGGGAGCCGTCCGTGTGTCTGCCCCGCAATTCGGACGTGTCACAGCGTGCCACGTTCGTGAAGGCGAGCATGTTGAAGCGGGCAAAGTGCTATATGAAATATCGGCGACACGGATGACGGCAGATGGCAACCTGGATGACCGTATCCTGGCGACGTTGGAGAAAAGACGCTCGCTGCTGGTCCAGGAACAGCAGTTCCAGGTACAACAGGCAAACACTCAGGAACAAGCCTTGCTCCGCCGGCGCGCCCTGGCGGAAGCATCAATCCGCCGTCTGGAAAACGAAATCGCACTACAGCGTAGCCGCGCGGCCACTAGCAACGCCATGTTGGCACGGTACGCGACGCTGCATGAGGAAGGATTCCTGCCACAGCTGCAGTTAATGCAGCATCAGGCGGAACGTGACGAACAGCTATCGCGTGTCCAGGTATTGGAGCGGGCCATATTGGATGCGCGACGCGAGTTATCGCAATCCGATGCGGAAATCGCCCAAGTCCGCACACAGTCATCGATCAATGCGATTCAAGCTCGACGCGCATTGGAAGGCCTCGTCCACGAATCTGCGGAACAACAGGGAAGACAGCAAAGCCAGGTGCTGGCCCCCGCTGCCGGTACAGCGACGGCGCTACTTGCGACGGTAGGCCAAACTGTGGCGCCCGGCGCGCAGTTATTGTCTATCGTTCCTGACAATGGGGGACTCGAGGCCCACCTGTATGCGCCCACCAGCGCCATTGGATTAGTAACGGAAGGACAGCCCGTTCGGCTCATGGTCGCGGCCTACCCTTATCAAAAATTCGGTTATGTGGCTGGAACTGTCACTCGTGTCGAACAAGACACCATCGCCGCGCCCAATGCAACTGCGGCGGGCCCGGCGCCGGTCTACCGGATTACCGCGTCACTGTCACAACAGGGGATCGCGGCCCACGGCAAACGTCACCGCTTGCTGCCCGGGATGACCCTGGACGCGGAAATCCGCCAGGAACAACGACGGCTGTTCGAATGGCTTGTGGCGCCCATTTTGCCGGCCACACAAGGCGACTCAACCGCTAAATGAATTTGCCGCCCCGACCGGGTGGCAACAGACCGCACAGCGAGATCGATACATGTGCGGAGTCCTTGGTCCATCCCATGGATAGACCTTCCATCGTAACCAGGAGAACCAACATGCGCGAGATTGAACAGCACGAACTGAACAGTATCGGCGGCGGTGACGGCACACCTCAAGTGACGATCAGCCGCAAGCGGGATGACAGCGCCGCACCGGCGCGAGTCGGCACCATTCAACTCAGCACGGGCACAAACAGTGGCACGAGCGGTGGCGGCAACGCTGGTGGCGGGGGAGCAGCATCCCAAACAACCGCACCGAAACCTACGACCACCACCAGCGGTACGATTACAGAGACTTGCACAGACACGCGCATCACTGAAGCCAGCGGTAGCTTCACCGGCTTTAGCATAAAAATGGTCGGTGGCTGCACAACAACCCGCACTTCCACCACCCACCAGACCAAGTAACTTCCATTAAAACTGCCGCCGCCAGTGCCCTGGCTACTGGCGGCAAAAGGACTCCCGCGCCATGAATATATCCGCCATTACTTGCTCACTGCTGTTTCTGGGCGGCATCGTCTTATGCGTTACTCCCCCAGCGTTTGGACAGCATCGCGAGGAATTTTCGTTGCCGGCGAATGGCACCGCCGATGCGACCACCGGCGTCATTGAATGGCCCGCCGGTCCGCTGCGCCAGTGGAACGGCCCGGTCGTAGTATTAATTCCCCCCGCAGGACCATACACCCGTGACGGCTGGCAGGCGCCGGCATTTCCAGGCCAAACACGGCACCACGCGCCTTTTTCCGATTTGTCCGCCGCGTTGCGCAACGTAGGCATTGCCGTCGTCAGATTCGAGCATCCCGCCGCCCGCGTACCGCAACGCCAGTGTCGCGAGACATTGCAACGAGGCGACATCAATGAATTCACCTTGCGCACCAAGTGCATCGACTACCGGCTGATTGCAACGCTGACGGTAGCCCGCTACCGTGCGGCGCTCGCCAATTTGTTAGCCCATGTCCAGCGTCGGATACCGCAATCCCGGAGGAACATGACGTTGTTCGGCTTTTCGGAAGGGCTGGTCCACTCGGCCGCGATCGTGGAATCCACCGGCATCCCTGTCGCGGCACTGGTATCGGTGGGCTCCCCAGCGGAAAAGGTGTCTGATGCAGCACGATGGCAAATCGAGGAGCGCGCGCTGGAATGGCTGCCCCGATTTGACCTCGATGCCGATGGCATTGTCACCAACGACGAGATCCGGCTCGGGTACCAGCAGGGCATCGGTAACATCATGTCGCTGCGCTTATGGATCAGTCCAGATGGCCAATGGGATCAGCATAACCTCGATCAGTTGAAATCCCGCCTGGAATTCACCTATGCGGAAATACTTGGCGAATTTGGCGACGACAAGGAACTTGGCCGCCTGCACTGGCGCTTTATTAACGACCAGGTCGGAGCACCCTACGCGACCGACTCGTTCTTGTACCACATCCTCCAGGACTCCCTGTCAACGGTCGATGTCATGGAGCGGCATGGACTACCCGGCCTCTACCTGTGGGGCGACGCCGATACACAAGTCAGTATAAAGCGGCAATTGCCCCTGATTGCAGAGGCCAGTGCCCGTGGCGCCAATATTCAGTTCCAGCGGTACCCGGGACGCTTGCACTTGCTGTCAAACGACCCGGACGAAGTCTGGTTCGAGCCCGAGTTTGCGGCAACGATCGCGCATCGGGTTCGACAATTCCTGAATGGCGTATTGGAGGCGCCTGGCCCCGGACACAGGACCGCAACCAAACGCCAGGCCCGTACAAACTTTTCAAAATCTGCCTTAACCGGGCAGCATTCCCCCATTCCACCTGGAATGGCAATTCAACCTGCAGAAGGAGACTTAAACCATGCGCGAAATCTCAAATGATGAACTGGGACAGGTTTGCGGCGGCCTGAAAGCGTCGAGCCGCATGATCAAACAGCCCGACGATGGCGATATCAAACTGCACCCGGTTCCGTACGCACGTGACGGAATGCCACCTGTGCCCACCAACCCTGCACTAAAGCCTGAAGCTCAACAAGATGTACTCACTATGCCCTCGCCCACATCCACAAGCACGACCACTCCTTCCGTCAACGTGGATTCAGGCAGGCGCCCGCGTAGGCCGATCCGCTACCTGATGGGTTTAAACAAGAATTCTGACGCCTAATCCGCAGTACAGCGCCGGAACTTATCCGGCGCCCTCACCACAGGTCAGGAGGCGCCATGCACACATTGTCTGGATTACAGTTTGGAAGCAGGCGCGTTCCAATCCTGCTGCAGAGCGAAGCCGCTGAATGCGGGCTTGCCTGTCTCGGCATGGTAGCGGGATGGCATGGCCTGCACTCTGATCTCGTGACGTTGCGTTCACGCTTCCCGTTATCGCTCAAGGGCATGAGCCTGCCACAGCTGATCGCGTGCGCAGAACAACTGAACCTCAATTCCCGAGCCGTCCGACTGGAGCTGGACGAATTGCCGCAACTGTCACTTCCCTGCATTTTGCACTGGGACCTGAACCACTTCGTCGTCCTGGTCAGCATCAACCACAAGCGCGCCGTCATCCACGATCCCGCTGTAGGCAAGCGCCATGTGGAAATCAATGCATTGAATGCCCATTTCACTGGCGTTGCACTTGAACTTACACCGAATACAGGCTTCAAGCCAGCCGATGAACGACGCCGAGTTTCGCTGGCGGCGCTGACTGGAAAAATTGCCGGCTTATGGCATTCGCTGGCGCTGGTATTCGCCCTGGCACTGGCGCTTGAACTGTTCTCGCTTGCAGGACCTATGTTGAACCAGTGGGTCGTCGATGAAGCCCTCGCATCGGGAGACAGAGAGCTGCTCAATGTCATTGCCGCCGGCTTTGCGCTGATGCTGGCCATGCAAACCGCCATCGCGCTGGCGCGAGGCTGGACTGTCATGTTTCTTTCGACGCATTTGAACCTGCAATGGGTTGCCAACGTCTTTGCCCATCTCTTGCGGCTACCGGTGGCATGGTTTGAAAAGCGGCACTTGGGCGACATCGTGTCCCGCTTTGCTTCCATCAGCGCCATCCAGCACACGCTGACTACCGGCTTTATAGAAGTCATCCTTGACGGCCTGTTTGCCATCCTGACCCTGGTCATGATGCTCTACTACAGCATGCAACTCACCGCCATCGTGCTGGTGGCGGTCGCTGTCTATACGCTGCTGCGCGCCCTGTTTTACCAGCCACTACGGGAAGCCAACGAAGAAGCGCTGGTACTCGATGCGCGGGAACAGAGCTGTTTCCTGGAGACCCTGCGCGGAGTACAAGTCATCAAGCTACATGGCCGTGAGCTCGACCGGCGCAACCGGTGGTTCAATCTCGCCGTGGACTCCGCAAACCGGACCATACGCACTGAAAAATTCATGCTGTGGTTTACCATCGCAAACACGGCGGTATTTGGCCTCGAAGGACTGCTGATCCTGTGGCTGGGCGCGGGTAAGGTCATCGCCGGCAGCTTCACAACAGGCATGCTGTTCGCTTTTACCGCCTACGGCAACCAGCTAGGCGGCCGCCTCTCTGCTTTGATCAACAAATTTTTTGAATTCCGGCTGCTGTCGCTGCATGCGGAGCGGCTGGCCGACATCGTACTGGAAGCGCCGGAACCCGATGGCCGCGCCGATTTGCCTACCCAGCGTTTACCTGCCCGGCTGGAGTTGGTGGGAATCGGATTCCGTTATGCGGACCAGGAACCGTGGGTGATTCGCAATCTGTCGCTCACGATCGAGCCTGGCGAGTCGCTTGCCATTACAGGTCCATCAGGCTGCGGCAAGACCACGCTGGTCAAGCTGATACTCGGTATATTGCAGCCAGTTGAAGGTGAAATTCGATACGGTGGACATCCAGTATCGCACCTTGGTCCCGCCGCTTTAAGGCAGGTGATGGGAGCCGTCATGCAGGACGATCATTTGCTGGCAGGTTCGTTGGCCGACAATATTTGCTTCTTCGATCCCCAGCCGGACCTCGCACGTATCGCATCATGCGCGCGCGCTGCCGCGGTTCATGAAGACATCAGTGCCATGCCGATGGGTTACCAGACGCTGGCGGGCGATATGGGAACCACCTTGTCCGGTGGCCAGCGCCAGCGTCTGTTCCTGGCCAGGGCGCTCTATAAACAGCCACATATCCTGGTACTGGACGAGGCCACCAGCCACCTTGATGTCGAACGGGAACAACAGGTCAGCAGCGCGATCAGTGCACTCAACATCACACGCATCTGCATTGCCCACCGCCCCGAGACCATCGCCATGTCGCGCAGGATACTGCGCATGGAAAATGGCGCCATCGGCCGTGACGAACGCAGCGACCACATTCCGTTCAGCGGCCAACCTGGTGCTGAACCGCCTCATCCCGCAACACCTCGATCCGCCTGATCTTTTCCTCCATCTTTGCCAACTCCCCCTCCGGCACCCCCGCCGCCCTGCCCCGCTCCACGTCGGCGCGCAGGCGCGGCACTTCTTCCTTGGCGGCATCGGCGAAGGAGGCCAGCAGGCGCGCATGGCGGCCCTGTTCGAAGCGGCGGTAGGCTTGCGGATCGGCCAGCTGTTCGGCGCTCGGCCGCGCCTGCGCGGCAGGGTCGTCGTGCACCACGGGCGGGGTGCGCGGGTCGCCGTGTTCGCGGGCGTCCGCCATCGACAGCCACGCGGGGGTGCTGCTATCGACGGGGGGCAGCGGCACCCGTTCCGGTTCCGGCGGCGGCTGGTCCGCCAGCGCCTGCATCCATTGGGGCCCTTCATCGGCCGCAGGCGCGGGGGCAGCGGGTGCCGGGATGGCCGCCGCGCTGGCCGGCAACGGCGCCGGTCCGCCCTGTGCCGGCCACGCGTACCACGCCAGGATGGCCACGCACGCCAGTGCGGCCAATGCCGTGCGCCTCCTCATGGCGACGGCTCCAGCACCCGCAGCGGCGCGTCGAGCAGGCTGCGGTTCAATTCAATGTCGGCCTCGCGCACCACCCGCTCGCGCAGCGCGGCCAACTGCGCAATGGCCGTGCGGCGCGCGATGGCGCGGCTGGCCAGGTAGCGCACACTTTCCGCATCGGGAGGCTGGTAGCCTTCCACGCGCTGCTCGACCAGCACGATGTCCCAGGTCGCCTTGTCGTGCGGTCCGACCGGGGCGCGCACGGGGCGGGACACTTCGCCCGGCGCATGCGCAAAGGCCAGTTGCTGCAGCCAGCCGGTCTTGCCGGCCGCGTCGATCCAGCCCAGGTCGCCGCCCTGCGCCGCATTGCCCGCGATCGACACCCTGCGCGCCACCGCCGCGAAGTCCGCGCCGCCCTTCAGCGCGGCATACGCCTGTTGCGCCGCCGCTTCGTCGTGCGTGCGCAGGTGGCGCGCCCGGACTTTCTCGATGCGGCGGAATTCATCGCGGTGCCGCTCGTAATACGCGCGGATCGCGTCCCGGTCCGCCTGCGCGGCCAGCCGGTCCAGCAGCGCGCTGCCGCTGTCGGTGTCCGCGCCGATGCCGTGCAGGCGCTGCACCGCCACCACCACCATCTGGTCCGACAGCGCGCGCCGCAAGTCCGCCAGCGCGGCCTCGCCAAAGCGAGCGCGCGCCCAGTCCAGCACCGCCAGCACGCCCAGCGCCTGGCGCGCCTGCTGCGGCAAGGCGCCTGGCTGGCGCGTGTGCAGCGCGATCCGGCCCTGTACATTCTGGCGGCGGTATACGTCATGCAGCGACAGCGTCCCTGTCCCGCCGCCGGGCAACCGGTAAGCCAGCACCGGCAAGGCTTTCGCCTGCTCCGCCTGCGCCCCGGTCAGCGAATAATCGAGCCGCAGCGCGCCCTGCTTGCCAAACACCGCGTCCAGCGCCGCTGCGGGCACGCCCGGTTCGGCCACGATCAATCCATCGAGCGATCCGCCCGGCAATTGCGCCAGCGCCTGTTCCAGTTCTTTCTTGTACAAATTGCGCAGCAGCGCCGCCAGTTGGTCGTCGAGCGCCACGTCATGCGCATAGCCGACGCCCTGCCCCGTCAACAGGATAGCCTCGCCCCATTGGATACGGGCGCTGGCGGCCAGCAAGCGTTCGGCCACCAGCGTCTCCAGCGTGGCGGCGCGGGCAGCTTTAGGATCGGCCAGCCGCGCCTGCCGCCACAGGGTGTCGAGCGTGAACGCCTGCAGCGGCGCGGCGTCGATGCGCGCCGCCAGCGCGGGATCATCCACACCAAGGCGCACCGCCGCCGGTGCCGTCGTGGGTAATGCCGCGAAGGTCACGGCTACAGCCAGCATGACGGCAGGCCCGGCGCGGAGCGCACCCCGCCACGCGCCACTCAACATGCCCTGCAACGCGCGGTACGACAGCCGGTCCGCATGCGCGGCCGTCCCCACCCCACGGCGGAACACCGGCCCGGCAGGGACCGGCGCCGCAGCGGGCGGTATCAACACTGCCCGCTTCCCCATCAGTTACCCAGCCGTTCAGCCGCGCGGTTCAGCACGTGCACCACCATCGCGATCGAATGGGGAATCATTTGCTTGGCCACGCGCGAGCGGTCGCCATGGTCGCTGGACGACAGCACGATGCCGCCATTCGCGTACGAATACGTGCCGCCCTGGGTCAGCAGCGGACGGATGTCGACACCGGCCGGCGCCACCGGCGTGAAGTCGGCCAGCGCGGCTTTCACCAGCGCCGGGTCATTCAGCTTTTCCGTGTCGTAGTAATCCTGCACCCACTGTTCCCAGCCGCCATGGTCATGCGCGGAGGTGGTCCAGGTGTGGTGCGGCTGCAGCAAGTCGGTGGTGTGCAGCACGAAACCCAGGGTTTGCGCGGTCGGCTGCGCCAGGAATTGCTGGAACCAGTACTGGCCCAGGTTGTCGATCGGCTGGAACGGCATGGTTTCAAAATCGGCGTACTGGTTCACGTTCGAGCTGCCGCCCAGGCGGTAATGCGCTTCCGTCACGCCATAGCTGTTGTACTTGCTGCTATCGCCGAACCAGCCCTTCAGGCCGCCGGGACCATCGTCCAGGTAATCGCCGTACAGCCAGCCGGCCGCCATGTTGTCGATGTCGCCGTTCACCGTCAGCTTGGCATAGTTGTAGCCGCCAAACGGGTTGCCGTGCACGTCGGGTCCGGAGGTGTGGTTCTGGAAGTGCCAGTACGACGTGTACTTGACGATGGACGCGCCCGCGCCCCACACCGGCGCCAGCACGCAGCTGCCGGTCGATGCGCCGCACAGGTAGGTGTCGGCGAAATCATCGACGTCATACGCACCCTGGCCCAGCGCCTGCGCGAACTGGTCCACCGTGTAGCCGGCGCGCGCAACGCCCGTGGCCAGCTTGTTGTAGTTGGTGGTGGACGGATTGTTTTTCATGAACGTCACCGCGTCCAGCACGATACGGCGGTGCGTTTCCTGTTGCCAGGCGTGGGCAGGCGTGGCGATGCCCGCCGCCATGGCCAGCGCCATGGCAGTCATTCCAACTTTCATAGTTTCCCTGAATTAAAAAGTACGAACGGTCGCGTTAAAAAAAGCGAGGGCGCAGCGTAACATAACAAATCGACAAATTTAACTATTTGGCAAATTTGTATAGTCAAATTGCGAAAAAGCCACACTTTATCAGCGCAATGTGACGCGACCGTGACCCACTGGTTCAGGGTTTGGGCATGGAGCGCAGCGGCGTCGCCGGCCGCAAATGGCCCTGGCCATCGACCAGCACCCGCTGGCTGGCTTTGGCGGTGGAAGCGCCGATACCGGCCAGCACCCGCATCGCGCCCAGCAACACTTGCTGTTGCACTTCCATGTAGGCGGCATAGGCGGGATCCAGCACGTAATAGACCACTTCGAATTCCAGGGCATCCTGCGTCACCGACTTCAAGTGGGCGCGGTCAAAGCGCACCTGGCGCTGGGCTTCCACCACATGCTGCAGCGCTTCCGGCACCCGCTCGGCCACATCGACCGGCGTCGACGGCGCCAGGTTCAGCGAGAATTGCACGCGCCGGTTTTGCATGCGCTTGAAGTTGCGCACGGTATTTTTCAGCAAGTCCGCATTGGCAATGACGATTTGTTCGCCGCTATCGGCGCGGATACGGGTGGTTTTCAGGCCGACATGTTCCACTGTGCCGGAAAAACCGTTGACGCTGATGGCGTCGCCCACTTCGAACGGTTTATCGACCGCGATCGACAGCGAGGCAAACAAATCGCCCAGGATGTTTTGCACCGCCAGCGCCACCGCGATACCGCCGATCCCCAGGCTGGCAACGAAGGCGGAAATATTGATACCCAGGTTGGACAGGATCGCCAGCAACAGCACCACCCACAGGGCGGTCTTCAGCGCCCACACCATCAAGGTGCGGGCCACGGTCGGATTGGCGGCGCCGGTGTCGCGCGCCTGCGCGGAGGGCCGCCCGCCAAAGTAGCGGCGTGACCCGATGTCGATCAGCTGGTTGACGTACAGGCCAATTTGTACGCCCAGCGTAATGAACCACAGGTGCGTGACCCGGCCGGCCCACGGCTGCGGCAAGTCCAGCACGGTGAGGCCGATCAGCAGCGCCGTGATGACCACCACCAGGTTGCTGGTCTTTTTCAGCATCGCGCACAGCATTTCCGCCATCGGCTTGTTGGCGCGGCGATCGGCCTGCATGCGTTCGAGACGGCGGCGGGACAGCGCCACGGCCCCGTGAATGGCAAGGTAACAGGCAAGCGCCACGCCGATGCTGAGCAGCCAGTTTTGCCAGTCGGTTCCTTCAAAGATGCCGTCGAATGCGGCGACCAGTTTTTGGTAGTTCAAAGCATGCTCCCTGGGCCTGAATAACATGCTCGACTGTAATTCGGCAATCACTTCATGACCGTGCGCCCCCGCACATACGGCGCGGGAATGTGCGAGAGCGAACGGTATCGGGCCCGGGACCGGCGCACCATGTGGGTTCTGTCCACAGGAGGCCATCATGACCAAACGTATTGGAAACAAGGATATTGCCCAGCACCGCAGCAAGGAAGAAAAGAAACGTATCCACGCCGCAAACGTTGCAATGGAAGCGGAAAAGCAGTCGCAGGCCCGGGAAAAGTACCGCAACCTGCAAAAGGGTCAACCTTTTGCAGTCATGAAGGAAAACTGAATCCCGTCAGGCGACATGCGCCGCGCCGTCCCTGCCCCCATGCGGGATTGACGGGTCGCCGGCAGCGTGCGCGCGCTGCGTGCCGCGCGGCGCGCTGAATTCCAGCACCATGCCGCTGTGCGGCCGGATGGTTGCCGCTGCCCGCGCGCCGTCGGCCGGCGCCAGCCGGAACACACTGACCAGTTCCGCCAGTTGCCCGGCCTGGTCTTGCAGCGCCCCCGCCGCCGCCGCCGCTTCTTCCACCAGCGCGGCATTTTGCTGCGTGGCTTGATCCATTTGCACCACCGCCTGGTTGATCTGTTCGATGCCGGACGATTGCTCCGCCCCCGCCTGCGTGATTTCCGCCATGAGGTCGGTGACGCTGCGGATGCCCGCCACGATATCGTGCATGGCCAATCCCGCGTCTTCCACCAGGCGGGTACCGGCTTCCACTTCGCTGACGGAATCGCCGATCAAATGCTTGATTTCCCGCGCGGCGGCAGCGGAGCGCTGCGCCAGGTTGCGCACTTCCGACGCCACCACGGCAAAGCCCCGTCCCTGCTCGCCGGCCCGCGCCGCCTCCACGGCCGCATTCAGCGCCAGGATATTGGTCTGGAACGCAATCGCATCGATCACGCCGATGATTTCCACCACCTTGCTGGACGATGTGTGAATCGCCCCCATGGTACGCACTACTTGCGCCACCACATCGCCGCCATGGCGGGCCGAATCGCATGCGGCTTGCGCCAGTTGACTGGCGCGTTCCGCATGCTGGGCATTTTGTTTGACCGCCACCGTCATTTCTTCCATCGACGACGCGGTTTCTTCCAGCGAGCCAGCCTGTTCTTCCGTGCGCAACGACAAATCCTGGTTGCCGCTGGCAATCTGGCGCGACGCGGTGGCGATGGTATCGGCGCCCGCGCGCACGTCGCCGACGATACGCGCCAGGCTGTCATTCATTTGCCGCAACGCTTCCAGCAACTGTCCCGCTTCATCCGCGCCACGGACATCGATGCGGCTGGTCAGGTCGCCATCGGCCACGGTACGCACCAGCCGCACCGCCTCTCCCATCGGGCGCGTGATCGACAAGGTAATGCGCCAGGCGATCACGAGTCCGGCAAGCAGCGCGGCGGCCGACAAGGCAATCACGATGGCCTGCGCCCGTTCATACGCGGTGCGCGCTTCCTCCACGGCGGCGGTGGTCAGGCTTTCCTGGCGCTGGATCAGCGCGTCCAGCGCCGCCAGCAACCGCTCCTGCGCCGGAGCCGCTTCGCGCATCAGCACTAGCCGCGCCTCGTCGTCGTGGTTGGCGCGCGCGGCCGCAATCGCCCGGTCCATCGGCGGCAAGCCCGCCTGACGCTCCCGCTCGATCGTCGCCAGCATGGCCTTGCCTGTTTCCGTCCACCCCAGCGGCTGCAACTGTTCGAAGGCGGTGGCATAGGCCGCGCGGGCTTCCTGCAAGCGCGCCACCTGTCCCGCCACTTCCATTTCCGTGTCAACCATGACGGCATTGCGTACGTTGATGGCGGCACTGCGCACCGCGTCGCGCATTTGCGCCAATAATTTGACTTTGACGACATAGTTTTCAGTGATGTCTTGCATGTGCGTGTCCATGCGCGCCATGGCCGCCAGTCCGGCGCCAGCCAATACCGCCATCAGCACCAGCACGACGGCAAAGCCCGCCGTCAACCGCCAGCCTATTTTTATATTGTTCATCCGCAGTCTCCATGGTTGCGCCGGCATCCCGCATGGATGCCGGATCACAACCGATGGTACGGGACGGCCCGGGCCGTGAATATCAGGTGGAGCCTGATTTGTCGTCAGGAAATCCTGACGGCACGATGGGAAACTGTACGCGGATGCGCGTACCGTGACCTGGCTTGCTGTCCACCGCCACGGTGCCGCCCAGCTTGAGCGCCCGCTCGTGCATGCCCAGCAAACCGAAGGACTGGCGCTTGCGTTTCGCGGGATCGAATCCACAGCCATTGTCGCGCACTTCCAGGAAGAAGCGTTCAGCATCGCGGGCCAGGACGATGTCCACCCGGCTGGCGCCCGCGTGGCGCCGGATATTGGTCAGCGACTCTTGCACGATGCGGAACAATTCCGTGGCCCGCCCCTCATCCAGGCTGACCTGTCCTTCATCCACATGCAGCTGGCAAGCGACGGCGTTATGGCTGGAAAACTGTTCGACCAGCCATTCCAGCGCGGACACGATACCCATGTCCAGCGCACTGGGGCGCAACGCCGACACCACATCGCGCACCACCTGGATGGTCGAATCGACCAGTCCCGTGAGCGCGCGGGTACGCTCGGCCAGCGCGGGATTGGCCGCGCCAAACTGCATTTCCACCACCGACACGCCAAGCCGCAACGCCGACAGGTATTGTCCCAGTTCATCGTGGATTTCACGGGTAATGTATTTGCGTTCTTCTTCCCGCACCGCATCGCTGCGCGAGGCCAACTGGCGCAGCAATTGCTGGGATTCACTGAGGCGGCGCTCGGTTTCCTTCAGCGCGGAGATATTGCGGCCGATCGCCAGCACGCCCACCACCTGGCCATCCGCATTGCGTTCGGGCACCAGGTGAAACGCATAGTCGCGCGCCGATTCACCCGGGTCGGCCAGCCGCACGAACACTTCCGTGCCCTCGCCCGACGCCATCACGTTGCGCAGCGCCACCATGTAATCGTCCGGCGAAATGTCGGACTGGGTGCGCACCATTTTTTGGGGCTGCCGCTGCAACGCTTCGGCCATCGGTATCCCGGTTTCCCGTTCAAACGCGGGATTGACATAGGTGCGGCGGCATTCGCCATCGTAGCGGATCACCATGTCCGGCGCGTTTTCCGCCAGCGTGCGGAATTCCTGTTCGCGGCGGCGCAGCAGGGTTTCAGCCTGTTCCCGTTCGCGGATCTGCGCATTGAGTGCGTCCACCGTGCTGGCCAGTTCCGCGGTGCGCTGCGCCACCCGCGCTTCCAGCATGTCATGCGCCTGCCGCAGCGCCGCTTCCGCCTGGTTGCGCTCAATCGCATAGCGGATCGAACGCACCAGCATCCCGGTATCGACCTGCCCCTTGACCAGATAATCCTGCGCACCGGCCTGTACCGCGCGCATGGCGACCGCTTCATCGTTCAGCCCGCTCAACACCACCAGCGCCGGCACGCGCGTGCGGCACGCCTGCAGGCGCTGCATGGTTTCCAAGCCGGTCGACCCCGGCAACCCCAGGTCCAGCAACACCAGGTCCGCTTCATGGGACTGCAAGTGTTCAACGCCCTGTTCCAGGCTGGCGGCCCACGCCAATTCCCAGTCCAGCGCCCCGGCGTCGGCCAGCATGTGCCGGAACAGCAGCGCATCGCCGCGGTTATCCTCGATCAGCAAGATGCGGATGCGGTTGCGGTCCGCGGGATCGGGCGCCATCACAGCCCCTCCTGTTCATCGGCCGCCAGCGTAAAGCTGAAGACGGAACCACCTGCCGCGCCTGGCGCCACGCCGATCACGCCGCCATGGCGTTCGATGATTTTCTTGCAGATCGCCAGCCCGATGCCGGTCCCCGGATATTCCTGGCCCGCGTGCAGGCGCTGGAACATGTCAAAGATGCGCTGTCCGTGTTGCGGCGCGACGCCGATGCCGTTGTCACTGATGTCGATGCGCCAGTAACGGCCGGAGCGCTGCGCACTGATGGCGATCCGTGGTGGCCGGTCCTTGCAAAACTTGATGGCATTGGCAATCAGGTTCTGGAACACTTGCGCCAGTTGTCCCGCATCGCCCAATACGCAGGGCAATTCGCCGCAGCGCACCTGTGCGCCGCTTTCATCGATCGCGATGCGCAGCGCGGCCTGCGCCATCGCCGCCACGTCATTGCAATCGACGCGCGCAAGCGGGCGGGCCTTGGTATCGACGCGGGAAATGGTCAGCAAGTCCTCGATCAGCGCCTGCATGCGCGTCGCGCCTTCCACCGCAAAGGCGATGAATTCGTCGGCCTCGCCATCGAGCCGGCCCTTGTAGCGCCGCGCCAGCAACTGTACGTAGCTGGCCACCATGCGCAGCGGTTCCTGCAAGTCGTGCGAGGCGACATAGGCCATGCGCTCGAGTTCGGCATTGGAACGCGCCAGTTCCTGCGAGCGCTCCAGCAACTGGCGCTGGGTGGCGCGCAAGTTCAAATGGGTGCTGACCCGCGCCAGTACTTCTTCCGCATGGAATGGCTTGGTCACGTAATCGACGCCGCCCGCATCGTAGGCGCGGATCTTGTCATTGATGTCGGACAGCGCGGTCATGAAAATCACGGGAATGCCACAGGTGGCGGGATCGGCCCGCAGCCGGCTGCACGTTTCAAAACCATCCCAACCCGGCATCATGACGTCCAGCAGGATCAAATCCGGCTGGCCGAAGCGGGCCCGCTCCAGGCCCTCTTCGCCATCTTCCGCCACCATGACCGTATAGCCATGGCTGCCCAGGTACTCGGCCACCACCCGCACGTTGGCGGGGGTGTCATCAATGATCAATATCGTGGAAAGCTGGCTCGCTTGCATGGCTTCCTGCCGTGGCGACGATACGGTGAGAGTGATAGCTGTCATGATACTCCGTTATGCCAGCTGCAGTTGCGCTTCGAATGCCGCGCGCGGCATGGGTTTTCCGTACAGGTAGCCCTGTGCATGGCGGCAGCCATGCAGCTCCAGGTAGGCGGCTTGCTCTTCCGACTCCACCCCTTCCGCCACGGTTTCCAGCCGCAGCGCGGCGGCGATCGACAGCATGGCTTTCACCAGTTCACTCTTGCTGCGGTCGCCCGGTACGTCGCCGACAAAGGAACGGTCGATTTTCAGCTGGCTGACCGGGAAACGGTGCAGGTAGCTGAGCGCGGAATAGCCGGTGCCGAAATCGTCGATGGAAATGGCCAGGCCCATGCCGGTCAGGGTTTGCAGCATGTCCGCCACCGTGCTGTCGCCTTCCAGCAGCAGGCTTTCCGTAATCTCCAGCTTCAGCCATTCCGGCCGGCAGCCGCTGGCCTGCAAATGGCGGCGTACGGCGCCGGCCAGGTCATTGCGCACGAACTGGCGCGGCGACAGGTTGACCGCCAGTTGCAATGCCTGCGCGGCGCCGCCGTCGCGGTTCCAAGCGGCCACCGCGGCGCAGGCTTCGGCCAGCACCCATTCGCCGATTTCCACGATCAGGCCGGACGCTTCGGCAATGCCGATAAAGTGCTGCGGCATCACCACGCCATGGCCGGGGCGGTTCCAGCGCAGCAATGCCTCGGCGCCAATCAGGCGGCCGGTGTGCAGCTCCACTTGCGGCTGGAAGTGCAGTTCCAGTTCACCGTTGCGGCACGCGCGCCGCAATGCCGCTTCCACTTCCAGCCGCTCGGCGGCCTGGCGCGTCAATTCCTGCACATAGAATTCATGGTGGTTGCGCCCTTCGCGCTTGGCGTAATACATGGCCGAATCCGCATGCTTGCACAGGGTGGCGATATCATTGCCATCGTCGGGGCACACCGCGATGCCGATACTGGCGGACACGAACAATTCATGGCCATCGATAAAGAAAGGCTCCGCCAGGGCCGCCAGGAAGCAGGCGGCGCGGCGCGCCAGTTGTTCGCGGCCGGCCGGCACCAGCATGGCGAATTCATCACCGCCAAAGCGCGCCACCATTTCCTGCGGCAAGGCGCACGCCTGCAGGCGCCGCCCCACGTCCACCAGCAAGCGGTCGCCGGCCGCATGCCCCAGCGTGTCATTGACTTCCTTGAAGTGGTCCAGGTCGAGCATCATCAGCCCGACCGGCGGAACACGGGCGGCGTTCAGCAACGACTCGGACAACATGGTGCGGTTCGGCAAACCCGTCAGTGCATCGAAGTAGGCCAGGCGGTGCACGGTGCGGCGATAGCGGTCCAGCTCCGCCAGCAGCCTGGATTTATTGCGCTGCAAGTACAGCGCGTCGCCAGTGCAGGCATCGACCCGCTGTGCCAGCAGGCTGGTCCATTGCAACAGCCGTTCCAGCTTCCATTGCAGCCGGTCCTGCGCCGCCGGGGGGGGCGCGTATCCGGCGGCAGCCGCGCGGTACACTGGTTTTGATCCGTCAGCCATTTTGTTTGCCTCGCCTTCGTTATCCGGCCGCCAGGGCCAGGCGCTGGCGCGGCGATGCGGCCGGCGCCTGCCCCGGCCGCATCGCCTGGTTCGGCTGGACCGGCTGGAGCGGCGCGGTGTGCTCCTCCATGGCAGGAGCCAGCCGGAATACACTCATCATCTCCGACAATTCGGCGGCCTGTTCCCGCAATCCGTCCGCCGCGCCCAGCGCCTGTTCCACCAGGCTGGCATTTTGCTGCGTCGCTTCATCCATCTGCGCCAGCGCACTGCTGATCTGGGCAATGCCGTCGGTCTGTTCGCCCGTGGCCTGCGCGATGTCCCCCATGATCAAGGTGACCGACTGCACACTGTCAACAATGTCGCGCATGGTGGCGCCGGCCTGTCCGACCAGCCGCGCCCCGGCTTCCACCTTGCCGACGGAATCGGCGATCAAGGCCTTGATTTCACGCGCGGCGCCGGCGCTGCGCTGGGCCAGCGCCCGCACTTCGGCGGCCACCACGGCAAAGCCGCGTCCCTGCTCACCGGCGCGCGCCGCTTCCACCGACGCGTTCAGCGCCAGGATATTGGTCTGGAAGGCAATCCCGTCGATCACGCCGATGATGTCCGCGATCCGGTGCGCCGAGGCCTGGATCGACGCCATCATCTGCTCGACATCGGCCGTCACGCTGCCGCCACGCGCCGCCACACTGGACGCGCTTTGCGCCAGCGCCTCGGCGCGCCGCGCATGGTCCGCCGTCTGGCGCACGGCGCCGTTCAACTGCACCATCGAGGCCGAGGTTTGTTCCAGCGCCGCCGCCTGGGCTTCCGTGCGGCGCGACAGGTCGGTATTGCCGGCCACGATTTCATCGGACGCCTGGTGGATCCGCACCGCGCCGCCGCGCACCTGGTGGACGATGCCCGCCAGGCTGCCGTTCATGCGCTCCAGCGCCGTCAGCAACTGGGCGATTTCGTCGCGGCCCTCATGTTCGATGGTGTAACCGAGGTCGCCTTCGGCGACGCGCCGCGCCAGCACCACCGCCTGGTCCAGCGGACCGGTAATGGTGACGGTGGCGCCCCAGGCGCAGCCGGCACCCGCCGCCAGCGCCACCACACCGATCGCCAGCAGCGCCAGCGCCAGCCGGCGGTCTTCCGCGTCGACCTGCGCCACCACGCGCCGCGCCGCAAGGCGCTGCAATCCCGCCAGCGCCACGATGTCGGCCAGGGTGGCCTTGTTCAACGGTTCGATCTTGTTGTTAATCAGCCCAATCGCGTGCTCCGCATCGAACGCCAGCGCCAGGCCCAGCGCTTCCCGGTAGTGCGCGGCGGCCTGCCGGTGCTGGTTGCCGATATGCGCCACCAGCGCCTGCTCTTCCGGATTGAGCGCGGTGGCCGCCAGTTCGGCGTGCTGTGCATCGAAGCGGACCTGCTGCGCGGCCAGCACCCGCTCTTCCCGCTGCATGGTGGCCACGTCATGCGCCAGGCCCACATTGCGGATCGCCACACTCCCTTCCAGGAGGGAGGACTTCAGGTCGGCGCCCAGTTCACGCATCCGTTCCACGTGCGCCAGGCCGTCCAGCAATTCCTGCTTGTGCCGCTGGTGCAGGAAATGTCCCAGCAGCCCGATCACCGCCAGCAGTGCCAGCACCATGCCGAAGCTGGCTCCCAGCCTTATCCCGATACGGATGTTTGAAATTTTTATCACGTTCGACTCCGCCGCTTTGATGACTTCCGGACTTCCCATGCTCCGTACTTACCAGCATAGGAACAAGCGCGGCGGATACCTATCATCCCGGACTGATTCCTCGGTAGGGCAGCGCGACGGCGCTGTCGGGAAATCCTGACAAGGCCGGGGAACCTAACCGGTCACATCATGCGTAAACACATAGCGCATCAGTTCGGCGTTATTGGCAAAGCTCATTTTCTGCATCAGGCGCGCCTTGTGCGTGCTGACGGTCTTGTTGCTGATCGACAGTTCCGCCGCGATTTCATTGACGGTGCGGCCCTGCCCCAGCAAACCCAGGATGCGCTGTTCACGCGACGACAGCTGTTCATGCGGCGGTGACTGCTCATCATCGCTGTCGAACACCATCCGCTCGACGATGCGGGCATCGATATAGCGCCCGCCGCCAGCGACCTTGCGGATCGCGGTGGTGAGCGTCTCGGCGCCACAATCCTTGGTCAGGTAGCCATTCGCCCCCGCCGCCAGTGCGCGCCGTGCAATCTGCACTTCGTTGTGCATGGACAGCACCAGCACCGGCAAGCCGCCGTGGTGCAACCGCACCCGCTTGATCAAATCGACCCCGCTGATGCCCGACATGGCCATATCCAGCAACAGCAAGTCCACCTCGCCGTCCCGCAAGTGCGACAGCACCTGCCCGCCGTTGACCGCCTCGGCCGCCACCGCCAGGTCGGGACACAGCGCAAACAGCTGGCGCAATCCTTCCCGCACGATCGCATGGTCATCCGCTATCAATACCCTGATCATGTCATGTCCTCTTTATTCTTCCGCGCGGGCGGCGCCGGCATAGCGCTCGACCAGCTGGCGCAGCGCCTTCGACTGGTAACCCCGCGCCAATATCCGCAATTGCCGCGCAAATGGCTGGTACAGCGCATCCATCTGTTCCAGCCGCTCGGCGCGGACCTGGATCGCCCGCATATTGCCCAACCGCGCCAGTTGCTGCAGCACCGCCATTTCTTCCGGTGGCGGCGGCGTCAGCTGCGCATCGATGCTGTCGTCCCGGGCCAGGATCGCCGGCGCCGCCATGTCTGCCGCCGGTTCCTGCGCGCGCAGTTGCGGCTGCTGGTCCGGCAACGGTTCCGGCGCCTGCTGCGGCAGCACCTGCCGCGGCAAGTCAAACCAGAACACGCTGCCCTGGCCCGGGCGGCTTTCGACCTGGATTTCGCTGCCCATCATCCGCACAAACTGGCGGCTGATCGCCAGTCCCAGCCCGGTGCCGCCAAGGCGCCGCTGCGCTTCCCCGGCCTGCTCGAACGGCTGGAAGATGGATTCCAGCTGGCCCTGCGCGATGCCGACGCCGCTGTCACCCACTTCGAAGCGCAGCCGTCCCGCTTCGCCGTGCATCACACGCAGGCCGACCCGCCCCGCATCGGTGAATTTCACCGCGTTCGACAACAGGTTCAGCAACACCTGGCGCAGGCGCTGGCTGTCCGCCACCAGGGTGGCCGGCACATCGGCCCCGACGTCGCAGACGAATTCCAGGTTTTTCTCCGCCGCGCGGATGCCCACCATGCCGGCAATGGCTTGCAGCTCGGTGCGCAAATCAAACGGTTGCGGATACAGTTCGACTTTGCCCGCTTCCAGCTTGGCTGAATCGAGCACGTTGTTGATCAGTCCCAGCAAATGCTCGCCACTGTTGCGGATGGCTTCCGCGTGGGAGCGCTGGTCGGCGTCGAGCCGCGTATCGCGCCACAGCAAGTGGGCAAATCCCAGCACGGCATTGAGCGGGGTGCGCAATTCATGGCTCATTTGCGCCACGAATTCGCTGCGGATACGCGCCAGCCGTTGCGCTTCCAGCAGCGCCGCGTCACGCGCCGCTTCGGTTTCCTTGCGCGCGCTGATGTCACGCGCCAGCCCCACCGTGCCCAGCAGCGTGCCGTCATCGTCCAGCACCGGCGCCTTGAACACCTCCACCCAGCGCATGCCGCCGGCGCCGCTGCGCACTTCCTCCACGGTTTGCTGGCAGCGCGCATGCATGACCAGCATGTCATCGGCGCGCGCGGCGCGCGCCACGTCCGCCGGACTAACGTCGAAATCGGATTTGCCCGGCATGTCGTCGGCATCGCATCCCATTTCCCGCGCCGTGGCCAGGTTGGCCGCCAGGTAACGGCTGTCGGTATCCTTGAACCACACTTGCCACGGCATGGTGTCGATCAGCACGCGCAGGTAGCGCGTCTGCTGGCGCAACTGGCCGGTACGCTGCTGTACCTTGAATTCCAGGCTGCTGTTGAGCGCCCGGATCTGTGCATTGGCATCCCCCAGCAAGCGGTGCGAGCGGCGCAACCGCAGCAGGAAGAACGCCAGCACCGCCAGCACCAGCGCAATCGCCGCCAGCACCGTCCACAACCAGCGCTGCTGCAAGGCGCGTTCGCGCAATTCCACCTGCTGCTGTTCATTGCGCCGGGTCAGGTCGGCGATTTCGCGCTGGCGCGCCTGCTGTTCATAGCGTTCCGTCAATTCCAGCACCCGCGTGCTGATCTTCTGGCGGTTGGCCTGCGCCGTCATTTCCGCCGCCGCCTGCGCATGTTCATAGGCCAGCTTGTAATCGCCCCGGCGCGCATCGAGCTGGCCCAGCAGGCGCTCGCTTTCGCTCAGGTACAGCGCCAGGCCCAGCTCGCGCGCCAGCCATAGCGAGCGCGCCAGGTCGGCTTCGGCGGCCGCCATGCGCTTCAATTCCACATAGCTGGTGCTGCGCGCGGTCAGCGCCCACCACAGCCCGGTCTTGTTGGGCAGGCGTTCGTAGGTTGCCACCGCTTCATCGAGCAGCGCCAGCGCCCGCGCGTGTTCGCCCGCCATGCGCGCCTGGTGGGCCTCGGCAAACAGGCCGGCGGTCAGGTAAAACGGCAAGCCGATGGCGCGGTACATCGCCGTGGCTTGGCGCACCAGCGCGCTGCCTGCCGCCGTGTCGCCCTGCGACGACAGCACGCCGCCCTGGCCGGCCACCGCCAGGGCTTCCAGCAAGCGCGAACCGGCGGCTTGCGCCTGCACCTGCATTTGCCGGTATTGCTGCAGCGACTCCTTGTTGTTGTCGCTCTGGTTATACGAAATGGCCATGCATTGGTGGGCGTACGCCATCGCTAGCGGCTGCCCGCTGCGGCGCGCCATTTCCATACTGCGCACGCACGCGTCGACCGATTCATCGATCTTGCCGAAGCGGTTGTACATCATCGCCAGCCGCAGCATGGCTTCGCTCAGCAAATCGGGCCGGTCGATGCCGTCGAGCGCCTTGACGGCGCGGTTGGTGACGATGATCAGGCGCTGGAAGTTGCCTTGGTTGACGGTATTGAGCGCGACCACCAGGTCCGCTTCGGCTTGCCCGACGAGGTCGCCGTGGCGCAGCGCCAGCGCATAGGCCTGGTCCGCCAGGGTGGCTGTCGCGTCGGTATGGGCGCGGTACAACGCGATGCGGGCGCGCAAGTTCAGCAGGCGCACCGTATCGGCCGGCGGCGCGCCCGGCGGCAGCGTGGCGGCCAGTTTGCGCACCTGTTCTTCGGCGCGCACCGCGTCATTGTCGGCCAGCAGCAGGACGCGCGCCGCTTCGGCGCGCCACAAGCCAAGCGGCATATCGCCGGCGCCGCACTGCCCGTGCCATGCCAGCACGGCCAGCACGCCGGCACGGAGCCACCGGCCACTGACGTTGATCTTCATGCCCGCCCCATAGTCGTCACTGCCTGGACCAGCATGCCAGAATTTCCCGGGGCTGCCTATAAGGAAATCCTGAATTCAAAAAACACAACTCGACCCCTAATAGCGGAACGCCGCGCTGACGGCGAACTGGCGGTCGTTCATGAAACTGCCCTGGTGCCGTTGCTGCGCGCCATAGAAATTGCGGCGCACGGTATTGCCCAGGTTATTGCCTTCCAGCGCCAGGGTCAGGCTGGAGTTGACCTGATAGCGCAGCGCGGCGTCGAGCCAGCCATAACCCTGCGTATACACCGGCAGCGCGCCGACGCCGACGATATTCGACACCCCGCTGAGGAAGGTGGAGCGCCAGTTATAGGCGGCGCGCGCGGACCAGCCGCCGCGCTCGTACATCAGCACCGCGTTGGCGCTGCGGCGCGACAGGTTTTGCAGCGGCACATTGGCGCCGAGGATGGGACTGGCCGTGCTGCTGTCCACCCAGGTGGCGTTCACCTGCGCCCCCAGGCCGCGCCAGGCGCCGGGCAGGAAATCAAAGAATTGCTGGTAGCCCAGTTCCACGCCTTTGATGCGGGCCCGGTTGCCGTTTTGCGGCCGCGTCACCTGGTAGGTCACGCCGTCATGCACTTCAGGCGCGCTGACACTGGTGACAAAGCCGTCCACCTGCTTGAAAAACACGGTGGCAAACAGCAGGCGGCCGGCGCTGCCCCCGCCGCCGCCATAATGCTCGGCCGCCAGGTCGAGATTATCCGCGCGCACCGGGCGCAGCGCGGGGTTGCCGGCGCTGCCGGTGTTGGCCGTTGGCGTGATGGCATTGGGCACCAGGGTCAGCGACGGCGACAACTGGTCGAAATTCGGACGCGTCATGGTTTTTGACAGCGCCGCGCGCCATACCGTGTCTGGCGCCGGACGGTAGCGCACGCTGGCGCTGGGCAGCCAGTCCAGCGCACTGCCGGCAACGGCCAGCGGCGCCACGCCCACGCCCGGCACGCTGCGGCTGCCGTCCACCGCTTCGCGCACCCGCGTCGCGCGCAAGCCCGCATTGCCCTCCAGCGGCCAGCCATCGGCCTTGAAATCCGCCATCAGCCACGCCGCCGCGCTGCGCTCATCGATGCGCCACAGGGTCAGCGCACTGGCCTGGGATGGAATCGCCGCCGTCACCCCCAGCTGGCGGCGCAGCGCCAGCGCATCGCGGGCCAGGCCCAGGTCCGCATACAGCAGGCCGGCCACACTGCCGCCCGCTTCACCCGGGAACAGCGCCCCGGCCGGCCCCGCCGTCAATGGCGCGGCCGACGAAGGCAGGCTGAGCGCGGCGTCGGCGAAAATCAGGCCCGGCGCATTGCCGGCGCTACGGCGCGCCAGCCGCAGGCCGCCGGTCACCGTGTGCAGCCACTGGCCCGGGCGCGCCAGCGTGGCATCGATACGCAGCGCATTGAGGGCGCCGTCGAAAGGGCGCGTGCGGTATGGCGCTCCCACAAAGCGGTAAGCGGCGGCGCCGCCCTGCGCCAGGCCATCGACCGCCGTGGCGGGCACCTTGCCGCTGTAGTCTATGCTGTAGGTTGGCGCGCTGGCGGCCAGGGTGGCGCCGGAAAAGAACAGGTTGTTATAACTGGCGGTATGGCTCGCGTCGAGCTGCCACAGCCAGTCACCCGTGCGCCAGGCGCCGCCCACGGCCAGCTGGCGGTTGCGGTCCACCGTGTCGCGCGCAAAGCTCAATACCGAGACCGGCGCCCCGGTCCATGTAACGCGCTGCACGTCGCGCGTGCCGGGAAACAGCGCCACGCTACCGGCCAGGAAGGTGGCGGGCGCGGACAGATTGACCTGCCAGGAATCCTGCACGGTCTTGAATTGCGCATAGCTGCCTTCGGCATACAATTCCGCCCCCGGCGCCGGCCGCCATTGCAGCACGGCGCTGATGGCGTCGCGCTGGCGCCGGCCCAGGCTGGCCGTTTCCGTGCCGCCGGCGGGCGCCAGCACGGACTGCCCCGGCGCCAGGTCGGCGCGCAAGCGCGGTTCGGCGCTGCTTTTCTGGTCTTCACGCCACGCGCGGCGCTGGCTGGCCACGCTGACCAATGCGCCGAATTCACCGAAGGCGCCGGGCCAGCGGCCGCTGGCCAGCAGCGCATACTGGGGCGCGCCGCCGGCAACGAGCTCACCGCGCACATGGCGCACGGTGGCGGCCAGCTGCATGCCATTGAAATCAAACGGGCGGCGCGTGCGCAAATCCACCAGGCCGCCGACGCCGCCTTCCAGCTGGCTGGCGGACGCGGTTTTATGGACCGAGATGGCCGCCACCAGCTCCGCCGGCACATCGGCAAAATCGAGGGTGCGGCCGGTGCCGGCGGTGAACACTTCGCGGCCGTTGAGGGTGGTTTCCATTTGCGACAAGCCGCGAATCGCCACCGCCGTGCCTTCGCCACGGTCACGCCCGACCTGCACCCCGGGGATGCGCTGCAAGGCATCGTTGACGCTGAAGTCGGGCAACTTGTCGATATCGTCGGCCACGACGGCGTCGATCACGCCCAGGCTTGTCCGGCGGATCTGGCGCGCCGACTCCAGGCTGGCCCGCTGGCCAACCACAATCACGGTTGGAATGGCGTCCGGCAGTGCGTCTGGCAGTGGCATGGTTTATCCC
Organism: Pseudoduganella sp. GW821-FHT12E03; assembly: GCF_058807115.1. Lineage (NCBI taxonomy): Bacteria > Pseudomonadati > Pseudomonadota > Betaproteobacteria > Burkholderiales > Oxalobacteraceae > Pseudoduganella > Pseudoduganella sp. GW821-FHT12E03. The sequence goes on along the minus strand of NZ_JBXAQJ010000002.1, from coordinate 274,049 downwards.
CTGGCAAGTAGTTTCCCATGATTACTGACTAACCGGGTGCAGGCAAGATGATTGCCGCTGCTGCGCGATACCGGTGCGGACGGCGCGCAACAGATGGCGCTATCGGGGTGATCAATGGCGTTTATAAATGCCGGCGCACACCACGGTATCGTCCGACCGTTCGCAATACATGCGCTTGGGCAAGATCGACTTCGTAACCGGATCGACAAACGCATAATCTTGCCAAAAGCTGGCTTTGGTGGCGGCCAGGTCCATGCGTTCGCGGATAAAGGCCTTGCCGTCGGCATCGCGCAAGTCCAGCACTTCCTTGCCCACCATGCGCGGATTCTGGCCATGCGCCAGTACCTTGCCGGTCAGGCTGTAGACCACCGGATACAGGTCGCCCTGGACCCAGGCCGGATCCTTGGCGGTAATCGCGTCCCGGGTTTTCGCACTATCCTTGCGCAGTGCGGCGACGGCCTTGGCCACCATTTGTTCCGCCTGGGCCGGCGTGGCGTAGGCCGGTGCGGCGGCGGCGGCTGCGGGGGCATAGACCGCGGCCGCCAGCGCCAGGCAAGCCATCGTGAAAGTGTGTTTCATCATGATCTCCTTGGATGCTGTCTTTACCTTAACAACGGTGCTTGCATGCCGCTATCATCCGCGCCTGATTCCACCGTGAGGATTTCCTTACCCCGGCCACGCCATCTCGGCCATAATGTGCATGGTTTTTATCAATCCCGCATAAATCGTGCACCCCTTACCAAGGAATCGTCATGTCCACCATCAGCGTCGACCGCCATGACCTGGCCCTGCTGGCCGAACTGCAGCGCGACGGCCGCGCCACCAACGCCGCGCTGGGCGAGCGCATCCATTTATCGACGTCGCAAGTCAGCCGCCGCATCCAGCGCCTGGAAGAAGCGCGGGTCATCGACCATTACGCGGCCATGCTCGAGCCTGCCGTGGTGGGACTGGGGGTGCTGGCGTTCATCCATGTGACGCTGGACCGGCATAACACGTCGTCGGGCGCGAGTTTTGAACAGGCGGTCAGCGACTTGCCGGAAGTGCTGGAATGCTTTTCCGTCACGGGCGAAGCGGACTATGTGCTGCGGGCGGTGTCGCACGACCTTGCGTCGTTTTCCGAATTCATGATGCACAGCCTGCTGCGCATCCCGGGCGTCACCAACGTGAAAACCAATATCTCATTAAAGAAGGTTAAGCAGGTGACGGAACTGCCGCTGGACCACATCGCCCAACCCCGCCAGCCGAAAATGCGCGTGCACTTCGCGCAGTAATCGACTGACGGGCACCAAAACGAAACAGCCCGCACGGGGCGGGCTGCTTGGCGTGATGCGCCGGTACGGCGCGGCGGGGTTAGAACTCTTCCCACTCACCATCCGGCGAATTCACGGTTTTCTTCGCTGCGGCGGCTTTCGGCGCGGCTTTCGGCTTGGCCGGACGCGACACCGTCAGCGCCGTGACCGGCGCCTTGGCGGCACGCGATGTGGCCGGTTTGGCCGCATAGTGCGCGTTGTCGATGCGGAAGGCGCTGACCACGCTGGCCAGGCTGGCGGCCTGGTCTTGCATGCCTTGCGCCGCGGCAGCGGTTTCTTCCACCAGCGCGGCGTTTTGCTGCGTGGTCTGGTCCATTTGCGACACCGCCTGGTGCACCTGGGCGATGCCCGCGTTTTGCTCGTCGGTCGCGGCGCTGATTTCGCCCACGATGTCGGTCACCTGGCGGATGCTGGCCACGACCTGTTCCATGGTCATGCCGGCCTGCTCGACCAGCTTGGTGCCGGAACCGACTTTTTCCACCGAATCGTTGATCAAGACCTTGATTTCCTTGGCCGCCGCCGCCGAACGCTGCGCCAGGTTGCGCACCTCGGTCGCCACCACGGCGAAACCACGGCCCTGCTCGCCGGCACGGGCCGCTTCCACCGCGGCATTCAGCGCCAGGATGTTGGTCTGGAACGCGATGCCATCGATCACGGAAATGATGTCGACAATCTTGCGCGACGAATCGTTGATCGACCCCATCGTGAAGATCACCTGCTCCACCACGCTGCCGCCCTGGATCGCCACTTCCGATGCCGAGCGGGCCAGCTGGTTGGCCTGGCGGGCATTGTCCGAGTTCTGGCTGACGGTGGACGTCAATTCTTCCATCGACGACGCGGTCTGTTCCAGCGCGGCGGCCTGTGCCGAGGTGCGCTGCGACAGGTCGCCGGTGCCGGCCGCGATTTGCTGCGACGCCGAGCTGACCGCTTCGGCCGACGAACGGGCCGCGCCTATCGCGCCGCCGATATCGGTCAACAACTTGTTGAAGGCGACGGCGGTGTGGCCGATTTCATCCATGCGTTCCACTTGCACCTGGCGGGTCAGGTCCAGCGACTGGCTGACCTCTTCGATCGTGCCCTTGATGGCGGCCAGGCTGTTGCTGATGATCTGGTACAGGTGGTAGCCCAGCACGGCGGTGACGATCAGCGCCAGCACCATCACGATGCTCAGCATCGTCAGTGCGCTGCTGTAAGCGGCTTCGGCTTCCACGCGCACTTCGTCGATCAGCTTGTTGTTATACGCAATATGGTCGTCCAGCGACTTTTGCAGCGCGGCGGCGCTGACCGCCAGCGGCGTGCCAGGCTGCAGTGTGGCGCGGATCGCGTCCATGTCGCCCGCGTGCGACGCGGCCAGGAACGGCACCAGCGCCTGGCGGTAAGCCGCCATCGTGGATTTGTCCGACTCCACCATCTTGCGGTCGGTGTCGTCGTAAATACGCTCTTTTTCGTACTCGTTAATGACTTTGTCGAAGTTGCCGTGGGCATCGTTGTAGGCTTTGTCCAGCCCGGTCTTGTCCGGCAAGTTCGAGAATACCGACAGGCGGTAACCCGCCAGGCGGCTGGCGGCCAGCGCGTGCTTGGCGGCGTTCAGGCCGGCAATGCTGGGCAGCAGGCGCGATTGCACGGTTTCAAAACGCTGCTGCGAGCGCTTCAGTTGAATCAGTCCATTGGCGCCGACAAACATCAGGGCCAATAGCGCGACTGAGAGAGTCGTAATCAAGCGCTTGGTAATAGTCATGGTCTTCAGTTGGAAGTTGATCGAGATCAACCGGAATTTCCGGTTTTGTCCACCGGCAAGTATCCCGGAATGCCACAGCCACCGCAAGCTTCCAACGTGACTTTTATGTTGAAATTATTAAGATGACTGAATATTTAAGCAAAATAGCGTGGTGCATGTGCCTCACTCATCCATAACGGTCCGGTTCAATGCCAGCCCAGCTGGCGCGCGGCCAGGTCGTTGAGGATTTCCTCGGCGCCGCCGCCGATCATGTAGACCTTGGTATCGCGGTAAATCCGCTCGGCTTTCGTGCCCCGCATGAATCCCATGCCGCCCAGCACTTGCACGGCGTGGTCGGCGCACAGTTGCATGGTTTGCGCCGCGAAGTTTTTCAGCATGCACAGTTGCGCGATGGGCGCTTCGCCGTCCTCCAGCCGCCGCGCCAGGTCTTCGATCAATGCGCGCGTCGCTTCAATCCGGGTCGCCATCGCCACCAGCTTGTGGCGCACCGCCTGGTGCCGCACCAGCGGCTGGCCGAAGGTGGCCCGCTGCAGGGCCCAGTCCGACGCTTCATCGAGCGCCGCCCGCGCCAGGCCATACGCTTGCATGGCCAGCATCAGCCGTTCGTGGTTGAAGTTGCGCATGACGAGTTTAAAGCCCGCGTTTTCTTCGCCCAGCAAGTGCCCGGCCGGGACGCGGCAGCCATCGAAGTGCAATTGCGCCGTGTCGGAACACCACCAGCCCATTTTCTTCAAGGGCGAGCGCGTCAGCCCGGGCGTGCCGCCATCGACCAGCAACAGCGAGACGCCGCCCGCGCCGGGGCCGCCGGTGCGCACCGCCACCGTGATGACGTCGGCGCGCATGCCGGAGGTAATAAAGGTCTTGGTCCCGTCGACGATGTAATGATCGCCCTCGCGCACGGCCCGGGTGGCCAGATTGGCGACATCGGAGCCTCCGGACGGTTCGGTAATGGCCAGCGCGCTGACCAGCTCGCCGGACAGGATGCCGGGCAAGACCCGCGCTTTCAGCGCGTCCGAGCCGCCGTGCAGGATCGGCGGCGCGCCGATCGCATGGCTGAACAGCGACGCCATCAGGCCGCCGCAGCCGGTGCGCGCCAGTTCTTCAATCAGCGCCAGGTGGTGGAACAAGTCCGCCTCGCTGCCGCCGTACGGTGCCGGATACCCCAGTCCCAGCAAGCCCAGCTCCCCCGCCCGCCGGTATAGCGCGCGGGGAAATGTCCCCGCTTCTTCCCACGCATCGACATGCGGCATCAGTTCCGCGTCGACAAAGCGCCGCACCGAGGCGCGGAAGGTTTCATGTTCCGGCGTATGGCGGGCGGAACGGGGCAAATCCGGGTACATGGCGGCTCCTTAAATATCAATCATTTGCTTGAATATTTAAAGTATCAGTTTTGGCGGCGCCTGTCATCCAGCCATTCGTCACTCCCCGGGGTCACAGCAGCGCGCCCAGCTCCACCTGGATCTTGATCATGGCGGGCAAACAGCGCTCGACGATTTGCTGCGCCGTCATGCGCCCGGCATGCACGCTGATATTCATGGCCGCTACCACGTCGCCCCGGAAATTGCGCAGCGGGACCGCGATGGTGCGCAAGCCCAGCTCCAGTTCCTGGTCCACCAGCGCATAGCCCTGTTCCCGCGCCCGCGCGATTTCCAGCGCCAGCCGGTCCTTGTTGACGATGGTGTGCGCCGTGATGGGTTCGAGTTCGGCCCGTTCCAGGAAACGCTCCACCGCCGCATGCGGCAGGCAGGCCAGCAACATGCGGCCATTTGCCGTGCAATACGCCGGCACCCGGGTGCCCGGCTGCAAGGTGTTCGACACCAGCCGCCCCGCGCTGACCGCCGCCACGCACACCAGCTGGTCGTCGTCGAGCACCCCGCACGACGCGGCTTCCTCCAGCGAATACGCGAGCCGGTACAGCAGCGGCTGCACGATGCGGGGCAAGCGCGCCGAGTGCAGGTACGACTGGCCCAGCCGCAGCACGGCCGGCGTCAGTGAAAACTGTTTATTTTCATGCCGCATATAACCGAGGAACGTCAGCGTGATCAGGTAGCGGCGCGCGGCGGCCCGCGTCAGGCCGGTGCGCTCGGCCACCTCGGCGATGGTCAGGCGCGAGCGTTCCTGGTCGAACGCTTCGATCACTTGCAGCCCCTTTTCCAGGCCGGCGATCAAATCGCGCGGATGGGGGGCGGAAAAATCGTCGTCGGCAGCCATAAATTCCATGAAAAGGGCGATTGTCGCACAAAATGGGCGAATATCGCATACACCCCGCATTTACCCAATTGTTTGCCCACCGCTCCCTGCCTAAGATGGTCCCCATCGAACCCACAAACGCGCGCTATGCGCACAAAGGAGAGAGCGTGAATTTCGAAGCGATTGCCCCGGGCGTCTATCCGGAACTGGTCTACCCCCCGTACAAATCCACCGCCAAGCGCGGCCCGCTGCAGGCGCCGCTGCGCATCGACGCGCCGCGCCCGGTGACGGGAAACATCGTGGCGACGCGCCAGTTGCTGCTGCCGCACGACATGGATTTGACGGCGCAGGGCGCCGGCGAACCGCTGGGCGAGAAAATCGTCGTCACCGGCCGCGTGGTCGATGAAGATGGCAAAGCGGTGCGCAATTCGCTGCTGGAAGTCTGGCAATGCAACGCGGCGGGCCGCTACCGCCACAAGAAAGACCAGCACAACGCGCCGCTGGACCCGAACTTCAATGGCTGGGGCAAGATGTTGACGGACGACGACGGCCGCTACCGCTTTGTCACCATCAAGCCCGGTCCCTATCCATGGGCCAACCACGACAAGGCATGGCGCCCCGCCCACATCCACTTTTCATTGTTCGGCAATGTGTATGCCCAGCGCCTGGTGACGCAAATGTATTTCCCGAGCGACCCGCTGTTCGCCTATGACCCGATTTTCCAGAGCATCCCGGACGAAGCCGCGCGCCAGCGCCTGGTTTCCCGCTTTTCACTGGAACACACGGTCGGCGATGAAATGCTCGGCTACGAATTCGACATCGTCCTGCGCGGACGCCACGCCACGCCGATGGGCATCTGACAAGGAGTATCGCCATGAGCAACATCACCACCTCGCAAACCATCGGTCCGTTCTCGCACGAGGCGTGGCAGTGGGCCGTGACCGCCACCCAGGACGTCCCGCTGCAAACCAGCGCCGCCGTCGTGACCGTGCGCGGCGTGCTCTATGACGGCGACGGCGTGCCCGTCACCGATGCGCAGATCGAAGCCTGGCTGCCGGACCGCGCGCCGCACGAACCGCAGCAAACCATTCCCGGCTTCCGCCGCCAGCCCACCGGTGAAGCGGGCGAATTCGCGTTCCGCATCTCACGCCCCGCGCAGCCCACGCCGGGCGAGCCGGCCGCCTACATCACCGTGTTCGCGCGCGGCCTGGTGAAACACCAGTTCACCGCCGTGTTCCTCGGCGACGACGCGGGATTGCGCGATTCCGCGATCCTCGACCAGGTGCCGCCGCCACGGCGCGCCACCCTGCTGGCCGCCGCGCAGCCCGATGGTTCCTACACCTGGGACATCCACCTGCAGGGCGGCCGGGAAACCGTCTTCTTCGACTATAAATAACGGGAGGCGCCGTGAGCGGATCGATCTTCGACAGTTTTCTCACCACCACGGACATGCAGGCGGTCTTCAGCGATGAAGCCATCGTGCAGGGCATGTTCCGGTTCGAAGCCGCGCTGGCCGCGGCCCAGGCGGCCGAGGGCGTGATCCCCGACAGCGCGGCGCGCGCCATCGGCTCGGTCTGCAGCGCGCCCCTGTATGACATCCCCGCGCTGATCGTGGCGGGACAGCGGGCCGGCAGCCTGGCGATCCCGCTGGTGAAGGAACTGACCCGGACCGTGGCGCTGTATGACAAGGAATCCGCCGCGCACGTGCATTGGGGCGGCACCAGCCAGGACGTGCTCGACACCGCCATGGTGCTGGCCACGCGCGATGCCCTGCAATTGATCGACAGCGCGCTCGAATCGCTGTGCGCACACTTGCTGGAACTGGCCTCGCAACACCTCGACACGCCGGTGCTGGCGCGCACCCTGATGCAACCGGCGCAAGTCACGTCGTTCGGCTTCAAGCTGGCCGGCTGGGCGGCGCCGCTGGTGCGGGCCCGCGCGCGGCTGCGCGGCGCGGCGTCACGCGCGCTGCAATTGCAGCTGGGCGGCGCGGTCGGCACCCTGTCCGTCATGGGCGAACAGGGACCGGCCGTGGCGCAGCGCATGGCCCATGCTCTGAACTTGCGCGTCCCGGAGGGCAACTGGCATACCCAGCGCGACGAATGGGTGCGGCTCGGCATGGAAGTGGCGGTATTGACGGGCAGCCTGGGCAAGGTGGCGACCGACCTGTCGCTGATGGCGCAGGGCGAAGTGGGCGAACTGGCGGAACCGTCCGGCGCGGGCCGTGGCGGCTCGTCCGCCATGCCGCATAAACGCAATCCCGTTTCCGCCATGATCGCGCTGGCGGCCAGCGCCCGCGCGCCCCATATCGCAGCGACCTTGCTGTCCACCATGGGCCAGCAGCATGAACGGGGCCTGGGCAATTGGCAGGCGGAACTGGCCGCGTGGCCGCAACTGTTCCTCGGCGCGCATGGCGCGCTGCAAGCGCTCAACGATGCCTTTGCCGGCTTGCAGGTGGACCGCGCGCGCATGCTGCGCAATATCGATGCGCAGCAGGGTCTCGTGTTTGCGGAAGCGGCATCGGCGTTGATGGCGTCCGCCATCGGCCGTCCCGCCGCCCATGCGCTGCTGGAACAATTGTCGCGGCAGGCAGTGCAAACCGGCCGCCATGTGCGCGACCTGGCGCTGGAAGCGCTGCAAGACGATCCGGCGCTGGCCGGTATCGATGCGGGCCAGCTGGGCGTGCGGTTTGATCCGGTGTACGCGTCCGAAGCGGCGCGCCGGCTGGCGCGGGAACAATTGCCGCTGTTGCGGCGCGCCCTGGCGTCGGCGCAATCATCACAAAGAGAGAGCACATGACTTACGATCCCTACCAACATGACTACGAACGCGGCATGGCCAACCGCCGCGCCGTCCTGGGCGACGCCTGGGTCGACCGCTCCAGCGCCGCCGCCACCACCTTCAATGCCGATTTCCAGAACCTGATCACGCGCTTCGCATGGCATGACATCTGGGGCCGTCCGGGCTTGCACTACCAGACCCGCCGCGCCATCGTGCTGTCGATTACCATTGCACTGGGCCGCTGGGAAGAATTCGAATTGCACGTGCGCGCCGCGCTGCTGGCGCCGGACGAGCACCGCCTGTCGGTCGACGAATTGAAGGAAGTGCTGATGCAGTCGGCGATTTACGCCGGCGTCCCCGCCGCCAACACGGCCTTTACCCATGCCCAGCACATCCTGCGCGAAATCGGTCCGCAAATCGGCTACCAGCTGGAACCGCTGGCGCCATCCGGCGTGCCGCATCCCGGCGTGGGCCGCGAAGGCCGCACCGAGTCCGCCCCCGCGCTGCATTACACGGTGCGCGAACCGCGCAGCGGCGGCGCCCACCGCCACACCGTGGTGCTAAGCCATGCGCTGGGCTGCGATTTGTCGATGTGGGATGGTTTGGCGCAGGTGCTGGCAGCCGATTGCCGCGTGATCGCCTATGACCACCGCGGCCACGGCGGTTCCGCCGCGCCGGCAGGTCCCTATTCGATGGCCGGCCTGGCCGACGACGCGGCGCGCCTGCTGGCAGAACTGGGCACGGGGCCGGTGGTCTGGGTCGGCCTGTCGATGGGCGGCATGGTGGGGCAAGAACTGGCGCTGCGCCACCCTGCATTGGTCAAAGCGCTGGTGATCGCCAATTCCACTTCCGGCTATCCGGACGAGGCGCGCGCCATGTGGCAACAGCGCATCGCCACCGTGCAATCGGGCGGCACGCAAGCCATTGCCGACGCCGTCATGGGCCGCTACTTCCACGACGACTTCCGCGCCACCTCCGCCGCGACAGTCGCCCGCTTCCGCCTGCGCCTCGTCACCACCGGCACCGAGGGTTACGTCGGCTGCTGCGCGGCGGTGGGTGGTGTCGACACCACGGCGCGCCTGCCGCAACTGGCGATTCCCACGCTGGTGATCGCCGGGGAACTGGACCAGGGCACGCCACCAGCCATGTCGCAGGCCATGGCGGCAGCCATACCTGGCGCGGAACTGGTGGTGCTGGCCGATGCGTCGCACCTGGCGGCGATCGAGCAGCCGGCCGCGTTTGCGCGGGCCGTCAAGCAATTCATCGCCGAGGTGTAATCCCCGGGGCGGCGCGCGCCGGCAGCAACGCCGCCACCACGCCCAGCAGCGGCAGGCAGGCAATGCCGCGATACACGGCGTCGATACCGGCGCGGTCGGCAAGCATCCCCAGCACCGCCGCGCCCAATCCGCCCATGCCGAAGGCAAAGCCGAAGAACAGACCGGAAATCATGCCGATCCGGCCCGGCACCAGTTCCTGTGCATACACCAGGATCGCGGAAAACGCCGACGACAGCACCAGGCCGATCGTCACCGCCAGCACCGTGGTCCAGAACAGGTCCGCATAGGGCAGCGCCAGCGCAAACGGCGCCACGCCCAGCACGGACATCCAGATCACCGGCTTGCGGCCGATGCGGTCGCCCACCGGCCCGCCAACGATCGTCCCCAGCGCGGACGCCGCCAGAAAATAAAACAATTGCAACTGGGCGTCTTGCACGCCGAGGCCGAATTTGTGCATCAGGTAAAACGTGTAGAAGCTGCTGATGCCGGCGATATAAAAATACTTGGAAAACACCAGCACCAGCAGCACGGCCAGCGCACGCTTGACCACCGGGCGAGGGTAAGGTCCAACAACCGGCGGATTGGCCTTGCCGGGCGCCACCGGTGCCACGTGATGCTGCGCATACCAGCGTCCCACTTGCAGCAGCAACGCCATGCCGGCCAACGCCGCCAGCGAAAACCACGCCACGCTGCCTTTGCCCAAAGGGACAATCACGGCGGCGGCCAGCAAGGGACCCAGCGCGCTGCCCAAATTGCCGCCAACCTGGAACAGCGATTGCGCCAGCCCGTGGCGGCCCCCGGAAGCCAGCCGCGCAATGCGCGACGATTCAGGGTGAAAAGTCGCGGAGCCCAGCCCGATCAGCGCCGCCGCGAACAGCACCGCCGTGTAGCCAGGCGACCAAGCCAGCAACAGCAGCCCGCACAACGTGGCCAGCATGCCGAACGGCAGCGAATAGGGTTGCGGACGGCGGTCGGTGTACCAACCGATCAAGGGCTGGATCAGCGACGCCGTCAACTGGTACGTCAGGGTGATCATGCCGATCTGGACAAAGCTGAGGGCAAACTCCCCTTTCAACAGTGGATACAGCGCCAGGATCAGCGATTGCATCATGTCGTTGATGAAGTGCGAGGTGCTGACGGCGGCCAGGATGCCGTGCGCGGCGGGCTGTGCGGCCGGTTTTGAACTGGATGGGGCGGCGCTGGCGGTAGCGGATAGAGGCATGGTGTTCCTGTCGATGGCTTGAACTTGTGCCCATCTTAGGCATAATAGCGGCGCCCTTCTCACGCAAAAATGGCGCAACACCTCGCAAAAAGGACATTCAGTGCACACCCCGACCCGGCAATACCTGGACGCGATTGACCGAGCCACCACCGATGTCAGTTGCAAGCCCAACGATTATCCGGCCAATACCTTCATTGAACGCCACCGCCACAACAAGCACCAGCTGGTCTATGCGGTGCAAGGGGTGCTGTGCGTGCATTCCAGCCATGGCCAGTGGATCGTGCCGCCCAACCGGGCGATCTGGATGCCGGCCGGCGTCGATCACTGGATCCGCTGCATCGGCACGACCTTGATGCGCAGCGTCTATATCCATCCGCAAGCGGCGGCCCCCCTGGCGTTGCCGGTACCGGCATTCGGCCAGCCACGCGCCGTGGCGGTCACGCCGCTGTTGCGCGAACTGATCGTGGCGGCGATGCAGGTGCCGCAACCCTACCAGCGCGATTCGCGCGATGGCCGCTTGATGGCCCTGCTGGTGGATGAACTGGAAGCGCTGCCGACTTTGCCGCTGCACTTGCCGCAACCGCGCGACCCGCGCCTGCGGGCCATTTGCGACACCTTGCGGGAACAGCCGGACAGCCCCGACACCTTGCGCGACTGGGCCGGGCGCCTGGCGATCGACGTGAAAACCATCCAGCGCCTGTTTTCAAAGGAAACCGGCATGACGTTCGGCCAATGGCGCCAGCAAACCCGCTTGCTGGGCGCACTGGAACGGCTGGCGCAGGGACACAAGGTGGTCGATGTGGCGCTGGAATTGGGCTACGACAGCCCGAGCGCTTTTGCCACCATGTTCAAGCGGCAGTTTGGGCAGACGCCGAGCGGGTTCTTTGCGTGATGCGGAGCCATTCATACCGAAGGCAGCGGTGCATGTTGCTGAACGGTTCGATGTGGACACGGTGACCGATTACCGGCGCGGCAAGCTGATCGCGGAAATGCATATCCTGCCGTCCGCGTCCCGCTAACGCCGCGCACGGCGGCCAACTGGACCCCGCTTAGCGGCGCGCGCCCTGGTATATCAAGCCGCTGTCGTTCAGGCCAAACCTGAATTTTTTATTCATCTCAATGATCTCCGCGCCGGCCAGCAGCGCCGGGCCGTAGCCATGGGCCGCCTTCACGCTGGTCGGGCGGTAAGCGTAAAACGCGGAATCAAACGCCATGCCGGTGCCGACGCAAATGCCTTCGATCTGGCCTTCGGCGGTCACCTTGCTGGCAACCGCGTTCCACGCCAGGTTGACCATCGGGCCGTACATCGGCGCATCCACATAGCCCCGGTTGACGGCGCGCGCGATGGCGTAGGTGTAGATCGCAGTGGCGGACGTTTCCTGATACGTGTCCGGGCGGTCCAGCAACTGGTGCCAAAAACCGTCGCGGCTCTGGTACGCGGCCAGGCCCTTGATGTGGGAGCGCAACTGCGCCAGCACCGCGTTGTACAGCTTGTGATTTTTCGGCAGCACTTCCAGGATCTCGACCATGGACATCACGGCCCAGCCATTGGCGCGTGCCCAGTGCAATTCGGGGTGGTCGCGCGCCCCCTCCACGTAACCGTGCATATAAATGCCCAAGCGGGGATTGAACATCCGCCTGGAGAATTGCAGGACTTGCCTGGCCGCGTCGTCGAAATGCTGGCGTTCACCCGTGACCGCGCCCAGGTAAGCGATGGTCGGCACGCCCATGAACATATCGTCCAGCCACAGTGTATCGGCCAGCGGCCGCATTTTCACGCCACCCTGTCCATCCGGACCACCACGCGCCAGAGTGCCGTCCTTTAGGCGGTACTCCTTCTTCGCGACGAAATTGCCGCAAATGCCGATCATCCGGGCATAGTCAACCATCGATCCGGCCAGCTTGGCCTTCATGAAACTGTGGCACAGCGCGCCCGCGTCATCGAGCGCGTGGGGATTCAGGAAACTCTTGTGCGGCGCCAGCGCATGCTTCGGATCCGCCTGGACGGCGGGATGGTAGGTTTCGGTCAGCCGCGACAGCAACTGATGGCGCGTCAGCGTGTAATCGGTGTAGCGCTGGTCGCCGGTGGCGGCGCCCACGGCCAGCATGCCCATGTAAGTGATACCCCACTCGTAGCTGGTGATGCGGAAGTCGCCCGGCTTGAACACGGCGTCGGGATCGGGTTTGGTCAGATCCGTGACCGGGGCGCCGCTGGTCTTGTTGATCAGCTCAGCGGGCGTGGTCCGGTCGAGGTAGCCAAACACGCGGTCCAGCACCGCCTTCACTTCCGCCGCCTCCATCGTGCGGTAAGGTGTCGGATACGCCACCTGCAAGGTGTGCAGCAAGGCATCGGCTGCCGCCGGTCCTTTTTCCTGCGCCACCGGCGCGTCCTGCGCCGACACCGGCAGCGTCAGCGGGAACACCCCCGCGACCAGCATCCCGGTCAGGCAACGGCGCAGCTTCAAGGCATTCATCAAGTGCATCTCCTTCGTTTGGTTTGAACATTGGTAATACGGGTGAAACGCGGCGCCACCATCCCGCGTGGCGCCGCCTTCAGCAACCTAAAGGGCGGACGGCCTACGGCGGCGCCAATACAGGCTACCAAGCAGGCCGACCAGCACCAGGCTGGCGGTGCCCGGTTCAGGCACTTCGGCAACGGGGGCAATCTGGAACGACAACAGCGGAGAGCCGTTCAATTGTTCCGGGCTGAAGAAGGAAAAATCGCTCGACCAGTCGTAGAGCCGGTTACCGGTCTCCAGATCGGCCACAATATCAAGCGTCAGCGACGTGCCCAGGTCCAGCAAATTCAGGTAAAAACCCGCGTCGTAGGAATCGGGATCACCCGGCAGCGCATTGTTCACGAACACCCAGGACGCCCCCTCCGGCTTCTCTCCTGCCCATACCGTATTGATCGCGGTGGTCTGCGCGGCATCGGTCAGGGTACCGGTGATTTGCGTGATGGCCCCAGGTACAGCACGGTCGTAATAGAAACGGCCGGAGAAGGCGCCATCACGCCAGGTTTCATTCAAGCTGTACCAACCGATCGGCGCCGCGCCGGCTTGCAGGCACCAGCCCAGCAGGGCATATAACAACAGCATTTTCTTGTTCATTTTTTTGTCTTCCTTATTGGATGGACCAGCAACGTGCGCCGGCCGCACGCGTGGGGGCCGGCGACGCAGTCGTTATTGCACGGTCACTTCATCGATATTGGCCAAGGACTGGCCGGTGGATTCAAAGCGCAAGGTGTTGTCCCGGCCGCTGGCCAGGGCAACATTGGCTGTCATCGTTTTCCAGGTACCCCAGCCGCCCGTGATGTTAAAGACAATCGGCTGCGCCACGCCATTCACTTTCAGTACGCCGGCGCGCGGCGTCGGATTACCGTTGGCATAGCGGATAGTGATGGTTTTCGTCCCTCCGGTGCCGCCGTTGATGCCGTTGATCTGCGCACTGCCGCCGCTTGCGGGGAAGGTCAGGAATCCGGCGCCGCGGTAGCCGGTGCGGTCGGCCTTGACCGCCGTGCCCCCGCCCACATTGGCTGCCTCCGCCTGGATGACGCCATTCGCATCGGCATCCTGCAGAGAAGACAGCCGCATGCCGGAAGCCTCGAAGCGCAGGTAGTCGTACTGGGTGGTACCGGTCGGGCTGTTGCCGCCGACCTGGGTGAACGTGATGGTGTTCTTGCCCTGCTTGAGCAAGTTGACGGGAATCGCCACGCGCCTTTCCGCGAACGGGCCATGGTTGCCCAGCCGGACCGGCGCATGGTCGAGCAGCTGGGCGCTGTTGCTGAGCACCTGGGTGCCATTGACCTTGACCTGCAAGGTCGTGGCGGCGGAAGCAAAGGCCAGGTACAGCGATGCCACCGCGTCGGCGGCGGGCTGGTACGACAGCGAGAAATCCACGTTCCACGGCGCCTGGCCGAATTGCGCGTAATTCCAGTCGGTGCGCCAGTCGCTGGCGCCGACCGTGTAGGTCTGGCCGAGGGCGGCGTTGGCCAGGGATTGCGCGTAGGTGGCCCACTGCGAATAGTTGAAATCGCCGTTGCGGAACTCTTCGGAATTGCGGGTGGGGACGCCGATTTCCCACAGCGTGCCGGCGACCCGGGCCGGTGTCCACTGCACGTTGCCCAAATAGCGCGACTGGCCGGCCAGCACCTCGACATTGGCTTGCTTGAAGGTGCCGATATTCCTGCCGCCAAACGCCGTCAGGTTGTAGGTGCCGGGCAAGACATTGGGAATGCGGAACTGGCCGTTCGCGTCGGTCTTGACCCAGAATTGGTACGTCCTGCCCTGCAACTGGAAGTCGACGCCGCCATCGTCGGGCACCAGGCCGATCCACACCCCGCCCGCCGTGGCCCCTGGGTTGGCGGGGTCGTTCACCTGGAAATTGCCGGTGATTTCGCCGCGCCCCGCCGCCTGCACATAGTTGGGGTGGCTGAACCAGGCGTACGGCCAGACCGCGCGCTCGGCCAGTGCCTGCGCCTGGGCGTCACGCCACAGCGCCTCGGTCACCTGGGCGGTGGAGTCGGCCGCGGCCCCCTGGTAACTGTTGGCGTAGACCAGGTATGGGCCGAACGTCTTCTTGAACGGGACGCCCGCCTCCATGATCAATTGCGTGCCCTGGCTGTAGTGCGTGCCGTTGAACATGTTCAGCAGCACCGGGTTCATGTGCACGGTCAACTCGCGCTTCATCGGCCCGCCGTTGTAATACTCATGGCTGGGGACCGTCATCCAGATGCCGACCCGCTTGGCGGTGCTGCTCCAGCCCCACACGTTCAAGTCGCCCAGGTCGGCGCTGTACGAATACTTGCATTCGAACTCGCCGGCATGGATGCCCGTGGTGAGCCGGGTGACTTCCACCGGCGCGCCCGGCACGGCCACCGCCGCCGACATGTCGGCCACGGTCGGCATCTTGCGCTGCCGCAGTTCATCGACGCTGAGCCAGTCGAAAGTCGGATTGACGTAAATATTCGAGCGCCACTCGCCGACCGGGGTGCGCGGATACGAGGCGGGATGGTCCAGCATGGCCGTCACATAATAGCCCTGCGCGCCGCGTTTCAGGCTGTAGAAGATTTCCACGTCCATGGCGCCCTGCGCCGTGTTGCCCGACCACGGACTGCGGATCTTCACCTCCGCATACTCGCCATTGTTGGACTGCGGATTGACGGTCACGGTCGCGGTGGTGCCGGACGGCCCGCCGAAGCTCGGCGTGTTCCAGCTCCAGAAATTGCCGCCCCCGCCATGCCCGCCTTCGAACAGGTTGGTGCCCTGGTAGATGAACTTGCGGATGGATGCATCCGCCTTGTTGATGGTGATCGCCACGATGCCATTGTCGAGCACGATGGTCGTGCCCAGGTCCTGGTACGTCACATTCGGCCCGGTGCCGTCGCCGCCGCCCGGCACGTTGGCGAAACACGTGCTGGCCACCAGCGCGCACGTGGTGGCGAGGATTACGTCTTTGATTTTCATAGGTCTCCTGGATCTTGGTTTGCTTGCGTGGTATGAACAATCATGCGCAGGACGGATACCCTGCAATGATGTCGACGCGCGCCCTCGCACATTCCTATGAAGTGGCCCTGCCGGCCGGCGCAATGCGCAACAAGTTGATCAGATGGCGGCGGTGCGGCCGGATTGCGCGCCGCAAAGCGCCGCCATCGGTGAAGTCACTGCGGGGCCGCCGCCTCCGTCGTGGGATAGGCGGCGGCCAGCGCCTTCGCTTCGGCGGCCGTGATCGGCAGGATTGCGCCGTGCTTGGGCAGCGGGTTGGGGAATTTCACGGGCACCACTTCCCACTGCGGCTGATCGAGGCTGCGCGTGCGCAGCGCCACATAGCGCTTGTCCGGTACCCAGCGCTCTATCCACAGGTAGTGGTAGTCGCCGTGGACATCGCCCGGATTCGCCTTGAACGTCAGCGGCGCCTCGGTTTCCGGGACGCCCGCCCCCGCGCCAATGCACGCGCCGACCGTCTCCCACTGGCCGCGCGGCGCACGCAGGTGCTTTGAGCGTTCGTGCACGATGTCATGGCAATGGCCATGCGCCTTGTCGATCGACTTGGTGAAGCGGTGGTACCACTCTCCCACCTTGGCCACGGTGGAATCGATGCGCCATTCGCCCGCTTGCCAGACTTGCGCTTCGCTGAACGTCACAAAGTCCCGGGTGGTCGCGTACATCGGCGTGAACTCTTCGCTGTCGTCCAGTTTCGACGTCCAGAACACCACGTAGGCGCCAATCGACGCATCCCATGCCGCCTCCGGCGCATAGGTATTGCGCGCATTCGGCGGCGACACCAGCACGTCGCGCTGCGCCGACCAGTGCACCAGGTCATGCGACTCCCAGACCTGGATATACCGCTTGCGGTCCGGACCTTTGGGACCGCTGAACCACTTGAGGTCCGTGGCCATCAGGTAAAACGTGTCGCCCTCGGGCGAGCGCACGATGTACGGATCGCGCAGCCCCGTCATGCCGATGGCTGAACTGAAAACGGGCTTTCCATTGTTGAGTTCACGCCAGTCCAGCGCGTTGTTGCCGTTCGAGGTGCTGAAATAGATCTTCTCGTCCGAAAAGGTGAAATGCACGAACAGGTAAGCCTCGTCCGCGCCCCTGGTGGTTGCCTTGACCACACGGACCGGAATGTCCCGCACGGCGCTCGCCCCGCCCTTGCGCAGCGTGGCGCGCAACCTGGCCGTGGCGTCGCGGTGCCGAGGCCGGACCACCACGCCCGTCGCGCTCACCAGCGTGGCATCGCTGGACGTCCAGGTCACACTCGCGCCGCCCGCCGTCGCGGGCAAGGCCAGGTTGCCATACGCCGCGTCTGCGTTCACGACCACCAATTCCGCCGCGGCTCGCCGCACCGCGTCCCTGTCCTGGGCCGGCGTCGCCGCCGCCCCCGGCATGAGCGGCAACCAGCACAGCGCGACCGCCAGCACCATCCTCCCCATGCCGGCCCGCCTGGCGATCATGGCTGCTTCCTTCCTGTTCATGTTTCTTGTCCTTCCTGAATAGTTACAAGATGGAACAACGGGCAAGCCCTGCTGTTCCGTGATTACTCCACCAGCTCGACGCCATAGCCGCCCAGTTGGAGTTTGCCGTCCAGGCTGTCGCCCGACAGCCTCCCCCGCTTCGCGCCCTGCAGCGGGATGTCCACGGCATTGCGGCTGGTATTGACATAGAGCGTGCGGCCATCCACAGCACGGGCATAGACGCCGTCCGGCGTGACCGGGCCGCGCGCGATGCCGAGCTCCCGATATAGCTGGCGATACAGCGGCTGCAGCACCGACGGCTGGGCGTGGGTCGCGACATAGATTGCCCGCCCCTTGCCATAGCGGTTCGACGTGACCGCGGGCGGCGCGCCCTCGACATTCGTGAAGCGCGCCAGCACCTCGGCGGTGCCCGGCTCCAGCACTTCATAGAAGTGCGTGCCGGTCTTGAAGGGCACGCCATCGATGGCGCCGGTCAGCGGCGCCGGATGGGTATAGAACTCGCGTGTGCTCATCCCGAACACGTCGCTGAGCCGGCCCGGCAAGTCGCTGCCGTGCCACTGGTTGGTGCCGTCCACCTTGTCGGAGAGCGCCGTCATGACCACCGTGCCGCCGCCGCTGACGTACCGGCGCACGGCATCGGTGGCCGCCTGGTCCATCAGGTATTCACCGGCAATGACCAGCAGCTTGTAACGGCTCAAATCCTCATGCGCGATGTTGATGACGGCCACGTCGAGGTTGTCGTTGTACAGCGGCGCGAAGGCGTTGTGCTTGTGGTCGCGGTACGGCGTGGTGTAGTACTTGTTGAGCCGCACGCCCTCGGACTGGCGGCTGGCCGCCTGCCGCGACTCCCAGGAATACGACATGGCAATCTCGGGCTGGACCGCGCGCGGGAAGCCCAGCTGTTGCAGGGCACTGAATTCCTTCGAGATCGCGCCCCATTCCGCCAGCTTCCACGATGGCTTGTCGTTATGGTCAAGCAGCCCGAAGATGATCTGTTCCTCGCCGCCCAGGTGGCTGTTGAAGGTCCAGGCCAGCATGGCCTGCCCGCCGTTCAGCAAGCCGAAATACGTCAGCATGCGCGAACGGCCCTTTTCGCCATAAAAGCCGAAATTCCCGGCCTGGAATTCGTTGAACCAGACCGGCGACGTCATCGCCCCCTTCATCATCATGGTCTCAAAGGCGCCCGCGATCGCGTTGCCGGCGTAGTAGCCAAACGCGCCGTGGGTGGCGTACTGGCGGTACGACGACAGGTAGTCGAAGCCGCGGCGCGCCGCGTCGCTGAACAGGTTGGAGATCGCCGGCTTGTCCGGCGCGTGCCGTTTGCGGATGGCTTCGAGGTCCTGCAGCACGCCGATCGTGGTATCGGACCAGAAGCGCCGCAAGTCCAGGTAGCGCTCGTTGGGCCCGACCCCTGCAATGCTGGGCAGGCGGACCTGGTCCCAGTCCGTGATCGTGCGCGACCAGCGCTGCGCCGCCCATGCCTTGTTCAGCGCGGGCAGGCCGCCGTAGCGGGCTTTCAGCCAGCCGATGAAGCGCTGGCGCACCGGTTCGGAAAACGACATATAGCCATTGCCGATTTCATTGTTGTAGCCGATGGCAATCACGGCGGGATGGTTGCCATAGCGTTCCGTGACTTTTTCAGCAAATCGATGCAGCAAGCGGCGGTAGTCCGGGTCCGAGATATCGTCCATGTAGCGCTCCGCCGGATACTGCTTGCTGCCGTCCTCCCGTACCAGCGTTACGCCCGGATACTGCTGGTGCAGCCACTGCGGCGCGGGGGACCCGCCGATGTCGAACAGCACCTTGATGCCGGCCGCGTGCATCTGGGCCATGACCGCATCAAAGGCCGCGAAACTGAATTGGCCTTCCCGTGGCTCGAAGTAATCCCACGATAGGTCGCCCAGGCGCACGACCGTCAGCCCCGCCTGTTTCATGTAGGCGATGTCGAGCTTGATCTGCGCCGGCGAACGGTCGACCGGCTGGTAGCAGGCGCCGACATACAGTTGCCCCCGCCCCGCCCAATCCGCCCTGCTTTTCGCCTCCTGGGCAAGGAGTTGCGGCGCGCCGAGCAGCGCCACCGACAGCAGCGCCGCCTTCGCGATCGTTGTAGCGTGTTGTTTCATGCTTTTTCCCTGATAAATGTGGCAGCGGCGCATGCAAGACTTGCCCGCACGCGCCGCTGGTCAGCCCTGAATTGCTGCTTACTTGGCCTT
Organism: Pseudoduganella sp. GW821-FHT12E03; assembly: GCF_058807115.1. NCBI lineage: Bacteria > Pseudomonadati > Pseudomonadota > Betaproteobacteria > Burkholderiales > Oxalobacteraceae > Pseudoduganella > Pseudoduganella sp. GW821-FHT12E03. The sequence continues at coordinate 254,342 of NZ_JBXAQJ010000002.1, read as the reverse complement.
GTCGTTCCCCGCCTTCAGCAATGGGGTAAAGATTTTTGGCGCCGGCGGTGTCTTCATCCCGTGTCCCAGGAAGAAGCTCGGATAAGGCGGCTGGTTATACGCCGTGTTTTGCCAAGCGATGGCGACCCGGTATTGCGCGTCATGCATCAGGGTGGGCAGGCGGCGTTCAGTCGGATATGGCGTGGTATAGATGCGCAAGAATTTTTCATCCGGCGTGTGCCAGATGACTTCCTCGCGCCAGTCGCCAAACAAGTCGGCCGACAGCACCGGGACATTTTTCGATCCCGTGGTGTGCACCGCACCCGTAGCCTCCAGCAAGGTGTGCGATTTCCCTGCAAGCCAGTCCCATTTGGTGATGCGGTTCTTGTCGAACATTTCACGCAAGTCGTCGCCATCCCACCACACGAAGAAGCTCAGCTCGCGCGGATGCTTGACGCCTTCAATCGGCTTGCCTTGCGCGGTGTACAGCACGTCATTGTTGGATGCCCAGGCTTCGGCGCCAGGGAAGCGCGGGTCGATGTCGGCAGCGACGCCGCGCCCGGTGTCTTTGTCGGCCGGGGTGCTCCACAGGACCTTGCCGGTGCGCGCGTCGAGCATGGCGGCGCCGATCCCGCCGTTATGCCTGACTTCCTCATGGGCGCCGAATTTTTCAAGGCCGGGACGGGTCGGATCGAGGTCGCTGACGGCCATGGCGTCGCCATGTTTCAGGCCCGCGCTCCACAAGCCCTTGCCGTTGTCATCGATGGTCATCGAACCGTAGATGATTTCATCCTTGCCGTCGCCATCGACGTCTGCCACGCTGAGCTGGTGGTTGCCCTGGCCACCAAAGGCTTCGTTGCCCGGCGCGGCGCTGTCAAAGGTCCAGCGTTTGGTCAGCTTGCCATCGCGCCAATCCCAGGCCGCCACCGCCGTACGGCCATAATAGCCGCGTGCCATGATAATACTGGGGCGCTGCCCGTCCACGTAGGCGGTGCCCGCCAGGAAGCGGTCGGCGCGGTTGCCGTAACGGTCGCCCCAGGTTTCCATCAACTGGTCGGCGGTCGGCGCGTCGGTGCGCGGATCGCGCTGCGGCCAGTACGGTTCGCTGGCCAGCGCCCTGCCGGTCAGACCATCGAACACGGTCAGGAATTCGGGCCCTTTCAAGATCCGCCCCTGCAGCGGCGCGCTCAGGCTGCCGTCCGATTTGACTTCGCCGCCGGTGCGGTCGGTGGACGGCACTTCGCCGCCGGTCTCGCGCCAATCGGCGTTCGGATCGCCAAGCACCTGGCCGGTGCCGTCGATGGTGCCGTCGCTGGTGCGCACGGCCAGTTCCGCGCGGCCGTCGCCGTCATAATCGTAGACCTGGAACTGAGTATAGTGGGCGCCGGCACGAATATTGCGGCCCAGGTTGATGCGCCACAGGCGCTTGCCTTCGAGCGTATAGGCGTCCAGATAGACCGGGCCGGTATAGCCGTGGAAGGCGTTGTCCCTGGCATTGTCGCCATGGCTGATGCGCTCCTTGGCAGGATCTTTTTGCGACGGGTCCCATTTCAGGATGATTTCATACTGGCCATCACCGTCCAGGTCACCGACGCTGGCTTCGTGGGCGGTATAGAAATACGCCTCGCCCGATGGCGTCACCCCGGGTTCCGGCTGCTGGATCGGAATACTTAGATAGCCGTCGCTCCACACGCCCACCGGTTTGCTGGAGGCGACCACCTTGCCGTTGGCGCGGGTCTTGATCACATACGTCGACCGCGGCGTGCCGGTCTTGTCCACCAGATTGGTGGCGCCGCCGATCGGGCGCGTATTGATCTTCGTGCCATCGCGGTACACATCGAAATCCGTCTTCGGCGCATCGGACGCCAGCAGACGCCAGTTCACCAGGATGCCGCCATCCTTGGCCGGCACCGCCACCGCTCCACGGTCCAGGTTTTCCAGCCAACGCGGTGCCGCCGTGGCGCTGTGCCCCGCCAGCAATGCCACTGCCGCGGCGCCCAGGAGCACGCCCTGGCGCAGGTTGCTCCCACGAATTGCAATCTTCATTTCCTATCCTTCATTGTTGATGTCCCCGCAGCGGCGGGTAGTTGCCAGGCAATTTACTTGTACCGATACACCTTGATTTTCTGGATACCGAACTTGTTCGGCGGCAGGCGCAGGTAGCGGCCCTGGCCACTCTCATCGCCATTGAGCCAACGCCCGCCGACCCAGCGGCCATTGACGAATTCGCCGTCGACGATCTGCTCGATGCCGACCCGGTAGCCGGCATGGGCAGCACCGGCGGCATCGGCGAAGCGGATAATCACGCCCCGGCCGGCCGCGATGAATTCGTCCTTGCCGGTCTGGATCACCAGGCCACCGTGGGCGGCGATATCCTGCGTCTCTTTCGGCGTGCGGGAATCCACCATGGACACCGTCAGTGTGTAGCCGCCAAGGTCGAAGGTACGCGGCGTCTCGTCCGGCTTGCCTTCATAGCTGAGCGGGGCCTTGAAGCCGCGCATGGTGCCCTTGCCCTGGTTGGCCAGCACCAGCGGCGCCATCTGGTGCAAGACCCGGTAGGCATCCGTCAACGGATCGGTCGCCGGATTGGGTAACAGTTCAATCGCGAACGGGCCGAAGCCGATGCCTTCCAGCTCGCCCAGGGTATAAAACGCGTTGGCGCCGGCATCGGACTTGCCGGCCTGGTTCGCTTCGGGGACGAAGACCGGATTATCGGGGCGCTTGAACTGGTCGGCCCAGTACACATAGTTGGGGAAATACGCATCCAGGCCAATCATGTCGATATCCGGGCCGCCGGCTTTCCAGATGTCAAACAGGTGCGGCAGCGGCCCGGCGCTGGGATATTCACCCGGTTTCTGGCCGGGGCTGTTCAGGGCCACGTTGACGAACATCGGCAAGTCGTAAGCCGCCTTGCCAGCCTTGGTCAGTGCATTGGCGAAGACCGTGAAGCCCCAGGCCTGGAAAATTTCCTGGGCCGCGATGCCATCGCCAAACACCTCCGTCCAGGTGCCGGCGCTCCTGCTGCCATTGGCCGCCCAGGCGTCGCGCACGTAGGGATGCAACCCGGCGGTGTTTTTACGCAGATAGCCGGTCAGGGCCGCAGGCACCGCACCTTTGAAGGCGGCCTGCGCCTGCGGACTGTAATCGCGCACAACCGGCAACATGCCGATCTCGTTTTCAACCTGCACCATCACCACCGTGTGCCTCTTGTCGAACTGTTTCAGGTGCGCCATCAGAGCGCCGAACACGCGCTGGTCGGCCTTCAAGGTATCCGGATCATAGGGACTCAAGATATCCTGCGGCACACCTTTATCGTCCTGGGCCTTGGCATAGGTCTTGTAGTCATGCTTGATATACGGCGGCGCATAAGACGACATCGAGTTCTTCCAGGCCCCAAACCACAACAGCACCAGCTTGACGTTGTTGGCCTCGGCCTGGCGGATCAACCCGTCCAGCGGGGCGAAGTCGTACACGCCTTCGCGCGGTTCGATCTGGTCCCATTCAACCGGCGCGAGCACCGTATTGACGCCGATGGTTTTCAAGGTGGCCCAGTGACTGTCCAGGTATTTCAGGTCGGATGCCGTGGAGTTACCGAGTTCACCGCCCAGTATCAGCAAGGGCTTGCCGTCAACGATCAATTGGGTGGCGGTCCCCTGCTTTTTCAGGTGCGGCGATTCCTGGGCGGCAGCGCCCAGCGACAGCGACGTTGCCAAGCCCAGTGCGGTCACGATGGCAGTCCAGCGTATGCGAGTCATAAATTTGGTTCCAGCTTTGCCAAAAAAACCCGCGTACTCGCGTACGCGGGGAAGGGAGAAGAGCCGAAATAACGGCCCTCGATGAAAACGTTAAAACTTGTAGCTCACGCCGGCGTAATAGCGGCGGCCATTCCAAGTCAGGTCGTTCTTGCGCTCCGGCGACCCGGCCGTGGTTTGGGAGACTTCATCCGTCAGGTTCTTCACTTCAACCGAGAACGTCAGGTTCGGCGTGATGCGGTACTGGACCTTCGCGTCGAGGTAGCCGGTGGCTTCCATGAAGACCGGGTTGCCGGTGTTGATGTCGTTGCCGCCGGTGTAGTACGGATCGCGGTAGTTATAGGCCAGGCGCGCATTGATCTTGTCCTTGTCGTACCAGATCGAAAAGTTATAGGCGGTCTTCGACATGCCCGGGAAGGACAGCACGCTGCCATCGAGCGTATTGAGGATTTCCGCCCCGGCCGCATATTTGAAGTTCATCCGCGTGTAATTGGCGTCCACGCCAAAGCCGCTGAGGAAGCCCGGCAGGAACGTGAAGGCGGTGCGCGCCGCCAATTCAATGCCCTTGGTGGTGGCGCCTTCATAATTGACCGTGGTGGTCACGTCCCACAGCTTGCCGTCGCCAAACAAGTCCTTGCGCACCACCACGTTGGGCATGATGGAGGTCTGGATATCCTTGCGGAAGTACGCCAGGCTCAGTTGGGTATCGCGGTTCGGATACCACTCGACCGACAAATCCTTGTTGGCTGCGCGGTACGGTTTCAAGTCCGGATTGCCCGCGGAGCAGTCATCGGTGCCATCGCCGCCGAACTGGGTCTTGCCGGAACCTTCCAGGCAATTAATGGCGGGCGCCAGCCGGTTGATGGCGGGACGCGACATGACCTTGCCGTAACCGGCGCGCACCGCCAGTTGGTCCGGGACCAGCCAGGTCGCCGCATTAAAGCTCGGCAGCAGGTCGTGGTACTTGTTTTCCTTGGAAACGATGCTGTTGGCGATCACGCGGTCGTCGAATGTGGCACTGCCGGCCGAGCGCTCCACACGGCGGCGGTATTGCTGCAAGCCGGTCGATACGGTACGGGTGCCGGTGTAGCGCAGGCCGATGTTGCCGTCGATGTCATAGCCAAACAGTTCCTGTTCGAAGTCCAGACGCAGATAAGCCGAACGGATTCGTTCCTGGGTGTCGTAGGCCGGCACTTGCGGATAAATGTTGCCGTCGCGGCCCAGCGCTTGGCGCACTTCGTCATGATTGAAGCGCGAGGTGTCAAAGTACGTCGCACCGCTCTGGTAATCCGGCGCCATCCAGTTGGCCGGATAGCCGCCGATACCGGAACCGCCGAGGAAATTCGGCGACCGGGCCTGGATGGCGTTGACCAGCTGCTGCATTTGCTGCGGGCCGACCCAGATTTCCGAGTTATTGCTGTTGATGAAGCTTTGGGTGGTCGCGGGGCGCTGGGTCGTGCCCGGGGGGGAGCCGACATACAGCGGGTCCCAGTTCCATACCTGGGTCACGTTGGCGGTCTTGACGTCCAGGTCGTCCGCCGTGCTGGCCAGGTTGCTGCCGTTATTGATCAAGTAGCCGCCGCCGTTGTATTGGAACTGGCGCGTCTTGCGGCCCTGGCCACCAAACCAGATTTTCTTGATGAACGGGATATCGGGGCGGTAGCGCAAATCGAGCTTGACCTGGTCTTCCATGCTTTCCGATTCCGTCGGGCGATAACTGAATTCCGCGCGGGTGTACGACGTTGCGCTGTCCGGGCTGGAGGCGGCCGGGAATTCGAAATGCGGGCGGCCGTCTGCGTCCAGCTTGACCTTCAGGCTCGGCGCATTCATCGTCAGTCCCAGGAAATTGGTATCGTTTTCATAGGCCGCCTTGCTCTTGGCGAACAGGCCCTCCACATCCCAGGCCCCTTTGCGCCAATTAAAGCCGCCGGAGCGGTAGTCGGAATCGACCTTTTGCTGGAAGTCGCGAGTCGACGTGGTGAAGGCGCCATAGCCACCCTGCCCGGCCACGGCAACACAGTTGCCGACCACATATTCCGTTACATGGTGATTGGTCACCACCATGCCGGCCGGGGTGGCGGTGGCGCTGACCGGCGTGCAGCTGCCGGCTGCGGCCACCGTGCCGTTGGCGTTATAGCGCGGCAGCGTGCCAGCGCCCGACAGGCGGTTCGCATCGGTCAGGTCGGTGCCATACGTGAGGTCGACAAAACGCGCCTCCTGTTTGTTACGCTGGTAACTGCCAAAGACATTCAATTCGTTGCTGACCTTGTATTGCGCGGTGAATTCGCCGGACGTGCGTTTATTGTCGCGCGTTCCCAGCCCATAGCGCGGCACCGACGGCGAATAATCAAACCATTGACGATCGCAGGCGGTACGGTCGGCGCCGGCCAGTGCCGCGCAACCGGCCTTGGTGCCGACGGCGGCGGCGGCGGGATTGGTCGAGGGCGCGGTTTTTTCCGGCGAAAAGTCCCAGTCACGGATGAAGCGCCAACCGGTGTTGCGCACCGCGTCGCCTTGCGTGTACGCCTTGTCGGTGGTCAGATTGGCCATCAGGCCCAAGTCGCCGTTCAGGAAACGGTCGGCCACCAGCAAGCTGGCGCGCGGCTGCACGCCGCCACGCAAGGTGGCCTGCTGGCCGGACAGGTTGCCCACCACCGTGAGCTTCTTGAAGTCCAGCGGCTTGTTGGTCTTGACGCTGACCGTGCCGCCAATGCCGCCCTCGGTCAGGTCGGCGGTGATGCCTTTGTAGACATCGATCGATTTGATCAGTTCGGCCGGCAATTCGCGCAGTTCGGCGCCCCGGCCGGCAGTGTTGTTGGTGCTCAGTACGCTCAGGCCGTTGATCTCGACCCGGTTCAAGTCGGGTTCCACGCCCCGGATCGCAATCTGGCTACCTTCGCCGAAATCACGCGACAGTTGCACGCCGGTGATGCGCGACAGCGCCTCGCCGACGTTTTTGTCCGGGAACTGGCCGATGTCTTCGGCCACGATCGAATCGGTCACGGTCGCGGCGCCCTTCTTGCGCTCGATCGCCGACATGACCGACTGGCGGGTACCCGATACCACCACCACCTGGGCCGCGCCCTCTTTGGCTTCCGATTTGGCCGGCGCCTGCTGCGCCAGCACCGTGCTGTTGCCCAGCATCGCCACCACCGCGGCAACCGCTGCGGCGCAACGTTTACGCTGGAACACGACGGTCTGGCTTACATACTTATCCATGCTACTGGTCTCCTGATTGTTATGTCTGCTGGTGCTAAAAAAAGATAAAAGCATCCCCTGGCGCCCGGACAAACCGGGTACCGATGCCAACGACGGGATGTGGCTAAGCGCGCGCCGCTAGCGGCAGGACATGGCCGGTGCGGGACTGTGGCGAAGTGGGGGGAACGTCATGCGGGTCTCCTGGTTTTCAATCCTGGTCTTCTTATAATTTCTGACGCGCTCCAACGGCATTTCCTATGGGATTGCGTGAAAAAATTTGAATCGCTCAACAATGTGAGCGGATCCGGCCAGGAGGCATCCGCTTAATGCCGATAGCCGAGCGTCAGGAAGTAGCGGCGGCCGCTCCACGAGTATTCCACGGGGCGGGTACGCGCGCCGGCCGTGGTCAGTGTGCTTTCATCGGTGAGGTTCTTTGCTTCCAGCGAGACCGACCAATGCTTGTCGATCCGGAATTGCAGCTTGGCGTCGAGGAAACCGTAGGATTCGACAAACAAGGGATTGCCAGTATTGGCGTCATTCGAGCCGGTGTAAAAACCGGCCCGGCGGCTGTAGGCCAGGCGCGCGTTGACCGGTCCCTTGTCATACCACAGCGCCATGTTGTAGGCGGTGCGGGACATGCCTGGAAACGGCAACTGGCTGCCATCGAGTGGATTGACCAGCTCCGTGCCAGGCGCATAGTCATACCCCATGCGCGTGAAACTGCCATCCACGCCAAAGCCGCTCCATGCGCCCGGCAGGAAGGTCAGCGCGGTGCGTCCCGCCAACTCCAGCCCCGTGGTGGTGGCGCCCGGGCCATTGACGGCGGTGGCCACATCGAACAGCATGCCGTCGCCGAGCAAGTCCTTGCGCACCACCGCGTTGCCCTGGATCGCCGACGCGATATCCTTGCGGAAGTACGCCAGGCTCAATTGGCTGTCGCGGCGGGGATACCATTCCAGCGACAGATCCTTGTTCGCTGCGCGGTAAGGCTTCAGGTCCGGGTTGCCGCCATTGCAATCATCGACGCCGTCGCCACCAAATTGCGGTTTGCCGCTATCGATGACGCAGGCAAAATTGGGATTGAGCCGGTCCAGGCTCGGGCGCGCCATGACCTTGCCATATCCGGTGCGGAGCACAAGCTGCCCGTCGAGCAGCCACAGGGCCGCATTCAGGCTCGGAAGATAGTCAGCGTAACGGCTGTCTTTCACGACGATCGCATTGCTCACCAGGCGGTCATCAAACAAGGGGCTACCGGGGGTGCGTTCAATCCGCTGCAGCACCCTGTAGCGGCCGGTTGAGCGGGTGCGGGTGCCGGCATAGCGCAGGCCGACGTTGCCATCGACTGAAAAACCCGGCCACTCATGGTCGAAGTCCAGGCGCAGGTAGGCGGCGCGAACCCGTTCCTCCACCTGGTACGACGGGATTTGCGGGTAGACATTGCCATCCCTGCCGAGCGCCTGGCGCACCAGGTCATGGTTGAAGGTTGCGGTATTAAAAAAAGGCGTCGTGGCGGCGTAATCCGGCGTCACCCACGTCGACGGAAATCCGCCCAGTCCGGCCCCCGTTAAAAACGCCGGTGTCGGCGTGCTGATCGCACGCACCAGTTGCCGCATTTGCGCGGACGATACCCAGAGTTCCCTGCTATTGGCGTCGATGAAGGGCAAGGCCGTGGGCGGCCGCAGTGCCGTCCCGGGATTCAGCGGATCGTAGTTCCACGTATAGCGCGTGGTGGACGATTGCACGTCGAGGTCGTCGGCGGTGCTGGTCAGGTTGCCACCCGCGTTCAGCACGTAGCCACCGTCCGCATAACGTACCGATCCGTATTGGCGGCCTTGCACGCCAAAGGCGATTTTCTTCATCAGCGGCAGGCCGGTCCGATAGCGCAAATCCAGCTTCATCTGGTCTTCGAACGTGTCGAGCTCCGACGGCAGGTATGCCAGTTGCGCCTGCGTATAGGCAGCCGGGTTATCGGGACGCGCGGCCAACGGGAAGGTGAAGTGCGGGAAGCCATGCCTGTCCAGCGTGACCTTCAGGCCGGGTGCATTCATGGTCAGGCCGACAAAGTTGTTGTCCGCGCGATAGCCGGCGTTGGACCTGACCAGCATGCCCTCGGCTTCCCAGTTGCCGTGGCGCCAGTTGGCGCCGGCGGAACGGTAATAGGCATCGGCACGCTGCGCGGAGTCGCGCGCCGAGATGGTGAAAGCGTTATAGCCGCCCCGCCCCGCCACCGCGACGCAGTTACCCACCACGTACTCGGTCACGTGATGATTGGTGACCACCACGCCGGCCGGCGTACTGGCGCCATCGACCGCTTGACAGGCGCCACCGGAGGGAACACCGCTGGCGCTATACGACGGCAGCACATCGGCATTGGCCAGGCGGTCCACGGTGGTGAGATCGGTCTGGAAGTTATGGTCGACGACACGAGTGTTTTGCCGGAACCGCTGAAAGGACGCGTACGCGGTCAGACCAGGCTGGAACTGGTATTGGGCCGTGAATTCGCCCGTCATGCGTTGATGGTCGCGCCGCCACAGCCCATAGCGCGGCACGCTGGGGCTGTAGTCATACCATTGGCGCTCGCAGTCACTGCGGCTGGTCCCGCTCAACGTGCCGCAACCGCTGCGCTCCATCACAGCCGCAGCGGCCGGGTTGAGCGAAGGGACGGTTTTCTCGGGAGACAAATCCCAGTCACGCAGAAAACGCCAGCCGGTATTGCGCACGCGGTCCGCCTGGGTCAGCACCTTGTCGTAGACCAGGTTGACCATCAGACCCAGCTTGTCGTCCAGCAGGCGATCGGCAATCAGGAAATTGGCGCGTGGCTGAACACCACCGCGCAGTGAATTTTGTTCCGCCGCGCTGGTGGCCGCAATGGTGAATTGTTTGAAATCCAGGGGCCGGTTGGTCCGGATTTTCACGGTGCCGCCGATCCCGCCCTCGGTGGTGTCGGCGGTCACCCCCTTGATGACATCGATCGCCTTGATCAGTTCCGACGGCAGTTCGCGCAATTCCGGCGCGCGGCTGCCCGCTTCCACCGTGGACAGCACCGTCATGCCATTGATCTCAATCCGGTTCAAGTCCGGCTGCACGCCACGGATGGAAATCTGGTTGCCTTCGCCAAACTCATGCGACAGCTGGACGCCGGTAACGCGCGACATGGCCTCGGCAATATTCTTGTCGGGGAACTGCCCTATGTCCTCGGCGAAGATGGCATCGGTGATGGTACTGGCCAGCCGCTTGCTATGAATGGCGGAAATCATCGACTGGCGGGTGCCGGAAATCACGACGACGGCTTCCTGCGGCGGGTTCGCAGCGGCGTTTGCGGCATCCGGCTTGGGCGCCTCGTTACGCCTGGGAGGCGCAATGGCCCGGGGCGAAATAAACACCCCGCCACTCTCGCTGACCTTGCTGGCCAGGCCGGTGCCCGCCAGCAGCCGCTCCAGCGCTTCGGCCACATGGAACGTGCCACGCACTTCGCGGGTGGCGATTCCGGTCAGGTGTTCGCTCGATACCAGGACATTGATGCCGGCCTGCCGCGCGAATTCAGCGATGGCGCCCGCTGCCGCTCCCGCCGCGATGTTGAACGGCTTGCGCACTTCCTGCGCATGTATCTGGTGCGGCGCCGCCACCGCTCCCACACTCACCACGATTGCAGCGACGCTTCTGCAATGATGACTGTTCATCGGGCGTCTCCCCTGCCTGGAAAGGCTTATTATCCGGGACTATCGCCTGTCCCTGTGATCAACCGCTTCAGATTTTAGCGTTGTTCCCCCGGTTCACGCCAATCAGGATGCGGTCGGCGGTAATCACGATCGGCACACCCAGGTACGCGCCGACGTCCTTGGCGAATAATTCCGGCGCATCGATCGGATACTGGCCGACGAACGACTTGCCGCCCAGTTGCGGGTCGACGATCACGATCTTGCGCGGGCTGTAGCGATTGAAGTCCGCCACCGCGTCCGCCAAGGTCTGGTTCACGAAGATCACTTTACCCTCCCTCCAGGCCAGTCTGCGCTCGATTTCCTGCGGTTGCCTGACGACGGTGATCTGCGCGGCCTGGTTAGGCACGAACGCCATCTCGCCGGCGGCCAGCAAGACTTTCCGGGCCACGGCTTCCCTGCTCCACACTTCCACCGTGCCCTCGGTCACCATCACCTCGGACCCATTGCCAAAACGCCGCACGCCGAACGCCGTTCCCACCGCCCGCGCCTGCACGTCACCCGCCGTCACCACAAACGGTTTCGACTTGTCCTTGGCGACTTCGAACCAGGCCTCGCCCTGGCGCAGCGTGATATCGCGCCCGGTACGGCTCAGCCGGACATCCAGGCCGCTGCCGCTGTTGATACTGGCGATGCTATGGTCGGCCAGTTGCACCTTGCGGAACTGGCCGACCGCCGTGGTCACCGCGAACTCTTCGGGCTGCATATAAAAAATGCCAGTGGTTGCCAGCACCGCCACACCCGCCGCCATCGCGCCAAACCGGAGGAAATTCCGGCGCGAACTGGCCTGATTCCAGGATGCGCCCGACCACTCCACTTGCAGCCGCTCACGGCCTGGCCGTAAGTTTTCCTGCACCGCAGCGCGCGACAATGTCTGGTCGATGGCGGCGGCACGCGCATAGGCGCCCTTATGCCGGATATCGGCGGCAAACCAGGCCTGGAAAGCCTGGCGCTCCGCGTCGCCCAGCGTTCCCTGCGTGTTTCGCACCAGCCAGTGCATGGCTTCTTGATCAATCGTTGACATGTTTTCTCTTGCCTGCGCGTTTGTGAGTCTTCACGTGCCCGGGGCCATTGTCCGACCCCACGCGCGCAACCATATCCGAAATCAGGCCCATCCCTTTAATCGTTTCCTGCTCAACAATACCTTCAGTGATCCCCAAGGTTTCCGCCGTTTCCCGCTGCGACAGCCCGTAGATCCGGCGCGCCCGGAACACTTCCTTGCAGCGGTCCGGCAGGTTGGCAATCAGTCCGATCACCCATTTGAGTTCGGAGCGGGCCAGTGCGACACGTTCAGGCGTTGGCGAATAATCTTCCACATCCAGTTCATCCAGGTTCGCCATGGCCTCGATATTGACGATGGATTCCCGCCTGAACCGGTCGATCACCAGGTTCTTTGCCATTTGCACCAGAAAAGCCCTCGGTTCGCGCACATGGTCGACGCTGTCGAGCATCAGCACCTTGTAATAACACTCCTGGATGACATCATCGATTTCGGAGTGATTGCTACAGACGCGACGAAGCACCTGCCGCAATTCGGCCTCAAACGGCACAAAATTTGTTGCCATCCAATCAATTATTTCTGGGTCCATGACCTGGCTTTCGCTTACTCTCTACTGATTTGACGGGCCGGAAAGCGATTTCCTATGGTTGAACGGGAATATTTTTCACTTGCGATTCCGCTGGCTATTGCGTGACCTTCAACCCCGTCCGAACCGACACCACATTGCCCGACACCTTGTCCTTGACCTCGGCCCAGAGCCGGTAATCGCCAAGGGGATCGGTCTGGTCAAAACTCATCCTGATAGAGACAGTCCCAAGCTGGACCCGGCCGGGCGCCATCGGTTGGAGCTGCCATACCGCGCCGCCGCTGGCCGGAACTTTTTTGCCATCAGGCCCTTCCAGCTCAAATTCCGATACCAGGTCGCACACGCCCGCCGCATTGGCCACGCAGCCGCCAAAGATCAACAGCGCGGCAACCTCCCCACCCTGGCGCACCGTCTGCGTCACGCTCAATTTCGGCGTGGTCGGTTGACTCCACGCTTGCCGGAACGCGTTTTCGTCGGCCGTGAGGACCAGTTGCACCGCGAGCCCGTTCGAATTCCCCCTGTTTTCCGGGCCGGCAACCGTGCTGCCGCCATCGGCCCACGCGCTGGAGAAGGTCAACGGCAACAATGCCGCCAGTAAGGTCAAAACGCGTTTCATCGATCATGACTCCATTAAAAGCCTGACAAGATTGCAGGCGCCCCGGCATGATAAAACAATGCAATAAAAAAAGGCCGGTCCTTTACAGGAACCGGCCCCGGTATTCCAGCAGCGTGAAGCTTACTTGCCCAACTTTACTTGCCCAACTCGCTCATCGGCACCTTGTACGTCTCCTTCGCCGACGCCACGGAAATCGCCGACACGATACTGGTCGCCGTGACAAACGCCGCCACCGGCATCCAGCCCATCGGGCCTGGCTGCAGGATCGCCGCGCTGATGGTCGGGGCAAAGCCGCCCAGGGCGAAGCCGATCTGGGTCCCGATCGCCATGCCGGACAAGCGCACCCGGGTCGAGAACATTTCACCGTACATGGCCGGCCACACACCGTTGGCGGCGCTGTACACCACGCCCGACAACGCAATGCCGAACACGAAAATCAGTGCGACCTGGCCATGGGCGATCGACCACATGTAGGGCCACGCCAGCACGGCGGAACCCAGCGCGCCAAAGATGAAGACCGGTTTGCGGCCGATGCGGTCGGCCAGCGACGCCCACAGCGGGATCGCGCCCAGCGCCACCGCGTTGGCCAGGATCAGCACCGTCAGCATGGTCGAGCGCGGCAGTTGCATGGTATTGACCGCATACGACAAGGTGAACACGCTGAAGATCGTGCTGACCACCGACACCAGCGCGGCAAAGATCACGCGCAGCAGGTTGGCCTTGTGGTCGGCAATCAATTCCACCAGCGGCATCCGTTCATTCTTTTGCGGCGCTTCCTCCTCGAAGGCCGGGGTTTCCGGCAAGGTGCGGCGCACCCACATGCCCACCGCCACCACCACCGCGCTCAGCAGGAACGGAATGCGCCAGCCCCACGACAGCAAGTCTTCTTCCGGCAGCGACGACAGCGGCAGGAACACCAGCGTCGCCAGGATCAGGCCGGCCTGGGTACCGCTCAGGGTAAAGCTGGTAAAGAAGGCGCGGCGGTGTGGCGGCGCGTGTTCCAGGGTCATGGAATTGGCGCCGGCCTGTTCACCGGCCGCCGACACGCCTTGCAGCATGCGCAGCACCACCAGCAACACCGGCGCGGCCATGCCGATCTGGCCATAGGTCGGCAGCAGGCCGACACAGAAGGTCGATACGCCCATCAGCAGCAAGGTAAAGGTCAGCACTTTCTTGCGGCCATACTTGTCGCCGATGTGCCCCAGCATGACGGCGCCCAGCGGACGGGTGATGTAGGCCACGCCAAAAGTGGCAAACGCCGCCACCGCCGCCACGGCGGGATCGAACGACGGGAAAAAGATTTTGCCAAAGACCAGGGCGGCGGCCGTGCCATAGATGAAGAAGTCGTAGTATTCGACCGCGCTGCCGATCCAGCTGGCAAAGGCCGCCTTGCGTGGCGAACTCTTATGTTTTACAGCCGGTTCGGCGGCGGATTCCGCCTGGTCTGGTGCTGTGCGCATGGCATCCCGCTGGCGTAACGTGGTGGTGGTGTTCATGTCTTCCTCCATATTATCTATCAATGTGTGGCTCAGAATTTGTGCAGGATGCCGAGCTGCACGCCGGTCAGGCGGTGCCCGTCGATATCGGCGCCGGCCAGGTTGGCCGAGGGCGCGGCGGAACTGCTGAAGCGGAAGCCGGCATTGGCCTGGTTTTTCAATACCGTGGCAAAGCCGTACAACACCGTGCGCTTCGATAAGTCGTAATACGCGCCGATATTGGCGCTGCGCGCGCCGGCGTTGCCGCCACTGGTGTCGTGCACGCCGCCCACCATCGCGCCCACGCGAAATTGCTGGTTGACGCGGTAGTCAACCGACAGTTCCCACAGGTTGTGAAAGCGGTTGGCGTTGGCGTCGATGCCGGCAAAGCTGTTGCCGGCGGCGGCCACGTTGCTGAGGATGGAGCCGGCATTGCGGCCGGCGGCGCTGGTGGTCGAATTGTTGCTGCGCCCCGCCGCGACATATAGCGTGCCCGGGCCATAGCGGTAGTTGGCATACAGGTTGTGGTATTCGATCTTGCGGCGCACGGTCGCCGTGGCCGGATCCGGACTGGCCACCACGCCCGCGTAGCCGGCGCGCCATGCGCCCTGCTGCCAGTCGATGGCCAGTTGGCGCACGCCGCCACCGGCTCCGTAGCCTGCTTTTTCCGGCAGCGCATAGTGCAAATCCACTTGCACGCCGGCGACGCGGGGCGATTTGTACGAGAGATCGTTGTCGTAGCGGGACGGCACGCCAAAGGTATTGAAGATGGAGCCGAACGTGGTGCGTTCGGTGTAATCGATGGCGCCGCCGATATAAAACACTTGCGTGTTCTGGCGCCCCGCGCGGAATTCGCCATATGGCGTGTTCAGGCCGATCCACGCCTGGCGGTCGAACAGGCGGCTGCTGTCCGCGCCGGCACCGGTATCGGCATTGACGCCCTGCTCCAGGGTGAATTTCATTTGCAGGCCGTTGCCCAGCTCCTCGGTGCCGCGCACGCCCAGGCGGCTGCGCAGGATGGCGCCATCGTTCAGGCCCGTGACGCTGTTGCCGGAACTGCTGCTGATGTAGCCGATGTATTCATCGAAGGTGCCGTACAGGACTGCGCTGGACGAAGTCTGGGCTTGCGCGGACAACGCCGCCCCGGCCAGCAGCAGTGCTGCGGTAGTGTGTTTGTTCATGATGTCTCTGTGATGTTGTGGTTTTATGGGTACTGCCTGGTTACTGCCTGGGTATTACAAAGTTGCCGCCAGCGCGCCGATGGCCATGGCATAGCCCCGCACGCCGAAGCCGCACAACACGCCGGCCGACACTGGCGACAGATACGAGTGATGCCGGAACGGTTCACGCGCATGCACGTTCGAGATATGCAGCTCGATGACGGTCACTTGCGCGCCCTTGATGGCGTCATGCAGCGCCACCGAGGTGTGGGTATAGCCGCCGGCGTTGAACACCACGCCGGCCAAGGTGCCGGCCGCCTGAGCCGCGCCGGCTTCGTGCAGAGCATCGATCAGCGCGCCCTCATGGTTCGATTGGCGGAAGTCCAGCGCATGGCCATGCTGTTCGCAGGCCGCTCGGCACAGCGTTTCCACGTCCGCCAAGGTTTGTGCGCCATACACGCCCGGTTCGCGCTGGCCCAGCAAGTTCAAATTCGGACCGTTCAACACCAGGATGGTTTTTTTCACACTCATGGCCATCCCCTCACGCCATTTCCGCATGGCCGGCGGTCGCTTGCAGCACCGTCACTCGGCGCCGCAACACTTGATCCGTCACCCATTTGGCGGAACGGTGCGCGCGCTGCGCCACCACTTCCGGCGTGAATTGAAGGTAATCATCGTTGAACACTTCAAAGCTGAAATCGCCCCGGTAACCGTTGCGGTCCAGGCGGCGCAGCATGTTGGACAATTCCTGCGCATGGCTGCCTTCGCCGGGGAACACGCGCAGGTGGCGCGCGGTTTCCAGCCGTTCTTCCGCCGTGCGCACTTCGCGCCACATGAAATCGGACAGTTGCACCAGCGCGATCTTGTGCGCGGGGATATCGTCCAGCTCAGTGAAGTCGGCGCGGTTGGCCAGCATGTGGAAGGAATCGAGCACGATGCCGAGATTGGCATGGTTGGCGCGTTCCACCGCTTCCCACGATTGCTGGTACTGGTTGACGTGGCGGCCCCACGACAGCGCTTCATAGCCAACCTTGACGCCGAGCGGCACGGCCAGGTTGGCCAGCTTGGCGAGGTCGCGCACGATGTGGTCCATGTCGCCGGTCGCGTGCGCCGAGGTGCTGGAGCACACCATCAGCAAGGGCGAGCCGACCGCCTTGCAGACCAGCAGCATCTGGCGCGCGATATCGAGCTTGTAGTCGTGCAGCGCGCCATCGAGTCCCTCGTAATCGCGCATCACCTGGATGCCCGTCACGCGCACGCCGCTCTCGCGCACCACCCGCACCGCGTCCGCCAGGCCCGCCGGGTGCTGCGCCAGGTCTTTGGCCCACAGCATCAGCTGGGAAAAACCGGCGGCTTTCGAGGCCCGCAATTTGGCTTCCAGGGGGCCGGCCAGGGTCACCGTATCCATGCCGAAGTTGGATAAATTCATTCTGCCTCCAGCGCGCGGAAATCAGCGGAATTCACACTGGCTTCCAGGGGACCGCGCAGTGTGATCATATCCATGCCGAAGTTGGATAAATTCATAAGGCCTCCAGCGCGCGGAAATCATCGGAATTCACACCCGGCCAGCCGAATCGCTCCAGGTACAGCGGGGCCTGCTCGATCAGCATTTCCTTGCCCTTCTGGATGCGGCAGCCATGGGCTTGCGCTTCCACCAGCAGGCGGCTCATCTCGATCTTCATGCCGCAATCGGCGACGATGCACTCGGGAGACGCGCCGCGCAGGTCGATCGGCATCGGATCGTCCGGGTACATGCCCAGCGGCGTGCAATTGACCACCAGCTGATAGCCCTCGGCGGCCGGCTGGCCAGGCACCACGCGGCATTGCGGGAAGGCATGCCGCAGGCGGGCGCACAGCGCTTCGGCCTGTTCGGTGCGGGTATCACAGATCGCCACTTCGGCAATGCCGCGCGCGGCCAGCGCTTCGGCAATCGCGCAGCCGACGCCGCCGCTGCCCACCACCAGCGCTTTCGCCGTGGCCCAGTTGAACGGCGCGCCGGCCAGGGTGCGGTCAAAGGCGCGCACAAAACCTTCGCCATCGATCAAATCTCCGATCAGCGAGCCGTCCGCGTCTTTATAGATGGCGTTGCAGGAACCGGCCAGCAGCGCGCGCGAGGTCGGATGGTCCACCGCCTCCACGCTCATCGGCTTGTGGGGAATCGACACGAAGATGCCGCCGACATTGTCCATGGCCATCAGGGTGCGCACGGCGTTGATGTAATCCTGCGGCGGCACTTTAAAGGGAACGACGCGGGCATCAATACCGTGGCGCTGGAAATAGGCGTTGAACAGCGCGGGCGCCTTGACCTGTTCCACCGGCCAGCCGATCACGGGGAAAATGCGGGTGGTGCCGGAAATCTCACGCATGGCGGCCTCCGCTGGATTTCACCAGTTCGAAACTCACGCCGCCACGGTACAGCTGCGTCAATGCGCCCTTGTCGCTGGCCTGCACCGGCTCGCGGTCGACAAACACGATGCCCCGTTCGCGCAGCGCGCGCACCGCTCGCGGCACGTCCGGCGCGCCAAAGCCGACCCGGATCAGCTGTTCTTCCCACTGCAAGCCGCCGGCGCCGGCGGGCGGTTCCACCAGTTGCAGGTAAAAGCTCCCGCAAGGGCTTTGCAGCAGCATGCCTTTCGGGACCACGCCAAAATAACTGCCTTCCGGCAGCGGGCGGAAGTCCATCAATTGCTGATAAAAGTCCGACCATTCGGCGGTGCGGCCTTCGCCGATCGCCTGCACCACGCCAAAGAAATGCAATCCTTCCAGCGCGGCGGGATTCGCATTGTTCCCGTCCTGTGCATGCGCGATTGGCTTGAAGTCCACGTCATAGATGGAAAAGTCGTCGCAGCGGTCGACGAAATACACGATGGAGTCGCCGGCGCCGTGGACGCCGGGGATATTCAGTTCCATCGCGCCGGCGCGAGTCTGGATCGCCCACGCGCCCATCCCCGTCGCATGGCGGTAAGCCGCATCCGCATCGCGCACGCGCAGCGCCATTGCGCTGATCACGGTCGATTGCGGCGCATCGTCCGCCTGCGACAGGGCGCGCGGATCGGCGTTGACGATCACGTTCATGCCGCCCTGGCGGTACAGGGTGACTTCGCGGGAACGGTGGCGCGCGGTGGCGGCGAATCCCATCTGTTCCAGCAGCGCGCCCAGCGCCAGTGGCTGCGAGGTGGCGTATTCGATGAATTCAATGCCGTCCACGCCCAGCGGATTGTGTGGTGTTTGCATGATGTGCTCCTTGCTCATGTCCTTGGTATGCAGGGCAGTATAGAAACGGCAAGGGGGCAAAAATAGCGGCAAAAACCGTGATTTCTGCGCTAATCGCGCAATTTGCGCGATTATCGGACAGTGCCGCCGGGTTTGAGGGCATAATGAGGGCATGAAAAAGCCACCGCTCCTCAACGTGCAAGTCGCGCAGCGCGACCTGATCGACGGCCTGGTGACCGGCCTGCAAGTGCTGGCCGCGTTCGATGACGACACCACCCGCCTGAGCGCCACCACCCTGGCGGATAAGATCGCCATCAGCCGCAGCGCGGCGCGGCGCTATTTGCTGACCCTGGTGCATACCGGCATGGCCGCCACCGATGGCCGCCAGTTCTGGCTGACGCCCAAGGTGCTGACCCTGGGCCGCTCTTATCTCGATTCGGCGCGGCTGCCGCGCACCATCGTGCCGTACCTGCAAAAGCTCACGGCGCAATTGCAGGAGTCCACCAATTATTCGGTGCTCGAAGGCGACGACGTGGTATACGTCAGCCGGGTCAACGCGCCGCGCCACCTGTCGCCCGGCTTTGAACCGGGCACGCGCCTGCCGGCCTATGCCTCCACGGCGGGACGGGTCCTGTTGTCGGCCTTGCCGGACGAGGACTTGCACGCGTGGCTGGCGCGGGTCGAGCTGATCGCCTACACCCACCTGACGGTGACCGACAAGGACGTGCTGTTGCGCGAATTGCTGGCGATCCGTGAAACCGGATTCGGCATCACGGAAAACCAGTATGAAATCGGCATGCGCGGCATTTCCGTTCCCGTGAAAACCCGCCACGGGCAATTGATCGGCGCGCTCAGCGTGTCGATGCTGGCGTCGGGGACGTCGAAGGCGGAAGCCACGTCGCGTTGCGTGCCGGCGCTGCAGGCCATGGCCAATACGCTGATGTTGTGGGTTTAGCGCCACCGGCGGGCCACCACCAGTCACCACCCGCCGGCCCCTTTCGGGTATCCTGACCCCACCTTCCCGCAGCCAGGTGATACGCATGGATGTGAGCTCGCAGTTACTGGTCAATCGCAAGCCGGCATTGGTGCTGCGCATCGTGCTGGCGGCGCTGGTGTATTACGCGCTGGCCCGCCTGGGGTTGCTGCTGGCGCTGGAGCAAAGCAACGCCAGCCCGGTCTGGCCGCCCTCCGGTTTTGCGCTGGCGCTGCTGCTGCGCTTTGGCATGCCGCTGTGGCCGGCGATACTGGCCGGGGCGTTTTGCGCCAATGTCGCGGTATTCAAATCCAACGCTGTCGCGGCCGATACCGTGATTTTTGCCGCATCCGGCGCCATCGCCATCGGCAATACGCTGGAAGCCGTGCTGGCCGCGTGGCTGGCGAAGCGCTGGCGGGTACGGCCACACCGCATGAAATCGCAGCGGGAAGTCTATCTGTACGCCGCCATCGCGGCCGGTTCGGCCCTGGTGGCCGCCATCATCGGCGCGCTGACCCTGGGCGCGTCCGGCATCGTGCCCGCCGCCGTGCTGGCGGTGGTGGGCGGTACCTGGTGGACCGGCGACTTCCTTGGCTTGCTGATTATTTCCCCGCTGCTGCTGGTGCTGATGCGCCATGAGCGCGACGCCGGCGCCAGCCGCAGGGCCTGGGCCGCGCTACCGCGCCTGGCGCCGCTGCTGGCCGCCACCGCCTGCGCGGCGCTGCTGGTATTTGCGCCGCCACCGGATGAATGGATCGTGCCGCGTGCGCTGCCCTATCTGTTGCTGGTATTCGCCGGCTGGGCGGCGGTGCGGCACGGGCGCGCGGCGGTGTGCCTGGTGCTGGCCATCATCTGCATCATCGCGGTGCCCGCCACCGCCATGCAGCGCGGTGCCTTTATTTCCGGCGTACTGCAGCACTCACTGCTGTCGCTGTGCACGTTCCTCGCCATCCTGGCCATCGTTGCGTGGGTGCTGACGGCGGGCTATGGCGACGAACGCATGGCGGCCCAGCAGGTGCCGGACCAGCACGGCCATGCGCATCCGCCACTGTCATGGACGCCGGCGCTGACCCTGGGCCTGGGCGTCGCGGCCACGGTCTGCACCTGGGCGCTGGTCGATGCCGATACGGAGCGGCGCACCCGGGAACGGTTTGACGACGCCGCCAGCACGGTGCGTGAAAAACTGGCCGGACGGCTGGCGTCGTATGAATCGCTGCTGCGCGCCGGCGCGGCGTTGTTCGACGCATCGGTCACTGTGGACCGCTCGGAATGGCGCGCCTATGTCAGCGCCATCGACCTGGAACATCAATATCCCGGCCTGCAGGGCATGGGGTATGCACGCTATATTCCCCAGGCTTCGGCCGACGAGGAGGCAGCAGCGCTGCGGCGCGAGTACGCCACCTTCCACATCTGGCCGGAGGGCAGGCGCGCCGCCTATGTGCCCGTCACCTACCTGGAACCGCAAAGTGAGCGCAACCGTGCCGCCATCGGCTACGACATGCTGCAAGAACCGACGCGCCGGCGCGCGCTGCAGGAGGCCATCCAGAATGGCCGCCTCAGCGCTTCCGGACCCGTCACGCTGGTGCAGGAAATCACACGCGACAAGCAGATCGGCTTCCTGATGTATAACCCGGTGTATACCGGCGCCGCGCGCAGCGCGCAAGAACTGGGTCCGCCCACCGGATTCGTCTACAGCCCGTTCCGTATGCGCGACCTGATTCGCGGCATCTTCGGCGCCAGCCTGCAACAGGTGCGGCTCGACATCCTCGACAGCACCCCCGACGGCAAATTGATGTACGAGAGCGTGGCCGACCATGGCCAGTCGCCCAGCTATCTCCCGCTCACCAGCCTGCAGTCCGTCACCGTGGGCGACAACGGCCACCAGTGGATCTTGCGCATGCGTCCCACCGCGGCCTTCGACGCCGACGTCGACCGCGGCAAATCTCACCTGGTGCTGACCCTGGGCACGCTGGTCAGCCTGCTGTTTTATGGCCTCAGCCTGAGCCTGGTGAAGGCGCGCCAGTTGGCGCAAGTCGACGTGGTGCGTTCGGCCGCCAGCCTGGAACAGTCGGAGGCGCGTTTCCGGCTGTTGACCGAAAACATCGCCAACCACGCCATCGTGCTGCTCGACCCGTCCGGCTTTATCGCCACCTGGAATGCCGGCGCGGCGCGCCTGTTTGGTTATGGCGACAGCGAAATCATCGGCCGTCCGATGTCCAGCCTGATCAGCCCCGATCTCGCCGCGGTGCACGCGGCGCGCGCCATGCTCGATACGGCGCTGCAGGCCGGCCAGTTCGAAGAGCTGGGCGAACGCACGCGGCACGACGGCAGCGCTTTCCTCGCATTGATGCAACTGTTCCCCGTGCTGGGCCAGGGTGGCGCGTGCATCGGCTACGCCATGATCCTGCGCGATGTGACGCGGGAAAAAGCCGCCGAGCGCGAACTGAATGACGCGAAAATCCAGGCTGAAGCGGCCAGCGCCGCCAAAAGCCTGTTTGTCGCCAACATGAGCCATGAATTGCGCACGCCGATGAACGCCGTGCTGGGCGCCGTGCAATTGCTGGACCGGACCACCCTCGATTCCCAGCAATCCGGTTTCGTGCAAATGATTTCCGTGGCCGGCAAATCGCTGCTGGCGGTGCTGAACGACGTGCTGGATTTTTCCAAGATCGAAGCGGGCAAGCTCGATGTGGCGCAGGAACCGTTTTACCTGGCCGACGTGGTCGATGCGCTGGCGTCCGTGATGGCCATCCATGCGGGCGACAAGGGATTGGCGGTGGCCATCGTCATCGCGCCCGGCGTGCCGGATGCGTTGAACGGCGATGCGTTGCGCCTGCAGCAAATCTTGCTTAACCTGGTCGGCAATGCCATCAAGTTTTCCGAACGGGGCTCGGTGACCGTCACGGTGTCGACGACGCCGGGTCCGGACGGCCGGCCATGGCTGCGCTGCGAAGTGGCCGATACCGGCATCGGCATCGCACCGGAACAGGCCGACCGGCTGTTCATCCCGTTCAACCAGGCCGACAGCTCGATGGCGCGCCGCTTTGGCGGGACGGGACTGGGACTGGCGCTGTCGCGCCGCCTGGCCGCGCTGATGGGCGGCACCCTGGACGTGCGCAGTACGCTGGGCGTGGGCAGTACCTTCGGCCTGCAGTTACCGCTGCGCGCAGCCACCCTGCCCGACCGCCATCCGCTGCCATTGCACCTGCAAGGATTGCGATTGCTGTGCGTGGGGCTGGACAAGCCGGAACAAGCCAGCATGGCGCAATTGGCGGCACGCCTCGGCTACACTGTGGACATGGCCGGCGACAGCACGGCGGCGTACCGCCTGGCACTGGCCGCCAGGGAGCAGGGCCAGGCTTACAGCGCGGTGCTGGCGGAACATGACCAGGTTGCGGCGCTGGCGGCGGTGGCGGCGTTGACGGAACCCGCGCCGCTGGTGATCGAGGCGGCCCACGCGTACCAGTTGCAGGCCGGCAACCGGGAGGCAACGGCCGGCGCGGTATTGACCCATCCATTGACACACGCCGCGTTGTATCATGCGCTGATCAAAGCTGACCAACAATCAATAATGAAACCAGAACCCACGCCTGAACCGGAATACATTCCACCCGACATGGACCAGCCGCTGGCCGGCGTATCGCTGCTGCTGGTGGAAGACAACTTGCTGAACCAGGTGGTGGCGCGCAACATGCTGGAGCATGGCGGCGCCAACGTGGCGATTGCCAATAATGGCGAAGAAGCCGTGTCGTACCTGCGCACCCATGCCGGCAGCATCGACCTGGTGATCATGGATGTGCAAATGCCGGTCATGGATGGTTTCGAAGCCACCCGCCGCATCCGCAACGACCTGCGATTGTCGCTGCCGGTGCTGGCCATGAGCGCCGGCGTCACGTTGTCGGAACAGGCGCAATGCCAGGCGGCGGGGATGGATGACTTTATTGCCAAGCCGGTCGACTGGGCCGACTTGCTGGCGGTGGTGCAAAGACATTGCACGCGGCCCGCCGGCTGATACCACATTAATTCAGCGATAACCCAACGTGGCCGGGCCGCCGGCCGTGCGCAGCATGTCCCAGCCCAGCTGGCGGCGGATTTCCTGCATCGACGGCGGCGGGCAGCGTTCCGCCTGGCGCGCTTCCAGGTATTGCCGGATTTGTTCCTTGGTCGGGTGCTTTTGCTGCGTCATGCTGGTTCTCCTGATGGTGATGATCCGTTGACTGCCGAGTCCATCTTAGGTGGATCGCTGCTCAATTTCCAATCAAGTTCTTGATAATGATGATATCGATTCCGATATCGCTGCCAGCACCCTGTATCAGTTCGCGCTGGCGCGCGAGGCCATGGCCGGCAGCGATTTCCAGCTCAGGATACCGGGCATTTTGAAGTGCACCGTGCGCAAGCCGGCTTTGCGGGCCGCCAGCAGGTTCGGCAGCGAGGTATCGATCAACACGGTTTCCTCCGCATCCACGCCCATGGTGCGCAGCGCCAGCGCATGCAGGCCGTCATGCTGGCGGTGGCGCGCGTCGTGGCGCGACGCCACCACGGTGAACTTGCTGTTGACGTCATTGCCAAACAATTGCTCCAGCAGCGCGCCGACCGATGGCGCAGGCAAATCGCTGATGACGCCCAGCTTGCAGCCGGCGTCCAGCGCATCCTTGATCAATTGCAGGCCGCGCGGATTGGCTTCCGGCTTGCGGGTGGCCAGCGCCGCGTGGAAATGGCGGTGGTGGGCGGCGTTCAGGTCGATCGCGCGCGACTTGCCGGCTTTGCCGTCGGTCTTCTCGTCCTGTGGCAGCGCCACGTCGAGCACCCGGGTCCAGCCCACGGTGGACGCCACTTCGCGCAATTCCGGCATGCTCCAGCGCAGCGGCACGCCCGTGCCCTCCATTGCGGCGCGGATGGCCGCCAGGTGCAGCGGCGCCGTATCGAACAGGATTTCATCCAGGTTCAGCAGAATCGCGTTGATCGTCATGGCTCTCTTTCGTCGTCAGTGGGTGCTTGCAGAGCTGTCAATATACGATCGTTAAACGCGGAAGAAAAATTAATTATTATTCGTGATTGATAAGTATTACCTTATGATTTCACCGCACCGCCGGCAGACTATTCAAAGCGTACTTATAATGGGTATCAGCGCTACCAGATACCGGCTTCCCCCTTCCCGCACGCCATGCTGATCACCGACCCGCTGTTCTACGCCGCCGCCATACCCGCCGTCCTGCTGACGGGCATTTCCAAGGGCGGCTTCGGCAGCGCCCTGGGCGGCGTCGCGGTGCCGCTGATGGCGCTGGCCGTCTCGCCGGTACAGGCGGCCGCAGTGATGCTGCCGATCCTGTGCCTGATGGACCTGGTGGGAATGCGCGCCTACTACCGCAAGTGGGATACCGACAACCTCAAAATTATGCTGCCTGGCGCGCTGATCGGGATTGCCATCGGCGCGCTGACGTTCGGCATGCTGTCGGAAAGCGCGATCCGCCTGATGATCGGCGGACTGGCGATCGCCTTCACCATCAACAACTGGCTGGGCCTGGCCGCCCGGCAGCACACGGCAGGCCGCTCGCCGGTCAAAGGCACGTTCTGGTGCGGCCTGTCCGGGCTGACCAGCTTTATCGCGCATGCGGGCGGCCCGCCGGTGATGGTGTACATGCTGCCGCAGCAACTCGACAAGGTGCGCTATGTCGCCACCATCAGCGTGTTCTTCGCCTTCGTCAATGCGGCCAAGCTGGTGCCCTATGCGTGGCTGGGCCAGTTCTCGTCCGACAACCTGGCCACCAGCCTCGCGCTGGCGCCACTGGTGCCGCTGGGCGTGCGCTTTGGCATGTGGCTGCAGGACAAGGTCAATACCACGTGGTTTTACCGGATCGCGCAGGCCGGGTTGCTGGCCACCGGGGTGCAGCTGATTTACAAGGATATCGGCAACCTGTTTTGAAGACAGGCCACCTGCTTCAACCTCCGAGATGCGGGCGACTCCGTAGGGCGGGTTCCTCGAACCCGCCACGCATGCAGCCCGGCGGCGCAAGCATGGCGGCTTTGTAAAAGCCGCCCTACGGAGTCGGCGCGCTCGGACCTTCGACGTAAATGGCCCTGAAATCGTTCACGTTGGTGAGCGTCGGCCCGCACACCACCGAATCGCCCAGCGCCTGGAAAAACCCGTGGCCGTCATTGTTGGCCAGGCTGTCGCGCGGCTTGATGCCGAGCGCCCGCGCCCGCTCCAGGGTGCCGGGATCGAGCAGCGCTCCGGCGATTTCTTCGGCGCCATCGACGCCATCGGTGTCGCACGCGATCGCATGGATGCCCGTGTGGCCATCGAGCGCCACGCCCAGCGCCAGCAGGAATTCCACATTGCGCCCGCCCCGGCCCGTGCCGCGCAAGGTCACCGTGGTCTCGCCGCCCGACACCAAAATGCAGGGCGGGGAAAACGGCTGCGACCACTTGGCCACCTGGCGCGCAATGCCCGCCATCACGATGCCGACATCGCGCGCCTCCCCTTCGATGCTGTCGCCGAGGATGTGCACCGCCACGCCGGCCTCGCGCGCCACCGCCGCCGCCGCTTCCAGCGCCCGCTGCGGTGTGGCGATCATGCGCGTTTCACAGCGCGCCAGCCGCGCATCGCCCGGCTTGACGGTTTCGCCGGCGCCGCTCTCCAGCAATTCAATCACCGCTTGCGGCACGTCGATGGCGTGGCGCCGCAAGATCGCCAGCGCATCGGCGCAAGTACTGGCGTCGCCCACCGTCGGGCCGGAGGCGATATCGACCGGATCGTCGCCCGGCACGTCGGACATCAATAACGTCACCACCCGCGCCGGCCAGCACGCCGCCGCCAGCCTGCCGCCCTTGATGGCCGACAGGTGGCGCCGCACACAATTCATTTCCGCAATCGTCGCGCCCGACGCCAGCAGCGCGCGGTTGATGGCTTGCTTGTCTTCCAGGGTCAGGCCTTCGCCCGGCTGCACCAGCAACGCAGAGCCGCCGCCCGAGACCAGGCACACCACCAGGTCGTCCGCCGTCAGGCCCGTCACCAGTTCCCGGATGCGGCGCGCCGCATCGAGGCCGGCCGCATCCGGCACCGGGTGCGCCGCCTCCACGATCGCGATGCGTTCGCAAGGGACCGCATAGCCATAACGCGTCACCACCAGGCCCTCCAGGGGACCGGGCCAGTGGCGCTCGAACACGCGCGCCATCTCGGCGGACGCCTTGCCGGCGCCAATCACGATGGTGCGCCCCTTCGGCGGCGCGGGCAAATGCGACGGCAGGCAGGCCGACGGCTGCGCGGCCGCCACCGCGGCGTCAAACATGCGCCGCAACAGGGTTCGGTGGATGCCCATGCCTCGTCCTTACTTCGCGCCGATTTCGTGGTTGGCCATGATTTCCAGCGCCCGCACCAGCGCGGAATGGTCCCATGCCTTGCCGCCGTGGGCGGCGCAGGTATTGAACAATTCCTGCGCGGTGGCGGTGTTCGGCAGGCTCAGGCCCAGCTGGCGCGCATTCGACAGCGCCAGGTTCAAGTCTTTCTGGTGCAGCTCGATGCGGAAGCCCGGGTCGAAGGTGCGCTTGATCATGCGCTCGCCATGCACTTCCAGGATGCGCGACGCGGCAAAGCCGCCCATCAACGCCTGGCGCACCTTGGCCGGGTCGGCGCCCATGCGCGAGGCAAACAGCAGCGCCTCGCCCACCGCTTCGATGTTCAGCGCCACGATGATCTGGTTGGCGACCTTGGTGGTCTGGCCGTCGCCATTGCCGCCCACCAGCGTGATGTTCTTGCCCATCAAGGCAAACAGCGGCTGCACCTTGTCGAACGCCGCCTGCGGGCCGCCCACCATGATGGTCAGGCTCGCGGCTTTCGCCCCCACTTCGCCGCCCGAAACCGGCGCGTCGAGGTAGTCGCAGCCCAGCGCATTGATTTTTTCCGCGAATTGCTTGGTTTCGATCGGCGAGATCGAACTCATGTCGACCACGATCTTGCCGGCCGACAGGCCCTGCGCCACACCGCCGTCATCGAACAGCACCGAGGCCACGTGCGGCGTGTCCGGCACCATGATGATGATGATGTCCGCCTGCTCCGCCACCGCCTTGCCGCTGGCGCAATCGACCGCGCCCAGTTCCAGCAGCGCGGCCGGCGCCGGCTTGTGGTCATGCACATACAGCGTATGGCCGCCCTTGGCGATGTTTGCCGCCATGGGCGCGCCCATGATGCCCAGGCCGATAAAGCCGATTTTACTCATGTTGATCTCCTTGATTGTCTGGTTAAGCTGCCTGTTTGAAACGGCCGCTCAGGGCTTCGGCGCCACGCGCCAGCAAGCCGATATCGCTGCCGACGGCAACATAGGTGGCCCCTGCTTCAATATAGCGGCGCGCCAGCGCTTCGTCGCCCGTCAGCACGCCGGCCGCCTTGCCGGTGGCGACGATGCGCCGGATCGCCGCTTCGATCGCGGCCACCACTTCCGGATGGCCCAGCTGGCCGATATACCCCATGCTGGCGGCCAGGTCGCCGGGGCCGATGAAGACGCCGTCCACCCCCTCCAGGGCGGCGATGGCTTCGATATGGTCGATGGCGTGCGGGGTTTCCACCTGCAGCAGCAGGCACAGTTCGTCTTCACACACCAGCGGATAGTTTTTCACGCGGCCATAGTCGGACGCCCGCGCCGCCGCGGAATACCCGCGCACGCCGTGCGGCGGATAGCGCGTGGCCGCCACCGCGCCGCGCGCCTCGTTCTCGTCCTGCACGAACGGAATCAACAGGGTTTGCGCGCCGACGTCCAGCAGGCGCTTGATCAGCACCGTGTCATTCCAGGCCGGGCGTACGATCGGATGGGTGGTGCTGTGGGCGATCGCCTGCAACTGCGAATGCACCATCGGCAATTCATTGGGCGAATGCTCGGTATCGAGCAGCAGCCAGTCAAAGCCGGCATTGGCCAGCAATTCCACCGTGATGTTGCTGGACAGCCCGGACCACAAGCCCACCTGCAATTGCTTCGCCTTGAGCGCCCGCTTGAAGTGATTGACCCTGATGTTCACAGTCCTGCTCCTTTCATGGTTTTTGCCATTAATTTAAGTCATAGGATGTCATACAACATAAATCGAGTATAGGCCCGATCAGTGTGCAATGCAACAGGAAATGCGGGAGAAAGAAAGCAAAGGCGGCCCGGAACAGGCCGCCGGCGGGGATCACTGCTTGCCGTAGCGTTCCAGCAGCAAGGGCAAGGTCATCGGGCGGCCCAGCAGGTAGCCCTGCACTTGCGTGCAGCCAAACTGGCGCAGGTAGCCCAGCTGGGCATCGGTTTCCACGCCCTCGGCAATCACGCCAATGCCCATATTGCGGCCGAGGTCCAGCATGGTGCGGACAATCGCGCAGTCATCGCGTTCGCGCGGCACGCCCTGCAGGAACAGGCGGTCGATTTTCAGCGAAGCGATCGGCAGGGTTTTCAGCAGCGACAGCGAGGAATAGCCCATGCCGAAATCATCGAGGCTGATCTCAAAGCCCATCTGCGCCAGCTTGCGCATGATCGGCAGCGAGGTATCGATGTGCGACATCACCATGTTTTCCGTCAGCTCGATTTGCAGGCTGGCGGGGGCGATGCCGGCGGCGCGCACGGTGGCCATCAATTCCGCCGGCAAGGCGCTGTCGAGGAATTCCGGCGCCGCCATATTGATGTGGGCTTTGACGCCATGCATGCCGGCCGCGTGCATCAGTGGCAAATCGCGGCACACTTGCTGCACCACCCAGCGCCCCAGGTGCACGATCAGGCGGCTTTGCTCGGCCACCGGGATGAACTGGTCCGGCGGCACGATGGTGCCATCCGTTTTGCGCCAGCGGATCAGTGCCTCCACCGCGTGCATCGCTTCGCCGTGGGCATCCATGATCGGCTGGTAGGCCAGGAAAAACTCGCCCCGCTCAAAGCCATGCTGCAATTCCGACAGCATGATCAATTGCTTTGCCAGCACATCCTGTTCGGCGCCCTGCGCGTCGCTGTAGTGGCTGACGCGGTTGCGGCCATTACGCTTGCTGGTATACATGGCGGCATCGGCCGCATGCAGCAATTGCGCCGTATTGGCGCCATGCCCCGGGAACATGCTGATGCCGATACTGGCCGACACCGACAATTCATGGCCCATGTACTGGAATTGTTCGCGGGCGCAAGCCGCCACGCGCTGCGCCAGCGCTTCCACCGCCGGCGGCTCCAGCCCATAGCCCGTCATCAGGGCAAATTCATCGCCGCCCAGGCGCGCCACCACTGCGCCGTCCGGCGCCACCTTGCGCAACCGTTCGGCAAACGCTTTCAGCACCACGTTGCCGGCCGCGTGACCAAAGGCGTCATTGATCGGCTTGAACTGGTCGAGGTCGATATACAGCACGCCAAAGCCGGTGCATGGCGGGCACTGTTCGCACGCCCGGTCCAGCAGGTAGTGAAAATGCGCGCGATTGACCAGGCCCGTCATTTCATCGGTCTGCGCCAGCACGCGCATGCGTTCCTGCTGCGCCATGCGCTGCGCGGTCTGCGCAATCAAGGCGCTGATCGATTCCGCCAGTCCGGGCAATTGTGCTTCGCGCTGGCGCGGCTCGCGCGAAAAGAATTCCAGGATGCCCGCGCTGTGCAGGCCGCCATCGCCGCCGGTGTACGTCACGGGGAAAAAGTAACCCGACTGCAACCCGCAGCGCAGCGCGCTGGCAAAGCGCGCCGCTTCCTGGGTATCGGCGCCGGCCATGTCCTGGCCGGGCAGCGGTAGCGTATCGGCATCGATCCACTGGGCCTTGCCACTCCACACCTGCCCCAGGATGCCGTGATTGGTATCGCTGGCGATGGTGCTGGTCACCGAGCGCAATTCGGCATAGTCGCCGGTGGCCGCATGCCAAACATGGCGGCAGCGCAGCACCCCGGGACGGCCCTCCGGTTCGTCCCGCACCCAGAACGCGCCCCAGTCCCAGCCCAGTTCATCGCAAACCAGCTGGATGATCTTGTGGATGGCGGCGTCAAAGGTATCGGTGCCGATCAGGTATTGCGTCAGTGCGAAGCTGAAGCGCTCACGCATGGCCGCGTGCTTGG
Source organism: Pseudoduganella sp. GW821-FHT12E03 (assembly GCF_058807115.1). Taxonomy (NCBI): domain Bacteria; kingdom Pseudomonadati; phylum Pseudomonadota; class Betaproteobacteria; order Burkholderiales; family Oxalobacteraceae; genus Pseudoduganella; species Pseudoduganella sp. GW821-FHT12E03. Next base: position 223,638 of record NZ_JBXAQJ010000002.1, on the reverse strand, counting down.
TGGCCGTGATGTCGACCACCATCCCGGCCACGATGGCCTCCCCTTCGCGCGCCACGGGCTGCACTTTCAGCCAGCGCGTGCCGCGTCCCGGCGCGCTAACGCGGAATTCACAGGCGGCGCCAAGGTGCGCGTCGGTGATGGCGTCGAGCGTGCTGCGCAGGCGCCACGCATCATGCGGCGCCACGTACAGCAGCGCTTCGTCCACTTCGTGGCAACCGCTGGCGGCAATCCCCAGCAGGGACGCCGCCACCGCCGACAAATACAGGCGTCCGTGCCGATGCTCATACCACCAGCGCCCCAGTCCCGCCGCTTCGTCGACCGCGCTGGCGCGCAGCGCCCGTTCGCGCACGATGCGCCAGGCATCCCCCGCGCCTGGCGATGGTGGCGCCAGCGCGGCGGCCAAAATGTCTTCGCGGGGGAACTGCAGGCAATCGTTCTTCATGGTCTTCCGGTATCTTCGCACTGTGTCGTTGCACTAAATGAGTGCATCAGTGACCCACTATCGATCAAATCTCACTGCCGCGCACGGGGCCTGGGAGCGCATGGTGCATAGCAGCAAATGCTGTGCCATGCGACGCTCCGGGCGTGCCGCCACGCAACTCCCGCCCCGATGGTATGATCGCTTCAACAATCATGACATTAGATCAACAGCCCCGGGAGATTCAATGACCAAGCGGATCAGACAGCACACAAGGAAACGCGCGCAAGCGCTGGCGGCGGGCGCGCTGCTGGCGGCCGCCAGCCACGCCACGGCGCAAGACACCCCACTGAATACCAACACGGACACGCCGATCCGGGTTGAAATCACCGGTTCCGCCATCAAGCGGGTGGAAGCGGAAACCCCGCTGCCGGTGCACATCATCACGCGCGCGGAGATGGACAAGGCCGGCGTCACGACCGCGGCCGAACTGATTGCCCGCATTGCCGCCAACCTCAATGGCTTGAGCGATGGCGGCAGCATCAATGTCGGCGGCTATGACCAGAAAGGTTTTAACAGCGCCAATCTGCGCGGCATCGGCACCTCGTCCACCCTGGTATTGCTGAATGGCCGCCGCATGGCGAACTTCGCCTCGCCCGGCGACGATACCGGCGTGGACTTGAACACGATCCCCGCCGCCGCGCTGGAACGGGTGGAAGTGCTGCTCGATGGCGCCTCGTCGCTGTATGGCACCGACGCCATCGGCGGCGTGATCAACTTCATTACCCGCCGCGATTACCAGGGCCTGGAACTGGGCGTGTACGGCGCGGCCACCAGGGAAGGCGGCGCCGGCAAGCGCACCGCCACCATTACCGGCGGCCTGGGCGACATCGTGCAAAACGGCTTCAATGTGTTCGGCATGGCGGACTTCCAGCGCACCGAGAGCCTGAGCACGTCGCAGCGCAGCTTCATCAAGGATTTGAAGATCGAGGAACGGCTCGGCCATCTGCTGTCAAGCTACACCAGCCCGGCCAACATCCGCCTGACGTCGGCCCAGCGCGACCACTTGCAGGACATCGGTTTCAAGATCAACGGCAAACCCATCGTCAACCGCCTGATCAACCTGTCCGCGCCCGATTGCGCGCCGCCCGCCAACGTCTACCTGCCGTTGGGCACCGGTGGCGAAAACGGCTGCACCTATAACTACATGGGCGACACGGAGCTGTATCCGAAGTCGGAAAAAACCAGCCTGCTGGGCCGCGCGGTGTTCCAGTTGAATCCCGTGTCGCAGCTGTATGCTGAAGCGTCGTATGCACGCGCGCGTACCCATTACGTCGGGTCATCCGCCCGGACCCGGGGCTACATTGATTACAGCAAGGTGCCGCAACTGGCCAATACAGGCTTGGACCAAGTGGACGGTGAACTGGAACTGCGCATACGCCTGTTTCAGGCAGGGCGCCGCACCAGTGAGCTGACCAGCACCGGCACGCGCCTGGTACTCGGCACCAATGGCGTGGCGGGCAAGTGGGATTACGACGTGGCCATCAATCACAGTGCCAGCACGATCAGCGACAAGGATACGCACGGCTACCTGCTATACGACAAACTCCAGCAAGGTATTACCGATGGCATCATCAATCCGTTCGGTCCCTCCAATGCTGCCGGTGTCGCGCTGTTGAATTCCATTCAGGTGGACGACGACGTGCGCCACTCGCGCGGCACCATGGACAGCCTCGACTTCAAGTTCAGCCGCCTGCTGTCACCGATGGCCGGCGGTCCGATGGCGGTGGCGGTTGGCGGCGAAGTACGGCGCGAACGCACCTGGTTCAATCCGTCGCAATTGCTGCTGAGCGATAACATCAACGAAGACCCAGCTCCGGGAGGCGGCCGCGCCACCCGAGACCAGCGAAGCATTGCGGGCTTTTATGGCGAACTGTTGCTGCCATTCGCCAAGGACTGGGAAGCACAAGTGTCGGGACGCTATGATCATTATCAGGTGGTGGGCAGCGCCGCCAGTCCGAAAATCGGCGTCAGCTACCGTCCCCAAACGGGCTTGATGCTGCGCGGTTCCGCAGGACGTGGTTTCCGCGCACCGTCGATGACAGACCTGTTCCGCCCGACCGTGGTCAGCTTTACCGGCACGCTGCCCGACCCGGTGTATTGCGCCACGGTGGACAATAATTACGCCGATTGCGCCGATATCTGGGAAACGCGCCGCTACAGCAACAAGAACTTGAAGCCGGAGCGTAGCCGCCAGCTCTCGCTGGGCACCGTGTGGGCTGCCACCGACCGCGCCAATGTCTCCATCGATTACTGGAAAATCACACGCACGAACTTGATTTCCGAAATCGGCGACGACGTCATCCTCGGCAACCTGGCCAAATATGGCGACCTGGTGCACCGCGATGAAGATGGCTTGATTGAATACATTGAACTGCGCAAAGAAAACCGGGGCGCACAACAGGCGTCCGGCGTGGACTTGGCGCTGGACTGGCGCGGCGCATCGACGCCGTGGGGCCGCTTCGGCACGCGCATCAATGGCACCTTTGTCTTGAAGTCGCGCATCCAGACAGCGCCGGGCGACGCCTGGGTCAGCAACCTGGGACGCTTCGTCACCGACAGCGCCGTACAGCGCTGGCGCCACACGGCAACGTTCGACTGGGAACAGGGCGCGCTGTCGGCGTACCTGTCGCACACGTATTCGTCAGCCTACAACGACCAGAATTCCGCCATCAATATCGACGATGGCAGCGTCGTGGCGGCCAACCGCGTAAAGGCGTATTCGCTGTGGGATTTGTCGGCCTCGTACCAGGCCAACAAACGCCTGCGGCTGCGCGCCGGTGTGCAAAATATCTTCGATACCAGCCCGCCGTATTCGAACCAGGCGTATTACTTTATTTCCGGCTACGACCCGACCTACACCGATCCGCGCGGGCGGCGGTGGTTTGGCAGCGTGACGTATTCGTTTAAGTAAGTGTAGTAAGCGTTGCCGGCCACATGCAGGCCGGCAACGCTTGTCCTTTTCAATACTTCCACGTCAATCGCAAGCACGCATTGCCCGTCGCCGCATGCGCGTGGTATGGGTGGAAACGCCAATAGCGCCGCTGCGTTAGCTGGTGCACCGACCCGCGCCGGCGCCATCCCTACCATGGTTGCCGGTGCGGCCGTTCCGGCCCGCGCGCAACCAGGAGCACAGCATGAATTCCATCGATCAGCAGCAGCCCGAAAGCAATCATTGCGACCTGTCCGGCCCGGACGCCGTGCACCGCATCCGCGACATGGTGGACGACGCCAAGACTTGTTTCTTTTGCACGGCCGGCGGCGTGCGCCCGATGAGCCCATTGGAAGTCGACGACAGCGGCAACCTGTGGTTCCTCAGCGCAGCCGACAGCCACAAGAATGAGGAGCTGGACGCCAACCCGGCCGTGCGCCTGTATTTCCAGGGCTCGGCGCATTCGGGCTTCCTGTATCTCGATGGCCACGCCGTCATTTCACGCGACCAGGCGCGCATCCACGAACTGTGGAACTTCGCGCTGAAAACCTGGTTTACGGAAGGCGAAGCCGATTCCCGCATCACGGTGATCCGCGTCACGCCGACGCAGGGCTATTACTGGGACAACAAGCATGGCGACGTGGTGGCCGGCGCCAAGATCATGGCCGGCGCCGTGCTCAGGAAAACCCTGGACGACAGTATCCAGGGGCAGCTGCGCATCTGAGCCGGCGGCTGCGGGTTGCTATTGGCGCAGCCGGCGTAGCACGGCCGGCACGATCAGCTTATGGATGGGCGCGACCGGGATCATGTAGATGCGTCCCAGTAGCCCGTGCAAATGCACGACTGTCGACACGGCGACGGCATCCTGGCCGTCGTGGCGCAGTTTGCAAACAGACACTTGCACGCGCAAATGCTTGTCATCGTCGCCGAGGATCACTTCATCATCCGACACGCGCAGCACCTTGAAAATACCGGCGCGGTCGCCCGGCTTGTAGTCGGCGGCGGCCTTCCCGGGCCGCAAGCCGCCCAGGCTGCCGAGGTTCTTCAAGCCCACCAGCCCCACCACGCGGTTCCGCAACGACATCAGCGCATTGACCCAGCCCGGCGTCTGCCGGACCGTCTCGAGGTACATCTCCATGGCCGTGCGCTGATGGGGTGCGACCGTGGTTTGCCAGCAATCGTGGAAATATGCGCCAGCCAGATCATGGTGCAAATGGCTGGCGGCGGGGATCGTGGTTTCAAAGATGGGCGTGTTCATTGCCGGAAGAATAACACGCGCCCATCCCGCCTGCCGCGCTATGTCATTGCGGCAAGGTCGTCACATCGACATTGGGCGCCACACCGGTGGCAGGCCGGGTGAAGTTCTGGTTCACCGGCACGTAAGGGCTGAAAAAGCCGCCATTGCGCATGTAGAAGCGGCCATTCTGCAGCCCGCCCGCGTAATCCATGCGCTGCGCATTGGTGGCCGTCGCATCGCCCGTGAAGCGCGCCGTGGTCAGCTCGGTCCACGTGCCGGACGTGTTGCGCGCCCACTGGTTGCCAAACTGTGCGCTGCGCTCCAGGTAGCCATTGGTGTCCATGAAATTTTCCAGGAACGAGTGCACACCGGTCAAATAGGTACTGATGGCGGGACGCTTCCACGTCGCGATGAAGCGCCAGCTGGCCAGTTCCGGCGCATAGAACCATGCCGAGTAATCGGTGGCGCCGGCGCCGTCCGGACGGGCGCGCGTGATGAAGCGGTAGGTGGTGCCCGCCGCCCAGTTATAGACGAGGTACGTCTGCCCGCCCGTACCCTCACCGCCGAACGCGTTGTCCACCACGCCCGCGCCCTTTTTCACCAAGGTGGTCTTGGCGCCGTTATCCGCATCCCAGACCGAGAACAGGATCCACCGTTCCGATGGCGACTTGACCTGGATGCCGAAGTAGCCCTGGCCAAAGCCATTGGCCATGTAGTACGAGCCGATCTTGTCTTGCCCGGCCGGCACGGTGACTTCGTTATAGAAATATTCCGTGTTGGCGGGCGCGGTATAACCCAGGTGGACCGACGGGCCACGGCGCGACCAATAGTAATTGGCAGGATCATTGGCATAGTTCAAGGTGGCGTTGGCCGTGACCTTCAATGCCGACACGTCGCCAAAGTAGCCACCACTCTTGCTGATCCCCTGCAAATCCACCCGCACATAGCCGGGCGCCGGGACGTTGACGGTGCCCACCGCGTACGTCTTGCTGGCCGCGCCGGCCAGGTTGACGGTAAACGGCGTGCCATTGACGGTGGCGCGCACCGTACTGTTGGCGCTGCCGGCCAGTTTCGCGTCCATCGCCACCGTCACGCTACCCGCTGCATTGACGCGGAACCAGGCGCTGGTGACGGTATTGGCGTTGGTCCAGTTGGCCAGGCCATTGCTGTTGATGATTTCCGTGGCGCCGGACGGGGCGCTGGTAATGAAGGCGTTGCCGGCCAGGGCCACGGTGGCGGCAGCCGCCGGGGCGCCGGCTTTGGCGCCCTGTACCGCGCGGGGCGCTTCCTGCGTGACGGCGGAGGGACCACCGCAACCAGCCAGCAACAAGACTGAGAACTGCACCAGCAAACTTCTACGTTTCATCGTTTCTGTCTCCAATGTGGTGAAGGTACATGCATGGCGGCTTCCGCTCTGCGGAAACCGCCCTTCTACGGCGCTGCGGATATCAATACTTAGGCGGTAACGAGATACCCTAAAGTAGAGAATAGATCGTCGATGCGATGAGACAGAGGAGAGCCACCGCGGTCATCGCCCCCAGGATCCTGGATTCCGTGCTGCTCTCCTCGACCTTTCCTTGCCAAGCATTTGACAGCGCCATTCTTGCGTCGCTGCCGAGCATCGACGCGATTCGTGCGTTCGATTCCGAAATAAGACCGGCCGTGCTTAACAGGAGAAACAGCATGGTCCAGTCGAAGCCGTGCGTCGCCAGCATCCAGGCCGAAATCGACAACCCGATGAAGCAAAGAATCTTGAATGAGATGGCGATAACTCTTAATTTCTTGGATGGATTATTCATTCCCCCCCCTGTTGGCGGTCCCGGGACTGGGACCGCCTTACGGCACTAATACTTGTCGTCGAATGCAAAGATCGGCTTGCGCTTGGCCCACAACCCCTTGGTGAAGTCCGGGAAGTCCAGGGTCTGGAAGCCCTGCGCAATCGACTGCTCCGACAGCGGCGTAATCGCGCTCCAGGTTACCGCGTCATAGATATCGATCGGCATCGGCGCACGCGCCTTCAGCGCTTCGATAAACGCATGGATCACGAAATAATCCATGCCGCCATGGCCCGCGCCGGCCGCCTGTTCGCCATATTTGCGCCACAGCGGATGGTCGAATTTATCCTGGTAACCCTTGAAATCATCCCACTGGTGCGGCTTGCTGACGCCTTCGATATGGATGCCCTGGTTGAGGTCCATCCACAGGCCATTGGTGCCCTGCACGCGGAAGCCCAGCGAATACGGGCGGGGCAGCGAGGTGTCATGCTGCAGCAAAATGGTCTCGCCGTTTTCACACGAAATCGTGGTGGTGACGATATCGCCCAGCTTGAACTTAGCTTGCGCATTCGGATGCGCCGGACCGCCCTGCTTCACCACGTAGTCATGCAGGCCGCGCGCCTTGGTGGCAAAGGTGTTAATGCGGGTAAAGCGGTTGCCCCGGTTGATGTTGGTGTACATCGCGCATGGACCGATGCCGTGGCTCGGATACAGTTCGCCATTGCGCTGCACCGAGTGGTCGGTGCGCCAGCGCGCCTCCGACCAGCCCTTGGCGCCGAATTCCACGCCGCTGCCATAGGGCTTCGCCGGATCGCCGTTGTTGAACTTCACCGCCCGCAAATCGTGCTGGTAGCCGCCCTGCAAGTGGACCAGTTCCCCGAACAGGCCGGAACGCACCATTTGCAGCACGGCCAGCACGTCGCGCCGGTAGCACACATTTTCCAGCAGCATGTACGGCGTGCCGGTTTTCAATTGCGTCTCCAGCACATTCCAGTGGTCTTGCAGCGATACACCCGCGACCACTTCGCAGCCTACCGCCACCTTGGCCTGCATGGCGTCGATCGCCATTTGCGCGTGATACTCCCATGGCGTGGCGATGATGACGCCATCGAGCGCCTTGGCATCGAGCATGGCGCGGTAGGCGTGCTTGTCGCCGTTTTCTCCGAAGGTGCGCGGCTTGGCTTTGCCGGCCTTTTCCACCATGGCCAGCGCCTTGCCCAGCATGATGGGTTCGATATCGCACAGCGCCACCACTTCCACGTCATCGCGGCGCACCAGTTCACGCAGCAGCACCTGGCCGCGCATGCCGGTGCCGATCATGCCCAGGCGCAGCCGCTCGCGCCCCGCGGCGGCGAAGGATGGCAGCGACAAGCCGCCCGCCAGCGCCGCGCCGGCGCCGGCGGCGGTATTGAGGAAGTGACGTCGATTAATCAGTTTTTCCATTGTTTATAGCCTCTTGTTTTTAGAACGATCACCAGAATTTGTAGCTGGCGGACAGCGCAAACTGGCGGCCAAACAGGTTGGTGCTGTGGTTATAGCCTTCCCAGCCATTCGGGTCGTAATACGGACGCTTGTTCAAGACGTTTTTCACGTTCAGGCCCACATCCAGGTGCTTGATCGGTTTCCACGTCAAGCCCAGGTTGACCGTGGTGTAGGACGGCGCACCATCGCACAATTCCTTCGGCATGTCGAGACCGGCGGCCTTGCAGGTGCCTGGTGCATTTTCCTCATCCCATGGGCCGTAGGCCCAGTTGGTCTTGCCCGTGTAATTGACGAACACGCTGGTGACAAAATTACCGTAGCTCCAGTCCGCATTGAAGGTGGCGCGCACCCGTGGCGAATCGTAGCTGCCAACGTAATTGCCCGAGAAGCCCTCGCCGTCGTCCGAGTTATATTTTTCACGCTTGCGGATGGTGGTGGCAATGCCGGTGCCCAGCTTGCCCCAATCGCCGAGCGAGAAGCGGGTGCGCGCATCGATATCGAAGCCATCGACCAGGGTGCGGCCACGGTTCGAATACGAGTTGATCAAACCGCCCAGGTTGCCCACCGAGTAGCTCGGGACACCGCCCGCGCAGGCGGCGGCATTGGCGGGATTGCCGCACATGGCCGCCACCGCCGCCATATTGGCGCGGTCCGCGTCCGTCAGCGCGCTGCGGATCGCCTGGTTGGTGCCGGTCAGGCCCGGGCCATGTTTTTCCACCAGTTGCGTAAACAGTTGGTTGAAGTCTTGCCGGATGATTTCATTGCGGCGGTAGACGAACCAGTAATCAAGCGAGATGCTGACATCCTTGGCCGGCTGCAGCACGATGCCGGCGGTGGAAATCTTGGCTTTTTCCGGCTGCAGTTGCGGGTTCGGCGGCGTCAGGCCACCCACCGTGGTCGAGCAGTTCGAGTTGAGCAGCGCCTTGCCCAGGTCCGCATCGGTCTTGGTCACGGACTTCATCAGCATGCGGGCAATCGCATTGGTTTCGTCGCAGCGCACCGTATCGCGGATGCCGCCGACTTGCGCAAACACGCCGCCACTGCCCGATTCCGCCAGGTTCGGGGCGCGGAAACCTTCCGAATAGGTGCCGCGCACCAGCAATTCCGGACGCGCGCGCCATTGCACGCCAAGCTTCGGCGCCACATTGGCGGAGAAGTTCGGGTATTTGTCGAGGCGGGCCGCCGCGTTGACTTCCAGCGTGTCCGTGACCGGCACCACCACTTCGCCAAACAGCGACGAAATCGTGCGCTTGCCGTCGAACCAGGAACCGCCCTGCTGCGTGATCAAGCCATTGGCCGCATCGGCATTGCCCGGCGTCTCAAAGCTTTCGCGCATCAGGTTGGCGCCGAACGCGGCGCGCACTTCACGGTCGCCCAGTTTGAACAGGGTGCCTTCCACCTTGCCGTCCCACGTAATGAGCTTGGTCCAGGACTGGATGTCGAAGGTCGGATAGGCTTCGCGCAACAGCGCCGCATTGGCGTCGCTGATCACGCCGAATTTATAGGCCGGATTGTCCGAGATATAGGTGCGGCCCGTGACAGGATCCTTGGTGAATGGACCGAACGCCTTTTCAAAGCCCTTGGTGTTGACGTTGATGGTCTGGTACAGCACCGAATGACTGCCCGCCACCGTCAGCGCGGTTTCAAAGTCCCAGCCGCTCATGAAGCCACCAAGCCAGCCGCCTACGCTGCCGCGCAAGCCCGCCATCAGGCGATAGTTATCGTCCGTGTTTTTCTGGCCGAAGTGGCCGACAGCATCCTGCATCAGGTAATTCATGCCTGCCGCCCCGCCCATGGTGGCCGCCATGTCCGCATCCAGCTTGCCCTTCAGGTACACATTGTTCGGGCCCAGGTAGGGAATGCTGAAGGTATTGAGCTTGGTGCCGGTATTGCGCGAGAACCAGTTGTTGGTGGTGCCGCTGTTGAAGCTGCGCGGGCCGTTCTCGCCGCGCAGCTTGATGTGGGTCAGCACCGCTTCCGCGAAGCCTTCCATGTCGCCGCCCAGTTTCGCGCGGCCGCTGAGGTAGGCCGTGGCGCGGTCCGAGGTCGGGCCGGTATCGAGTGAATACGGCAAGGTGTTCCAGATGCAGCGGGTGCCGGAAGCTTCCGTGATCATGGTCGGGCAACCGGCCACCGCACGCTGGGTGCGCGCATTGTTTTTCAGCGGGTCGAACACAAAGAACGTGCCCGGGTTCAAGGTGCCCGGTTCGCTGCCGGTGCCGATGCGGAAGTTGGAAATGAAGTTAGGGTTGTTGACATAGAAGTACTCGGGACGCTTCAGGTAGGTGTCCGCCAGCGAAATGCGGTCGCGCTGGTAGACATTGACCGAACCGTAAACGTTGTAGCCATCGCTATCGAGGTCGCCGGTGCCAAAAATCAGGCTGGCCTGGCGCTCGCCATACGATTTCACACTGGACGAACTGTCGTTGCTGGCGCGTGCTTCCAGGCCCTTGTAATTCTTTTTCGTGATCACGTTGATCACACCGGCCACGGCGTCCGAACCATACACGGCCGAGGCGCCGTCGGTCAGCACTTCCATGCGTTCGATGGCGGCGGCGGGAATCGCGTCGATATTGACGAACATGGTCTGGAAGCCGGACGGCGCGCCATAGAACGACAGGCGGCGGCCATTGAGCAGCACCAGCGTGCCTTGCGCACCGAGGCCGCGCAAGTTCGCCTGCGAGCCGCCGTCGGAACCAGTGAACATGGAGCGGAAGTCTTGCTGGGCGGGACGGGCGGCCGGCAAGTTGTCCAGCACTTGCATCAGGGTGCGCGCGCCCATGTTTTCAATCTGTTTCGCATCGATCACCTGCACCGGCGACGCGGTTTCCGCATTGATGCGTTTCAGGCTGGAACCCGTCACTTCCACCCGTACGATTTCCTTGGCGGCCGCCTGGTCCGCGCCCTCCGCGCCTTCCGCAGCGTGGACGGTGGCCATTCCCGATGCCAGTCCCGCCGCCGCCAGGGCTGCGATCATTTTTTTCATTTGCATGTGCGTCTCCATGTGCGTCTCCTTTAGGATGCACGCTCCCCTCCCCCGTCATGGCGAGGGGTGCGCGTCTTGTTGTGGTTGGGGTGTTAGGCTGGTGTCAGCGTGGGTCTGATCGCGAATCCGCTCGGGCATCCGGCCGCATTCGCACCGTCGCGCCTTCGGCGCCGGTCAGCATGGCGTTGGCCCAGTTGCCGCATACGTTCGCGGGTTGCTTGCCCTGCGCGCCCAAGGTGCGCAGGCTCAGTTGCGTGACACCACGGATATCGAGTTCCGGCTTGACGACGGCGGGCGCCGTGACCAGGCCGCTGTCGTACAACAGCCGGTCACCGCTCCAGACCTGGAATTGCAAGCCCCCGGCGTCCCGGCAGCTGTCGTCCACGCCGAGGTCGGCGCGCAGCAAGTTCCAGTTCCCGGCCAGCTGCAGGTCGATGCGGCCCGCCGGTCCCATGCCAAGGCCCTTGTGGAACCTCAGTCCGTTCATGCGCATTTCCGCGCTGTTGTTCGCTTTACCCATCGACGCCGGCTTGTCGCGGCCCGGCGCCTTGGCCGGCATCAGGTCGGACAGGTAGCGCTGCTGTTCTTCGCCTTCCTTGACGGGATGTTCAAGGATGCGGAATTCCGACAAGGTAATCGGTGGCACATCTTTCGCAGCCGCCGCATCGAAGGCCCGCGCGCTTGCCCCCTGCGCCGCCGTCACCATCGGGTCAATGGTTTCCGCGCCATCGCCTTCCGGGTTGTGCACCGACAGCACGCGGAAGCGCAGCAGCCGGCCGATCGAAGGCTTGAAGGCGATGGCCTGCTTGCCCTGTTCCAGCTTCAGCCGCCCGATGTGGACCGGCTTGCTCCAATCGCCATTGCTGTCGGCCAGGTAGATTTCATAGTCGCGCACCTGGCCATGCTTCCAGTTGGCGTCCGTGCGCGGCGCGATCTCGATGCCGTCGACCAGGCGGCGCTCCGTGAAGCCGATGGTCCATTCATGCGCGCCGCTCTTGATGGCCTGGCTGCGCACCGTGCGGAACCAGGTGCCCGGCTTGCCATCGAAGGCGTTTTCCAGCGGGTGGCCCGGTTCTTCAAACGGGCGCGATACGATCACCATTGCGTCGGCCGGCAAGGCGCGGCCCAGCGCCGGTGCGGCGGGGAAGTCGCCATCGGCGCGCGCCACGGCCACCGAGCCTTGCACGGTAATGTGCAGCGGCTGGCGGATATCGCGGGCGGCGGTTTTTACGAACACGGTGCCGCCCCGTTCCTGCGCATCGAAATACCAGCCCTCGGCCGCCGCATCCCAGGCGGAGCGGTCCTGCAGGGCAGGCAGCGCGCGGCCACCGGCGTCCACCGCCGACGGGCGGTTGGCGGCCAGCATGCGCAGCGCATAGCCACGGCGCGCCAGTTGGCCATCGTAGCCGCCGGCCACGGCGCCGATTTCCACCGACACGGCGCCATTGGCCGTCGCCATGGCGAAGCGCTGCTGGCTGAAGGCGCCCTGCTGGTAGCGGCGCGTGTTGCCGTCGTCTTCATACAGGGTGAAAGTGGACGCGCCATCCCTTGTTTGCGGATACAGGTCCAAGGTCACCACATCCTTCGGCTTTTCGCCGTCATACAGCGCTTCCGGATACATCGGCAAGATGGCGCCGGCCCGCACCAGCACCGGCAGCTTGTCCAGCGTGACTTGCATGTCCAGGTCGCGGCCCGCCTTGTCCGCCGTCACCTGGCGGCCATCCCAGTAATCAAACCACTGCCCCTGCGGCACGTGGATGCCCTTGCGCCAGCCCTGCGTCACGGCCTGGCTGCGGTAGACCGGCGCCACCAGCATGTCGCGTCCCAGCATGAACTGATACTTATGGGTTTCCAGCAGCGCGGACGGGTCGTCCGGATAATCCCACATCAGGCCGCGCACCAGCGGCGCGCCGCTTTGTTCCGCTTCGCGCGCCAGGGTATACATGTAGGGTGTCAGGCGCAGCTTGAGTTTCAGGTAGCGGCGATTGATGGCGCGGTATGGCTCATCGAACCACCATGGGTGCTTGCGCGCCGCCTGCGACCAGCCGGACATGCCCATCAACACCGGCGTAAATGCTTTCCACTGCAAATCGCGCACATAGGTTTCCGGGCTGCCGCCAAAGATCGCATCGACGTCGCCGGTCGCATACGCCTGGCCCGACAAACCGGAACCGATCAGGGTGGGAATGTGCCAGCGGATGTAATCCCAGCTGGCGCTCTGGTCGCCGGTCCACGCCACCGCGTAGCGCTGGGTACCGGCCCAGCCCATCACGGTCCACAGGAACGGGCGGCTGTCGGAATTGTTCAAGATGCCGTCATACGCGGATTTATTCGCGTCCAGCGAAAACTGGTAACCCTTGCCGGTCCACGCCACGTCCAGCTTTTGCACGCGGCTGCCGGCCTGGCCCACCTCCCACGCGATCTTGTCGACGCCGTTTTCCGTCCACAGGCCGGTGCGGAAACCATATTTCGCCAGCCCCGCCACCGTGTCCGGCAGCGACGTGTAGCCGCAGCCATAGCCGTCGTTAGGCAAGATCCAGCCACCCGGCATATCGTGTTCGCGGTACTTGCGGGCCACGCTGTCCACCACGTCCGGCGTCTTGCCGGTCGGACCATCGCTCCAGCCGGCCGGCACGGTGCCGGGCTTTTTCACGTTGTCGCCATCGTTGTAGCAATCGGCGTCGCCATATTCGAGCGCCCAGCGCGGCAGCAGTTGCGCGCGACCGGTCCATTCGGTATAGCGCGCCAGCACGTCGCGGATATCCTTGCCGACGAAGTAATACGCATCGAAGCGCTTTTCAGCGTGCTGCAAGGTGCTTTGTTCTTGCTGGCGCAAGTCATAGACGCCGTCGGACCAGGTGTTGCGCAGCATGCCCCAGCCTTTGGAGCTCATCAGGAACGGCGCGGGGCTGGGACGGTCGCCCTCTTCCCAGCCGCCCGAGTACGACACGTGCAACTGGCGGCCCTTGAATTCAAAGCGGCCGTTTTGCTGGCCGCCGCCATAAAAGCGCTCGGCGCGGCTGCTCGACAGCGTTTGCACGGTTTGGGTGTCGTTGTTTGCCGTGGCCAATTCCAGTGGCTGCACTTCGCGCCACAACGGTTCCGTGTCGCCGGCGCGGTACAAGGTGAAACGCAGCGGCTTGCGGTCGATCCGCAAGCGCAGCGCGCTGGTGGCGATTTCCACGTGCGTGCTGTCTTCGGTAACGTTGGCCGCCACTTGCGCATCCGCCTTGCCCACCACGATGGCGGCCGCCTGGTCGCCCGCACCGGTCAGCTTGGCGGGTTGATTACCCGACTTCGGCGCCGCCCAGATCCGCACCACATCGGCACAGGGCAATTCAATGCGGACAATGGCGCCACTGTCGGTGGCAATATCCCATGCCCCGGCAGCGGCGGCGCCCTGCGCGGGCTGGAAGCTGCGCAGGTTGCCGACCGGCGCGGCCAGCAGCGTCGCGGCGGTGGCGGTCAGCAGGGACAACAGGCCGCTGGCGGCGGCGCGGCGATAAACTTGTTTGCGTTTCATGGCTGGCTTGCAATGTGAATCGATGCACGCACTTTAGAAAGAAAAATAAGCAACGTCAACCAAAAGAAAGAAAAACTGTAAATTCGTGCGAAAAAAGCTCAATTTTTCCGTATTTTTCTTTCGTTTATAGGTGTTTTAACGTGTTTTACTTTCGAATTCGTGGCAAACAGCACACATTAATACGCTTGAAGCGGGCCTTGCGCGGCATCGGAAGCAAAAGTAAATAACGATTTATCTTTCGTTTTACTTTCGTTATTGACTTTTGAAAAGACGAACCTTATGCTTTCAATCAATCGCCACTTTTACTTTCTTTCGATGACACAACTTCTGCAACGCGACCCGCACAGCTGGTCCGACATAGGCGGCCTGTCCACCGCCGAGGAAATCGCCCAGCAACCGGCCGTCTGGCGCGCCCTGGCCGCCAGCCTGCAAACGGAACTGCCGCGCGTGGCGGCCTTCCTCGGTGACTGCCTGCGCAATCCCGCCCAGCGCGTGATCCTGACGGGCGCCGGCAGTTCCGCCTATGCGGGTGAAATCATTGCCGACACGCTCGATGCGGCCTGGCCGGCCCGCGTGCGCGCCGTGCCGACCACCAGCTTGCTGACACATGCGGAACTGTACCTGGACCCGGCCGCGCCCACCCTGCTGGTATCGTTTGCGCGCAGCGGCGACAGCCCGGAAAGCGTGGCGGCGGTGGAATTGCTGCGCAAGACCGTGCCCGGGGCGCGTTTCCTGCACGTGACCTGCAATGCGGACGGCGCCCTGGCGCGCCAGGCCAGCGACCATGACCACGTCTGCACCTTGCTGATGCCGGCCGCCAGCTGCGACCGTGGCTTTGCCATGACCAGCAGTTTTACGTCGATGGTGCTGGCCACCTTGTGCGCGCTGTCGCCGCGGCCCGCCGCGCAATCGGTTGAACAGTTACGTCAGCTGGCGGCGCTGGCCGAACAGGGCCTGGCCGCATGGGCCGCCCCGGTGGCGGAGCTGGCGGCGCAGCGTGTCGAGCGCGTAGTGTATTTGGGCGCGGGGCCGCTGGAAGCGCTGGCGAAGGAAGCCGCGCTGAAAATCCTGGAACTGACCGCCGGCCAGGTGCAGGCGATGGCCAACACCCCGCTGGGTTTCCGCCACGGCCCGAAAGCCGCCGTCAACGGCCAGACCCTGGTGGTGCTGTTCCACAGCGCGAAAGCGCTGGCGCGCCGCTATGACGCGGACTTGCTGGCGGAATTGCGCCGCGACGGCATTGCCACGCGCTGCCTGACGGTGGGTTTTGACGCCGACGTCGGCTTGCCGGGCGGTGACGATGTGCATGCGGGCTTGAACGACGCGTGGCTGGCGCCCCTGTGGCTGCTGATGGCCCAGCAATATGCACTGCACCAGTCCGCGCTGCTGGGCTTGCGCCCCGACAATCCGTTCGCCGGCGGCACCGTCAATCGCGTGGTGCAAGGCGTCACCATTTACCAGGATTGAGAAGACTATGAGCGAGCATATGCCCCGCGCGTGGCACGGCATCGATATCGGCGGCAGCAAGATCGAGCTGGTGACCTATGCCGAACAGGGCGCGCAACTGCAAGAGCGGCACCGCGAACGCATTGCCACGCCGGGCCACGATTTCGTTGAATTCATGGGCGCGATTGCCGCTCTGGTGAAGCGCGCCGATGCGGCGCTGGGCAAGGACAAGCCGTTGCGGGCCGCTGTTGGTGTGGGCCTGCCCGGCGTGATCGACAGCGCCAGCGGGCGCCAGGTCAGTTCCAACGTGCCCGCGCTGAATGGCCGGCTGGTGGCGCAAGCCATGCAGGAAGCGCTGCAGCGCCCGGTCGCGATCGGCAATGATTGCCAATGCTTTGCCTTGTCCGAAGCACAGGGCGGCGCGGCCGATGGCTTGCCCACCATGTTCGGCGCCATCCTCGGCACCGGCGCCGGCGGTGGCTATTGCGTCGAAGGCCGTTTGCAGCGCGGTTTCAACGGCATCGCAGGTGAATGGGGCCACTGGAGCATCCCGGCGCCGCTGCTGGCGCGCCATGGCTTGCCAATTGTCGACTGCCCGTGCGGCAAGCAAGGCTGCCTGGAACGCTATGTCTCCGGCCCCGGCATGAGCCGCCTGCACGCGCATTTCGGCGGCGACGGCGCGGAACCGCTGGCCATCGCGGCGCGTGCCCATGGGGCTGCGGCGTCGGAGGCCGCGGTGCATACCGAAGCGGTACACCTGGATTTACTGGGCCATGCGCTGGCCTGCCTGGTGCTCACATATGACCCGCATGCGATCGTGCTGGGCGGCGGCTTGTCGAATCTGCCGCACCTGTACCGCGATTTGCCGGGTGCGATGCGGCGCCACCTGTTCCGTGGCGTGCAAGTGCCGCCGGTCCTGCCGCCCCGCTTCGGCGACGCCGGCGGCGCACGCGGCGCGGCGTTGCTGGCGCGCCAGCAAACCATGACTTCCATCTTTTAACGCATCTGTCCCGACCTATGAACCAGACCGAAACCCTGTCTCCCGTCCAGCACATCGTCAAGGCGCACCGCCGTGGCGAAGCCGTGGGCCTGTACAGCGTGTGCTGCAGCCACCCCGTCGTGCTGCGCGCCGCCATGCGCACCGCGCTGGCCTATGACACCGTGCTGCTGGTGGAAGCCACCTCGAACCAGGTCGACCAGTTTGGCGGCTATACCGGCATGACGCCGCCGCAATTCCGTGACTATGTGCACGGCCTGGCGCGCGAACTGGCTTTCCCTGTCGAACGGCTGGTGCTGGGCGGAGACCACCTGGGACCAAACGCGTGGCAGCACCTCGATGCCGCCACCGCGATGGCCCATGCGGAAACCCTGATTGCCGCATATGCGGCGGCCGGCTTCCATAAGATTCACCTTGATTGCAGCATGCGCTGCGCCGACGATCCGCAGCACTTGCCCGACGAAACCGTGGCGGCCCGCTCGGCGCGGTTGTGCGTGGTGGCCGAGCTTGCTGCCGCCGGCGCGGGGCTGCCGCCGCCGGTGTACGTGATCGGCACTGAAGTGCCGGTGCCGGGCGGCGAAGCGTCGCTGGCGCAAGCGCTGGCCGTCACCGCCCCCGCCGCCGCACGCAATACGCTGGACGTGCACCGCCGCGCCTTCTACGACAGCGCATTGCACGACGCCTGGCGCCGCGTGATCGCCATGGTGGTGCAGCCGGGCGTGGATTTCGACCACAGCGCAATCCAGCATTACGACACGGCGCAGGCGGCCAGCCTGTCGGATTTCGTGGCGGGCCAGCCGGGCCTGGTGTTCGAAGCGCATTCGACCGATTACCAGCGCGAAAGCGCGTTGCACCAGATGGTGCGCGACCACTTCGCGATCCTGAAAGTCGGTCCCGCCGCAACCTTCGCGCTGCGCGAAGGCTTGTATGCGCTGGAACAGATCGAGAGTGAACTGGTGCCGAAGGCGCAGTGCTCGAACCTGATGCGTGCACTGGAAGACACCATGCTGGACAAGCCGCAGCACTGGCGCAAGCATTACCATGGCAGCGGCGCCGAGCAACGCTTGCTGCGCCGCTATGCGCTGTCGGACCGCTGCCGCTATTACTGGGGCGAGCCGGAAGTGGTGCATGCGGTGGCGCGCCTGATGGACAACCTGGCAAGCGTGGCGATTCCGCTGCCGCTGCTGTCGCAGCACTTGCCGGAACAATACCTGGAAGTGCTGCAGGGACAGCTGGACAACCGCCCGGCCAGCCTGCTGGAACACAAAGTGGGCCGTGTGCTGGCGCAATATGCGCGCGCCTGCAACCGCAACCAGGCCGCCGCCATCGTCGCGATTGCGGCCCTGGACAGCGGGACCGCCGCCGCCGCTGGCGCCACGGCGGCAATCTGTTAAGCTGCCGTTTTTTCAGCCCACGCCAACAGAGCCCGACCATGCGCAATACCAGCCAACGCCGCGAAACGATCCTGCAACTCCTGGCCCGCCAGGGTTCGGTGCAAGTCACCGACATGGTGGAGCAGTTCGGCGTGTCCGCCGTGACGATCCGCAGCGACTTGACGGCACTCGAATCGCAGGGCCTGGTCACGCGCAGCCACGGCGGCGCGCTGCTGGCGCGCACGCCGCCGCCGGAACACAGCATCCGCCAGAAGGACGCCATCAACCACGAACAAAAGGAACGCATCGGCGCGCTGGCGGCCAGCCTGGTGCAGCCGGGCGATAACATCGTCATCGATTCCGGCACCACGACGATTTCGCTGGCGCGCCACTTGCGCGAGGCGGAACGCGTCACCGTGGCCACCAATGGCTTGAATATCGCGTGGGAATTGCAGGATGCGCCGGGCGTGGACCTGATCCTGACCGGCGGCTTGCTGCACAAGAAATCGCTGTCGATCCAGGGCAGCCAGGCCGAATCCTGTTTGCAGGCTTACAGTTTCGACAAGCTGTTCCTCGGTGTCGACGGATTCGATTTGCAGTTCGGCGTCACCACCCACCATGAAGCGGAAGCGAGCCTGAACCACAAGATGGTCGAGCGTTCGCGCAAAGTCATCGTCCTCACGGACGCTTCCAAGTTCGGGCGCGTCAGCCTGCACCGCATCGTGCAGCTGGACCGCGTCCATACCGTCATCACCGATGCCGCCATCAGCCCGGAATACCGCGAGGGCTTGCAGCGGCTGGGCATCGAATTACTTATTGCGGAATAAAGCGTTGTGTTGAACGAGATCAGTGGCAGAATCCTCACTCCTTCCGGCTGGATCAATGGCACGGTCGCCTTTGACCAGCGCATCCACGCCATCGGCTATGACGCCGCCGCCAATGGCGGACTGACCATCCTGCCGGGCTTTATCGACTTGCACGTGCATGGCGCGGCCGGCACCGACATCATGGAGGGCGGCGATGCCGGCGCGGTCGTGGCGCGCACCCATGCGCGGCATGGCACCACTGCCCTGCTGGGCACCACCCTGACGGCGCGCGAGCCTGCGATCCGGCGCGCGCTGGCGGGACTGGCCGGCGTCATCGCGGCGCGCCCGGCGGGAGGGGCCCGCATGCTGGGCGTCCACCTGGAGGGGCCGTTCCTGAATATCCACCGCCTCGGCGCGCAGCCGCCGGACGTGATGGTGGCCAGCCTGGCGCAGGTGCAAGCGCTCAATGCGATCGCCCCGATCCGTGTGCTGACCATGGCGCCGGAAGTGCCGGGCCACCAGGAATTGATCCCGGCCTTGCGCGGCATGGGCATCCGGGTCCAGATCGGCCACAGCGCCGGCACCTATGACGACGGCGTGGCCGCGCTCAACGCGGGCGCCACCGGATTCACCCATTTATATAACGGCATGACCGGCGCCGGCCACCACGACCCCGGCATGGCGGCCGCCGCGCTGGCCCATGCGGAATACGCTGAAATCATCCCCGACTTGCAGCACGTGCAGCCGGGCGCGATCCGTGCAGCGCTGCGCGCGATCCCCCGCCTGTATGGCGTGACCGACGCCACTTCCGCCACCGGCATGCCGGACGGCGAATATGCGCTGGGCACGCAGCGGGTCTTCAAATGCCAGGGCTGCGTGCGGCTGGCGACCGGTTCGCTGGCCGGCAGCGTGCTGACAATGGACCAGGCGCTGCGCAACTTTGTCGGGCTGGGACTGGACCTGGCCGACGCCTCGAACCGCCTGTCGCGCTATCCGGCCGATTACCTGGGCGAAGCGGAACGGGGCCGCCTGCAGCCGGGGGCCTGGGCCGACATGGTCGTGCTGGACAAGGATTTGCAGCCAGTCGCGGTCTATGTCGAGGGCGAGGCCATCCCGTTAACAGAATCTGTATTGCAAAACCCGTAGGGCGGTTTGCGCGCAGCGCAAGCCGCCATGTATGCGCCGCCACGCCGCACGGAATTCACCGCGTACCAATAACAACGATAACGCCCAATAACGACCTGGAGACATCATGCAAACCGCATCAACGCAAGCAGAAGCATCCACCGCCGCCCCGCCCTCCCGCACCTGGGCCATGCGCTACATGCTGTTCATCGCCGGCATGGGCGGCCTGTTGTATGGCATCGACGTCGGCATCATCGCCGGCGCCCTGCCCTACCTGGAATCGACCGCATCGCAGGCGTGGCAGTTGAGCGCCCAGCAGTTGTCGTTCATCGTGGCGGCCGTGCTGCTGGGCTCCGTACTGTCGTCGCTGTTTGCCGGGGCGCTGGCGGACGCCATCGGCCGCCGCTGGGCCATGGTGCTGGCCGGCGGCCTGTTCACCGCCAGCATTCCGCTGATCGCCTTATCGGATGGCTATACCGCGCTGTTGCTGGGCCGCCTGCTGCAGGGCGTGTCGGGTGGCCTGATCGGCGTGGTGGTGCCGCTGTACCTGGCCGAATGCCTGCACGCGCGCCAACGCGGACGCGGCGCCGCGCTGTTCCAGCTGCTGTTGACCATCGGCCTGGTGGCCGCCGCCGTGATCGGCTACGTGGAAGCACAAGGGGTGGAAGCCGCCGTCGAAACCGCCAAATCGCTGCCGGAATCGGCCCGTGCCGAGGCACTGTTCGACGCCAAGGACAACGCGTGGCGCCGCATCTTCTGGATGTGCCTTGCGCCGGGTGTGGTGTTCACCCTCGGCAGCTTACTGCTGGCGGAATCGCCGCGCTGGCTGGCGCGCCGTGGCCGGATCGAACAGGCCCGCGCCGCGCTGCTGCGCACCCGCACCCAAGCCGAGACGGACGCGGAAATGCGCGACATCGGCGCCGGCCTGGCGCAGGTGCACGCCAACCTGGGGCAGGTGCGCGCCACCGATTCCCTGCTGAGCCGCCGCTACGTCTTGCCGTTCCTGCTGGCGTGCCTGATCCTGGCCTTTACGCAAGCGACCGGCATTAATTCCATCCTGGCTTATGTCGTCAATATCCTGAACCAGGCCGGGTTGCCAGGGGCCACCGCCAATATGGCGGACGTCGGGCTGAAAGTATTGAATGCCGTGATGACGGTGGCCGCCGTGGCGCTGGTCGATACGCGGGGCCGCAAATTCCTGCTGATGCTGGGCAGCGGCGGCATAGTGATTGCGCTGGTGGCGGCGGGCTTGCTGTTCCGCAGCGCCGAAGGCACGCAGCGCGATGTGACGGCGCAGGTGCAGGCGATGGTGGCGGCCGATGGCTTGTCGCTGCGGGTCGATGCGGCGACATTGCAGGCGCTCGGCGGCGCTGGCGCCAGCAACGGCCCTGCGCAATTGACGGTGGCCTATGCGTATGGTCCCTTCACGAACGTGCAATCGCTGCGCAGCGACGATCCCGCCCTGCCCACCTTGGCAGTGTCGCGCGACGCCACTGTGCAGCAGGACAGCGTGATCGGCACGTTCTTCCGCAAGCTGCACATCAATCCGTTTGCCGATCCGGCCGAGGCGCGCGGCGCCCCGCTGCGAATTGAACAGGCCACATTGGGCATGGTGCCGCCGGCATCGCACGGGTGGCAAGTCACATTGGCGATTTGCCTGTTCGTGGCCAGCTTCGCGGTCGGCCCCGGCGTCTGCGTCTGGCTGGCCCTGTCCGAACTGATGCCAACCCGTATCCGCTCAAACGGCATGAGCATCGCGCTGCTGATCAACCAGTTTGTCTCGACCGTGATTGCCGCCGTATTCCTGCCGACGGTGGGCCGGCACGGCTACTCCACCATGTTCTTCTACGGCGCCGCCTGCACCGTCATCTACTTCCTCGCCGCCGCGTTCCTGCTCCCCGAAACAAAGGGCAAAACCCTGGAAGAAATCGAAGCCCACTTCGCCCGCTGACCAGTCTGGGGTCAGGCGTGCATTGATGCGCTTTCCCGCTGGGGTCAGGCGTGCATTCGTGCATTCGCTGTGACC
The DNA here is from genome assembly GCF_058807115.1 of Pseudoduganella sp. GW821-FHT12E03. Classification (NCBI taxonomy): domain Bacteria; kingdom Pseudomonadati; phylum Pseudomonadota; class Betaproteobacteria; order Burkholderiales; family Oxalobacteraceae; genus Pseudoduganella; species Pseudoduganella sp. GW821-FHT12E03. The sequence continues at coordinate 201,452 of NZ_JBXAQJ010000002.1, read as the reverse complement.
AGTCTGGGGTCAGGCGTGCATTGATGCGCTTTCCCGCTGGGGTCAGGCGTGCATTCGTGCATTCGCTGGGGCCCAACAGGGCGGTCCCGTTTGATACCGGGCCCGCCGTTACAGGCTGTTCGCATATCCAGCACGGCAGTGCGCCTGCCTGGCGCGCCGCATTGCCACCCCTGGCCAGGCGATGCATTCAATGCCTTTCCACGCATATTTCCATGCTTGGCACTGCAAAACGAATGCATGATTGCACGCCTGACCCCACGATTTTTCTGCACGAATGCACGCCTGACCCCATTGTTGTTATCGCAGGGTTTGGGTGGGTTGGGCTACGGGGGTGACGGGGACGCCGCCGCGTACGGCCCTTAGCGTGACCAGCTTGAGCGGTTCCAGCGCGTTTTCCGGCTTGCCGTCGGTTGTTACCGCCAGCGCAATGGTGTTGTCGCCGTTGGCGTTCAACACGCCCGGTGGCAGCACGAAGGTGCGCTGGGGGCCGATGTGACTGATGAAATTACCCATGTTCCAGCCATTCACGAACATCAATACGCGCGTCTTTGTTTCCGACTTGGGTTTGCTGGTGTCGCCAAACGCAAGGCCCAGCTGGATGTCGTGCTGCTTCGGCAAGTCCAGCTTGAATTTCGTGCGCAACCAGTAGGTGCCCGGCTGTGGCGGCGCCGCGCCGGGTGCTGCAGCCGTCCAGCCATCGGCGGCCGCCGCGCCGGGCGTGGGCAGATACCAGCCCTGCCGTTCGCCATACAGGCCGCCATTGTTCATCGGCCCGCGCACCAGGTCCGCGATGTATTCGCCGCCCCGGTTACCTTGCAATTTCCATGCGATCGGCGTCGCGAATTTCGGCCCCTGTGGCGCGGCCAGCGAAGCGCTGATCAAGCCGCGCGCTTCCTTGTGCTCGTCGTTGGCCGCCAAGTCCCAATTGTGGGAATTGTTGCGCACCATGACGGACAGCACATGCGGCCCCGGCTTCAGCGCGTCCGGCGGCAATGTGAACGATGCGGTGGCCGTGGTCTTTGGCCGGGCTTCGCCGGTCGGCACTTCGCTCTCGCCGAGATAGACGCCATCAAGCCACGCCTGCAGCATGCCCGCGCCGCCACCGCCATACGCCAGTTCCAGCTGCGTCGGCGCGTTGTGGCCAGACGCCAGTTCAAAGCGGCCCCGGTACCACACGTCGCCATGGTGGAAGCCATAATCGCTCATGGCCAGTACCGGCTGCCCCTGCGGCGGCTGCGTGGCGGTGGTCGCCGCGCTCACCTTCAAATCGGCCCTGCGCCAGCCGCTGTCGTCAAAATCCTTGCGCGCTTCCGGCGAATCCACGCGCAAGCCCCATGGCAGCGCCATCAGATCCGGCAACTGGTACGGCGCCGGTCCGGCAATCCCGCTTGCCACGACACGGCCATCCGGGCCGCCGGACACTTTCAGCGCCTGGCCATTGAAGCGCACACCGGTGGCGGCGCGTCCGGCCCACAGTTCAAGGCTGGACGGCGCGGCGCTGTCGCCCTGCACCGCCAGCACACCTTGTTGCCATGCGGCCGAGCGCACCAGCCCCGGGGAGCGCAGCAGCACCGGCCCCTGTGCGGTCTCGGCCTTCCACATTTGGCGCCCAACCGCATCATCGGCCAGCAACAGCAGCAACGGCGCCCCGCCCGGCGGCGTGATGCGCACCACGGCTAAATCCCGGTGCACATAATTCAAGCGTAAATCGCCACGCGCCGCGTCATACGCATGCGCCACCTGCCCCTGCAGCACGTCCACCTTCGGCGCCTTTGCATAGCGCAGCACCGTCTCGCCATCCTCGCCCGCCCGGCCATACAGCAGCGCCAGGTCACGCGCGCCCTGGCGCATATGGGTCTGGGTATCGGACGTCGTATACACCAGTTGCTGCCGTTCCAGCGCATAGTCGGCCAGCAGCAGTTTCGCGTCATGGCCATTCAGCGCCAGCTTGCCCTGCTGCGGCACAGTATAACTGCCGGCTTTCAGCGTCAGCGCAAAGCTGAACGGATCATTGGTGGTCGCGTCGGACGGAACATGCTGCGCATAAATCAGGCGCGCGCCCGTGTCCGGACTAATGTTGTGATACAGCTTGATGCGGTCGGTCGATGCCTTCAGCGGTTCAGCCTTGTCCATCTTGGCCAGCAAGCCTTCCGCCGCCTGCACGAAGTGGCCCATCTGTTTCAATGTCTGCGCCTTTTCGCGCAAGCCACGCCCTTCATCGATGGCCGCGCCATAATCGTAGGACGTGTACACCACCGAGGCCGGCGACCAGCCCCACGACGTGCCGCCATACAGCATGTAGACCGTGTGGATCGACAGCGCATTGACCAGGCTGGAGCCATAAAACACGCGCGTATAGCTGGAACCGATGCGCTCGGCCGTGCATTCGTAGGAACCCACGCTGCCCCAGAAGTCAAACCAGCCGCCGCCGATTTCCGCCGCAAAGCCCGGCGTTTTCGGTGACGCCAGCGCCCCGATCTTGACCGGTCCGGCGGCGCCGGCAGGCGGCATTTCACCATACATACCCCAGTTCGGGACGGTGTTCGGCTTGCCCGGGGTGCGGGTATTGGTGCAGCCGCCGCCCGGATAGCCGTCGAACGCATACAAATCCACCGGTCCCGGCACCGCAAACGGCGCGCTCGAATCCGGCGGCGTCCAGTTGGGCAGGCGGCCCGCCGAGTTGTGGAACAGCGGCACCGTGATGCCGTCCGCGCGGGTCTTGTCGTGCAGGTAGCGCATGTAGCGCTGGTGCGTGTCGGTGGTCTGGCTCAGTTCATTTTCCAGCTGGTACGCAATGATCTTGCCGCCGCCGGTGGTGATCTGGTGGCGGGCGACGATGGCGTTAATCTGCGTCAGCCATTCATCGGCGGCGCGGATATAGTCCGGCGCATCGGTGCGCGCCACGGCCTGCTGGCGCGCCAGCCAGCCGGGGAAGCCGCCGCGCGTCAATTCCGCGTTGACGTAGGGGCCGACCCGCATGATGACGTACATGTCCAGCTCTTCGGCCATCTCGATGGCGCGCTCCATGTTGCGGATGCCCGTGAAGTCATATTCGCCGGGACGCGCCGTGTGGTAGCCCCAGTCGAAATAAAACGACACGGTGTTCATGCCCATCGCCTTCATCTTTTGCAGCACGTCGCGCCACAAGTCCGGCGACGGCAAACGGAACGGGTGGATTTCGCCGCCCCAGATCATCTTGCGCTGGCCATCGAACATCAGCGAATGCCTGTCCCAGGTGACCTGTTGCGGCTTGCCTTTGGGCGCGGTGGCCGCATCGACCACCCCGGACGGCTCGGCCAGCACCGTGAAATGGCGCGCGGTGCCGGACATCGATACCAGTTCGGCTTTCGGCGTCCACGTGCGCAAGTCCTTGCTGTCGCTGGTGTAATAGCGCTGCCCGCCGTCCCCCTCAAAGTACAGGCGCCAGCCGCCATCTTCGAGCTTCACCAGCGACGGCGCGCCATGACCGGCGCCCCAGCCAGCCCAGTCGCCGGTCTGCTCGAACGTCCACGGACCGGCCGGATCGCTGGCCTGCGCCATTTCCAGGTGTCCGGTCGCCTGCTTGCGGGCAAACAGCCGGAACATGCCGGCATCGGGCACCACGAAGGCATCGACATAACCGTCCAGCCCTGGCAGGCGGACGGGTTTGCCAAACCGCTTGAAGCCCGGCCCGGCCGCCGTCAACAGGTAATTCACCGCAGGCCCGTCGCCCTGCGCGGCCGACACGATCACGTGGACCTTGCCGTCGCGCCCTTTCAGCCATTCCGGCGCGCGTGCGCCCGGCAGCTTGAACTCCACCACGTGCGTCCAGCTGCGCAAATCCCTGGAGCGCGCCACGGCGAGGCCGCCGGATTTACCCGGCGCGGAATCGGACGTATAAGCCACATAGTAATAACCATCCTCCGCATGGAAAATCGATGGATCGCGCACGCCACCGGGCGGCGCATAGGTTTCCGACGCCAGCGAGGTAAACAGCTTGCCGTCATACCCGCTGAACAGGCTCAGTGACGGCGCCGCGGTGGACGGGAAGGCCGCAGCGATATACGTGGTGGCGCCCTTTCGCGGCGTCACCTTCAAATGCGATCCGTCATGTGCCTGCTGCGGCCCCGTGGTCTGCACCTTGTTGGCCGACGTCAGGCCCATGGTGTCGAGCAGCGCATCGCCAGTATTGGGCACGGCGGGCGGTTGCTGGGGCTGGGGCTGGGGCTGGGGCTGGGGCTGGGGCTGGGGCGCCTGGGCCAGCGCGGCGCCGGCCGCCATGGCCAGCGCCAGCAAGGTCAGGCGCCCCGGGTTGAGGGTTGGTCTCCGGTTATCGTTATGGTTGCTCATCGTGGTGTTCCGTCACAGTCACTGTCATGGTGGGCCATGATAGAGTTTTCCGGCCAGCGGCACGGCGGCGGAACAAAAACACTCAAGGTGTTGATCGGGAATTGCGCGAATCCGGCAGCGGTCAGGCGACGATCAGCCCCAGTTCGCCCAGGAAGGCCGCTGCCTGGCCATGGGAAATCACGGCGGCCTTGAACAGGCCAGCCTCCGACAGTTTGACCCCTTCCAGGTTCACGCTGCGCAAATCCGCCCCGGCAAACTTCGCCTGTTTTAAAACCGCGTTGCGCAGGCTGCCGCCTTCGAACACCGCATCGCGGAAATCACAGCCGGCCAGGTAGGCATCGGAAAAATCCAGCTGTTTCAAGGTGGCCGACTTGAAGGAAAAGCCGCGCAAATCCGCGCCCACCAGCAGCGATTCTTCAAACGTCGCGCCCAGGTGCGACGTTTCTTCCAGCGATGCGCCGGTCAGCTTGCAGTTGGCAAAGCGCACCGACGCCAGCCGTGCGCGCCGCCACTTGGTGTTATTCAAGTCGCAACTGTCGAATTGCGCATCGACCGCGTCCGCCGCCTCGAAATCCGCCCCGCCCGCGCGGCAGCGCAGCCACACGGTGCGCCCCAGCTTGCAGGCAAACAGCACGGCGCCGCCAAACGTGCAGCGGATAAATGCGCAATCCTGCAAGTCCAGGCGCGACAAGTCCAGGTCATCGAAGGCGCAACCGTCGAAGCTGCGCACGCCGCGCGCCAGGGCGGCGGCCAGGCTGTCGCGGTCCAGCGCCATGCCGGCCAAGGTGGAAGTTGTGAGGACGCTGTCCATGTGCGATGGTTCCTTTCAAGACGGGCGCCCTGGATTCCATGCCGGGGCGCCGCGAATTGTAGCGTGTTTGCACACGCCGGGGCATCGTCCGTTTGCGGTAGCTTATTTGCGGTAGATGCCGACGCCCAGCCAGGCCCCGTCGTCGATTTTCTCGATATACGACGTCTTGGGTTCCAGCGCCTGCGTGGCGGGATTGACCCACTGGTAATCGACCCAGCCCGATCCCTTCGCCTTCGCCAGCGCCGCCATGTCGCGTGAGAAGAACTTGCCATCCGCATCCTTCAGTTGCGACAAGTCCTTGCCGTTCATGCGTTTATTCGCGGCGTGGCACAACATCTTTGCGTTCATATCCTGCACGAACACATACAGTTCGCCCTGGATAAAGCCCCCCTGCGGATCGGCAAAGTCGCGGCACGCCTGCTCCAAGCCCTTGGCGCGGGCATGGGCCACGGCTTTCTTCACCAGCGCCACGGCATCGTCGCGGCTCGCGCCCCGGGCCCAGGCCGCGGTGGTGGCGGTGGCCAGCGACGTGGCCAGGGCGGCGGCCGCCAGCAGCGGCACATTAAAACGCATGGCGCACTCCCGCCGACAACCCGGACTGCTCCCGCCCCACGCCAACCGTACCGCCCGCATCGAGCGCAATCGCCGCCACGCCATTGTTGCGCATGTGGCCAATCGAGCCGTAGACCGCCGTGCGCTTCGACAGGCTGTAAGTCAGCCGCAGCACCGACAAGGTGGAATCGTTGCCGCTGCCTTTCACGTCATGGCGCGCCACCTGGCCGTCGAGCTGCAGCAATGGCGTGAGCGGATAGCTGGCGCCGAAGTACCACAGGTTCGACTCCAGGTCATTGGCGCGCGTGGCGGCCACCTTCTTGCGCGCCATCAGCCCCGCGCCCACGCGCAACGGACCCGCCATCGCATAGCCATTGACCGTGACGCGGCGGTCATGGCTGTCGCTGGTGGTCAAGCCTGCCGCCGCGCCCGCGCCACCATACATGATGTCGTACGAGGCGGTGACGCCCAGCGCCTTGTTGTCATAGCCCAGCAAGGCCGTCACCTGGCGGCACGCCTTGCTGTTGCCCGCCACTTCACCGCCACAACTGGTGCCGGCCGGGCCGCCCGCGGTGGAGCTGTCGCGGCCCAGGCTGTAGGTGGCGCCCACCGTGAATGCATTGAACGTGCCGAGGTAGCCGATGGCGTTGTCGCTGCGCGCATTCGGGATGTACAGGTCGATGCTCGACATCGAAAACAGGTTCGGCCCCATCACGTCGGATTTCACGGCGGCGAGGAAGGTCATGTTGACCTGGCGGCCGAAGGTCAGCGTGCCATAGGCGTTTTTCAGGCCGACATACGCCTGGCGGCCAAACAGGCGGCCGCCCTGCCCCACCGTGCCGGTATCGGCGGACACGCCGTTTTCCAGCACGAAAAGCGCCTGCACGCCATTGCCCAGGTCTTCCGTGCCCCGGAAGCCGAGGCGGGACGGCACGCTGCCCGTCAGTCCAGGCACCTTCAGCACCGAATCGCCCGCCGCGTTGGCGTGGCTGGTATAGACGATGCCGCTGTCGAGGATGCCATAGATGGTCACACTGCTTTGCGCCGACGCGGTCGACAAGGCGCACGCGCCCAGGGCGGCCACGATGGCGCCCGTTACTGCTGGTTTCATGATGTCTCCGGATTATTTTCGAAAGGAGGCGGCGCCACGCATGGAATGACACCGGCGCCGCCGGGGTATTACACGGCTTGCGCCGTTTCAGCGTTGACCGGCGCCGTGGCCAGCGAGGCCGAGCGGCCGTGGCGGATCATCGACACCGCGATGGTGGCAATGACGGCGGGAATGGCCATTGCCATGAAGTTCAGTTCCAGCGGCAGCGCCATGCCGACCAGGGTGCCGATCACGATCGGCGCCAGGATCGCGCCGCTGCGGCCGACACCGGATGCCCAGCCGATCCCGGTGGCGCGGATCGCCATCGGGTAAAACTGCCCGGCATAGGCATAGGTCACGATTTGCGTGCCGATGGTCGAGGCGCCGGCCAGGCCCACCAGCAGGAACAGCACCGGCGTCGGCACTTTATAGCCCAGCAGGGTGATCGACACGGCGGCCAGCGCATACATGCCGACCAGGACGTACTTGATATGGAAGCGGTCCGCCAGCCAGCCGCCGCCCACCGCGCCAAACACGGCGCCGAAATTCAGCACCAACACAAAGGTCAGCGCGGAACCCAGGCTGTAGCCGGCGCCCGCCATCAGCTTGGCCAGCCACGAACTGAGCGCATACACCATGAACAGGCACATGAAGAACGCCACCCAGAACATCACCGTGGAAAAGCCCCGCCCGTCCTGGAACAGTTTGCCGATGGTGGCGTCGGACGCGTGGCCGGACGACTGCAGCGTGAAACGGTCCTGCGCATTGGCCACGTACGCCGGTTCCATGCGGCCCAGGATGGCTTTCAATTCATCGGTGCGGCCGGCGCGGATCAGGTAAGGCATCGATTCCGGCATCGATTTCAAGATAAACGGAATCAGCACCACCGGCACGCCCGCCGCCAGGAACACCGACGACCAGCCATAGGATTCCAATAGCCCCTTGCCCAGCAGCGCCGCCAGCATGCCACCCACCGCATAGCCGCTGAACATCAGCGTCACCATGGTGGCGCGGATTTTCCTGGGCGAGTATTCCGTCATTTGCGCCACCACGTTCGGCATCACGCCGCCGATGCCCAGGCCCGCCAGGAAACGCATCACGCTGAACATGACGGGATCGCTGGTCATGCCGGCGGCGGCGGTGAAGATGGAAAACAGGGCGACGCAAATGGCGATGGCCTTGCGGCGGCCGATTTTGTCGGCAATCGTGCCAAGGAAGATGGCGCCGAACATCATGCCAAACAGCGCGGAACTGACCATGAAGCCCGCGCTTTGCGGCGTGACGCCCATTTCCTTCATGATCGAAGGCAGCGCAATGCCGGCCACCGCGAGGTCATAGCCGTCGCAAATAATGATGATGGCGCACCAGAACAGGACGCCGGCGTGGAACCGGCCAAAAGCCGCCCCATCGGAAAGTTTGTGTACGTCGATACTGCGCATGGCAGGTGTCTCCCTTAGTGTTATATGGATGTGTGCGAGGCACTTGCAGAATAGATACCTGCCGCCATGCGGTCCAACACTGATTTGGTAGGGTTTTCATACCTGCCAGGTATGAAGCCGGGCCATCAAGGAAAAAAACCGCGCCCGAACTGGCGCGCGGTAACCCGGAACTGCGATAAAACTGGATAAAACGTCAGAACTTGTAGTTCGCGCCCAACAGAATGGTGCGGCCGTAGTTGCTGAAATCACCCTGGCGGCTGCGCACCGCGTTATAGGATTCATACGGTTCGTTGCGCAAGTTGTTCACTTGCAGCAGGAAGCCCAGTCCCTTGAACGCGCCGGCGTCGAAGTTGTAACCCACCTGCAGGTCGATCACGTTTTCCGCCGCCACGTAACGCAGGATGCGTTCCGCCGCGAAGTTGGCGATTTCACCGACGAAGTCCGAACGGCGGCGCATGCTGATGCGGGTTTCGAAGCCATTTTTTTCATAGTAGGCCGTGAGGTTCGAGGTCCGCTTCGACAGGCCCGGCAACGGGATATTGGAACCAATGCCGCTGGCCGGGTCGGCCACCTGGATCGCGCTGTCGTTGTAGTTGGTGCTGGCGACCACGCCAAAACCGTCCAGCGCGGGCGCGACCAGTCCCAGTGGCAGCGATGCCGACAACTCGATGCCGCGCAGGGTGCCGCCATTGCCATTGAATGGCGCCGAGTACTGGCCGATCGGCGTGCGCGCCGGCGTGCCCGCGATGTAATCGGAGAAGTCGTAATCGCGGGTCTGGGTATAGATGTAGGTGTCGAGTTTCTTGAAGAAGAACGCGGCCGCCACATACGCGCGTTTGCCGAAGTATTTTTCATACGACAGGTCGAACGCCTTGGCTTTCCATGGATCGAGCTCCGTATTGCCGCCGCTGCCGCCGGGACGGCCGGTGGCGCGGTCGACGCCGAAGTCCAGTGCGGAGCGCAGCTGGTCGACACGCGGGCGGGCGATCTGCTGGGCCAGGCCGACGCGCAAGGTCTGCTCATGGTCGAACGCAAACGCCAGGTTCAGGCTGGGCAGCACGTCCGTATACGATTTGCCGTTTTGCGTCGGCTTGATGTTTTGCCCGGCCGGCGCCGTGTTGTCCCAATAGTTCGAACGCGACGACTGGTCGGTATGCTGGACTTGCACGCCGAAGTTGCCGCGCAGGGTGACCGCGCCGAATTCATGTTCGAGGTTGGTGCGGAAGAAAGCGGTATCGATGGTTTCGTCGACCGTCCATTGTTTCGGAATCAAATAGCTTTCCGTGGTGGTCGGCACAAAGCCGAGGCGGTCCGCCACCAGCGCCGGCGTGTTCCAGACCGGGATGCGGCCGACGCCGGCAAAGCCGACGTCGATCGAGCCGGTGAGGTACTGCTGCGGCAGCACGAAGGAACTGCCACCCGGCAGGGTCAATCCGGCTTCCGGCTGGCCGCGCTCCTTATTGCGGTCGGTGCGGTTGATGCCGACATCAATACTGGTGACCCACGCTTCCAGCGCGGCGGGCGCATCGAATGTGGCGCTCAGGCGCGCGCTTTTCATTTCATCGTCGACCCTCGGCAAGGTGCCATAGCCGACGCCATAGATGCTGCTCTTGACGTACAACTGCGACGGGTCGTCATAGGTGCGGCCCGGCACCATTTGCGGGAACTGGCCGGGACGCACCTGGAACGCGATGTTGTCGAGGTAGGCGGCCGACGTGGTGGCGCCGCGCTGCAAGTTGGTTTCGATATTGAATTCGTCGCGGGTGGCGGTGGAGTACGACAGGTCGGCCACCACTTTGACGCCCTTCAGGCGCCATTCATTGTTCCAGCCAAGCGCGCGGATGTCATCCTTGCGGCGGTTGAACACACCGCGCACCAGCGGATACACGTTCGACGCCAGGCCGCTGGAAAAGGTGTTGCCGGTGGTGGTGACGTTGGTGTATTGCAGGCCCGGCGTCAGGCCGCCGTTGTAGTCGCCGAGGTTGAATTCAAAACGGTTGCTGGTGTTTTCGCCGTGCGAACGCGACGCATACAGGTCCAGCGTGCTGTTCCACTCGCGGTTCGGACGGTACTGCAGCACCGCCATCACGCCGTCGCGGCGGTTGAAACCCGTGCGCAAGCCGGCGCGCGAACCGCCCGTGTTGTACAGGCCCGCCGCCAGGCCCGGGCGGCTGTCGGCATTCCATGGCTCGTACATGCCGGTTTCCTGCGTCACCACGGGCGACTCCAGGTGCGCGTAGCCGATCGCCAGGCCCACCGTGCGGTTCAAGTACTGGTCGATGTAACTGGCGCTGAACCGGTTGCCCTGCGGGCTGGTCGGGCCCTGCTTGCCCAGCGAATTGCGTTCGGTGCGGGCGTTGAGCGCCACGGTGCGGCCGCCGAAGTTCAGCGGGCGCACCGCTTGCAGGTCCAGGGTGCCGGACAGGCCCTGGCCGACCAGCGCGGCGTCCGGGGTTTTATAGACGGTCACGCCGCCCAGCAGTTCGGACGGGTACTGGTCGAATTCCACGCTGCGGTTGTCGCCGGTGCTGACCTGTTCGCGGCCATTGAGCGTGGTGGTGGCGAAGTCCGGCGACAGGCCGCGCACGGAAATCACTTGCGCGCGGCCGGCCACGCGCTGCGCCGCCAGGCCGGGCAGGCGCGCGATCGATTCGGCAATGCTGATATCGGGCAGCTTGCCGATATCTTCCGCGGAAATGGCTTCCACAATGGAGGTGGCGTCCTTCTTGACCGAGATCGCGTCTTCGATGCCGCGCCGGATGCCGGTCACGCGCACCGTCGACACGGCGGCATCGGCTTGCTCGCCGGCGGCTTGCGCCAGCGCATTGCCGGCGGGGGCGGCGGCGCAAAACAGCGCCGCGCATCCGGCCGCGACAGGACTCAGGCGCCACGCCGCGCCGGCTTTACTTCCATTGGGAAAAACTTTCACAAATGTCTCCATGTAGTAGGTTGGCAGTCTATGTACCGCACGGCGCCATTCTCTGTACTTTTACTAGATGTAGTCAATATGCAAATGTAAGAAAATTAGAAAATATCTAAATATTTCTTCAATATTCTGTAATTTTCCTATTTTTATACCGTTTACAATCGTTTGTAACTAGCATAAATGTATTACGTGTTTATTGAATAGGCATCTCACAAAGTGAATCAATATGTAGTTTGCCTACATTTTGTCGTGTAGTCGGCTTTCACGGGCAGCGCGCATCCGTTGCATGGGCGGCATATCAACAATTGCACGCATACAATACTTGCCTCTCATGCGCTATGATCGAGGCCATACTCTGCTCACTTCATGAAGGAAACCCATGCGTACACTGTCTTCCCTGCGTCTCCTGTGCGTGGCCGGCGCCCTGGCCTTTGCCGTCAATGCCAGCGCCGACAGTACCTCGTCCGCCTCCAGCGCCGGTTCCGCGTCCAGCGGCAGCGTGTCCGATTCGATCGGCGCCTCCAGCAACAGCTCTTCCGGCGGCGGCAACAAGGTGGCCGATGGCGCCTACCACATCATCGACATCGCCCAGGCGCCCGAGCGCAAAGGCATGACTCGCGTCACCCTGCAAGCCGGCCAGGACAGCTTCGTGCTGACCCTGCCACAGCAAACCTTCGACCAGTCGCACCTGGCCAAGGGCGACGCCGTGGTTGCGAAGAACCTGGAATTCGGTGTGGAATTCGCGCGCGCCGATACCCGCGAAGCGTTCTTCCTGGCGATTGCCGACGAAGTCTATGGTGAACTGGCGTCGCGCAAAGTGACGCTGTGATCGATGTGAAGTACGCCGGGCTGCTGCTTTGCCTGGCCACCGGCGCGGCGCACGCCGCCGCGCCCAACTCGGGCCTGTCCCGCTTTTGCGACGAAGACCCGTCCCTGAGCGTGGCCGAAGAAAGCCGCCTGCTGCGCTTTGCCGCGATCGTGCGGCAAGAGCTGTCGGCCGGCGACAGCGATATCGCCCTGATCAGCCGTTCCGGCCTGGACCTGTCGCGTTTCGGCATCCGCTATTCGCACGCGGCGCTGGCCTGGCGCGCCACCTCTGGCACGTGGTCGGCGCGCCAGCTGTATTACGCCTGCGATGAAGGCAAGCCGCGCATCTTCGACCAGGGCGTGGCGGGCTTCACCATGGGCACCGACAATCCGTCGCTCGGCTATATCTCGGCGCTGCGCCTGCCCCGCGCGGCGGCCGACACCCTGCGTCCGGCCCTGCTCGACGGCCCGCGCGCGCTGGGATTGCTGGCGGCGCAATACAGCGCCAACGCCTATGCCTACAGCCTGCAATACCAGAACTGCAACCAGTGGGTGGCGGAAATGCTGGCGGTGGCGTGGTCCGGCATGCCCGAGGGCCCGGATTTGCGCGCCCGCGCGCAAGACTGGCTGCGCGCACAGCACTATGCGCCGGAACCGGTGCCGGTCGGTTCGCGCCTGCTGATGTGGCTCCCGACGTTCGTGCCGCTGCTGCACGTCGATGACCACCCGCGGCAAGACCGCGAGGCGCTGCAATTGCAGGTCAGCCTGCCGGCCTCGCTGGAATCGTTCATGCACCAGCGCATCCCGGGCAGCGACCGGGTCGAAATTTGCCACAACGAGAAGCACATCGTGGTGCGCCATGGCTGGGAACCGATTGCCGACGGGTGCCAGGCCGGGCCTGGCGACCGCGTGGTCAAGCTCGATTAAGTTGGCTGGTCACCGCCTTGCGCCGCGCGCTGGCGCAAGGTCGTGACGTTTTGCCGGTTCACGCCCCAGTTATCCATTTCCACTTCATCGATGATGACAAAGGTGGTGGCCGGATTCTTGTTCAGCACGCGCTGCAGCAGGTCGGTCACGCCTTCAATCAATTCCAGTTTTTGCGCCTGCGTGACGCCCTCGTTGGTCACGCGGATATTTACGTATGGCATGCTCGTTCTCCTTACCAGGTGCCGCTGGCCGCGCCGTCATCGACGTTCAGCACGGCGCCGCTGGTGAAACGGGAATCCGTCAGGTACAGCACCGCATCGACCACGTCCCGCGTGCTGCCGATGGTGTTCGTCGGATTCAAGCCCTTCAGGAAGTTGCGCGTGCCCTCATCCTTGCCGTGCATCGGCGTTTCAATGATCCCCGGCGCCACGGCGTTGACCTTCACGCCGGACGGCGCAAGTTCCAGCGCCAGCGCGCGCGTTGCGTGGTTCAGGCCCCCTTTGATCAGTACCGGCAGCAGCGCCGGCACTTTCGCGGTCGGCTGCATCGCGATGCTGGCCGTGATGTTGACGATATGGCCGGAACCATTGGCCGCCATGTGCGCGCCCACCGCCTGGGTCGGATAAAACACGCCCTTCAGGTTGGTGCCGACCATGGCTTCGACGTCGTCTTCCGTGTAGTCGGCGAGCGGCTTGGCGAGGAAGATGCCTGCGTTGTTGATGAGGATGTCGACCTTGCCGAAGGCGGCCACCGCGCGCGCCAGCAGCGCCTGCGCCGTGCCGGGTTGGGCGATATCGCCGGCCACGGGGATGAAGTTGGGCGGGCTACCCAGTTTATCGGCCGCCGCATGCAGGCGCTCCATGGTGCGGGCGTTGCCCACCACGTTGTCGCCGCGCTCGAGGTAAGCCTTGGCAATGGCAAAGCCGATGCCGCTCGATGCGCCGGTCACGATGACGGTTTTGGGGGATGCGTTCATGTTCGATTCTCCGGTTGGTTTCAGGTCCAGTGTTTCAGTGACAGCGGCCGTTGCGCCGCCATGGAAATCACTATACTTATGCGCACTAGGAACATAAATAGCCTCGATATCACTATAATTAATACACCATGTAATCAATGAGGCCGCCATGCAGCGCCAGTTTGACGATGTACTGTTGGGCAGCATCGAGCTGTTTTGCCTGGCCGCGGAACTGGGCAGCTTCACCGCCGCCGCCGTTGCCGCCAGTGTCACGCCGGCCGCTGTCAGCCGTTCGGTGGCCCGTCTCGAGCAGCGGCTCGGTGCGCGCCTGTTCGTGCGCACCACGCGCCAAATCCGCCTGACCGACAGCGGCCGGCTGTATTTCGAACAGTGCCGCGATGCGCTGTCGCAACTGGCCGAAGCGGAGCGCCAAGTGACGGGCAGCCAGGCCAAGCCGGCCGGCCCGCTGCGCATCAGCGCGCCCACGCCATATGCGCATTACCGGCTGCTTCCGCTGCTGGGCGCATTCCGCGCGCTGTATCCGGAGGTGACGGTCGATGTCCATGTCAGCAACCGCAATATCGATTTCGCCGACGAGGGCTATGACCTGGCCATCCGGGGCCGCGCGCCGCAAGACTCCAGCCTGGTGGCGCGCAAGCTGGAAGACGCGGAACTGGTGCTGGTGGCATCCCCGGCCTACCTGAAGCGGGCCGGCCGCCCGGCATCGCTGGACGACCTGGCGCGCCATGAATGCATCCAGTTCGAACTGCCCAGCACCGGCAGGCACATTCCGTGGTCCTTCATGCGCGATGGCGTACCGGTGGATATCGCCACCCGTGGCGGCCTGGCCTGCACCGAAGACGTGCTGGGCATCGTCACCCTGGCGCGCGCCGGCGCGGGGCTGGTGCAAACTTACCGCTATATCGTGGAACAGGATTTGCTGCGCGGCGAGCTGGTGGAACTGATGCCGCAGCATGGCGGCACGTCGCGGCCGTTCATCCTGCTGTATCCGCACGCGCGGCATTTGTCGCTGCGGGTGCGTACCTTTGTCGATTTTTTAATGGAGCGGCTGAACCGGCCGGCGCCGGCAATACGCTGATACAAACCCGCCCTGTCGCGCGCGGCGGCGCTGTGATATCGTCGCCCACTTGTTCCGCTGACTTCGCATTCAACCCATGAAATTCCGTCTTTCCGCGCTGGCCCTGCTGTCCGCCACGGCCGGCTGCACCACCCCGGCCACCCCAGTGTCCCAGCCTGTGCCGCTGGGCGTTGCTTCATTCAACATGGCCTGGGCCGGCACGGAAGCCGATTTCCAGGCCCACCTTGCGATGTGCACCGCCGTCGAGTGGTGCGACACCCGTCCGCGCCGCAACCGGGGCGAAACCACGCCATCGCCTGACGCGATCGCCACCGCGAAGCGCTGCGAAGCGGCGATCGACCAGTTCGCCGGCGGCGCCCCGCAAGCAATGCGCATCGCGCCGTGCAATGCCTACAAATCCAAAAACACGGCCGACGTCACGCTGGCCAATTACCGGATAAAGCTGGCCGGCCTGCGCGCCACCATTGCCAGCCTGATTGAAAAAGACGGCGTGCAGGTGATCGCGTTCCAGGAAGTCAAATCGGACCAGGCCGTGCGCGACGTGCTGGGCAAACATGCCGCCACCTTCGACGTCTGCTTCGCGCCGCACAATGCCTTCCAGACCGTGGCCTTTGCCTGGAACAAGGCGGCCACGCAAAAGCCCGGCCAGTGCGCGTCGCGCACCGAACTGGCCGTGTCCGACGATCCCGCCAACCCGGCCAACTTCCGCACCCTGCGCCCGGGGCTGGCGCTGGAACTGACGGTCAATGGCCAGCCGGTCACGTTCATGAACGTGCATTTGAAATCCGCCTGCGCCAACCTGAAGCCGAACGGGCCGTACCAGCCGCGCAAGCTCGATGACGCCGATGCCGCCTGCCGCGTATTGAACCGCCAGGTGCCGGCGCTGGAAGACTGGATCGACGCCATCGATGCGAAGAGCCCCCGCTTCGTACTGCTGGGCGACTTCAACCGCCGCATCGATGAAGAAGCGGCGGAATCGGTGCCGCCATCGCACGTGCGCACCGACGGCAGCGACCCGGCCGGTCCGAACAAGAAGGATGCGCTGGGCTATGTGGCCACCAGGTACCTGTGGCAGGAAATTTCGGATGGCAAACCCACGCTGTTCCAGGTGCCGCTGTCCGGCGCCGACAGCGGCTGCAAGGGCTTTACGGGGCTGGACCACATTGTGGTCAGCCAGGCGTTGAGAGCCGTGCAGCCGGATGCCACGTTCAGCTCGCGCAAGGTGCCGGTGGTCAATGAACCGGGCCAGGTCATCGAGTCCAGCGACCACTGCCCGCGCATCGTGACACTGAACCTGTGAACGCTATGAAAACACTGCTTTCCCTGTGCGCCCTGCTGCCCTTGCCGGTGCTGGCCGCGCCCTGCCTGCCGGTCGACAGCCTGATCGAGCGCGACCGTCAATATGAAGAAGCGCTGCGCACTGGTGACGTGCCGTTCCTGCAGGCCTGGCTGGCCGACGACTACGTGTGGGTGCACACCTTGGCGTCGCAAATCGAAAACCGGGAATCGGTGCTGGCGCGTCTGAAAAAGCCGGAAAGTATTCCGAAAAGCCGCAGCACCAGCCAGGTGCACGCGCACGTGCTGGGGCAGACCATCGTGCTGCGCGGCCTGTCCACGGTCGAACAATGGAATGCCGATGGCAAGACCTGGCGCAGCAACCAGTACCAGTTCATGCGCACCTACGCGGACGTGAACGGCCAGTGCAAGCTGCTGGCCGTGCAGTCGATGAAAACCGCCAGCAGTCCGTCGAATTTGCAGCCGCTGCAGCCGGTGGCCGGCTCGAAGTAACCGGAGCCGGACCGACGCCACGGGGCGGCAGGGCGACCGGGCCAGCGGGCAGCGGGCAGCGGGCAGCGGGCAGCGGGCAGCGGGCAGCGGCATTGCACGGCTGCCCGACGGCGGGCCTGCTTACATTTGCATCGGCGTGGAGCGCCAGCGCTTGCCGCTGGCGGCAAAGATCGCATTCGACAGGGCCGCCGCCACCGCATGCGAGGCCGGCTCGCCGATGCCGGTCGGCGCCGCCGTGCTGTCCACCAGCACGGTTTCGATCAGCGGCATTTCATCGATACGCAGCAGCGGGTAATCGTGGAAATTGCTTTGCTGGATACGGCCCTGCTCGACCGTGATGGCGCCCTTGAGCGCCGCCGTCAACGCAAACACGATGCTGCCTTCGACCTGCGCCTTCACCAGTTGCGGGTTGACCACGCGGCCACAATCGACCACCGTCACCACGCGCCGCACCCGCAACTTGCCATCATGGGAGGCGACTTCCACCACCTGCGCCACATAGGTATCCGTCACGGTCGACGCAATGCCCCGCCCCGCGCCGGCCGGCAAGGCCTGGCCCCAGCCTGCCGTGGCGGCCGCCAGCCGCAGCACCTGCGCCAGCCGCCCGGTATCGATGGTTTCCACGTCTTCGCCATTTTTAAAACCCAGCACTTGCGGCGGCGGCAACAGCGACAAGCGGTATTGCAGCGGGTCGGTCCCGGCCGCATGCGCGCACTCGTCGAGCAGGCATTCGTTGACGAAGGTATGGTTCGGCGTATAGCCGCGCCGCCACCAGAACACGCGGATCGCCTGTTCCACCAGCGCATGGCGCACGTGCAGTTGCGGCGCCAGGTATGGGAACTTCATGGCGTCGATGGCCGCCGCATAATCGACGCCATCCGCGCCAATGGCTTCCGGCGTCATTTGGCGGAACACGGACAACGCGGCGAACGCGTGGTCCAGCGCGAGGATGCGCCCCGCCCCATCCAGCGCGACTTTGACCTTGTGGCGGCTGGGCGGCGCGTACAGGCCATAGCGGATATCGTCTTCCCGCGTCCACACCACCTGCACCGCCTTGCCCAGTTCACGCGACAGCAGCACGGCTTCCACCGCATAGTCGGCGTCGAGCCGGCGGCCGAAACTGCCGCCCACCATCGGCGTGTTGATGATCACCGCTTGCGGCGGCAAGCCCGTCACTTCGCACAACACCTCGAGCAACTGCGATTGCGCATGGCACGGCGCCCACACTTCGCAGCGCCGCGGCGTCCAGTGCGCCACCGCGTTCATCGGTTCCAGCGGCACGTGCGCCTGCAGCGGCACGTCGTATTGCAACTCCAGTGTTTTTGCGGCGGACTGGAAGGCGGCGGCCATGCCATCGGCCGATCCCTTGCGGCTGGCCGTCGCCATCGCATGGATTTTATGCGGCGGCTTGCCGATGTCCCGGCCTTCCAGCGCGCGGTCGAAATCCGCCGCCAGCTCCGTGCTGGACGCCAGGGCGCCATTCTTGACCTTGCTCTGGGACCAGGCGTCATTCCACTGCACTTTCAGCTGGCCGCGCCCTTTCAGCGCGGCCCAGGTGGAACGCGCCACCACGGCCACGCCGTCGCGCACATATTCCAGGGTCGGGAAAGTGTTGCCGCGCAGGGTGACGATTTTTTCCACGCCCGCCACCATCAAAGCCGCCTTGCCGTCGACGCTGGCCACGCGGCCATTGATGACGGGACTGCGCTCGATCACGGCATACACCATGCCCGGCACCCGCACATCGAGCCCATACACCGCCTGCGCCCGCACGATGGGTTCCAGGTTTTTGGCGGCCAGCGGCTTGCCCACCAGCCGCAAGTCCGCCGCGTCCTTCAACGCCGGCGCGGCGGGCACCGGCAAGGCCGCCGCGTGGCGCACCAGCTTGCCGTATTCGACGCGGCGCCCGCTGGCGTGGTGCACCACCGCATGG
Organism: Pseudoduganella sp. GW821-FHT12E03; assembly: GCF_058807115.1. NCBI lineage: Bacteria > Pseudomonadati > Pseudomonadota > Betaproteobacteria > Burkholderiales > Oxalobacteraceae > Pseudoduganella > Pseudoduganella sp. GW821-FHT12E03. The sequence goes on along the minus strand of NZ_JBXAQJ010000002.1, from coordinate 182,796 downwards.
CCGGCCGTGCCGCACGCGGCAATTTCCGCGCCCAGGACCTGCGCGCCCGCCTGCAGCAGCATGTGGCGCGCCGCGGCCGCCGCCTTGCGGCCGCCATCCCACGCCCCGGCCGTACTGTAGGAGCCGCCCGTCACCATCATGCGCTTGCCATCGGGCCGGATGGTTTGCACCGCCACACGGGCCCAGTCCGCATCGAGCTCGTCGGCGACAATTTGCGCAATGCCGGTGGCCGTGCCCTGCCCGATTTCCGTCTTGGAAATCAGCACGGTCACGGCGCCGCTGTCGTCGATGCGCAGCCAGGCGTTGGGCTGGAAGCTTGCGCCGGCTTTTGCGCCACTGCCCGCGTTGTTTTCAACGGCGCCGACGCGGAAGCCCAGGGTCAATGCCAGCGCGGCGCCCGCGCCGGATTTCAGCGCCAGCCGGCGCCCGGGGGATGCGGGCGTCATGCGGCCACTCCCGGCTGGCGCGCCAGTTCGGCGGCGCGGTGAATCGCCTTGCGGATGCGGTCATAAGTGCCGCAGCGGCACAAATTGCCCTGCATGGCTTCGTCGATGTGCGCATCGGTGGGGTGCGGCTGGCGCGCCAGCAATGCGGCGGCGGCCATCATTTGCCCGGCCTGGCAATAGCCGCATTGCGGCACATTGGCTTCCATCCACGCGCGCTGCACCGCGTGCAAGGCGCCATCACGGCCCGCCAGGCCTTCGATGGTGGTGATGCGTTTGCCGCCCAGGGTGGCGGCGGGAACGGTGCAGGATTTCACGGCGACGCCATCGACGTGCACGGTACAGGCGCCGCACATGCCGATACCGCAGCCAAATTTGGTGCCGGTCAAACCCAGTTCATCGCGCAGGTACCACAGCAGTGGCTGGTCGGCATCGCCCTGGCAGCGCTGGGGTTTGCCATTGATTTGTAGCCTTGTGGGCTGTTTTTTCATCGGAAGTCTCCCGTACGGATCTCCTATTATCCCATCCCGGGCAGTCACTGGATTGGCACATCTGCAACAGTCAGGCCAGCCAGGCAACAGGGTCAGGCTGGCGCACGATTGGAAGTTCAGTCATGATGAGGTCATCGGAGGTGCACATGACGATGGAAACATTGCAACCTGATCAAGAGGAACCGGTGCGGCCGCTGATGCCGTTCCGCACCCTGCTGTACCGGTTCATTTTCTTCGACTGGCTGTTCCGCGACGTCAGCACCGCACGCAACCTGTTCGAGCGGCACGCGGCGCTGCAGCACAACAAGTACATGAGCCGCTACCTGCCGCTGTATTTCCGCCGCTGGACCGTGCTGGCCACTTTCGACTTCGGACTGGGATTCCTGTTTGAACGGTTCTTGCAAACCACCGTGCTGTCGGCCTGTTTCTTCACCTGGTCGTGCATGACCATGGTGGGCATGGTGGTGATTGCCGTCGCTTGGGTGTTTTTGACCTTTGGACGGCTGTCCTGAATGGTCCGCAGCACGCCGCTGTCAGGGCGCGGGACTTTTGCGCAGATGCTTGTCAAAGAAGGCGCCCAGTGCTTTCAGATACTGCAAGCGGTTATCCATAAACCCCACCCCATGCCCTTCAAAACGGAAGGGGATCAACTCGACCTGTTTTCCGCTGCGCTGCAACGCTTTTAACATGCTTTTGCTATGCTCGATTGGCACGCGTATGTCGTCTTCGCCATGCATCAGCAGCACAGGCGCTTTTATCAGGTGAGCGGACTTCAGCGGCGATACTTCGTCGAACTGCTGTTTATTGATGCGGGGATCGCCAATACGCGAATGCATCAATTCGCGCGCCATGGTGTCGTAATTGTTGTCGGAGCCGTCGTTGAACATCAAATTAAGATCAACCACCCCGGCGAAGCTGGCACCGCACCGATAAAGATCGGGCGTCTTGACCAGCCCCCACAGTGCCGCATATCCGCCATAACTCGCGCCAAAAATGCAAATGCGGGCCGGATCGGCAATCCCCTGCGCAATCAGGTAGTTGACGCCTTCCGTTACGTCATCCTGCATTGCCTTGCCCCACTGACCATATCCCGCTTGCTGGAAGTGCCGGCCAAACCCCGTCGAGCCCCGGAATTGCGGCTGTAACACGGCATATCCGCGCGACGCGAGATACTGTACTTCCTGATCCCATCCCCAGTAATCCCGAACTGTTGGACCACCATGAATCATCACGATGGCAGGAAGCTGCTTTGCTGGACCGGCAGGCAATGTCAGGTAAGCGGGAATTTCCAAGCCATCCTTTGCCTTATAGCGCACTGTTTGCATGGGCCGCATGGCCGATGGATTGACCGTTCCGCGCATGGCGCCGATCGTCTGGATCGCGCCCTTGCGCGTGTCGTAAAGGTGCCATTCACCTGGCAGCGTGTCGCTATGGGAGAAAATCAACACCATCCCGTCCGGCTGCCCGCTCAAGGTATTAAGCTGGCCAGGAAACGTGGCGTCGACATCCGCCTGTATTTTTGCCCAGACGGGATCAAACCAGATGTTTTCCGATTTCATTCCTCCGGTACGCACAAATTCAACTTTCCCGTCCGTCAATTCACTGGTGAGCAGCACATCCTGGTCGGCATACCCGGCCAGCATCCGGTCCATCTTGCGGGTACGCGTATTGTATGAGAACACCGCATAGGTATCCCGATCCATCCGGCTGGCAACAGCCAGCATATCGGGAGCATCCAACACCTTCATCGGCAGCCAGGCTTCCGCCGTCAATGCAAACTCTTCCAGTTTTTCCCATTCGTCCGAGTCAGCCTTCCGATACCAATTGGACACTTTGGTCTTGTCACTCCAAAATGCGGAATCAGCCATGGTCGCAGCCCTGGGCAGGCCGTTACGGTCATAGGCAAGGTGTCTCAATTTCCCTTGAGGGGGCAGACGGTAACGCGTCCTGGAACCAGTGAGCGCATCGAAAATCGCCAGATCGTCGCGGGATTCATCATTAAACGCCAAAGCCAGCGTTCTCGTATCATTGGTACCTGTTACCGGGTGCAAAGCCCGTTCTCCAAGCCAGGCTGTTCCTTTGCCATCCAGGGTATAAGCCCTGGCGCCCTTACTGAAATTGATGACCAGCACTTCAGGACTCAGCCAGACAATATCCTCAGGCAGATTGAAGCTGAAGCCATCAAACGTGGGGCGGCTGGCAAAGTCCTTGAATTCCAGCTTGTCGGTGGAGGCAAGCGAAACGCGAATTCCCTTTGCGTCACGTATAAGTGCCGCAATATGTTTGCCATCAGGAGAAATCCGCACCCGCTTAATGCCGGTTGGGTCGATCAGGTCAAACTCTGACACCGGTTGCGCGAATACGGGATGGCCCCAGGAAAGTGCTACTGCCAGCACCAGACCAAACGCGATAATCTTCCCAAACTTCACTTGCAACTCCCCCTGAATGTAAGCCAAGGCGGGATACTACCGAATAACAAGCTGCAAATGTGCGCAAATTGTCACAACGCATAGGTTTGTAAGCAGCTTAGACGAACGGCCACTTGAGGATGCCCCTGGCATGCAGCACGGGGCGGGCAACGAAGTACGTCACCACAAAGCCGAACGCAAACACGCCGCGCACGTCCAGCATGAAGGCGAAAATCACGCCTGCCACCATGGCCATGGCGACCAGCACCATCAGCCACACTTCGACACTCTTGAAAAAGCCGGCCGATTCGCGCCAGACACGCGCCGTCAGCGCGCAGGCATCCTTGACGGTGCTTACTTCGGGTTTGACTGGGGATTTTACTTCTTTACTCATTTAACTTCTGACAACGTTGCAAATTAAGGCGGGAAATAAAAAAGCCGCCGGCATGCGGCGACTTGCAAAACGCATAGTAACACATGGCTGTCAGCGCCCGCTTAGTCTGAAGGGACGATGACCGGCGGGCGGGACTGGCGCACATTCTGAGCCAGTCTTCCACCTATCGACAGGACCGCCATGCAAACTCCCTCCCTCCAATGTGCCGTGATCACCGGCGCCGCCAGCGGCATTGAATCCCCGACTTTCTTATGCGCTGTCATCACCGGCGCCGCCAGCGGCATTGGCCGCGCGCTGGCTTTCGCGCTGGCCGCGCGCGGCGCCAGCCTGATGCTGGCCGATATCGACAGCGCCGCCCTGCACGCCACCACGCGCCACCTCAGTGAGGCCGCCCCCGCTGTCCGCATCCTGCCCATCGTGGCTGATTTGAGCCAGCCCGGCCAGGTCGCGGGCCTGGCCGGCAGCGCGTTCGAAGCGTTCGGACGGGTGGACTGGCTGTTCAACTGCGCGGGACTGCTGGCCAGCGGCCGCAGCTGGGAATTCGATGAACAGCAATGGGCGCGCCTGATGGACGTGAATTTCTGGAGCGTGGTGCGGGCCGCGCGCGCCTTCGTGCCGCGCATGCTGCAACAGGGCCACGGCCACATCGTCAATATCGCGTCGCTGGCGGGCATGCTGCCGGCGCCGTTCCTGGCGCCCTACACGGTGTCCAAGCATGCGCTGGTGTCGTACAGCGAAACCCTGCAGCAGGAATTCCAGGCGCTGGGCATGCCATTGCACGTGTCGGTGGCGCTGCCCGGGCCCGTCGATACCGGCATCAGCCGCAACATCGGCGGCGCCACCGGCGATGCCGCGGTGGACGGGTTGAATACTTACCTGCGCGGCATGATCGCGGAAGGCATGACGCCCGCTGAACTGGCGGACCTTGTGCTGGCCGGTGTGGACCGCAAGCAGTTCTGGATTTTCCCGCATGCGGAGATGCTCAAGGGCGCGCTGGCGCAGCGCTACGACATGCTGCAGGCGGTGACTCCGTAGGGAACTAGTCCAAACGGATGTAGCTGCCCGCTGGTCCCTCGCATAGCCTAGCACTACAGACAACCCAATTCAGAGGTTCCAATGAATCAGAAAACGACAAATCCAAGCGACCTGCGCGTGGTGGTAATGGGCGCGGGCATGGCCGGCATCCTGGCCGGCATCAAATTGCGCGAGGCAGGCTACACCCGCGTGACGATTTATGAAAAGGCGGCCCGCGTGGGCGGCACCTGGCGTGAAAACACTTACCCGGGCCTGACCTGCGACGTGCCCTCCCACGCCTACACCTATTCGTTCGAACCGAACCCCGACTGGACCCGCGTGCTGCCGCCCGGCGCCGAAGTCCAGGCGTACTTTGAACGCACGGTGGAAAAGTATGGCATTGGCGACATGATCCGCTTCAATGAGGAAATCATCGGCTGCGAGTTTGCCAATGGCCGCTGGAACCTGGCCATGAAAAGCGGTCTGCGCGACACGGCCGACATCGTGATTGCCGCCACCGGTGTGCTGCACCATCCAAGCCTGCCGGACATCAAGGGCCTGGCTGAATTCGAAGGCAAAAAATTCCACAGCTCGCGCTGGGACCACAGTGTGCCGCTCGACGGCACCCGGGTCGGCGTGGTTGGGAATGGTTCCACCGGCGTGCAAATCGTGTCCGCACTGGCCGGACGCGCCGCCAAGGTATCGCACTTCCAGCGCACCGCACAGTGGATCTTCCCTGTTGAAAACCCGACGTTCACGGACGAACAGAAAGCCGCGTTCCGCGCCGACCGCGCATTGCTGAACTCCCTGCGCTACGACCCGACGTACCTGTCCAACGTGGAGCGCTTCACCAACGCCATCCTCGATGCGGAATCGCAGGAAATCAAGGAAATCGAAGCCATCGCGCTGGGCCACCTGGAACGCAGCGTGCCCGATGCGGCGCTGCGCGCCAGGCTGCAGCCCGATTACCGCGTCGCCTGCAAGCGCCTGATTTACTCCCCGGACTATTACAAGGCGATCCAGCACCCGGATGCCGCGCTGGTCACGGACGGCATCGAATGCGTGGAAGCGAAAGGCATCCGCACCCGTGACGGCAAGCTGCATGAACTCGATGTGCTGGTGCTGGCGACCGGTTTCAAAGCCGACCAGTTCATGCGCCCGATGAATGTGGTGGGCCGCGACGGCGTCAAACTCAACGACGTCTGGGCCAAGCGCCCGCGCGCCTACCTGGCGGTGGCAATACCGGCCTTCCCGAATTTCTACATGCTCAACGGCCCCACCGGCCCGGTCGGCAACTTCTCGCTGATCGATATCGCGGAACAGCAGTGGCACTACGTGGCGCAATTGATGGACCTGGTGCGCAACGGCGTGTGCAACGAAGTCGAAGCGAAGCAGGAGGCGCTGGACGACTATGACGCGGCCCGCATCGCGGCGGCAAAAAAGACCGTGTTCGGCTCCGGCTGCAACAGCTGGTACCTCGACGCGGAAGGCGTGCCAGCCACCTGGCCATGGTCGCAGCAGCGCTTCCGCGAAGCGATGACGGCGCCGCGGATGGACCACTACACGCTGCGCGCATAAGGGGCGGCCATGAAAAGAACCGCCATCGTCAGCGGCGCCGCCTCCGGCATCGGCGCCGCCGTGTGCGAACAGTTGCGCCACACCGGCATGCGCGTGATCGGCATCGACTTGCGCCACAGCGACATCTGCGCCGACCTGTCCACGCAGGAAGGACGCGCCTATGCGGTGGAAGCGGCGCTGTGCCTGTCGGAGCGGCGCATCGACACCCTGGTGTGCTGCGCGGGACTGGGCCCGCAAGCGGAACCGGTGGCCAGCATTGCCTCCGTCAATTACTTTGGCGTGACCGCCCTGCTGGACGGCCTGTCCGGCGCGCTGCAGGCGGGCTGCCGCGCCAGCGCCGTGGTGGTGTCGTCCAGTTCGGCCACCCTGCAGGCCTGGGATGGCAGCCCGCTGCGGCAGGCCTACCTCGATGGCGATGAAAGCGCGGTGCACGCCATGCTGGCCGCGCTGCCGCCCGACCTGGCGCCGCAGGCGGGCTTTATTGCCTATGCCAGTTCGAAGAACGCGGTGGCCTGCGCGGTGCGCCAGCGTGCGGCAAGCTGGGGCAAGGCCGGTGTGCGCCTGAATGCCGTGGCGCCCGGCGCCGTGCAAACCCCGCTGCTGGAAGCGGGGCTGGCCGATGTCCGTTATGGCGAAGGCATCCGCAACTTTGTCGCGCCGCTCAGCACGCGCGCCCGCGCGGAACCTGCCGATATCGCCGCGCTGATCGGTTTTATTGCCGGCGACAGCGCCCCCTTCATCCACGGCAGCGTCCTGTTCGCCGATGGCGGCATCGACGCCGCCATGCGGCCCCACCATTTCTAGTTTTACGGGAGTTCCAATGCAAACGTCTTCTTCCAACACCGCCGTCATCGTCACCGGCGGCGCCTCCGGCATCGGCCTCGCTTGCGCGCAAGCGCTGGCGCAGGCCGGCCGTCCCGTCGCGCTGTGGGATATCAATGGCGGCGCGGCCGTCGAACAGGCCGCCGCCATCGAGCGCGATTACAAGGTGCGCGCCATCGGCGTCGGCATCGACCTCGCCAATGCCGACGCGCTGCCCGCCGCGCTGGACACCACCCGCGCCGCGTTGCCCGCCATCGGCGGCCTGGTCCACGCGGCCGGCATGGTGGATATGGGTTCCATCGATGGCCTCACGCCAGCCAATTGGGACCGGGTCATGAACGTCAACCTGCGCCCGCTGGCCTTGCTGGTGCGCGCGCTGCATGCCGACCTGAAAGCCAACCCCGGTTCCGCCATCGTCGGCATCGCCTCCATCAACGCCACCCTGGGCAACGCCGTCAACCCGATTTACAGCGCTTCGAAAGGCGGCATGCTGTCGCTGGTGCGCTCGCTGGCGGATGCGCTGGGGCGCGACGGCATCCGCATCAACAGCATTTCGCCGGGCCAGATCCTGACCCCGATGATCAAGCCGGTGGTCGACCATTTGCCGGCGGGCGCCTTCGAGCGCCGCATCCTGCTGTCGCGCCTGGGCCGCCCGGACGAAGTGGGCAAGGTGGCGCGCTTCCTGCTGTCCGATGAGGCCAGCTATATCACGGCGGCGGAAATCGTCGTCGACGGCGGCAACCTGTCGTCGCAGCGCATGTGAAGGAGGACACGATGACCCAGCCATTGATTGCAGTCGTCACGGGCGCCTCGCGCGGCGCCGGCAAAGGCATCGCGCTGGCGCTGGCCGCGCAGGGCGCCACCGTGTATGTCACCGGCCGTTCGCAGCAGGAAGGCGACGCCGCCCTGCCCGGCACCATCCACGCCACCGCTGCGGACGTAACAAAGGCGGGCGGCACCGGCATCGCGGTCGCGTGCGACCACGCCGATGATGCGCAGGTGGCCGCGCTGTTCGCGCGGGTGCAACGCGAACACGGCAAGCTCGATATCCTCGTCAATAACGCCACCTTCCTGCACGACCGCCTGATCGACAAGGGCCCGTTCTGGGAAAAGCCGCTGGCGCTGGTCGATATCCTCGACGTCGGCCTGCGGTCCGGCTACGTGGCCAGCCACTACGCGGCGCCACTGCTGATCGCATCAAGCAAGGGGTTGATCGTGTTCACGTCGTCGTTCGGCGCCAGCTGCTACATGCACGGCCCCGCCTATGGCGCGCAAAAATCCGGCATCGACAAATTCGCCCGGGACATGGCGGTCGACTTGCGCCCCCATAACGTGGCGTGCGTGTCGCTGTGGATGGGGCCATTGAAGACCGAGCGCACCAAGGCCGTGTGGCAGCGCGAACCCGATAAATATGCGGCATTCGAACCGATGGCGGAAAGCCCGCAGTTCACCGGCATGGTGATAGCAAAGCTGCACGGCGATCCGCAGCGGATGGACAAATCAGGCCAGGTGCTGATCGGCGCGGAGCTGGCGGAAACCTATGGCATCCGCGACCTCGATGGCAAGCAGCCGCCGTCGCACCGCGCCATGCTGGGCGGGCCGGCGCCGGGACACCCGGCGATCGTCGAATAGGCGGAATCAGGCGCTTAGCGCACCGGCCGGACGGGGATCGCCGGCGCGGGCGTGGCGCCGCGCGGTTTTTTGTTCATACATGCGCTGGTCCGCCAGCGCCACCATGGCGTCCTTCGACGCCGCTTCCATGGCGATGGCCCAGCCCACGCTGGCGCCGGCCTGCGGAAATCCTTCCGCCCGCAACGACTGGTCCAGCACTTGCAGCGCCGCAAGCAAGTCCGTCACATCGGCTTGGCGCGCCAATACGGTGAATTCATCGCCACCCAGGCGAAACACCGACACGCCCTCGCCCGCCAGCCGCGCCAGCCCTTGGGCAAAGGCGCGCAGCAGCGCATCGCCGCGCGGATGCCCGTGGCGGTCGTTGACGGCCTTCAGGCCGTCGAGGTCGATCAACAGCACCGCCAATTCGTCGCGCTGCGCATCGAAGCGCTGCGCCAGGTGTTCATCGAATGCATGGCGGTTGTAAATGCCCGTCAAATGGTCGGTTTGGGCCTGGATGATGGAATGGTTCAAGCGCTTGAGCGCCTGGTCCTTTTCCACCGCCAGCTGGCGCAGCTTGTGGGCCAGCGCGAACGCCAGCAGTATGGCGTCGAGCGTGCCGCCCAATAAGGTCAGCAATTCCGGGTTGTCCACCGGCGGCGGCACCAGTCCCAGGTTGCTCGGCAAGATCAGGCAGGCCGGCACCAGCAGCGCAATAAACGCCAGCACGAAATAGCGCGCCGGCCGGTTCCCTGCCCGGACACAGGCAATGCCGCTGACCAGCGCGAGCGTCAGCCAGGTACTGATGGCGACCGTGGCGAGGAATGGCGCATACGGCAACGCCAGCACCACGCTGGGCAACAGCAACAGCGGCAAGACGTAGTTGATACGGCTGAGGCGCGCCAGCCGGGGGAAGTGCCGGCGCAATTGCAGGAACTCCACATAGAACACGGTATTGGGAATCGGCAGCAGGAAGAATGGCACATACAGCCAACGCATGTCGTGCCAGCCCAGTATCTGCGCCGGTAGCAGGAATTCCTGCGACCAGGCGACCATGTACAGCAACAGGTACAACGCGTAAAACAGGGTTGCGCGGTCCGGCTTCATCAGGTGCACGAACAGGTTGAACAGCGCCAGCGCGGCCAATGCGCCCAGCGCGCCGAGGATCAGCGTGTTTTCAACGGCAACCAGGCGCCGGTATGCCCGTTCCGGATACAGGCGCACGGCGGGCGGCGCACGGTAGAACGGGCTGTCCGTGTGGATCACGATGACGGCGCTGGCGCCCGGCGCCAGGCGGAAGCGCTGGCCATAGTGCAGACCATACTGGTAATCGCCCCGATAGCCGCCGGCAAATTGCTGGATCGTGCCGTCGCTGGCATAAATGCGCGCATCCACCCGCTCGATCATGACACTGCCCGGCACCAGTACCCAGTCCTGTTCAGCACTGTCATTGCGGACGTGCGCCACCAGCCAGTAGGCGCCGCCAAACTGGCTGACTTGCGGTGCTTGATGAAGGGACTGGCGCCAGCGTTCAATAGCGGCGGCATCGGCCGGGAACACGGCTGGGGATGCGCGGGGGGCCGCCGTATAAATCGCGCCGCCCCGCTGCATCAGGTCGGCGCCGCTGACGATTGCCGGGGCAGCCGATACCGGTTGCTGTACACAGGCCAGCAACAGGACCAGCAGGAAGCGGCACAAGATCATCATGGAAGCACGGGCCATAAGCCATCCCGCCTGCCGTCGCCACACTGCCTTGCAACGGTGACAATGCCAGTTTATTAACAGCGGGCCGGCTGATCACATAACGTTTCCGATGATACCAGATGGCTTGCGGATTGATATCAACAACGCCGCTATGCCGCGCCGGCGTGCAGTACGCGCGGCATTCCCTCCGCGATCGACAGCATCGCGCAAGACGTCACTGCGCAGCGCGTTGCGCTGATCTTCCACACGCCATCTTCACGGCGGTAGGCATCGTGATAAAACGCGCCCAATTGCGTGACCGTCTGTTTGACGGTGTCGATTTGCTGGTAATGCAGGCTCCACGTGCCGTGCGCATGGTCCGCATCGATGATGGCGATGTCGGGATTGGCGCCATGGTGCATTTCCACGATATGCGGATGGCAGCCCAGTTGCGTGAACAGTTGCACCAGGCCATCGCGGTCCGTGAAACGCCCCAGTGCGCCATAATCGATGTCCACCGGCCCGGATACAAAACACTCGCGCATGGCGTCCGGATTCTTGCTGTCGCAACTGTGGAAATAGCGCGCCTTCAACTGGCGGATGGCTTCCACCGCTTCCAGGCGGGCAATGCGCGCCGCGAGCTCCATTGCGCGTTCCATTTATGCCGCCTCCCAGGTCGGGCGGCGCACCAGGTACTGGCTGGTTGGCACCACGTCAATCTTGTCGAAATCAATAAAGCGGCTGCACGAATCCATCATCGCGTCGAGGTTGCGCTTGAATTTGTCGGTGTCGCCGATGGCATTGAAAAACGCGTGCATATCCGTCATGGCCGCCTGCGGGAAGCATTCCTCGACGATCGCGGAATAGCGGGGCGCGCCATAGGTCAGCGGACGCACCACGAAATTCTGAACGTACTGGAAGTTATCCTGCGTATCGATCGCCACCTGGGTATGGTGCCCGTGCCAGATATCGAGCCACGCGCCCGGCGTCAGGCGCGGCGGCACGCTGAGAAAGGCCAGTTGAGAGAAACCGGCGGTGCGCTCGCCCTCGCCGGCCGGATAGCGGGTATTTTTGATGGGCTCCGATTCCGACACCAGGTAGGCGGCCATGTGGCTGACCACGGCCGCCACCGCTTCATCAAACGGTTTGCGGAAGGCCGTGTTGGCACTGTCCAGCCAGACCGAGATGGCGCCGGAAATGGCGGGCTGGGTCTGGGCCTGGCGCAGCGACGCGGCAGGCAGCACCGCTTCGTCGCACACATTGGCTTGCACGCCGCGCGCGCCCAGCGCCAGCAGTTGCCGCGCCAGTTCGCCACGCACCGTGGCGGCGAAGGTTTCCACGCTGGTGCGCGGGTCGCGCCACAGCGCGTAGATCACTTTTTCCATGATGCCTTCCTCGGAGTTGCTGATGCAAAGTTTATGCGGAGCGCATTGCGCCAGGGAGCTGGATGCCGCGTTCGCGCGCCATGGTCAGCGCGGTGTCTTCAATCATGTCTTCCTGTCCGCCGACCATGCCGCGCCGGCCCATTTCCACCAGGATGTCGCGCGCCGGCACGCCGTAGCGCTGTTCCGCGCGCTTGGCAAACAACAGGAACGAGCCATACACGCCAGCAAACCCCAGGGTCAGCGCGTCGCGGTCGATGCGGATCGGGAAATCCATCATCGGCACCACCAGGTCTTCCGCCGCATCCTGGATCTTGTACAGGTCCACACCGGTTTCAATCCCCAGGCGTTTGCACACGGCCACCAGCACTTCCATCGGCGTATTGCCCGCGCCGGCGCCCAGTCCTGCGGCCGCCGCATCGATGCGGTTGGCGCCGTATTCGATCGCGGTCAGCGAATTGGCGACGCCCATCGCCAGGTTGTGGTGGGCATGGAAGCCGAGTTCCGTTTCCGGCTTCAGTTTTTCGCGCAGCAGTCCGATACGGCGCTTGACGTCTTCGGTCAGCATGGTGCCGGCGGAGTCCGTGCAATAGATACAATTGGCGCCATAGCTTTCCATCAGCTTCGCCTGCTCCACCAGCTTTTCCGGCGACGCCATGTGCACCATCATCAGGAAGCCGACCGTATCCATGCCCAGCTTGCGCGCGTGGGCAATGTGCTGCTGCGACACATCGGCTTCCGTGCAGTGGGTGGCGACACGGATGGTGGACACGCCCAGTTCATGGGCCATGCGCAAATGGTCGACCGTGCCGATGCCCGGCAACAGCAGCGCCGACACCTTGGCGCGCTTCATCAGCGGAATCACGGCGCCGAGGTATTCCTCGTCGCTGTGCACCGGGAAGCCGTAATTGACGGACGAACCGCCCAGGCCGTCGCCGTGCGTGACTTCGATCAGCGGCATGCCCGCCTCATCGAGCGCCTGCGCCACGGTCGTCATTTGCTGCAAGGTCATTTGATGGCGCTTCGGATGCATGCCGTCGCGCAGTGTCATGTCATGCAAGGTAATGGATTTCATGCCGCCTCCCGCAGGATCGATTGTGCATACAGTTCCGCCGTGCGGGCAGCGGCGGCCGTCATGATGTCGAGGTTGCCCGCGTATTTCGGCAGGTAGTCGCCCAGCCCTTCCACTTCCAGGAACACCGACACGCGCTGGCCGTCGAACACCGGACCATTGACCAGGCGATAGCCCGGCACGTATTGCTGCACTTCGGCGATCATGGCGTGGATCGACGCGGTGATGGCGTCCACCTGCGGTTCCCCTTCCACCAGGCAGTGCACGGTGTCGCGCATGATCATCGGCGGTTCCGCCGGGTTAATGACGATGATGGCCTTGCCCTTCCTGGCACCACCAACCTGTTCCACGGCGGCGGCCGTGGTGCGGGTGAATTCATCGATATTGGCGCGGGTGCCGGGACCGACCGAGCGCGACGACGCGGTGGCCACGATTTCCGCATAGCCCACCGCCTGCACACGCGACACGGCGGCGACCATCGGTATCGTGGCCTGGCCGCCGCACGTCACCATGTTGACATTGAGCGCATTGGCGCCCGGCTCCGCCCGCAGGTAGTTGAGCAGGTTGACCGGCGGCACGCAGAACGGGCCGATGGCGGCCGGCGTCAGGTCGATCATCATCACGCCCAGCGCATTGAGCTTGCGGGAATTTTCCGCGTGCACGTAGGCCGAGGTGGCGTCGAACGCGATCTGGATGCCGTCTTCCTTCACGTGCGGCAGCAAGCCATCCACGCCTTGCGCCGTGGTTTTCAGGCCCAGGTCCGCGGCACGCTGCAAGCCTTCGGACGCGGCGTCGATACCGACCATCCAGACCGGCTCCAGCCACGGACTGCGGCGCAATTTATACAGCAAGTCGGTGCCGATATTGCCCGGCCCGATCAGTGCACATCTGATTTTCTTCATGGTGGTTCCCGAGGTTCAAAAAAACTATACGAACGACACGGCACAGGAGCCGATGCCTTCGATGCACACCGAAAGCGCATCGCCCGCCTGGACCGGGACCAGCACCGCCAGCGAACCCGATAAAATCGGTTCCCCCGCTTCCAGCGCGATGCCGCGCCGGCCCAGTTCATTGGCCAGCCACGCCACCGCTTCGGCCGGATGGCCCAGCGCGGCGGCGCCGACACCGGTGGCGACGGTCTCACCGTTCTTGGTGATCGTCATGGCGCACGCCGCCAGGTCCAGCCCCTGCGGTGCCACCCGCTCCGCGCCGATGGCGAACACGCCGCACGACGCGTTGTCCGCCACCGTGTCGGCAATCCGGATGCGCCAGTCCTGTACCCGCGAGTCGACGATTTCAAAACAGGCCGCCACGCTGCGGGTGGCGTCCAGGACTTGCCGCGCCGTGACACCGGGGCCTTGCAAGCGCTCCTTGAGGAAGAAGGCGATTTCACCTTCCGCGCGGGGCTGGATCAGCATATCTGCCGGAATCGCCGCGCCATCCGCATACGCCATGCCGGACAACAGGATGCCGAAGTCCGGCTGGCGCACATCGAGCATGTCTTGCACAGCCTTGCTGGTGACGCCGATTTTCTTGCCGATCACGGTTTCACCCTGGCCGATGCGGCGCGCCACCATGCGCTGCTGGATGCGGTAAGCGTCGTCGATGGTGAGCGCGTTGTTCTCACTGGGCGGCGGCAACGGGGTGCGGGTTTGCCAGGCTTCATACAGCCGGTCGCCTAGCGCGTCTAATTGCTGGTTGCTGATCATTTTTCATTCCTTGCGTTTGGTGCCGGCGTATCGTTACAGCCCGGACTGGCGCGCGGCGTCAGGGGTGTAATCCGACGCCTTCAGTTCACCGGTATTGATACGGGCCGCCTTCGGTTGCTGGTTGGTCAGCCGGTCCGCCATGTACGCGCCCGACACCAGGTCGTGATAGACCGTGACGCGGGCGTGGTAAGCCTGCAATTCATACGCATACACCAGGTTCACCATCGCCACGCGCCACAGTTCACCGCGCGCATCGTAGTGGTCCGCCATCACGGCGTTCCACGTGTCTTCATCGACATACATGACGCGGCGCGCATACAGGTGGCGCATGCCGGTCTTGACCTTGCCTTCCAGGACCCACACGCGGTGCAACTCATAGCGCATCAGATCGGGATTCAAATGGCCCTTGGCCAGCATGGTGTCGTACTTGACGCTGGTATCGTCCAGGCGGTTGGCGTGGTACGGGATAAACATTTCGCGCTTGCCGACGATCTTCCAGTCATAGCGTTCCGGCGAACCGTTGAACAGGCGGTCTTCATCGATGGTGTGGAAACCGCCGGGGCCGAACGGCTGGTCAAAGCCGAATTCCGGCGCCTGGCGCACGCGGCGCGTGCCCGGGTTGTAGCTCCAGGTCTGGCGCGGGTGGTTGGCAAAGTCATTGGTTTCAAAACCCACGTTGATGGTGCCCTTTTCGCGTTCCGGCAAGATCGTGTTGGTCAGGAAGTAGTTCGACGGGCCACCGGCGCCACGGTCCAGCACCGCCTTGCGCTCCATGGTCAGGTTGTTGAACATGGCCATCATGCGGTAATTGGTGCGGCCCCACGCCTTGTTGCCATCCGGGTAAACCACCGCCTGGTCGTAGATCGCGATTTCATTGTTGGCGCGGTACACGGTCTGCGTATTCCAGAACAGTTCCAGGCCGGATTTCGGCAGCGGGAAGGCGGGACCGGCAAAGGCGCCCGTCAGGGTCAGGCCACCGTTGGCCAGCGCCGCGTTGGCGGCGTTCTCCTTCACGTTGGCGGCCACCTTGTCCGGATAGCGGAAATCGCGGTGGCTTGGGTACACCGGGATGCGGAACGTGGTCGGATAGCGTTTGAACAGGGCTTTCTGGCCATCGCTGAGACGCTCGGCATACTGCGCCATGTTTTGCGCGGTGATGATGTACAGCGGCTTTTCGTTGGGATACGGATCAGGATGGACGCTGCCGGTACCCTGGAAATGCACGCCCTGCGGCACGCCCAGCCACTTGCCGGCATATTGGGGAATGCTGCCATCCTTGTTGCCTTCTTTTTCCGCGCCCATCGGGGTCAGTGTGGTGCCCAGTGCCTTGATTTCTTCCGCCGTGGCGGCATGGGCCACGTAAGGCATGGTGGCAACGATTGCAACCGCGCACAGCGCGAATGATTTGAACTTGCTATACATGACGATCTCCCGGCTTAAAAGCGATACTTGACGTTGAAGCTCAGATAATTGCGGTCGCCCAAAGGACGCAAGGCCGCGTCGGCCCCGCCCAGGAAGGCGTTATAGGCGGCCCCCACTTCCAGGTTGCTCAGGTAGCGGAACGTGACGCCCACGCTGAGGCGCTTGTCGCCCTTGCCGGTCAGCGCGCCGAACGACCCCGCCACGGCCGGCACGCCGCGCACCAGGTGCTGGAACGTGATCGGCATGTCCATGTCCCAGCCGCCGAACACGTTCTGGTAGCTGAGCGTCGGGCCGACCACGTAGCCCCACGACGAGCGGGTCGCGGCCAGCTGGCTGTATTGGGTGCCGGCGATGGTCAGCGCCTCGACGCTGCTGACTCTATGCACGCCCACTTCCGCCACCAGGATCATGGAATCGGCCAGCGGCGTTTTTTCCATCGCCTTGATGGCGGAAATCTGGCCCTGCCACGACGCCGAGCGCGACGCGGTCGGACCGGCGGGCGTGTTGACCAGCACCGGGGCGCCGCTGCGGTGGCTCAGTTCACCGGCCAGGCTGATGCCGGCAACCTGCGTCGAGAACGTGGCGCCGGTCAGGTGGATGCCATCGAAGTATTTGACCTGGTACGTCGTCGGCAGAAACTGGTACGCGGGCGGCAACGCGGCCGACGTGATGGCCGGGATGCCTGCCTGCGGCAAGCCCGGATACAGGGTGGCGATGCCGAAGTTCATTTGCACGCTGGGGTTCTTGTCGTGGTAGCGCAGGTAGTACAGGCCCAGCTCGGTACCGGCGGCCGGGCGGAAGCGCGCACCGACACCGAACTGGCCACGGTCGGCGGGACGGATATCCGGGCCGCGCATGGCCGCCAGCACCATCGGCAAGCCCGGCAAGGCGGCCGTGGCGGGATTGGCCAGCAGCGGATTGGCCATCGTATAAATGCGGTCCGCGCCGGGACCGATCATGTCGGCATAGCTGAAGTACGTGCCGGCCGGGGAGACTTCGGTGGGTTTGTATTTGTACTGGTAGTACGCCATCACGCTCAGCGACGGCGTGAGGGCCCACTGCGCGGACACCTGGCCGGTCGGCAGCAGGATATCCTTGACTTCCGCGCCCGCCACATTGGACTTGGTGGCGTCCGCCGGGGCCTGGGCGCCGGCGATGTTCGGGAAGTACAGCGCCTCCCCCCACTGCACCACTTGCTGGCCCACACGCAGGTTCAGCTTGGTGTCGCCCGGCGTAAAGGCGCCGTAAGCGTAGACGTCCAGCATGCGGGCGCGGCGGCCCGCGTAATCGCGTGCGCCTTCGGTGAACGATTGCGGATCGCCCCCGCGGTTGACGGTGGCTGGCGCGTTGTTGTCGTTGCGGCGGTTGTAGACGTTGTCATAGAACATGCTGGCGCGCGCAAACAAGCCCAGGTTCTGGTATTTCAAGTCGCCTTCCAGCAGGGCGCTGAAGCGGTTTTCAATCAGGCTGTGGCGTTTAAAATTGCGGTCGCCGTCGTCGGCATTGATGGTCGACGGCAGCCCTGCCGCGCCAACCGGACCATTGACCAGCGCCGCGCTGGGCGCCTTGGTGCGCATGGCAATGCCGTAGTTGACGGTGGCGTTGAAATCCAGCGTGGCTTCCTCGCCCAGGTTGATGGTGGGAGCGGCCAGCGCCGGTGCGCAAGCGGCCAGCATGGCTGCCTGGGCGATCAGGCGCAGCTTCCCTGGCGGCACTGCTCGGGTCATCCCTCGGGTCATTCGTTTCATGCTCTGTCTCCTCGTTGTTTTCACGTTGTTTTCATCTAAGGTGGTGCAGCATGGGATTCAGTGTCGATTTTTGGCGGGCCGCCAACATCGGCTGAATGGACTAGTTCAGTTGCGCGGAAACCGGTTGACGCCGAATCCGTAGGGTGGTTTCCGCGCAGCGGAAGCCGCCATGCATGCGCCGCCGTGCTGCATGCATGGCGGCTTTGCCTCCGGCAAAACCGCCCTACGTTTGAGCATTGGCGGCGGCCAGGAAGGCGGGACGTTCGCCACCGCCATCGAGCACCAGGTTGCTGCCGCTGGCATAGGCCGCGGCGGGCGAGGCCAGGTACAGGCAGGCGGACGCGATTTCTTCCGGCCGCGCCAGGCGGCCCATGGGAATCGTTGCGCCGATTGCCCGCAAGCCCGCTTCGTCGCCATAGTGCTGCAGCGCTTCTTCCGTTCGCACCAGACCGGGACTGACCGCGGCGACCCGGACCCGGGGCGCCCACTCGACCGCCAGCGAACGCACCAGGTTCACGATGCCCGCCTTGGCCGCGCCATAGGCCGCTGTGCCGGGCGATGGCCGCAGCGCACTGACGCTGCCGATAAACAGGATCACGCCGCCCCGCTCCCGCATGTGGCCATAGGCGCGCTGCGCCAGCAGCAATGGCGCGGTGAGGTTCAGGGCGATGATCGATGCGGACAGGCGCGGCGAGGCATCGCCGGCCATCACGTGCGGGCTGCCGCCGGCATTGTTGACAAGGATGTCCAGCCGGCCGTGGCGCTGCGCGATGCCGTCCACCATGGCGGCCGCCTGTTCCGCGTCGCGCACGTCGGCGGCGATAAATGTGGCTTCTCTGCCCCCGTCCGCTATGGGCAGATCGGGTTCCTTGCGGCCGCAGACGTAGACTGTCGCGCCCTGTTGCAAAAAGGCGAAAGCAATCGCACGGCCGATGCCGCGCGTGCCGCCGGTGACCAGTACCACCTGGCCGGAATAGTCGAATAAAGGTTCCATGTGCAGCTCTCCCTGAAAGTTCCGATGGTAGGAAAATCCGGGGCCGCCGTCTTAGTCTGAAGGGACGATGCCCCGCATATCACCTTGCGCGACGATGGGGCTCACCTATGGCAAACGGAGCATTTCATGACATCAGATTCCCCGATTCCGGTCGGCCGCCACGTGCAATTGCCGGGCGGGTTGACTTTGCACTACCACGAGGAAGGCAGCGGCAATATCCCCGTGGTTTTCCTACACGGCAGCGGCCCCGGCGCCAGCGGCTACAGCAATTTCAAGCACAACTACCCGGTGTTCGCAGCCTGTGGCCATCGCGTTATCGTGCCGGACTTGCCCGGGTATGGCTTGTCATCGAAGCCTGCCGATGCGGAGTATGTGCTCGATTATTTCGTTTGCGCGCTGCGCGAACTGTTGCAGGCGCTCGACATCCGCCGCTGCATCCTGGTCGGCAATTCGCTGGGCGGCGCCATCGCCATCAAGTACGCGCTGGATTTTCCATCCGACGTGGTGAAACTGGTGCTGATGGCGCCGGGCGGCGTGGAAGAACGCGAAACGTACTTTGCAATGGAAGGTATCCGGCAAATGGTGAAACTGTTTGCCGGCCGCCAGCTCGACGAGCCCAATATGCGCGGCCTGATGTCGCTGCTGGTGGACGATCCCGCCCACATCACCGATGCACTGATTGCCGAACGCCTGCCGATCGCCGACAGCCAGCCAACCACGGTGCTGTCCACCATGCGCGTGCCAAACATGACGGAACGCCTGCGCGACCTGGCTTGCCCGGTACTGGCGTTCTGGGGCACGGGCGACCGTTTCAATCCAGTCTCCGGCGTCCATAAGCTGCTCGACCACTGCGCGGACGCGCGCTGCCTGTTGCTGAACCGCTGCGGCCACTGGGTCATGGTGGAACACCGCGAGGTATTCAATCGTGAATGCCTGGCTTTTTTTGAGGAGGGATCATGATCAAGGACATGATGCGGCAAATGCTGCAGGGGATTACCGTCAGTGTGCCGGCGGCGCAAGTCGACGCCGGGGTACGCGCTTACCTACACAGCTGGCGCAGCGGCGACGCCGTGGCGCGCGCCAGCCTGTTTGCCGATGACGTGGTGCTGGAAGACCCGGTCGGCGCCGCGCCCATCGAAGGCAAGGCGGCGCTGCTGGCGTTCTGGGCGCGGGCCGAGGGGCCGCATGCGACGTTCGAACCGGAGCTGGTGCGGCTGACGGTGTGCGGCGACGAAGCGGTGGCGGTGTTCAACCTGACGGTGGAATATGCGGGTGCCGGCAGTGCTGTGCTGCGGATTATCGACAACTTCCAGTTTGATGCACAGGGCAAGATCAGGCGGCTGCGGGCGTTTTGGGATACCCACTCCGTGGAATAAATTTCGTAGGGCGGTTTCCGGCGGGGGCGCCGAGCCTTGGGCAAAGCCGCCATGCATGCGTTGCGGCCGCGCATGCATGGCGGCTTCCACTGCGTGGAAACCGCCCTACGGGGTTGATACCCGGATTTACTTTAACGAATTCCCATGTTGGCGACACTGTTAAGCAACAGCCGCACCAGCTCCGTCTGCCGCGTCACATCGGTCTTCGAGAAAATCGCCCGCAAATGCGCGCGCGCGGTATTGCGGCGGATGCCCAGCTCCATCGCGGCATCCTCCAGCGACAAGCCATTGGCCAGTTGCACCGCCAGCGCCGCTTCGGCCGGGGTGAAACTGAACAACTGGCGCACGATGTCGACCGGCGCTTCCGCCTTGCCTTCCGGGTCGCGGATATAGATCGCGGCGGCCGGGCTGCTGGCCCCTTCCGACCACTCGCTGGGCGGCACGCTATGGACCACCACGCCGAGGTTGCGCTTGCCGGAATGGCGCTCGATGGAAATGGCTTCCACCACGGCGGTGCGGCGCGCCATGCCGTAATTGTCCAGCGCATGCTTGATCAGCCGCTGCAATTCCCGGTTGCCGCCGGCATGGGTCGCATGGGGCATGTTGCTCACCAGGCGCATGCCGTCGGCGGATGCCAGCAATTCGTCGGCCTGCTTGTTGGTCTTCAGCACGCGGCCATTCTTGTCGAGGATGATGGTGGCGACCATCAGGCGGTCCATGGCACCCGCATACAGGCGGCGTTCGGATTCCGCCAGGTCCAGTTTTCCATGGAAGTGCACCGCGCGTTTAAAGTGCGGCAGCAGCAAGCCGCACAATTCCTTGTCCGCGCTGGTGAAGTTCGGCGCGCCGTGGCCACGGCACACGCGCAGCCGGCATTCGCCGCCGTCGGCGGTGAGGATGTCGGCGCCCATCAGGCGGTGCACATCGTATGGTTTTAAAAACTCCTGGTAAAACGGCGATGCCATCCACGCTTTTTCATCGAGGATGTCATTGATCGTCACCATGCGGTCCCCCGGCAGGCCGACAAACGGGTCCATCGCAAAGAAGTGGCTGTTGTAGGAAATCAAGCCTTCCGTCGTGACATCGCCAACATTGACCATCAAGCCGTGGTCGCCAACCTTGGGCTGGCGCAGGATCAGGGTCACGTAGTTCGCTTCGAGCAAACTGCGCAACCCCATCAGGCACTTTTCCCAGGGGATGGGTTCCAGCAAACCATCGTAGATGGAGGCGGTTAATTCGCTGAATTTCTCCAGCGGGAAGGTGGCGACAGCGTTCTTCATAGTGCCCCTCGGCTGGCCGCCGCGCTCAGGCCAGCTTCGATTCAAAGATGCGGCGCTCGCCAAGATGCGGCGGCACCTGCGCGGCATCGGTATAAAACTGCGCATACCATTCGCGCAACTGGTACACCGGACCGTCCGCTTCGCACAGCAGAGGGTTGTCGATGCGCGTTTTATTATGCCAGATTGCAACATCCTCATAGAACGCTTCTTGCGCCAATTTCACGTATTGCATGGCGGCCGCGTGGTTTTGTTGTTCATCCAGGCCGGGGAACTTGCGCACCATGACGCCGAAACGCAATTCAAAACGGTCCAGGTCAATCGGCACGTGGCAGTTCAGCAGGATGGAATCGACCGGATAACCATTCATTTCGCCCTGCATGACGGTGATCTGGTACGACGGGCCGTAATAGGTGGCGGTGCTGGTGAGGATGCCGTCCGCCGACAGGCGCGGGCTGCGGCTGACCATCACCTGCTCCGCTTCATGGCCTTCGAAACGGTTATGGAAACCCACCACCTGCGCGCCGTGCACGTGACCGAAGTGCGCCATATCGGCCACGTTGTCGATCAATTCGCGGCAATTGGTATTGATCTCCATGCGGTCGATCACCCAGTCGGTCCACTCATCCGAGAACGACGCATCGATGCGGGGAATCGCGACGTTGTCCGGCGGCGCGTTACCTTCCGGGTCGTTCCAGACAAACAGCAGCTTGTTTTGCTCCATGGTCGGCCAGGCGCCAATGCGCGCCTTGGGCGGCACCCGCTTGCAATACGGGATTTCGCTGCACGAACCATCGCCGGACCAGCGCCAGTCATGGAACGGGCACGCCAGCGTATCGCCCTTGACCTGGCCCTGGCTCAAATCCGCGCCCATGTGCGGGCAATAGCCGTCCAGCACATGCAAGCCGCCCGACTCGCCCTGGTACGCCACGAGGCGGCGGCCAAAGATGTTCAGCGTATGCGGCTTGCCATCCTTATAATCGTCCGCCAGGCCCAGGCAGTGCCATCCGCGCGCGTAGCGGTTGGCCACGGGGGCTGCTTCGATCTTGTAAACTTTTGCCATGCTGGTGTCTCCTTTTTTTGTATAGAGACAAAGTACGAATTTGCCGGGGTTCCGGCATCGTCTTAACGGACGATGCCCGGCAAGGCCGCCGGGCCGATAGTGCCAACAGCCCATCCGCGCCGCGGATACCGGCCGTCCACCTTTTCCTGGAGTTCCCATGTCCACCGATCCCCAAGTGCAGGCCATCCTGGCGATGTTCGCCAGCCTGCCGACGCCCGATTACGCGACGCTGCGCGCGCTTGATTACCGCGCAGGTGTTGCGCAAATGCAACCGATTCCATTGAATGAAGACGTTGCCCGCGTGGCGGAATGTGCACTGCCCGGCCCTGCCGGTCCCATCGCCGCCCGCCTGTACCACCCGCAGCCCGGCGCCACCCTGCCCGCCATCGTGTTTTTCCACGGCGGCGGCTGGGTCGCGTGCGGCCTGGATTCGCATGACAATATCTGCCGCCGCCTGGCGCGCCTGAGCGGCTGCGCCGTGCTGTCGGTCGATTACCGGCTGGCGCCGGAAGCCGTGTTTCCCGCCGCGCTGGACGACGCGTGCGCCGCGCTGCGCTGGGTGGCGGCACAGGGTGCGCAGTTCGGGCTCGACGCTTCACGCCTGGCCGTGGCGGGCGACAGCGCGGGCGGCAACCTGGCCGCCGCCTGCGCCCAGCAGGCGCGCGATCCGGCGCAGGAATTGCCGGCCATTGAGCACCAGTTGCTGCTGTATCCCGTGCTCGACAGCGGCTGCGGCACGCCGTCGTACCAGGCGTATGCGCAAGGGTATTTGCTGACGGGCGAGATGATGCGCTGGTTCTGGAAACAGTACGCGCCCTCCGCCGCCGACCGCGCCGACATACGGGCGTCACCAGGCCTGTCGTCGTCGGTAGCCGGGCTGCCTGCCGCCACGGTCTTGCTGGCGCAGTGCGACCCCTTGCATGACGAAGGCTGGCAATACGCCGAACGCTTGCGCGGTGCCGGGGTGCCGGTGACCCTGCGCAGCTGGGAAGGCTTGTTCCATGGCTTTGCCAGCATGGCGGGGGTGCTGCCGGCGGCGGATGAGGCGCTGGCGGTGGGGGCGGCGGAGGTGAGGGAGGCGTTGCTGGGCTGAGTAGCGCTTGCTGCCGCTTGAGGAACGGGGATTGCTGTGGCATTCCTGCCACCGCGCATACCGGACCGGGCATCCATCCGCCGGCGATTTTGCAGAAAAAGCTCACCTGGAAATAATTGGTGAGAATCCATGCAGGAACTTCGGATTAAAGTGATTTTTGCTTTTGTGCAGAAACCACAACATTTCCCGGAGTGATGCGATGCCTTTTCCCAGCACCGAGATACGTTTCCCTGTCATATCCGCTGCAATGATGCCCTTGCCCAGCGCAGTTCTCTCAGCCAAGGGAGGCCCGCGATGAAGCCCAGCAGGAAGTTTGCTTATATGGCCATGCTGCTAGCCAGCGCCAAAGCCCACGCGGAATTGGAAGTGACCATCCCGGGAACGCACTTCATGTGGGTTGGCAACTATGAAACGGGAGCCGCGCTGTACGGCGCATGTGCCGACCTGGTGGGCAGCATAGGGCAAAGCGTGACCGCCTGGTGCGGCGCCAGTGCGCCAACCGTACCTGCTGACGGGTACAGCAGCATATATGGCGGCTGGATTCAGGATAAAACCACACCGCCGGGCACTTACAGGTTCTACCTGCTTTCGGCCTATGCCTGTAAGAACAGCGACAAGATCCGCTACTTTGCTGATACCAAACAATGCATCGGTATCACCCAGGTGCCGACACCAACGCCGTCCAACCCCAAGGACAACGGCGCATCGTGCCCCGCCAACCCGCAGAACCGGCAGCCATCGTGCGGTAATCCGATCAACCCTGGTTCCGGCACCAAAGTGCAACGGGAAGTCGATTACGAAGACCAGTCCGCAGGCTTGCCCTTATCGCTGACCCGCACCTATAACTATGGCCCGAACGCCGTTGCCGGCATAGCAGGCTCCTTCGGCACTTACTGGACACACCCGATCGATCGCAAGGTGCAACTGCTGCCCAACCGGGTACTGACAAAGTGCTATACGCGCAATGATACCGGCGTCCAGTTCTGCGAAAACGGGCCCGTCGCCAATACGCCGCAAGCGGTCTCCGCCACCAGGCCGGACGGAAAAGTTTATGTATTCACCCGTTCGGGCAATGCCTGGGTGGGTGACGCCGATGTCGATTCCCGCATCAGTGCACAATACGCGGCGGACGGCGTCACGCCGGATCTGTGGACCTACACCACGCCTGGCGGCGATACCGAGCAATACGACGCCAATGGCAGATTGATTGCATTCATCGCAAGAACTGGCGCATCGCATCGCTTCACCTACAGCGATGGCAGCACCAACGATACCAGCCTGGCGCGCGTGCCCGCCGATGCTCCGGCATGTCCGAATGTGCAGCCGGGTGCGGCAATTAAGGCTGGCTTGCTGGTGTGCGTGACGGACAATTGGAACCGGCAGGTCCAGTATGAATACGATGCACTGGGGCGCGTCGTCAAGGCGCGTGATCCCGCGAATCAGGTCTATTCCTACGCGTACGATGGGAGCACCGGCGGATGCGTTCCGGGCGGCGCCACCAATCGGGCCTGCAGCGCGGGCAACCTGACGCAGGTGACCTACCCGGACGGGAAGTCTAAAACCTACCACTACAATGAGCGTGCGCGGATCAACGACGGATCGCCCTGCAACAACAACGTCACGAACATCAGCGTCACTTACGGCCATTTGCCCAATGCGCTGACCGGCATCACCGACGAGAAGGGTCTTCGTTATGCAAGCTGGAATTACAGCTGCAAGGGGGTGGTAGTGGGGTCGGAGCATGCGGGCGGTGTCGATAAGGTCAGGATCGCCTATGGCACGCCTGCCGCGGACGGTTCGCAAACCAATACCGTCACCTCCTATCTTGGCACGGCGGCCAACCCGGTCACCATTGCACGCAATTACCACTTCAAAGTCATCCTGGGGGTTGCCAGGAGCGATACGCTGGACCAGCCCTGCGCCGGCTGCGACGGCATGATGGCGCGCACCTACGATGCCAATGGCAATGTACTGACGGCCAAGGATTGGAACGGCAACCAGACCAACTACACCTACGATCTGGCCCGCAACCTGGAGACCAGCCGGACCGAAGCCGCCGGCACCGGCGTGGCAAGGACCATCACAACCGCATGGCACCCAACACTGCGCCTGCGGACAAAGATTGCGGAGCCGCTGCGCATCACCACGTTCACATATGACGTCGGCGGGAACCTGGTCACAAAGTCTATCCAGCCGACCACGGACGCCTCGGGCGCGCAGGGTTTTAACGCGACGGCCGATGGCACGGCGCGGGCCTGGACCTATGCCTATAACGAGCTGGGCCAGGTCTCCACGGCGACAGGACCGCGCAATGCCACCACTACTTACAGCTATGACGCCGAGGGGCGCCTGGCCAGCATCACCAATGCCGCAGGCCACGCCACCACATTGAGCAACTACGACGCCAATGGCCGGCTGGGCCGCATCACTGACCCGAATGGCCTCGCCACCGACATGACGTACACCCCGCGCGGCTGGCTTGCGTCCAGCAACACGGGAGGGGAAAACACTGTCTATGAATATGACGGCGTGGGGCAACTCATCAAAGCCACGCAGCCGGATGGCGCATGGGTGTCGTACACCTATGATGCCGCGCGTCGTCTGACGGCGATAACAGACAGCGACGGCAACAGCGTCACGTTCACGCTGGACCTGGCCGGCAACCGCATTGGTGAACAGGTGAAGGATAGCGGCGGCGTACTGGCGCGCCAGATCAGCCGCACGTACAACACACTGAACCGGCTGACCCAGATCACTGGAGGCCTGCAATGATGCGCGCCATCCCTACCACCTTGGCAGCGGTGCTGGCCTTGCCGGGCGCTGCCGCTCACGCACAGGTGCAGAACACCACCACCGCATATGCCTACGACACGATGGGGAACCTGAAACAGGTGACCGATCCGCTCAACCAGATTACAAAGCATGACTACGATGCGCTGAACCGACGCGTGAAAACCACCGATGCAAAAAATGGGGTGACGCAATTTGGCTATGATGGCCAGGACCAGCTGGCAAGGGTCACCGATGCACGCAACCTGGTGACCACCTACACCATTGATGGCCTGGGCAACCTGAGCAAGACCACCAGCCCCGATACCGGCGTCACCACTCGTACATACGATGAAGCCGGCAATCTTGCCACCAGCACGGATGCGAAAGGCCAGGTCACAACCTATACCTACGATGTGCTGAACCGGGTAACGGCGATCAGCTATGGCGACGGTACCAGCGCCGCCTATGCCTACGACCAGGGCGATTACGCGCTGGGGCGGCTGAACAAGATCACGGACCTCAGCGGCATAACGCAATACGGCTATGACCAGCATGGGCGGATACTATCGGAAACCCGGACGATTGAAGGCGCGGCATACGCGACAGCCTACCGCTACGATGCCGCGGGGCGCCTGTCGGGCATGACCTATCCCAGCGGGCGCAGTATCGATTACACGCGCGACGGCATGGGGCGCATTGCGACGGTCACCACCACTGTGGCCGGCGCCAGCGCCACGCTGGCCAGTGGCGTGGTGTATCGGCCATTTGGCCCGTTGAAGTCGCTGACCTTTGGTAATGGCCAGGTGTACAGCCGCAGCTATGACCTCGACGGGCGCATGGCCAGCTATACGTTGCAAGGTGTGATGCAGACAGTCGGCTATGACGCGGCCAGCCGCCTGACCGGCGTGACGGATGGCGGCAACGCCAACAACAGCCGCACGTATGGCTACGACCAGTTGGACCGGTTGACCAGCGAACAGTACTCGAACAGCAGCCGCAGCTACACCTATGACGCGGTGGGCAACCGCACGCAATCCACGCTCAACGCTGCCGCCACCAGTTACACCTATGCGGCGGCCAGCAACCGCCTGGCCACGGCCGGCGGCAATGCGGTCACGATGGATGCCAATGGCAGCACCACCAATAACGGCGCCGGGCCGCAATTCAGCTATGACGCGCGCGGGCGCATGGTGTCGGCGAATACGGCAATCGGACCGGTCACGTACAAGATCAACGCCCTGGGCCAGCGCGTACAAAAGGTGACGCCCACGGCCACGACCGTATTCCACTACGATCTGGCCGGCAAGCTGATCGCCGAAACCACCGCTGGCGCCACCACCGAGTATGTCTACCTGGACGATGTGCCGGTCGCGGTGCTGAAGTATATGGGCGGCCCGCTCAATGTCAGCGGCCTTGTGCAATTGACACAGCATGGCGCTCTCTATAACCGCGTCAACGGTAAATATACCGGCAGCGTGGCGGTGACCAATACCAGCGGTGCTGCGCTTTCCGGTCCCCTGCAACTGAAGCTGAATAACCTGACTGCGGGTCTCACATTAGACAACGCCAGCGGCACGGACGCGGGTGCGCCATACGTTACCGTGCCCGGGACATTGAACGCGGGCGCCGTCATCAGTGTGCCGCTGACCTTCAGCGGCCCTGCCCGTTCCATGGTCAGCTACACGCCTGTGCTTTACCAAGGCAGCTTCTAAGGAGCACCCGACATGCACATCCAACACCCAACCCCGGGCTTGTTCAAAACCCTGCACATGGCCACATGGCTGGTGCTGGCCTGGCTCTGCTGCACCGCGGTGGCGGCCGCCACCTCGGTCAGCGTGGCCGTCACCCCATCGGCCGCGGTGGCGCCAGCCAACGTTACATTGTCCGTGGTGGTGACAGCCAACCCGAATCCGGTGACGGTGGCACGGGTCGAATATGTCAACGGCAACAGTCGCCTGGGCGAGGCCACCACGGCGCCGTTCAGCCTGGATTTGCCCAGCCTGGGCCCAGGAAAATACGTGATCAAGGCCTATGCGTGGCTGGCAGATGGGCAAAATACCATGCTGGTTTCCGCGCCTGTCGCATTGACAATCACCGGTGGGACGGCGGCAAGCGCGGCGGTCTACTATATCCATACGGACCAGCTCGATACGCCGCGCGTGATCGCGGACCAGAACCAGGCGGTCGTGTGGAAGTGGGAAAGCGATGGGTTTGGTTCCGCACCGCCAAATGAACAGCCCGGCGCGGCGGCGCGGTTTGAGTTCAATCCCAGGTTCGCGGGACAGTATTTTGATCGGGAGAGTGGGCTTCACTACAACTACTTCAGGGATTATGATCCGCAGTCGGGGCGGTATGTGCAGAGTGATCCGATCGGGCTCGGTGGTGGGGTTAACACGTATGGCTATGCGCTGGGAAGTCCGATCGTGTACTCGGACCCATCAGGTTTATTTGTTCCGCCTCCCAGCGTGCTAACTTGGGCCGGAGCTGCTGGCACCACCGCTGCAACGGCAAGTGCGGCGATTGCCGCATCAGCAGGAGTCGGGGCGGGCATTGGACTCGGCTTCAATTCCACTTGGGAGCATTTTGTTGGTCAGCCTTTCGGAGGCAGCATCTATGACGCGCTTCATCCACAAGCCAGCGTTGCACCAAGTTCGAAACCCGTGCGTACACCGGAGGAAGAAAAGCAGGCACAGGGGGAACATGACTGGTACAAATCCAAGTGCCAAGATAAGAAAATGCCAACAGGCGACCGATGCGCTGACATTAAGCAAGAATGGGAGCGTGCAGTTGCTTGTGCTAGCAGTATGAGTGATTGGGATGACCGTTGGATGCCTGGTCGCCATTCCCGCGACATCGCGATTCAAGCGAAAAGAGCTGCGGATTTATTTGAAAAGTGGAAGGCGTGCAAACAAAAGGAGGGCTGTCCATGAGCAAAATTTTGGCGGAAATGCCTTCGAAAGCCGATTGGGGCGACCTTAGTGGGGACGCTGACCTGGAAGACGCGTATCGCAGTTTTTTCGGTCGCACCAATGCTGATATGCGGAAGTTTTTTTCGGAAGACGTCTTGATGCGTGCACAGGATATCCGCTATATGCCACGATTACCCTTCGTGTACTACATAGGTGGCTTCGGTGACTATTTGCGTGCCAATTGCAAGCAAGACTGCGCTCATGTAGCAGATGCGTTCATTGATGTTGTCGAAGACCGTTTGCTTTCGGACCCGCAAGCGGTGAAAGCCGCATCATACGCGATACTGTCAAGCTTAGAATTCATTGTCGAGAATCCGGAATTTTTCGGAAATGCAGCTGATATCTACGGCAATTTGCTGATAAAGGCAGCACGCATTCAACAGGAAGTTGAACAGCTTACCTGATCAGCATGTTTATAACTAGGCGCTCCTGCGCAGTTGACTACCTCTTGAGTCATGGCGCCCCCCCGATATTCGCAACGGGTTCGGAAAACTGCCAGGCGAGTATGGTGAGGCAAGCCTTCCCGGCCGTCTCTTTTACTTGATGATCATGCCGTCGAGCAAGGCCTTGATGATGCGGCGCTCCTGTCGGGCAATCCTGGCAACTGACTGGTCTGGCAGAAAAATTCATGGCTTACAATCGCGTCCAGGAAAAAATTGTGACGCCGATTCACGCTTAAACAGATCTTCCGCCTACGCGGGTGGCAACCCCGTAACCGGTCGTTAATAATGCCCCCGAAGCCATTCGAGGGCATTTGCCTTACGACGCTTCCGCCAGGTCCGCAGGCAGCGCAACCGCCTCCGCCGCGCCGGCCAGGTGATCCGCCGCCAGCATGCCAAACACCATCGCAGGCCCAATCGTGGAACCAGCCCCCGGATAAGTGGTCCCCATTACAGCCGCACTGCAATTGCCAATCGCATACAGCCCCGGTATCACTTCCCCATCCTGCCCCAGCACTCGCGCGTGGATATCCGTCACCATGCCACCCTTGGTGCCGATATCGCCCGGCACCAGCTTGATGGCATAGAACGGTCCCTGCGCCAGCGGCGCCAGGCAGGGATTGGGCTTGATGTTGATGTCGCCGTAATACGTGTCGAACACGTTGTCGCCCTTGCCGAATTCCTCATCGACGCCGGTGGCCGCATAGCGGTTCATGCTGTCCACGCTGGCTTGCAGCCCGGCCGCGTCGACGCCAATGATGGCCGCCAGCGCTTCCAGCGACTCCGCCTTGTGCAACACTTCCTTCAAGGCTGGCGGCAAGCGGCTGTCCGGCATCACGGAACCCGGCAGGATCGGGCCGCACGGATATTGCTTGCGGAAGCGCGCATCGAACACAATCCAGGCAGGAACAGCGGATGCATGGCCCTGCTCCGCCCGCGCATACATGGTTTGCACCAGTTCCGAATACGCCAGGTTTTCATTGGCAAAGCGCTTGCCCGCCGCATCGACAATCACGCAGCCCGGCAATGAACGTTCAACGAAAATCGGATGCGTGTGCGGCATGCCCGGCACCTGCACGGCAGGCACGCCCCACATGTAGCCCATCAGGTCCGTGCGCGCACCCACGGCTTGGCCGGCGCGGATCGCGTCGCCCGTGTTGGCGTGCGGCGGCGTCACGCTCCATTCAGCGCGGGTCGGCTGCGGCAGGTATTGTTCGCGCATGGCCTGGTTCCATTCGAAGCCACCGGCCGCCAGGATCACGCCACGGCGTGCCCGCAGTGTCATTGGCTTGCCGTCGCGCTGCACCACCACGCCGGCCACCTTGCCATGCTCGACAATCAAACTGGTCAGCGGGGTATCGAGCCACAGCGGCACGCCACGGTCGCGCAGCGATGCGCGCAGGCTGGCCACCAGCGCCGCGCCCAGGGTCAGGCGGCGGTCGGCCGGGTGGCGCAGCCGCCAGGGTAGGTCGAATGCATAGCGCAGCACGATCTTCAACAGTTTGCCGATCCAGCCCGGATGCTTGCCGAGGATCAGGCGCGCCTCCGTCTGTGTCATCGACAGGCGGCCGCCAATCAGGGTGGCGCCCAGCGGCGGGCGCTGCAGCGCAAAGTCGGCGCCCAGTTGCGCCGCATCGAACGGCGCCGGGTCCAGCGAGCGGAAACCGGGCTTGGCGCAAGGCTTGTGCTGGAAGTAGTCGGCGTAATGCGGCAGCGCGGTAAAACGTACCCGCGTGCGTTCGTGCAGGTAGCGCACCAGCCGTGGGCCGGCCTGCAGGTAGGCGTGCACCCGCGCCTCGTCGAAATGCGGCGTCACGCACGCCCGCACATACGCCAGCGCCTCCTCGAAACTGTCTTTCGCGCCGGCCTGCTCGCCCAGGTGATTATTCGGGATCCAGATCCCGCCGCCGGAAATCGCCGTGGTGCCGCCGTATTGCGCACATTTTTCCACCACCAGCACCGACAAGCCGTTATCGGCCGCGCGGATGGCCGCCAGCATGGCGCCGCCGCCGGAACCCACGACAATCACGTCAGGATCGGCCACCGGCGCAGCATCGCCGGGCCCCGGTTGCGGAGCCACTCCAGCACGCCGCGACAGCAAGCCCGCCGCCAGCGCCGGCAACAGGAAGATCGAGCCCAGCACATTCACCAGGAACATGAACGCCAGCAGCACGCCCATATCGGCCTGGAATTTCAACGCGGAGAAGGTCCACGTGGCCACACCGAGCGACATCGTCACGGCGGTAAACACGGCAGCCGTGCCGCGCTGGCGCATCGCTTCATAAAACGCGGTGCGGAATTCCTGGCCTTCCACCTGCATCTGGTGCGCAATGCGCTCGTACAGGTAAATGCCGTAGTCGACGCCGACCCCGACACCCAGCGCCACCACTGGCAGGGTCGATACCTTCAGGCCGATACCCAGCAGCGGCATCAATGCATTGCACAGCACGGACACCAGCGCCAGGGGCACGATGATGCACAAGACGGCTTGCGTTGAGCGGAACGTCAGCAGGCACAGCACCGTGATCGCACCGAAGATCGCCAGCAGCATGCCGACTTCGGCCTGCTCCACCGCTTCATTGGTGGCCGCCATCACGCCGACGTCACCGCTGGCCAGCCGCAGCTCAACCGGCGCGGCGCCACCTGAGGCGATAAACGCCTTCACTTCCGCCACCACATGAGCGATGGTCGCGCCTTCATGGTTATCGGTGTACACCAATACCTGGATCGCCTTGCAGTTTTCCGTATTCATGCCATCGTCCGGATTGAAACTGCGGGCGCCCTGCTGCAGTCCGGCGCTGGTGCGCGGCAATGCCTGCCAGCGCGGGCTGCCTTCGTTGTAGGCGCCGATCGTGACTTTCGCCAGCGACGGTACGCTGACGACAGAGCGCACACCCGCCACGCCGCGCATGTATATTTCAAAGCGCTCGATGGCGCTCATCACGGGATAGCGCAGGCAGGCGTCCGCCGCGCTGTCCTTCGCACCTGCGTCGGCCCCTGCAACGGCAATCACCGACAGCACATCCGAACCCACGTTGTACTGGCCGCTGATGGCGGCGTGGTCGCGGTTATAGCGCGAGTCGGCGCGCAATTCCGGCGCGCCGGAACCAATGTCGCCGATATGCAGGCTGCGCGCGCCGTAGGCGCCCACGCCCAGCAGCACGGCGCTCGCCGCCATCACCCAGGGCGCCACGCGCGGCGAAGCGGCGGCGGACAGGGTCCACCAGAAGGCGCTGCGCGCCGCGCGCCGGTCCGGCGCGGGCCCGGCAACCCGCGCGCTGCAATACGACAGCAGCACCGGCAGGAACACCTTGTTGGTCAAGATCATCAGCAACACGCCGATG
Source organism: Pseudoduganella sp. GW821-FHT12E03 (assembly GCF_058807115.1). NCBI lineage: Bacteria > Pseudomonadati > Pseudomonadota > Betaproteobacteria > Burkholderiales > Oxalobacteraceae > Pseudoduganella > Pseudoduganella sp. GW821-FHT12E03. Next base: position 149,691 of record NZ_JBXAQJ010000002.1, on the reverse strand, counting down.
CACGCCGTCACGCCCAGTTCGCGCACGATGGCGATGTCAATCGTCATGATGACGAGGAAGCCCAGCGCATTGGTCAGCAGCGCCAGGGTGCCCGGCACGAACAGGGCACTGAAGGCATCCAGCGCCGCCTTGCGGCCATCGGCCCCCGCATGCACGGCCTGGCGCCACGCGTTGGTCATCTGCACCGCGTGCGACACGCCAATCGAGAAGATCAGGAACGGCACCAGGATCGACATCGGGTCGATGCCATAGCCGATCAGCGGCAGCACACCGAGCAGCCAGACCACCGGCATCAGCGCCACCGCCAGCGCCAGGGCGCTCATGCGCGGCGAGCGGGTATAGGCCAGCAGCAGCAAGGCCGTGATGGCAAACGCCACGCCAAAGAAACCCAATACGCCATTGATGCCTTCCATGACATCACCGATGACTTTGGAAAAGCCCGAGATGTGGACATCGATGTTGCGCGCGGCATATTTGGCGCGCAACTGTTCCAGGCGGTTCGCCACGTCCACGTAATCGAGCTTCTTGCCGGTGGCGGGATCGGTTTCCAGCAATTCCGCCTGCACCATCGCGGATTTCAAGTCATTCGACACCAGCTGGCCGATTTGGCCGGAACGGGCCACGTTGGTCCGGACCAGCGCCAGTTCATCGGGCAAGCCGGAAAACCGGGCCGGTACCACCACATCGCCATAAAAGCCCGCTTCGGTGACTTCCGTATAGCGCGTGTTCGGCGTAAACAGCGACGATACGCGGCTGCGCACCACACCCGGCACGAAGAACACGTCATCGGTGGCTTCGCGCAGCGCGGCCAGGAATTGCGCGTTATAGATATCGCCCTCGCCGCGCCAGCGCAGGCTGACCTGGATGCGGTTGGCGCCGGCGAACTGGCGGGCGAATTCCGTATAAGTCTGCATATACGGGTGCTGCAGCGGCACGGTCTTGGCAAAGCCGGGATCGAGCCGGACACGGGTGGCGGAAAAGCCCAGGGCGATAGTGGCCAGCAGGAACAGCCACAGCAAGGCGCCCCGGTGGCGCAGCAAGGCGGCGCCGCAGGCGTGGATCAATGCGCTCATAAAATCACTCGCAATCAGGTTCAGTTGAATCGGTGCGCCGCATTACAGCGCTTCGCGTGTAATGCCGGCTTCGCCGGCCAGCAGCACGTGGCCGGCCTGCGCTTCCGCCACGGCGGCCAGGCTGGCGCGCCCGCCGACCCGGTGGATGCGGAACGTCTTGCCGCCGTCGCCGGACAGCACCACCGCGCCGCCCTGCCCCACCAGCACCACGCGCCCATCCTTCAATTGCGCGCCGCCGAAATACGATGTGGGCAGGCCGGTGTCCACAGCGGCCCAGGTGGAACCGAAGTCCGCACTGCGGAACACGTGGCCGCGCATGCCGAACACCAGCCAGGCGCCATCCTTCAGCGCCAACCCGCCAAACAGCGAGCCTTTATAGGGCAAGGCCAGCGCTTCCCACGTCGCGCCGCCATCGTTCGAGCGCTGCAACATGCCCGCCTCGCCGACGAGCAGCATGGCGTTGCCGCTGCTGCGCACCAGCGCATTGGCATGGCCATCGGCAATCGCGGGCGGCGTGGCGGCGGGCTGCCACTGGGCGCCGCCATCTTTCGAGACCAGGAAACGGCCGAAACTGCCGGCGGCCATGGCGCTGCCGTCACTGCGCAGCGCCACATCGAGTAGCGGATCGGTGTTGGCGGCGTCAAACCGCCATTTTTGCCAATGTTCGCCGCCGTCCCCGGTGCGCAGCACCACGCCATCATGGCCAACCGCGAGGCCGCGCTTCTCATCGCTGAAGCTGACCTGGGTCAGGGTGGAACCGGGCTGTCCCGCGACCTTGGCATCGCGCCACTGGACGCCGCCATCATCGGAATACAGGATGTGGCCGGCCTCGCCCACCGCCACCACGCGCCGGCCTGCCAGCGCCAGCGCATTGATGTGCAGGCGGTCGGCCCGCACTTCGGTGGCGGCAAAGACGGGATGGGGGCGGAAGGCGAACGCATAGACCGCGCCGGCCGCCACCGCGACGGACAGCGCCAGGCTGGCGTATCGCAACGGCTGTACATGCAGAGAATTCAGCATTGTTGTCTCCTTTGCAGCTCTGCGGCTGCGGTTTTCATGGGACCAGTACACCGCGTATCACGCCGCGCAGCATCGTCAACTTGGACTAGGCGGCGCATGCATGGTGGCTTCCGCTGCGCGGAAACCACCCTACGGGTTTTGTTACAACACTTCAAACAACGCCGCTGCCCCCATGCCGCCGCCGATGCACATCGTTACCACCACATAACGCACACCCCGGCGTTGGCCCTCCAGCAGCGCATGCCCCACCAGGCGCGAACCGGACATGCCGAACGGGTGGCCCATGGCGATGGCGCCGCCATTGACATTCAGGCGCGCATCGGGAATCCCCAGCTGGTCGCGGCAATACAACACCTGGCTGGCAAAGGCTTCATTCAGCTCCCACAGGCCGATATCGGCCACCGTCATGCCGTGGCGCTTCAACAGCTTGGGAATCGCGTAGACAGGGCCGATGCCCATTTCGTCCGATGCGCAGCCCGCCACCGCCATGCCCCGGTAGACGCCCAGCGGCGCCAGCCCCCGTGCGCGGGCCAGCGCGGCGCTGGTCAGCACGCAGGCCGATGCGCCATCGGCCAGTTGCGAGGCATTGCCGGCTGTGATGAACTCCCCCCGCGGCACCCATTGCCCGCCCTGCCACACGGGTCTCAAAGCCGCCAGCGACGCGCAATCGGTGGCGCTGCGCGCGCACTCGTCGCGCACCAGGGTCATGACTTCGCTGCCATTCGGGTTGCCTTCGCGGTCGAACAGCTGGTGCACGCTGGCCATTGGCACGATTTCCGCATCAAACAGGCCGGCGCGCTGGGCGCTGGCAACGCGCTGCTGGCTTTGCAGCGCATAGTCGTCCTGCGCGGCGCGGCTGACGCCATAGCGGCGGGCGACGATTTCCGCCGTCTCGATCATCGGGATGTAGGCCGCCGGGTCATGCGCCAGCACGGCCTGCGCCTGGTTGCGGAAGGTGTTTTTATGCTTGTTTTGCGTCAGCGAGATCGATTCCACGCCGCCCGCCACGGCAATCTCGATTTCACCGCACATGATGGATTTCGCCGCGCCGGCGATCGCCATCAGGCCCGATGAACACATGCGGTCCAGCGCCATGCCCGGCACGCTGGACGGCAAGCCCGCCGCCAGGGCGCTCAAACGGCCAATGTTGTAGCCCTGCGTGCCCTGCTGCGCCGCGGCGCCCATCAGCACATCTTCCACTTCATGGGCGGCGATGTCCGGCACTTTCGCCAGCGCCGCGCGGATCACGTGGCCACCGAGCGCGGGGGCTTCCGTATCGTTGAATGCGCCACGGTATGCCTTGCCGATCGGCGTGCGGGCGGTTGAAACGATGACTGCTTCCTGCATGGTGAACTCCCTGATTGTCGATTTCTAAAAGTAATAGCGGCTGATCGCATCGGCCACGCACGCGGGCTTTGGTTGCCCCTCGATTTCCAGGGTGACCCGGATCGTGGCCTGCACCCCGTTGTTGGCAAGGGCTTCGGCATGCACCAGTTGGCACACGCCACGCACACGGCTGCCCACTCGCAGCGGCGCGGGGAAGCGCACCCGCTCGCAGCCATAATTGACGCCCATCGTCATGCCTTCGACCGTCAGCACCTGCGGCAAAAACAGGTTCACCAGCGATAAGGTCAGGTAACCGTGCGCCACGCAGGCGCCAAACGGGCCCTCGGCCGCACGCACCGGATCGATGTGGATCCACTGGTGGTCGCCGGTCGCTTCGGCAAATAAATCAATGCGGCGCTGCTCCACCGCCAGCCACGGGCTGGCGCCCAGTTCGCGGCCGATGCCGGACAGGAAGTCCGCGCTGCCGCGCAGTGTCGTCGCCATATCCCCTCCTACGCGTGCTGGCTGCTGGTGGACAGCACTTCGCCCACCATGTACGAGGCGTAGTCGCTGGCCAGGAACATCATCACGTTGGCCACTTCCCACACTTCGGCCGCGCGCCCGAAGGCTTCGCGCGACGCCAGGTGGTCCAGCAAATCCTGGGGCGCGGCCTTGCGCAGGAAGTCGTGCAGCGCAATGCTGGGCGCGACCGCATTGATGCGCACCCCGAATTCCGCCGCTTCCAGCGCGCTGCAGCGCGTCAGCGCCATCACACCGGCCTTGGCGGCCGCGTAATGCGCTTGCTCTTTTTGCGCGCGCCAGCCCAGCACCGACGCGTTATTGACAATCACGCCCTTGCCGCGCTGCTGCATGGCGGGCAGCATGGCGCGCGTCATGCGGAACGTCCCGGTCAGGGTAATGTCCAGCACGCGGTTCCATTCCGCGTCCGACATATCGACCACGCGGCGGCTGCCACCCAGGCCCGCGTTATTGATCAACACATCGACGCCGTGCAAGCGCTCTTCGGCTTTGGCAACCAGCGCCCGCACCTGCTCTTCCTGCGTCACGTCGCACAGCTGGCCGTAAATCTCTTGCAGGCCGGTTTCTTCACGCAGCTGCGCCACGGCGGTTTCCAGCCGCTGGGCATGGATATCGGAAATCATCAGCGCGCGGCAACCCTCTTCGGCAGCGCGGCGCGCCGCTGAAAAACCGATGCCGCCGCCGGCGGCGGCCGTGATCAGCACGGATTTTCCGGCCAGCAGGCCGTGGCCTTTGACATAGTCTGGAATTACAGGTTTCATGCGTTGCCCCTTGGTTCTTTCGGCATGCCGAGGCCACGCTCGGCAATGATGTTGAGTTGGATTTCATTGGAACCGGCGTAAATCGTGTCGGCGCGGCTGAACAGGAACAGGCTTTGCAGGCGCTGGCGGCGTGCTTCGCCGGCATCGAAGACGTTGCCCTCTGCCCCCAGCACATCCATCGCCAGTTCACCGAGGTCGCGGTGCCAGTTGGACCAGTGATACTTGTAGATCAGCGATTCCGGCGCCAGTTGGCCACGGTCGGCGCCGGACAACATGCGCAGCGCATTGCAGCGCATCGTGCGCAAACCGATCCACGCGCGGGCAATGCGGTCGCGCACCGCGCGGTCGTCCCAGCTGCCGTTGTCGCGCGCGGCGGCCATCACCAGTTCCAGTTCATGCAGGAATTGCATTTGCTGGCCCAGTGTCGACAGCCCCCGTTCAAAGCCGAGCAGCGCCATCGAGACTTGCCAGCCGTCGCCCGGCTTGCCCACCACGTCGCACGCCCTGGCGCGGGCGCCATCGAAGAACACTTCATTGAATTCCGCGCTGCCGCTGATCTGGCGGATCGGACGGATCTCGATGCCCGGCTGGTCCAGCGGCATCAGCAGGAAGATCAACCCTTTGCCGCCGCGCGAACCGGGTTCGCAGCGCGCGACAACGAAAATCCATTGCGATTCGTGGGCCAGCGAGGTCCAGACCTTCTGGCCGGTGACGATCCAGTCGCCGGTCGCCTCATCGAGCACGGCGCGGGTTTGCACATTGGCCAGGTCGGAACCCGCGTTCGGTTCCGAATAGCCCTGGCACCACAGCGTGGTGCCCGCCACGATGCCGGGCAGGTGGCGCTGTTGCTGGTCTGCCGTGCCCAATGCGATCAGGGTGGGACCAATCAAGCCTTCGCCGATATGGCCGACCCGGCCCGGCCCGCCGGCACGCGCATACCGTTCATGGTGGGCCACCTGTTCGGACAAGCTCAGTCCCGCGCCGCCATGTTCCCTCGGCCAGCCAGGGCACGTCCAACCCGCGGCGGCCATGGCGCGCTCCCAGTGCTTGCGCTGTTCCGGGAACGCATCTTCATCGCCCGGGCCGCCCCGGTGGCGCAGTTCGGCGAACCGGCTGGACAGTTGCGCTTCCAGCCACTGTTCGAATTCGCCGGGCGGCGCATCGTTGCATGGCGGGTGCGCCGCGCCATCGGCCAGCGCCTGCGCCACCTGTTGCAGGCAATCGCCGTCACTGCCAAACCAACTGCGCGCGGCCTGCGCCCGCTTGAAATACAGGTGCGGATCGTATTCCCACGTAAAACCCACGCCACCATGCAGTTGGATGGCTTCCTGGGCGCAAAAGAACAACGCGTGGTTGGCGGCGTACTTGGCGCAGGCGACGTCGGTTTCCAGCCCCGCGGTGTCCTGGCCTTCCGTTCCTGATCCGCCACTATCGGCCCGCAGCGCGGCGCCATAGACCATCGAAGCCGCCGATTCCAGCCCCACCATCATCTGCGCGCAGCGGTGCTTGACGGCCTGGAACGAGGCGATGCTGCGGCCAAACTGCACCCTTTCCCCGATATATGCCAGCGTCAGTTCCAGGCACTGGCGAGCGGCCCCCACCTGCTCGGCCGCCAGTGCCAGCGCCGCCAGGGTGGTGGTGTGGCGCAAGCCGGCCTGCAAGGCTTCGCCCGCCGCCAGCCACGCATCCGCTGCAACATGCATGTTCGTTAATTGCAAAGTAGCGATAGCGCGGGTCATGTCCATGGTGCGCAGCGGCGTGATCTTCATGCCCGGCGTATCGGCACGGACAGCGAACAAGGCAACACCGCCATCGCCGGTACGGGCCGGAACCAGCAGCAAGTCCGCCTGCGCCCCGCCCATCACCTGGGCCACCTCGCCGTTCAGCGCATAGCCGTGTGTAGTGCGCTGCGCCGTGACCGTGCAATGCGCGGCGTCCCAGCGCGCCAGCCGGGGCAAGGCCAGCGCCGCCGTGATGTCGCCCGACACCAATGGTTCCAGCCATTGCCGGCCCGCCTGCGGCGCGCCATATTGCAGCGCATCGGCCGCCAGGCAGGCGCTGGCGAAGTACGGCACGGCAGGCAAGCGGCGGCCCATCTGTTCCATCAGCAGCGCACGCTCCATCTGCCCCATGCCCATCCCGCCACAGTGTTCCGGCACGGTCAAGGCGCACCAGCCCAGCGCCGTGCCCATTTCCCGCCACAAGCCGGCATCGTGAGCCGCCCCGCCAACGGGGCCGGCACTTGCGCCGCCGGCCGCGCATGCTTTTTCCAGCACGGCGCGCAATGCCCCGGAATCACAGCGTTCCGCCAGGAAGGCGGCCGCCGCGTCCCGTATCATTTGCTGTTCTTCGTTGAGCGTGAAGTCCATGCTGGCCTCACCCGCCGTATACAGGCTGCGCGGCGCGGCCCTGCGCCAGCAATTGCACCACCGCGTCGCCCACTTCGTGCGGCAGCCAGCGCGCCCCCTTGTCGCGCGCCGGGCCCGCTTGCCAGCCTTCAGCCAGCGAAATCTTCCCGCCCGCCACTTCAAAGGTGCGGCCCGTCACCGGCGCCGATTCCGCGCTGGCCAGCCACACCACGATGGGCGCCACATTGGCCGGATCGTAAAAGTCAAACCCGCCATGGTCCGGCGCCTTCATCATGGCGGCAAACACGTCTTCCGTCATGCCGGTGCGCGCGGCCGGCGCCAGGCAATTGGCCGTCACGCCATAGCGCGCCAGTTCCACCGCCTGCACCAGGGTCAGCGCGGCAATGCCCGCCTTGGCCGCCGCGTAATTCGACTGCCCCACGGAACCGGCCAGGCCCGCGCCGGAACTGGTGTTGATGATGCGCCCCGCCACCGGCGCGCCGGCTTTCGAAGCGTCGCGCCAGCGGCGCGCCAGCACATTGGCCAGGCAAAAGTGGCCTTTCAAATGCACCCGCATCACATCATCCCAGTCGGCCTCGCCCATGCTGGCAAACATGCGGTCGCGGCAAATGCCGGCGTTGTTGACCAGCGCATGCACTTCGCCGTACGCCGCCACACCAGCCGCCACGATGCTTTCCGCACCCGCCATGCTGGTGATGTCGCCGCCGTTGGCCAGCGCCTGGCCGCCCGCGGCCACGATCTCGTCCGCCACCGCTTGCGCCGCGTCCAGACGGATATCGTTGACCACCACGGTGGCGCCGGACTGCGCCAGCGCCAGCGCATATGCGCGTCCCAGTCCACCACCCGCTCCCGTCACGATGACGGTCCTGCCATTACAGATTTTCATGATGCCGCCCTCACATTCGTTCGATAATCGTCACGTTGGCCAAGCCGCCACCTTCGCACATGGTTTGCAGGCCAAAACGGCCTTCACTGCGCTCCAGTTCATGCAGCAAGGTCGTGGCCAGGCGCGCGCCGGTCGCCCCCAGCGGGTGCCCCAGCGCAATCGCGCCGCCATTGACGTTGGTGCGTTCGTGCGGATAGCCGGTTTCCTTCAGCCAGGCTTGCGCCACGCTGGCAAACGCTTCATTGATTTCCACCAGGTCGATGTCGCTCCAGCGCATGCCGCTGCGCTGCAGCGCTTTCTTGCTGGCGGCGATCGGGGCGGTCAGCATCCAGACCGGGTCGTCGCCCATCACGGAGATATGGTGGATGCGGGCGCGCGGCGTCAGGTTGTAGCGTTTCAGCGCTTCCTCCGACACCACCAGCAGCGCGGCGGCGGCGTCGCACGTCTGGCTGGCCACGCCGGCCGTCAGCCAGCTGCCTGTGCCCAGAGGCTCCAGTTCCGCCATCTTTGCCAGCGACGTGTTGCGCGGCGTTTCATCGTGCGCCAGCCCGGCGCACGGCACGATTTCACGCGCAAAGCGTCCCTCGGCGGCCGCCCGCAGCGCGCGCCGGTGGCTTTCCAGCGCATACGCTTCCATCTCCGCACGGCTGCAATCCCAGCGCTCGGCGATCATTTGCGCCGCATGGAATTGCGACACCGGTTGGTTGCCGAAGCGCGCCTGCCAGCCGGTGCTGCCGGAAAACGGGTCCGCAAAGCCCAGCGGCTGGCCCGCCAGCATGGCCGACGAAATCGGAATGCTGCTCATGGTTTGCACACCGCCCGCCACCACCACGTGCTGGGTGCCGCTCATCACCGCTTGCGCGGCAAAGTGCAGCGCCTGCTGCGACGAGCCGCACTGGCGGTCCACCGTCACGCCCGGCACGCACAAAGGCAGCCCCGCAGCAAGCCAGCTGGAACGGGCGATATTGCCGGCCAGCGGGCCGATGGTGTCGACGCAGCCAAACACCACGTCGTCATAGTCTTCCGCCGGTATAGCGTTGCGTTCCACCAGCGCCTTCAATACAAAGCCGCCCAGGTCCGCCGCGTGCAGGTGCGCCAGGCTGCCGCGCCGCTTGCCCACCGGCGTGCGCAGCGCATCGACGATATAGGCTTCGCTCCGTTTCATCATGATTCCTCCGTGAAGGTGCTGCCCGGTCCCAACGCCGCGCCATCGCGCAGCACATGGGCGCGGACACGCGCCAGGTGCAGGCTGCGGTCGCCCCACGCGGCATCGAGCGCCCAGGCCATCTTCATAAATATCTGCAAGTCCATTTCCCACGTGTAGCCCATTGCGCCATGCACCTGCATGGCGTTGCGGGCCGCCAGCAGCGCCGCTTCGCTGGCCGCCACCTTGGCGTGCGACACGTGCACCGCGCATTCACTGGCGCCATGCGCCAGCGCGTGGGCGGCGCGGAACACCACCGGCCCCGCGAATTCCAGCTTGACCGCGACATCGGCCAGGTGGTGCTTGAGCGCCTGGTTGACGCCGATCGGTTTGCCGAACTGCTTGCGCTGCGCCGAGTAATCAATGGCCAAGTCCAGCATGCGCTGGGCCAGTCCCAGCAATTGCGCGCTGGCGGCCAGCGCGCCGCGCAGGAACGCCTGTTGCATCAGGTCGTGCGCCTGTTCGGCGATGCAATATTGCGGTTCGCTGTCCCATTGCACGGTGAACAGACGGCGCGACGGATCGATGCTGGCTTGCGCCGTCATGGCGATACGGCTCGACGGCACGGCAAACAGGCGGCCATCGCGCTCGAGCAACACCAGGTTGGCCTGGTCGGCATCGGCCACCAGCGGGCTGTGCGCATGGCCCAGCGCCACCCGCACGCTGCCATCGGCAATGCCCGCCAGGGTGCGGTCGCGCAATTCTCCTGGCGGCAGTTGCGCCAGCAAGCCGGCCGCCACCCACGATGACTCCAGCAGCGGCGCCGGCAAGCCGTGGTAGCCGCATTCCCGCGCCAGCAAGACCCAGTCCACGTCCGACATGCCCATGCCACCGTGTTCCAGCGGCACCGACAAGCCCGTCAAGCCCTGCTCCGCCAGTTGCCGCCACAAATCCTGCGAACGGCCGCCGGGGCGGTTCCACAGTTCGCGGATCAGCTCCGGCGATACTTCATTGACCAGGAAGCGGCGCACCGTATCGGCCAGCAAGACCTGGTCATCTGCAAAGGTAAAATCCATCATCATCTCCAGTAAGGGCGCACCTCAGCCGCGCGGCATGCCCAGCATGCGTTCGGCCACGATGTTGCGCTGGATTTCATTGGTGCCCGCATAGATCGGGCCGGACTGCGCAAACATGTAGCCTTCCAGCCAGCGCCCGTGTTCCAGCGCCAGCGGCGCGCCGGCCGTCAATTCGGCCAGCGGACCGGCCAGGCGCTGCGCGGTTTCATGCAGGCGGATATCCAGTTCAGACCAGAACACTTTGTTGGTCGACGACTCGGGGCCGATATGGCCGCCCTTTTCCAGCCGGCTGGCAGTGGCATAGGTCGACAACGCGTACGCTTCCGCATCCATCCAGCCGCGCGCCACGTCTTCGGCCAGGGCGCCGTCAGGCATGCCCGCCGCGCCGCCTTCACGTTCGCGGTACAGCGCCGCCAGCGCCCGCGCGGTTTCCTGGAAGCGTGCCGGGGAGCGCAGCATCAGGCCCCGTTCAAAACCGGCCGTCGCCATCGCCACTTGCCAGCCCGCGCCTTCCTGGCCCAGGCGGTTGGCGACGGGAATGCGCACATCGTCAAAGAAGATTTCCGCGAAGCCGGTCTGGCCATTCAACTGGCGGATCGGGCGCACCGTGATGCCGGGCGCGTCGAGTGGCGTCAGCAGGAACGACAGGCCATGGTGGCGGCTCGATTCCGGATCGGTGCGGAACAGGCTAAACGCGCAATCGGCCCACACGGCGCGGGTCGACCAGATTTTCTGGCCATTGACGACGTAATGGTCGCCGTCGAGCCGCGCGCCGCAGCGGATCGCCGCCATGTCGGAACCGGCATTCGGCTCCGACCAGGCCTGGGCCCAGATATCGTCGCCGGAGGCGATGCGCGGCAGGAAGCGGGCCTGCTGCTCCGGCGTGCCCACGTCCATCAGGGTCGGGCCCAGCAGGAACACGCCATTCTGGTTGACGCGCAAGGGCGCGCCCGCGCGCCAGTATTCTTCCTCGAAGATCAGCCACTCGATCAGGCTGCAGCCGCGTCCACCCAGTTCGCGCGGCCACGTCACCATGCTCCAGCGGCCCGAATACAGGGTACGTTCCCACGCGCGGTGTTCGGCAAAGCCTTCCTCGGTATCGAAGCTTTTCAGTGGCTTCGATGGCGCGTGTTCGGCCAGCCAGGCGCGGATCTCGGCGCGGAATGCGCGTTCGGCATCGGTGTAGCGCAAGTCCATGATCAGCCTCCGCTGGCAAATTGGGCGTCGCGTTTTTCCACGAACGCCGCGCGCGCTTCATCGGAATCCGCACTCATATACGCCTGCAAGGTAAAACCCTGTTCCCAGCGGTATTTGTCTTCCAGGTTGCCGTCTTCCACGCCATTCAGCGATTCCTTGGCCAGGCGCAGCATGGCGGGACTCTTCGCGGCAATGCTGCGCGCGATATCGAGCGCGGCTTCGCGCAAGTCGGCCAGCGGGACCACCCGCTCGATGGAACCCAGGCGGTACGCTTCGTGCGCCGTGATCATGTCGCCGGTGAAGTACATGTGGCGTACCTTTTGCACCGGGAACAGGCGCTGCAAATGCGCGCCGCCGCCCATCGCGCCCCGGTCGATTTCCGGCACGCCAAAGCGCGCGCATTCGGACGCCACCACGATGTCGGCCGCGCCGGACAGGCCGATGCCGCCACCCAGCACATAGCCGTGCAGCGCGACGATGACAGGCTTGGGGTTGCGGTGCACGGCGCGGAACGACGCGTAATTGCCCGCATTGACGGCGACGATGCGTTCCGGATGCGCGGCCAGTTCCTTGATGTCGACACCGGCGCAAAAGCCCCGGCCCGCGCCGCGCAGCACGATCACGCGCACGTCGTCGTTGCCGCCCAGGGCGTCGAGGGTATCGGCCAGTTGCCGCCAGCCCGCGCAGTCGAGCGCATTGACGGGCGGCCGGTCGATCACCAGTTCGGCAATGCCGCCGGCGATCGTGATGTGGAATGGATGATTCATGCGGTATGCCTCCCGTTCAGATTGGGGATAGGGTTGACGTTCGTGGTAAAGCAGCTGGACAGGCGCAGTTCGGCATCCGCCGCAATGCGCTCGATCAGCGTGGCGCACGATTCCAGGCTGCCGATGGCGGCGGCGGCCTGGCCGCTGGGCAGCACGCCTTCATCGGGCAGGCCATCGACCATCGCACGCTGGATCAGCACCGGCGCGTTGGCCGCCATCAACGTTTGCGCGGCGCTCATGCCATCGCCTTTCAACGCCTGGGCGGCCGTGCGCAGCATCGCGCCCCAGCCCATGCCGGTGTGCCGGCGCCAGCGCTGCGCCGTGGCCAGCGCCAGCAGCACGCGGCGCAGCGCGCCGGCCCGCTCCAGGTGGGTCAGATACGGGTTATCGATCATCCGCTGCGGCAAGCCATCGATGGCCAGCGAGACGCGGATGGCGGACGGATCGCGCACCGCCACGTATTGCGCCAAGGTGGCGGCGGGGACCGGAGAATCGGTCGTCATCAGGAAGCGCGTGCCCATCGCGATACCGGCCGCGCCATACGCCAGCGCGGCCGCCAGGCCACGGCCGTCATAAAAGCCGCCCGCAGCCACCACCGGCACCTGCACCGCGTCGAGCACTTGCGGCAGCAGCAGGGTTGTCGGCACGGAACCCGTATGGCCGCCGCCCTCGCCGCCTTGCACGGTGACGATGTCCGCACCCAGTTCAATCGCCTTTTGCGCGTGCTTGACCGCGCCGACAGTCGGCATGCACAGCACACCGGCATCTTTCAGGCGGCCGATGGCGCGCTTGTCCGGCCCACGGCCATAACTGACGGCGCGCAGTTGATATTTGATCGCGAGGTTGATGGCCTCTTGCGCATTGGGCTGGAACATGTGGAAATTCAAGCCGAATGGCGCATCGGTCAGCGCTTTCACGCGCAGGATTTCCGCTTCCAGCCGGTCCGGTTCGATGGTGGCGCCGGCCAGGAAACCGAAGCCGCCCGCGTTGCCGGTGGCGGCCACCAATTTCGCATCGGCCACCCAGCCCATGGCGGTTTGCACGATCGGATAGCGGCAGCCCAGCATGCGGCACAGCACCGTATCGAGCGGCCCGCTTTTCACCTCGTTTTTCAACTCGTTCTTCATTGTTCACCTCCGCGCTGGGAGGTCGCCATGCTGCGCGCGTCATAGCCGCCCAGCTTGTCGCCGGACACCAGTTCATTGTGGACATGCGCGAAGTGATGCCAGCCAAACGCCGCTTCCATGGCGGCGCGCTTGCCCTGCAATTCCTCGGCGTGGTTGACGGCCTGCTTGGCCAGCGCGAGGCCCATGCGGGGCATGGCCGCGATGCGCCGCGCGATGTCGTAAGTCGCCTGTTCCAGCCCGGTGGACGCCACCACGCGGTTCACCATGCCCAGTTCATGGGCGCGGGTCGCTCCCATGCGTTCACCGAGGAACAGGAATTCCTTGGCGATGCGGGGGTGCATTTCAAAGGGATGGGCAAAGTATTCAACGCCGGGTATCCCCATGCGCACCACCGGGTCGCTGAAGAAGGCGTCGTCCGATGCGATGATCAGGTCGCACACCCAGGCCAGCATCAAGCCGCCCGCCACGCAGGCGCCCTGCACCATGGCGATGGTCGGCTTGGGCAGATCGCGCCAGCGGCGGCACATGCCCAGGTAGACTTCCTGTTCGCGGGCATACAGGAATTCCCCGCCCGGCTTGTTTACGTGGTCATACCAGCCGGAGACGCGGTCGAACGACTTGTTGATGTCGCGGCCCGGCGTGCCGATATCGTGGCCGGCCGAGAAATGCCGGCCCGCGCCGCGCAGCACGATGACCTTGACCGTATCATCGCCGACCGCGCGCTGGAAGGCCGCGTCGAGCGCGTATGTCATTTGCGAATTTTGCGCGTTGTGGAATTGCGGGCGGTTCAGAGTGACCGTGGCAACGCCGTCCGCCACCGCGTACAGGACCGGTTCGCCCGTCTCATACACGGACGTGTCTTCGCGCTCGATGAACTGGCTGTCGGTTGCGGCATTCATGACAGCACCGTGGCACGCAGGTTGTGGGGATCGAGCTGCGCGATCAACGCCAGTTCGTCAGCCGTAGGCGCGGCGGTTTCCGGAAGTGAATCCTCGCCATGCAGCGGAAAACCGGTGGCGTCCCGCACTTGCTGCGCCGTCACGCCGGGATGCAGCGAGACAATGCGCAACTGGTGCTGTGGGCCGCCGAAGTCCATCACGCACAGGTTGGTGATGACGTAGCGCAGCGCGATATCGTCCAGCTGGTAGCCGCGCGGCAGGCGCGCCGGGTTGTAGCCGATCGACGCCACCATATCGACCTCGCCTTCGACGAAGACCTTGCGGCTGTGGTTCGGGACGAAGAAGGAATTCGCGTGGCTGATGGAATTGCCGGGAAAACCCCGCACGCCCAGCATTTGCACGGCGGGCTTGCTGTAATCCTTGCCAATCATCGAGATATTGGCCTGGCCGTGGCGGTCGATCTGTGTCGGCGCCACCATCGCGTGGCGGCGGCCGCTCCAGACGTTGTCGAAAATGCGCGCAAAGCCCATCCAGGTTTCGCGCCGCAGCTGGTAATCGCCGCGCGGCCCGAGCGGCGCCGGTTCCGACAGCAGCCACGCTTCGGAATCGGTCATCATCAAGTCCGGGTTGACGGACTTCATGGCCAGCGAGGCGGCCAGGCGCGGCAGCACGCCAATGCCGGTGGCCAGCACTTCGCCGTCGCCCCGCCATGCCCGCGCGGCGGCGCAGGCGATGGTATCGATCAAGGTCGCAGTCATATTGGTCATGGTGGTTTCCTTAAAACACGGGCAAGGCCAGCTTGCGGATGGCGTCGATGCCGCCGACGCGGCGCAGGTATTCCTGCTCGCCGCAGGCGATATAACGTTCGTGGTATTGGCGCCAGCCGTCCGGCTCGCGCGCACCGGCCGCGTACTGCTTGAAATGGGCCGGGTCGAAACCGTACAGCGGCGCGCACGACGTTGGATGGGCGCCGCCCGGCGCATGCACCACGGCTGTCGTCGCGGCGCGTTCCCAGTGCACGTAACGGGCTTCGTCGCCCTGCGCAAAGTACGCGCTGTCCACCAGTTCATCGCACGACACATAGGTATGGCGCGCCGCGCGCGCAAACAGGTCGTCCATGTACAGGTCCGGCCCCTTGACCTGGCACACGCCGCGCACATCGGCGCGGTCCACGTGCAGCAGCGCCGCGTCGAGTTTCAAGGCCGGCATGGCCACCCACTGCTTGTTGTCATAGGGCGAATCGATCACCGCAATGTCCGGGTTATGGCGCAGCACATCGGTGCCCAGTCCCACTGCGGTCGGAATGAACGGGATGCGCATGGCGGCGGCCTTTAAACCCAGCAGCAGCATGCCTTCGTCGATTTCCATGACATCGATGGCGCCCTGCTGGCGCGCGGCCCGGAAATACGGTTCCAGTGGAATGAAGTCCAGCGACACGAAGGCGAAAACCAGTTTTTTCACCTTGCCGGCCGCGCACAGCATGCCGACATCGGCGCCGCCGTAAGCCACCACGGTCAATTCCTTGACCGGAGAGCGCAGCAGTTCGCGCACCAGCGCCATGGGCTTGCGGCGCGGGCCCCAGCCGCCGATCCCGATGGTCATGCCATCCTTCAGCCGTGCCACCACTTCCTGGGCGGTTGTTTGCTTGTCCATGGCCGCCTCCTTATTGGAAACCAATGGAAAAGTCATGGCCCCACAGGCTGACGGCCGTGGCCTCATAGACGCTGTGCCGGTCCCAGTCGACCACCAGGCCGCCGTGGCCATATTCCATGTCGAAGCCGCCCGGGGTTTTCATGTAGAACGACGTCATGCGGTCATTGCAATGGCGGCCCAGGGTGGCGGACATTTTCACGCCATGCTGGCGCACCCGGTCCAGCGCGCGGCCGACTTCATCCATCGACGGCACTTCCACCATCGCATGCACGCAGCCGGACGGCGACGGCATTTCAAAGATGCCGAGGCTGTGGTGGCGGCCATTGGCGCAATGCAGGAAATAGATGCGTTTTTCCGGCTCGGCAGGGTCCGGCGTGAAGCGCATGCGGAAAATATCCGACAGGCCGAAACCCAGCACGTCTTTCAGGAAGGCATATGTGCTGTCGAAGTCCGGCGCCGGCAGCACCACGTGGCCCAGGCCCAGTTCACCGGTCACAAAGCCCGGCACGCCGATCGGCGAGGCAAAGCGGCGGAAATCGGTCTTGACGCCCCAGTACAGTTCATGGCGGTTGCCTGAAGGGTCGGTCACGCACAGCATTTGCTGCACGTGGCGCAGCGCGCAGGTGGCGCCGTCGGCCAGTTCGAACGCGACTTCGCGCTGGCGCAGCATGGCTTGCGCGGCCTGGAAGGCCTGTTCGCTGGCCAGTTCCCAGCCGGAAGCCAGGTAGCGGTCGCGCTCCCCCTTGACGATATGGATCCGGGCGGCCCGTTCATCCATTTTCAGCGCCAGGCCACTATCCGGAGCATCGGTCACCACCATGCCCAGCACCTGCTCGCCGTAATGGCGCCACGCCGCGGTATTGGTGGATTCCGCCACGATATAGCCCAGTCCACGTAGTTCGATCATGTTTGCTCCCCTGTATTTGCTTGGTTCGGTTTTTCTTGCAGCTGGAACCGATTCTGGGCAAAAGCAAAAGAGGCAACATCGTCTGATAAGACTAGCTGTGGCAGGGTAGTCCGCCCAGACGATGCCTGCGCCATGCCACGGCGCGACACTGGGGCGCATACATCACCTTAGGAGACATTGCGATGGCAACCGATACCCCCTTCGACCAGCAGGAATTCCGCAAGGCGCTGGGCGCATTCACCACTGGCGTGACCGTTATTACCGGCGTCGCCAGCGATGGCGCGCCGGTCGGCGTCACCGCCAACAGTTTCAATTCCGTCTCGCTGGACCCGCCGATGGTGCTGTGGAGCCTGGCCAAGAGCTCGCGCAGCCTGGCCGCGTTCACGCAAAGCCCGCATTTCGCGGTCCACATCCTGGCGCTGGACCAGGATGCGCTGTCAAACCGCTTTGCCCGCAGCGGCGCGGACAAGTTCGCGGGCCTCAGCCTGGAACATGGCGCCAGCGGCGTGCCGCTGCTGACCGGCTGCGTGGCCCGCCTGCAATGCCGCACGGCGTTCCAGTACGAAGGGGGCGACCACATCATCTTTGTCGGCGAAGTGATCGCCATGGACCGCCGCGACGCGCCGCCGCTGGTGTTCCAGGCCGGCCGCTATGCGGTGGCCACCGCCAAGACAGCGGCGCAAGCCCTGACCGACGATGCCCAGGATGAAAACGCCAGCTTCAGCGAAAATTTCATGGGCTACCTGCTGGCCCGCGCCCACTTCCAGTTCTACAGCCAATTGCGCAGCCATTTGCAGCAACAGGGCTTGAGCGACTGCGAATACTTCGTGCTGAGCGTGCTGGTGGTGCGCGACGGGCGCAGCATTGCGAATTTCAATGAACGTTTTTCCTATACCGGGCACCAGGTGACGCCGCAACTGATCGCGCGGCTGGAAGTGAAGGGACTGGTGCGCACCGTGGGGCCGGCGGGTCAGCAGCTGTGCTACCTGAGCGAAGCGGGACGGGACCTGACCTTGCGCATTATCGCGGCGGCCAAGGCGCTGGAAGCGGACATGCTGGGCAAGCTGGACGAAACGGATGCGGCGGCGCTGAAAAACCTGTTGAAGCAGTTTATTTTGCATACGGATCCGGGGCTGGCGCATCCGTGGAGTGCCTGATGCCGTGCGTTTAAGTACAACAGACGACGTTGGTGACGCCGAGGAAGAGAGTGAATTAATAAAATTACAACTGTGCGGGTTGACCAAGAAATTTTTGGTTTGGAGACTTTTCGAGAGAATTTGGCGGCTTGATCCAGATTAAAGTCGAGCACGTCTTCACGTGGTGGCAATGCACTCTCAGGAGATTCGCCATGCTCTTTCCCCGTCCGCTTCACCGCTGGCAATGGCTGCTTTCGCTGTTTCTGTTGGTAATCACTCAGGCGCCGTCGGCTGCTCTGGCCACAGAATTTACTCAGGCACATAAACTTTTTTTGGGCAGTACTGCTTACCGCGAAAGTGGCAACGAGGCTGCGCAGGATTTCGCAACGGAATATTGCAAAAATCAATATGTGCGCGATTGCTCCGCCAGCTTCACTGGTGAGGTATGGAGCAGCGCCATGTCCAACTGGTTCTGGAATGCCATGCTGACCTATACGCACACGTCAGGGTCAACCCATTCGGTACCGATTGCCGGCCTCATAACCTACAGTTGCCTTGAAGGATGGACACCCTACGATCTCCCCAATAAATCCAATCGCTGTTCCCGGCCGGACAAACCCGAAGTATCGTGCGAACAGTGCGGCGGCAAGGAGTCGCCACAAGTCGGCAATCCGATCGCCGTCACCGGCGGCATTAAAGTTCAAACCGAACGGGATTACCGCAACGCTTCCGGCACCCTGGAGCTGACGCGCACCTACCGCAGCGACGAGGGCCGCTGGTCACATAACCATCAAGTCACCGGCGTCGATTACCAGGTTGCCGATTTTAAGATGTTGCCCGGCGCGGCAAGCGTCTGTGGCAGGAACACGACTCTGGGCAAGCATGAATGCCTGCCCTACATGGGCAAGGGCACCGCGTACAGCTTCACCTTGCGGCGTGGCGCCGGCCGGCGTGTCGACTTCGGTTCCGCATCAGGCTATCAGGCGCCCAAGGATGTCAATGACCGTGTGATGCCGATGCTGGACGCTGCCGGCGCCCGTGTTGGCACCAGCGTAGCCAATGCCGCCAGACGCACCACGGAAGTATTCGACCTGAATGGCTACTTGTTGTCGAGCACCGACGCCAACGGCCAGGCGACCACGCTGACCTACAGTGACGCATCGACGCCCCTGGCCATCGCACCTTATCCCGGCCTGTTATTGAAGGTACAGGACGCTTTCGGGCAATCGATTGGCTTCGTCTACGACGCGCTTGGCCGCCTGGTCACGCTGACCGACCCGGCGGGCAACGCCACGGCGTACGAATACGATGCGCTGGGCAACTTGCTCAAGGTGACCTACCCGGATGGCAAGAGCAAAACCTACGTCTACAACGAGCTTGCCATGACCGCCAATATCGCCCGCACCAGCCTCCTGACCGGCATCGTTGACGAGAATGGCAGCCGCTTCGCAACGTTTGCCTATACCAGCGAACCAAAGGCCTTGTCGACGGAACATGCGGGTGGCGTGGAGAAATACACGGTGACCTACCCATCCTACGCGGAAACGCTGGTGGTGGACCCCCTGGGTGCGAATTACAAATATGCCTATCTGTCCACGGTTGGCATGGCACGTAACATCGGCACACGCCGGCCCGGCGCCGGTGGAGTTGGGACCGTCACCGCCTCCATCAGCTACGACGCCAACGCGAATATCTCGCTGTATACAGATTTCGATGGCGCCATGATCAGCTATACCTACGACTTGACGCGCAACCTTGAAACCCGGCGGGTGGAAGCGTCCGGCACATCGGCCGCCCGCACCATCAGCACGGAATGGCACGCCACCTTACGCGTACCCCAACGGATCTCGGAACCACTGCGTCGCACCACGTATACGCGCGATGCGGCAGGCAATGTGCTGACCAAGACCGTGCAAGCCACGACTGATGCGAACGGATCGCAAGGTTTCAATGCGACCTTAACCGGCACTGCCCGCACTTGGGCGTATACCTATTCGGCCCTGGGCCAGTTGCTGACGGTGACCGGACCACGGAGCGACGCGACCGACACCACCACGTTTACGTATGAGGAGCACGGCAACCTGTCCACCGCCACCAATGCGCTTGGCCATGTTACGACCCTGTCGAACTACGACGCGCATGGCCGCGTGGGCCGCATGACCGATCCGAACGGCCTCATCACGGATTTCAGCTATACGCCACGCGGCTGGCTGTCGTCCACCACGGTGGGGGGCGCCACCACCAGCTACACCTACGACAATGCGGGGCAGTTGACGAGCGTGACCATGCCCGGCGGCGCCACGCTAATCTACAGCTACGATGCCGCGCAC
Organism: Pseudoduganella sp. GW821-FHT12E03; assembly: GCF_058807115.1. Classification (NCBI taxonomy): domain Bacteria; kingdom Pseudomonadati; phylum Pseudomonadota; class Betaproteobacteria; order Burkholderiales; family Oxalobacteraceae; genus Pseudoduganella; species Pseudoduganella sp. GW821-FHT12E03. The sequence continues at coordinate 129,480 of NZ_JBXAQJ010000002.1, read as the reverse complement.
CGCCTGACTGCGATTACCGACAACGGAGGCAATCGCATTCAGTACACGCTCGATGCCATGGGCAACCGCTCCGGTGAACAGGTCAAGGACAGCGGCGGTATGCTGCTGCGCCAGATCGCCCGTGTCTACGATCCGCTGAACCGCCTGCAACAAATCACGGGAGCCCTGCAATGATGCGCCTTCCACTGACCGCGCTGGCGGTGGCCACCAGCCTGTTGGGCACGGCGCAGGCCCAAGTCCAGAACAGCACCACCCACTATGTGTACGACACGATTGGCAACCTGAAGCAGGTGACCGATCCGCTCAACCAGATCACGAAGCATGACTACGATGCGCTGAACCGCCGCATCAAGACCACGGACGCCAAGAACGGCATCACGCAGTTCGGCTATGACGGCCTGGACCAGCTAGCCAAGGTGACCGATGCGCGCAACCTGGTGACGACCTACACAATCGACGGCCTCGGTAACCTGAGCAAAACCATCAGCCCCGATACCGGTGTCACCAGCCGCACCTTTGATGAAGCGGGCAACCTGAAAACCAGTACCGATGCGAAGAACCAGGTCACCACGTACCAGTACGATGCGCTCAACCGTGTCACCTCCGTGGCGTATGGCGATGGCGGCAGCGCGGCCTATGTGTATGACCAGGGGACGAACGGCATCGGACGGCTGACGCAGGTGACGGACATCAGCGGCGAGATGCGGTACGGGTATGACCAGCAAGGCCGCGTGACACAGGAAACCCGCACGGTCGGTGGGCAGGCCTACGTCACTGCATACCGTTATGACGCTGCTGCACGCTTGTCCGGGATGACCTACCCGAGCGGGCGCCGTGTTGATTACGCCCGTGACAGCATGGGCCGCATCGGCTCCGTCAGCACCACCATCGATGGCGTCACGACGGTACTGGCGACCGAGGTGCAATATCAACCGTTCGGCCCATTGAAATCGCTGAACTTCGGCAATGGCCAAACCTACAGCCGCAGCTATGACCTCGATGGCCGCCTGGCCAGCTTCACGCTGAATGGTGTGGTGCAGACAGTAAGCTATGACGCGGCCAGCCGCCTGACGGGCATTGCCGATACGGGCAACGCAAACAACAGCCGCACCTTTGGTTACGACCAGCTGGACCGGCTGACCAGCGAACTGTATCCGAACAGCAGTCGCGCCTACGCCTATGACGCGGTGGGCAACCGCACGCAATCCACGCTGAACGCTGCCGCCACCAATTACTCCTATGCGCCAGCCAGCAACCGCCTGGCGCAGCTGGGCGGCTCCGCGATCGGCATGGACGCCAATGGCAGCATCACCGCCAACGGCGCAGGCAGCCAATTTGGCTACGACGCGCGCGGGCGCATGGTGTCGGCGAATACGGCAATCGGACCGGTCACGTACACGATCAACGCCCTGGGCCAGCGCGTACAAAAAATCACGGCCACGGCCACGACCGTATTCCACTACGACCTGGCTGGAAAACTGATCGCCGAGACCACCGGCGCCGCCAGCACAGAATATGTCTACCTGGATGATGTGCCGGTCGCGGTGCTGAAGTATATGGGGGGCCCGCTCCACGTCAGCGGCTTGGTGCAACTGACGCAGCATGGCGCCACCTACAACCGTGTCACCGGCAAATATGTCGGCAGTGTGGCGGTGACCAACACCAGCGGCGCGGCGCTGGCCGGCCCCCTGCAACTCAAGCTCAGCAACCTGGCCACCGGCCTCTCGCTCGACAACGCAACCGGTACCGATGCAGGGGCGCCGTATGTTACCGTGCCCGGTCCATTGAATGCTGGTGCGGCCATCAGTGTGCCGCTGACCTTCAGCGGTCCGGCCCGTTCCATGGTCATTTACACACCCGTGCTCTATCAAGGCAGCTTCTAAGGAGCACCCGACATGCACCTCCAACATCCAATTCCAGGCATGTTCAAAACCATGTTGATGACCATATGGCTGATGCTGGCCTGGCTCTGCTGCACTATGGCGTCGGCCGCCACATCGGTCAGCGTCGTCGCAACCCCGTCCGCTGCGGTGGCGCCAGCCAACGTCGCGCTGTCCGTGGTGGTGACCGCCAATCCGAATCCGGTGACGGTCGCACGCGTCCGGTACTATAACGGCAACAGTATTCTGGGCGAGACCAGCGCGGCGCCGTTCAGCCTGAACTTGCCCGGCCTGGGGCCGGGAAACTATGTCATCAAGGCCTACGCGTGGCTGGCGGACGGGCAGAATACCATGCTGGTTTCCGCGCCGGTCGCAGTGACGATCACCGGCGGGACAGCGGCAAGCGCGGCGATCTACTATATCCATACGGACCAGCTCAATACGCCGCGCGTGATTACGGACCAGAGCCAGGCGGTGGTGTGGAAGTGGGAGAGTGACGGGTTTGGTTCCGCGCCGCCGAATGAGCAACCTGGCGCGGCGGCGCGGTTTGAGTTCAATCCGCGGTTTGCGGGGCAGTATTTTGATCGGGAGAGTGGGCTTCACAACAACTACTTCAGGGATTATGATCCGCAGACGGGGCGGTATGTGCAGTCGGACCCGATTGGGCTCGGTGGCGGCATCAATACGTACGCCTACGCGCTTGGAAATCCAGTTAAATATACGGATCCAACTGGTGAGTTTGTTCCGCTCGTAATCGGTGGAGTATGCGCAGCAGGTGGATGTGAAGCGCTCTTTGGCGCTGCCGCCATAGGAGCCGGATGGTGGGGTATTTCGCATCAGCCAATGGCCAGCGGACACAATAGCTCTTCTGGTGGAGCTGGGGCTTCGAACGCGTGTCCCCCTAGCCCTGGTAATCAAGATCCCTGTAAGGGCTTGCGCGATCAGTTGGCTGCGCACGAGCAGAAATATCGGGACTATATTGCAAACCCGAGTGCAGGTGACAATATGGGAATTCTATCGGCCGCCTATAATTCGGGCGATATGACTCGCTATACGAATATCATTAACGGGCGCATTCGGAACTTGGATAAGCAAATCAGTGATTTCCGCAAGCAGCTCGAACAGTGCGAGAAAACTCATGGAAAATAAACCGATAGTGATAAACCTCACTGAGCTTAAATCCGCGATTGATGCGATCTTCTTGCACATGACGGAAGGCCTGGGTCTTCAAGAAATTCCGCTTATCCAGGACTATTACACGGAAGTGCCAGAGGAGTCTTTGTACGCGGTAGGAGAAGCTTTAGACAACCCTTTGATCGGCAGTCTTGCAGATGACCTTGAGTTTTTGAACGGGATGTCACGAGACAAGGATGAGGCAGTCTCACTCATGTTGTTACACGTTGCCCCTTTGCTTAGATACATCGCACACAGGGTGGGACAATGAAATGTGAAAAGTGCATGATCGAGCACTGGAGCGGCAAGCGTCCACCACTGGGGGCTGATCTACGTGCCGTTGCCGGTATTCTTTCTTAAATAAAAAAGCCGTCCCCAACCCGCTACTTCACGTGCGGGTTACGGGTACGGCTTCTTTTTTAGCGGCTAAGGAAAAAAGCTACTTCGGCGTCTTGTCCATTTTTCCTTTAGCCGCCCTGGGTTTGCCCGATTCGTCGTCCGGCGTGACGAAGCCGATGGCGCGTTTTTTCGGCGCTTCGGGCGGCGCCATCATTTCGCGCAGGGCGTCGAAAATCTGCTTCAGTTGTACCCGGGTGTTGTGCTCGAAGGTGTCCTGCTTGAGCGACATGAAATCGGTCTTGTTTTCGAGTTCGTCGAGCCGCAAGGCCAATTCCTTGTTCGAGACGATCACCTCGCGCAGGCGCACGAAGGCGCGCATGATCTCGGTGTTGACGGCGATGGCCTGGGCGCTGCCCAACACCGACGAGAGCATCGCCACGCCCTGCTCGGTGAAGGCATAGGGCGCGTAGCGCCGGCCACCACGGCCCGTGTTTGAGATCACAGATTGTGATCTCAAAGCCGTCCATTCTTCAGTGTCGAGCTGGAACATGAAGTCGTCCGGGAAGCGGGCCAGGTTGCGTTTGACGGCCTGGACCAGCACGCCGGTGGTGACGCCATAGAGCGCGGCCAGGTCGGCATCGAGCATCACCTTGTGATTGCGGATGAGAACAATGCGCTGCTCGATGCGCACCGGTGCCTGCGTGGCCGGTGGCGTCATTGTTTATTTCCCCGCGCCTTGGCCGCTGGCGCGCTTCTCGCGTCGAAACGGCGTGCCGAATGCTGCAGCACCATGCCCGACAGGACCATTCGCACGGTTTCCTTCTCCGCCTCCGAAAACTCCTGAATCGCCTCGAACAGCAGGGCCAGGTCTTCGCCGGGACCGCGTTCGCCTTCGGCAAAGACCAGGTCGTCCAGGTGCACATGCAGGGACTTACTCAGGCGAATGAGGGCCTCCAAGGTTGGTTGTGCCGACCCCGCCTCGTAGCGACGAATTGATTGACGTGCAGTTGGGCGGCCTCGGCCAGTTCTTGCTGGGTGAGGCCGCGTGCCTTGCGTAGCTGGATGAGCCGGGTCGGGAAGTGCATGGGCAGAAACCAAAGTGCGGTGAGTTCCATACTCTATCCCCTGTTTTTTGCAGTGTTTGACACAACAACAGTATAAGGTATTAAAAAAAATAAAACATGAAACGGGTATTGACCGGTTTTCGTGGAAACGAGGGAATATGGCACGCATCGCGCAATCGGACATCGACAGGATCAAGGACGAGGTGTCGGTCGAGCGCTTGGTCGAATCGGGCGGATCGCGCTGCGTAAATCCGGCAAGGACCGCATCGGGCACTGCCCCTTTCACGACGATGGCGAACCGTCATTGGTGGTGACACCGGCGAAAAATCTGTGGCATTGCTTCGGCTGCCAGAGCGGCGGCGGACCGATCGACTGGGTGATGAAGCTGCGCGGGGTGTCGTTCCGCCATGCCGTGGAGTTGCTGCGCGCCGATCCGGCCTGCGCTGCCGATGCCACTGCCGCCCCGGTCAAGCAAACCCGCGTGCGCAGTTTGCCACCGCCGGTGGCTTTCGACGCCGACGAGCAGGCGTTGTTGAACCAGGTGTCGGGCTACTACAACGAAACCTTGAAGCAGTCGCCCGAGGCGCTGGCTTACCTGCAGGCGCGCGGCCTGGACCACCCGGAACTGGTCACTCACTTCAAACTGGGCTACGCCAACCGCACGTTGGGCCTGCGTCTGCCGGAAAGACCCGCAAGGCCGGCGCCGACATTCGCGCGCGCCTGGAAAAAGTCGGCATCTACCGCGAGAGCGGGCATGAGCATTTCAATGGCTCGCTGGTGGTGCCGGTGGTGGACGGCGACGGCAACGTGACCGAAATGTACGGCCGCAAGATCACGGACGGCTTGCGCAAGGGCACGCCGCTGCACTTGTACCTGCCCGGCCCGCACCGCGGCGTATGGAACGGGGCGGCGCTGGCGGCGTCGGACGAAATCATCCTGTGCGAGTCGCTGATCGACGCGATGACGTTCTGGTGCGCAGGCTACCGCAATGTGACGGCCAGCTATGGTGTGGAGGGTTTTACGGACGACCACTTGGCCGCGTTCAAGGCGCACGGCAACAAGCGGATATTGATCGCCTACGACAGGGACGACGCGGGCGAGCGCGCCGCCGACAAGCTGGCCGAGCGCCTGCTGGCCTGCGGCATCGAGTGCTACCGGATCGTGTTCCCGAAAGGGATGGACGCCAATGAATACGCCCTGAAGGTGCAACCGGCCAGCAAGAGCCTGGGCGCGCTGATCCGCAAGGCGGCTTGGATGGGGAAAGGCGGAGCGCCCGCCCAGCCGTCGCCCGTGCTGGTAGCCGCGCCGGTGAGCATCCTTCCTTTAGCCGCTAAGGAAGAGCCGGAGCCGCCCACTCTGGCGCCGCTGCCAGCGTCACCTGTACTCGGCCCCGCGTTCGCCATCGAGGCCGAGGTAAAGGACAACGAGGTGGTGCTGGCCTTTGGCGAGCGGCGCTACCGGGTGCGAGGGCTGTCCAAGAACCTGGCCTACGATGTGTTTAAGGTGAACGTGCTGGCCTCGCATGGCGACGCCTTCCATGTTGATACTTTTGATTTGTACAACGCACGGGCGCGGGCCAGCTACATTTCTAAGGCGGCGATCGAACTGCGCATCGCGGAAGACGTGCTCAAGGCGGACTTGGGCCGGGTGCTGCTCAAGCTCGAAGCCTTGCAAGAGGAACAAATCCAATCGGCCTTGAAGCCAAAGGAGCAGGAGGCGGTGACGATGGCGCCGGCCGAGCGCGAGGCGGCATTGGCCCTGCTGTCGGCCCCCGACCTGCTGGCCCGGATCGTGGAGGATTTTGACGCCTGCGGCATCGTGGGCGAGGCGACCAATAAACTGGTGGGCTACCTGGCCGCGACCAGCCGCCGCCTCGATGCGCCGCTGGCCATCGTGATCCAGTCCTCGTCGGCGGCTGGTAAAAGTTCGCTGATGGACGCGGTGCTGGCCATGATGCCGGGCGAGGAACGCATCAAGTATAGCGCCATGACAGGCCAATCGCTGTACTACATGGGCGAGATGAACCTGAAGCACAAGATCCTGGCCATCGCCGAGGAGGAAGGCGCCAGCCGCGCCAGCTACGCCCTGAAGCTGTTGCAATCCGAGGGCGAGCTGACAATCGCAACCACCGGCAGCGATCCGAAGACGGGCAACCTGGTGACCCAGGAATACCGGGTCGAGGGGCCGGTGATGATGTTCTTGACCACGACGGCGATCGACATCGACGAAGAACTGATGAACCGCTGCCTGGTGCTGACAGTGGACGAGGACCGGGAACAGACGCGCGCCATCCACCGCCTGCAACGCGAGAAGCGGACCTTGCAGGGGCTGGCGAAGAAGGCGCGGAAGCAGGCCATCCTGGAGCTGCACCGCAACGCCCAGCGCCTGTTGAAGAAGCTGGCCGTGGTCAATCCCTACGCTGACCAGTTGACGTTCCTGGACGACCGCACGCGGATGCGCCGAGATCACGAGAAGTATCTGACGCTGATCGACACCATCGCCGTGCTGCACCAGTACCAGCGGCCCATCAAACGGGCCACCGTGGGCGGCGCGAGCATCGAGTACATCGAGGTGACGCAGGCCGATATCGAGGCCGCCAACACGCTGGCGCACGAGGTATTGGGGCGCAGCCTGGACGAGCTGCCGCCGCAGACAAGGCGCGTTCTGGCCGCGCTGAACGGCTGGATCGAGAGCGTGATGGCCGAGCGGCAGTTGCGCCGGCCGGATGTGCGTTTTACGCGCAGCGACGTGCGGCGCGTAACGGGCTTGTCGGATACGCAATGCTGCATCCACGTTGAGCGACTGGTGGCGCTTGAATATGTGCTGGTGCACCGGGGCATGCGTGGCCAGTCATTCGAATACGAGATGCTTTACGACGGTTCCGGTGGCAATGGCACGCCGTTCGTGGCGGGATTGATCGACGTCGAAGCACTAAAAAACAGGACTACGACGGCGAGTTCACGGGGGCAGTTGGTGCAGGTCACGGGGGCATCCCGGCCCCATCACGGGGATGATTCGGGCCTGGTCCGGGTCGTGCAAAATGAAGGCGAGCTAGATGGTGCATGGTCTGCTTTTGAATCGACTGAACTCAACCGCCCCAAGCACGCCTTGGGCGCTGACGGCGAAGCTGCGTCGTACCCGCATATTTCCATGGCCGCCACGGCGGCATCGGTTGGCTGACCATGGCGCGCAAGGGTGAGCGCGGGATACGCCAGAAGCAGCGCAAGCTGCGCGCCAAGCCGCTGCAGCCGGTGCGCGAGAAGACTGCCGATCCGGCCGCTGGCAACTTGTTGCGTTCCTACCAGCGCGCTTTTCTGGAATGGACGGTCACAAGCGGCCTGGCCGAATCGACGGCCGTGATCCGGCGCCGTGCACTGGACGGGTTTATCACATGGTGCGACGAGCGCGGGCTGGACAGGCCGCAAGACATTACACGCCCCATCCTGCAACGCTACCAGGATCATCTGTACCACTACCGTAAGGCCAATGGCCAGCCGCTGTCGTTCAACACCCAGGCCACGCGCCTGCTGCCCATCGTGGCCTTTTTCAAATGGTGCGCGCGCGAAAACCATATCCTGCACAACCCGGCATCGGACCTGGAGTTGCCCAAGCCACCGCGCCAGTTGCCGCGCCACTTGATGAGCGTGGCCGAGATCGAGGCTGTGCTGAGCCAGGCCGACATCGAGACGCCGTCGGGCGTGCGCAACCGGGCCATGCTGGAGACCTTGTACAGCACCGGCATCCGGCGCTCGGAAATGATCGGCTTGACGCTGTACGACGTCGATCTTGAACGTGGAACCTTGATGGTGCGGCAGGGGAAAGGACGGCGGGACAGGCTGGTGCCGATCGGTGCGCGCGCTTGCGCGTGGGTGGCGCGCTACCAGCAAGAAGTGAGGCCGCAGTTTGCCTTGAACCTGGACCAGCGCACGCTGTTCCTGACCGACTATGGCGAGGCGTTCGAGAAGAACCGGCTGTCGGACATGGTGAAGCTGCACATGCGCCATGCCGGCTTTGCGAGTGGTGGCTGCCACGCCTTCCGGCACGCGATGGCCACGCATATGCTGGAGAACGGCGCGGATATCCGCTATATCCAGGCGATCCTGGGACACTCTGAGTTGTCGACGACGCAGATCTACACGCATGTCGCCATCGGCAAGCTCAAGGCCGTGCATGCGTTGACGCACCCGGCGCGGTTCGAGCGGGTCGGGACAGATCACGACAAGGCTGCCATGGCCGAGCAAGGACAAGCATTGTTAGATGCTATCGCCGCCGAGGCCGATGATGGCGACACCGACATCGATTGATGAGGCGGGCCAGGACGTGTCGGCGGTGATCGTGTCCTGACGACGCTGGATGCGCACGAAACAACGGCAAAGTTAGTCGCTCCGCGATACCTCCAGCCTTCGGAAGGCAACAGCCACGCTTGGTTCGTTCGTGGCTTACAGGGCGCGCGCCGCCGGCGCTTGCCGCCGCGCTTCGCCGTTAGTCGGGTCAACACCGTGAAAGGCACAGCCGCTCCGGGGGAAATCGTGCGCTGCGCGCCCGATTTCACATAACGCGGCATTCTGTCTTGCGCCCCTGCGCGGCTGCCAAGCCATCATGTGCGCCTTGCGGGCGCATCAAGCGGTCAGCCCTACGCAAATGCAACCCCAACCCCGGAGGCCGCTGCGCGGCCGCCCCCTTCAAGCAGCGTATTGCAGCGCCGAGATTTGCGGTCCAAAATAAGCGTCTAGAAAATTTTGGAGAAATCAGCGAGGATATTGATGCGCAGGTGCGCAAGTCGTTGAAGCGTATAGGGAAATTTCCGCGTCTACGACAAATTCGCGTCAAGGCCAATACACTACAACTACTTCAGGGATTATGATCCGCAGACGGGGCGGTATATCCAGAGTGATCCGATTGGGTTGGATGGCGGAATAAACACGTACGGCTATGTCGGCGGGAATCCACTTTCTAACGTCGATCCAACAGGCGAGTTCTTCTTCGCAATCCCAGCCGTTTATTGGGCAGGTGGTGCCATCGCCGCTGGCGGTGCAATTTGGTGGAGTTCGAATCATCAGCCACAACAAGCATCACAATATGATCGTGATGTTTATATGGCCATGGTGCAGGATGCCAACGAGGCCCGCGCTGCTGCGCAGCCAGTGTCTTACCCAGAACGAAGTAAAGGCCAGTACACATGTACTTGCAGAGTGAACAAGGATGGTCGTTGCAGGGATAACTATTCAAATAACAATCTGGAGTCCGCTCAGGCCACTGCGAGTGGTCCAACGGTGCAAGCGGCAAAGAAGGCAGCCGAGAAGGCTGCCAAGGACATTTTAGGAGCGAAGTCTACTCATCATCCTACGTGCCGTTGTACGGGACCCAAGGGCGATCAAATAATTCCTACCAGATAATGTGATTAGTTGGACAGGCTCTCTGACGCGGCCTGTCCGCACTCAATTACCAAATAGGAGCTTTTATGAATGATATTGACGGAAATGAAGTCGAAGTCGGTGATCTGATCCGCGTCCTGTCAGTTGATAACGACTTTCTGAGCTTCCTGGATGATGAGATTGAGCGGAAGCATCATCTGGCAATGCTCAACAACACTTATCATATTGATGAAATTGTTGAGGATGGATCGAAGGCAAGCGTTTCGATTCAGTGGGAATGCGCTGAAGGGATCGCGACCGGGGGACTCTACTTGCTTCCGAGTGAATTTCGCCTGGAAAAAAAATCGGATCAGCGTTAGGGCATTCGGGCAAGATGCAGCGTCAGCATAAGTTGGCGTATATCGTATCCTGTTCGTAGGCCGTCCATATCCTGACCCTAGCTGATTCGTATTCTGCTGTAGCTTAATCGAATCCTATCCAGGTCTGCGAAAAATCCCCACTAATACGAAACCCGCCAAGAAGTGGCAGTGGGCAGAAAAAGCCCGACGATAAGTGTGACTGGCTTGCGAAGAACGCCAGCAAATATCCGGCAGCGGTGGTGAAAGCAACAGAGAAAGCCTGGGGTTGTAGGGGCTCGCGGCATGGGAAAGGTGGGAAAGGTCGATAAGATGATTGATATTGGAGTAGACCGCGCCGGAGAATCGCTTCGGCTGTTAGTGGCGCAGGCGCTCCGCGCTTATTCGATTGATGCCCTTCATCTTCTGCTCGACGACGGAAATACTCTTGTAAGAAGTGCTGCGGCACGGCAAGTGCAAATTCAAGGGAAAGCGAAATCGTTTAAGGTTGCGGTTGGTCTCCTCGATGATAAGCGCGCATTCGTTCCAGAGATTGGAGTTTTTATTCTTGGTCAGCTTGGTACTCCGAAATTTCCGTTCAAGGAAAGGTCTATTCTGATAATTTCAGAGCGTCTAAAATCGGATAAGTCTAGTGCGGTTCACGCTGCCGCCGCATTAGGTCATCTTGGAGCAAAAACTGCGCTCGATGCCCCTGATTTCGGCCGCCGCCGATCCTTCCGCGGATGTGCGCAGTTGCGTTGCGTTCGCACTTACGAGTACGAGGCGTCATGCGAGAGCTCGAGAAGTGCTTCAAACGCTTAAAAATGATGAAAACGCCGACGTTCGCTTCTGGGCTGATTGAAGCTGCAAGAATGGCTACACTTTCCGGCGACTACGACGGTGCACTGAGCATGATCGAAATACTTCTTAGTGAATATCCTGACAATATTGCCGCTATACGCTTAAAAGGGAACACGATTGAACTCAAAGTTCTGTCGCAAATGGAGATTTCACCATCCATTAGTCATAGCGCTGAAATAGCTAATGCGAAGGCGTGTTACGAGCATATTCTTAAGCAAGAGCCGAATGATTTGCTGACTTTGAAGGACATGGCTGATCATCAAAAAAACTTTGGATCCAAGGAAAAAGCGCTGGCTTATTATCAACAATTACTTGAACTATTAATGCATGAGGAGTCATTGGGTGGCGATGTAGCAGAGCTCACTAATGAGGTGCGTGAAGATTATGGAGAGCTCCTGGCTGCCAAATAGCGGTGCGGCAGGACGGTGATTGGTCGGTGAGCTGAGGGGGGCGCCTGCCACTCGAAATCTAACGGAATGCCACTCAGCGCCTAACTGAACGGCATTCGGGCCTGTCCCCATTCTTTTTATCCCATCTGCCGCCGCAACAAAAACGCCAGCGAGGCGGCCGCCACCGCCATCCCGGTGGCCACCAGCACCGCCGGCCAGCTGTCGAGCAGCCACGCCCCCGGTGACACGACGGCATTCAATACAGTGCGCATGACGGATTCCAGTTGTACCGCGGCGCTGGGCAAGGTAGTCATGTTGGTGTCTCCTTTGTATGTGCCGGGTCTTTGTTCCGCCCCGGCTTGCGGCGTCATCCACTACACAGAAACCCTGAGCTGGTACTTCAGCACCTTGCCGGACGCGTTTTGCGGCAACGCCTCCATGAAGTCCACCGCGCGCGGCACCTTGTAATTGGCCATCTGCCCGCGCGCCCAGGCAATCAGTTCAGGTTCGGCCAGGCGCGCGCCCGGCCGCAGCACGATGCACGCCTTACCCACTTCTCCCATCCGTTCATCCGGCACGCCGATCACCGCCACCTGGGCAATGGCCGGATGGGCCGCCAATAAACGTTCGATTTCAGCGGGATAGCAATTGAAGCCGCCGCAGATATACATATCGCCCAGCCGGTCGGTGATGCGCAAATAACCCTGTTCATCGATGACGCCGACGTCCCCGGTGCGCAGCCAGCCGTCAAAGCCGATGGCACGCCGCGTGGCGGCGGTATCGTTGAAATAACCCTGCATCACGTTGTAGCCGCGCAGTTGCACTTCGCCCGTGGCCCCGGCCGGCACGGCACGGCCTTCCGGGTCGGCGCAGCGCAACTCGACGCCCGGCATGGCGCGCCCGCAGGTGGCGGCCACCAGTTCGGCCGGATCGCGGCCGTCGCACAAGGTGGCAAAACCGCACGATTCCGTCAGGCCATAGCCGGTCAGCACGGTACGGAAACCCAGTTCGGAACGCATTCGTTCGATCAGCGACGGCGCAATGGTGGCGGCGCCGGTCACCGCCGCGCGCAGGCTGGACAAGTCATAGTCGCGCAATTGCGGGTGTGCCAGCATCGACAGGTACAGCGTCGGAGGGCCGGGGAGGACATGGATGCGCTCTTTGGCAATGCGTTCGAGGATGGCTTGCGCGTCGAACACCTGATGCGGCGCGATGGTGCAGCCATGCATCAGCGCCGCCAGCCAGCCGGCCTTGTAGCCAAAGGCGTGGAAAAACGGCGACACGATCAGGTAGCGCTCCCCGGGCTGCAAGCCGACCGCCGCGCCCCACGAGGCGATGGCGGTCAAGTTCTGGCCGTGGGCCGCCATCACGCCCTTGGGCCGCCCCGTGGTGCCGGACGTGAACATCACATCCGACAAGTCGCCCGGTTTCACGTCCGCCGCGCGGCCCGCCGCCAGTTCCCAGCGCACACTGCCGGCGCGCGACAGGAAGGTGCACCAGTCTTCCACACCGGGACCGGCGCCGGGACGGGCCGTCCCCAGCACCACGATTCTTTCCAGGGATGCGGGGCGGTGGCTGCCCAGCAGCGCCGGGTAGTAGTCGCCGAGGAAGTCGCCGGAACAGAACAGCAGCCGCGCGCCGCTGTCGGCCAGGATGCCGCCTGCCTCGACGCCGCGCAGGCGGGTATTGACCGGCACCAGCACGGCGCCCGCGCTGTGAATGGCCAGCGCTGCGGCGATCCACTGGTGGCCGTTCGGGGCCCAGATGGCAACGCGGTCGCCGCGTTCGATGCCGGCCGCCATCAGTGCGCGCGTGGCTTGCCAGCGCAACGCATCGAGGTCGGCATAGGTCAGTGTGTGGCCAGGCTCGCAGATTGCCCGGGCCAGCGGCCAGCGCGCGGCGGCGGCCGAAAGCAACTGCGGCGTGGTTTGCGCGGCGGTGGGGTCGCTGGCCAGGATGGAATTAGTATGGTTCATGTTTTAATCCGGAAAACGGATGCGCAGCGATGCGCTGGCGGGGACGCCCTGGCACGCCAGGGTCCAGCCTTCCGCCAGGTCGTCGTCATCGAGCACCGCGTTGAGTTTCAGGCTCACGCTGCCCTCTTCCACCTTGCACATGCAGGCGCCGCACGAACCGCTGCGGCAGGAGTTGGGGGGATTCAGGCCGGCGGCCAGGATGGTGTCGAGCAGGGTTGCGCCGGCAGGAACGTGCAGCTGGTGTTCCGCGCCGTCCAGTGTCAAGGCCAGTTGCGCGCCGGATTGGGCGGCGGCGGACGCCGCATCGGCCGCAGGCACCGGCGCCACGGCGTCCAGCGACACGAAGCGTTCCACCCGCACCTTGCCCCGTTCCACGCCCAGCGCCTTCAACGCCGCCTGCGCGCCATCCATAAAGGGTGTAGGACCGCAAATAAAATACTGGTCCGCGCCGTGCGCCGCCAGCAGCGCCTGTAATTGTTCCGGGCCAGGCACGCCCTGCACCTCATCCAGCCAGTGCTGTACGACCAGCCGCCGCGGGTATTGCCGCGCCAGCGCCTGCAGCTCGCCGCGGAAAATAATCGACGCCGGATCGCGGTTCGCATACAGCAGCCAGATCCTGCCGCCGCCGGGGTGCGCCAGCACGGCCTTGATGATCGACAGCATCGGCGTAATGCCGCTGCCGCCCGCCAGCAACGTGAAGTCGCCATCGAACCGCGCCGGCACGAACACGCCGGCCGGCGCCATCACGTCCACTTGCACACCTTCATGCAAGCGGTCGCACAGCCAGTTCGACGCGCGGCCAGCAGCCACCCGCTTGATCGTCACGCGCGGCCGCGCATCGATGCCCGGGCTGCTGGACAGCGAATAGCAGCGCGCCAGCTCCCCTTCGGGATGGGCCACGCGCAAGGTCAGGAACTGGCCGGGACGGTAGGCGAACAACGGCGCCAGCGGCGGCGGCACGTCGAATTCCACCGACGTCGCGTCGGCGGTTTCCGCGATGACCCGCGCCACCTTCAGCGCATGGTACACAGGCAGGGCGGCGTTCATGCTGTACTCCTTACGAATCGATCGACAACTGGCCGTTGTCGATCCGCAGTTCCGAACCGTTGATGAAGCGCGATTCGTCCGACGCCAGGAACAGCACCAGGTTGGCGATATCCTTGGGCAGGCACATGCGCGCCATCGGGTCGCCTTCCACCTTGACCTCAGGCTGGTCGCCCTTGCCGGCGGCGCCCATCAGGTTCAGCACCATCGGCGTCAAAATGCCGTCCGGATGCACGGAATTGCAGCGGATGTTGTAGCGCTGCTGCTTGCAGTGGGCCGCCACGCTGCGCGTCAGCGCTGTCACCGCGCCTTTCGACGCGCTATAGGCGCAGAACTGCGCCATGCCGGCCAGCGCCGCCAGCGACGCCATGTTGATGATGGCGCCGCCGTGCTGCTTCATCGCCTGCACACCGTATTTACAGCCGAGGAAATAGCCTTCGGCATTGATGCGCTGGATTTTTTGCCAGTCGTCCAAGGTGGTCGATTCAATCGTGCCCATGGCCAGGATGGCGGCATTGTTGACCAGCACATCGAGGCGGCCAAAGCGCTCCAGGGTGGCCACCACCACGCGCTGCCAGTCGCCTTCGCTGGCAATGTTGTGGGCCAGCGCATAGGCGTTGTCGCCAATGTCCTGCGCCACGGCTTGCACGCCTTCTTCATTGACGTCGGTCAGCACGACCTTGGCGCCTTCGGCGGCAAGCAGCAGCGCGTTTTCCTTGCCCACGCCGCTGGCCGCTCCCGTGACCAGCACCACCTTGCCTTTGACCCGTCCGTTATCCTTGCCCATAGTTGTCTCCTTGTTGTAGTGATGTCGAATGAATAGATTGATGGGCAGTTGAAGCGGCAGCCGCCCCCGCCCTGCGCCCGGACCACACGCAGTCGGCCAGCGACAGGCCGCTGACGTACTGGTTCGAAGCGATGCCCAGCGCGGCGCGTCCCGCTGCATAGAGGCCTTTGATTGCGCGGCCGTCGGCCCGCAGCACCGCGCCGCTCCCCTCGTTCACACGCAAGCCGCCCAATGTGATGGCGGGGCATGGGAATAACTTGCTGTCCATGGAAATGTCGATCGCATACAGCGGCCCCTCGAGTTGCGCCAGCATGGCGGCCGATTTGCCCAGCGCATCGGCCGCCTCGCCGCGCGCGGCGGCGTTATAGGCATCGACGGTTTGCTGCAATTGCGCGACCGGCATACCCAGCCGGGACGCCAGCGCGGCGGCATCGGGCGCCTTCACCGCGCCCAACAGCATCAGCAGCATGGCCGGTCCGCTCTGGAACAGCCACAGCTTGCCGCTGCGGCATTCCCGCAGCGCCGCGCTGCGCAGGCGCCCATCGATCACCAGCCATGCCCGGCCATCGGCCTGTTCGCACATGGCGTGACCGAGCCGCGCACCGTACACTTCTTCATTGCAGATGCGCCGGCCAGAGCGGTCCACCACCATGCCGCGCGCCCAGTCGAACGGCGGATTGATGAAGCGCCAGGCCGACACCTTGTGCATGTGGGACGTGGCGCCGCCAACCGACTCGCCCAGTGCGATGCCGCTGCCCGAACACCCCGTGCCCCCCAGGCGCCATGCGCGCAGGTAGCGTGGCGCGTACCGGCCCACCATGGCGCGGTTGAAAATAAAGCCGCCGGTGGCCAGCACCACGCCGCCACGGGCGCGCACCTGGCGCACCTTGGCAAATTTGTGCTCCAGTACCGCCAGCGCGGCGCGCGCGCCGTCGGCCAGGCCGGGCGCCATGTTGTGGGCAGCGTCGGCAAGCCCTTCCAGGCGGCGGTGCAGCAGCGCCGCGGCGCCCTCCATGCAGGCGAGTTCCGCGCCGATGACGGTACCGTTGGTATCGGTGATCAGGCGGCGGGCGCTCCACTGGCCCCGCACCGTGATACCGGCGCGGGCCACGGCGGCGCGCAGCACGCCGAACAGGGCGGCACCGGACATGCCACGACCCTTGACGCGGTGGCCACGAGGGGCGGGTTGCGCATGCCGCGCAAACGCGGGCACCGCTTCGCTGCCCGAGTAGTACAGGTAATAGCCATCTTGCGGATACGATGTCTTCACGGGCGGCATGGCGCTATCGAACTGCACGCCAAGTCCGGACAGCCACGCCACCATATCCCGGCTGCCCTCGCAAAACGCGCGCAAGGTGGCGGGGCTGACGGCATCGCCGGTTTCCTGGCGCAGGTAGTCGAACATGGCTTGCGGCGTGTCATTCACACCAGCAGCCAGTTGCTGTGGCGTGCCGCCGCCCGCATACACCACGCCGCCGCTTTTCGCGCTGGCTCCGCCCCGGTTGAAGCGGTCCGCCACCAGCACCCGCGCGCCGCCTTCGCTGGCCGCCAGCGCGGCGCAGGCCCCGGCCGCGCCGAAGCCCAGCACCAGCACGTCGCATTCGTCGTCCCAGTGACGGCAGGCGGCGCTTATTTGCAAAGGCTGGTCCATGGCCGGCTCACACGAAGAAGTCGCGGTTGGCCTGGCCCATCAGCACGCCGCCGTAATTGCGCCCATAAGGGTCCAGGTTGTTGGCGACGTGGGCGCGCGCCGTATGGGTATCGAGGAAGATGCGCGTCAGCGGATTGCTCAAGTAAATGCCACGGCCACCGCAATAGCGCAGCAGGCGGTTGACCTGTTGCGCGCAGCGTTCCGGCACGGCGGCCGACTGGTAGCGGTATTCGATCCGGGTTTCCAGCGGCAGCGGCTGGCCTGCGCGCGCCAGCGCCATCAGGTGGGCAAAGTTGCGCTGCAAGACCACGCGCATTTCATCGGCCGCCGCCTGGGCTTCGGCGCAAGCCATTTGCGCGCCGGTGTCTTCCGTGGTCTTTTGGCCGGTATTGATACTGACCAGTTTCGCCGAGTAGGCGCGGAACTGGTTGATGGCGCCCTGCAGCGCGCCCAGCGACGCGGTGGACACCGCGCGCACGAAGATTTGCGCGAACGGCAGCCGGTACAGGGGCGCCGTATTGACGGCGTTGCCCGGGCTGTCGCACTGGAAGCCGTCGCTTGACTTGTGGGTGCGGTACTCGGGCACGAAGCAGCCATCCACCACGATGTCGTGGCTGCCGGTGCCGCGCAAGCCCAGCACGTCCCAGTTAGGCTCGATGCGGTAGTCGCCGCGCGGCAGCAGGAAGGTGCGGTATTCCGGCGGGCCGCCCGCTTCCTTCGGCGGCACCAGCCCGCCCAGCAATACCCATTGGCAATGTTCGCTGCCGCTGGAAAAGCCCCAGCGGCCGGAAAACTCGAAGCCGCCGTCGACCGGCACGACTTTCGCCACCGGCATGTAGGTCGACGACGTCAGCACGCTGTCATCATTGCCCCACACATCCTGCTGCGCGCGGTCGTCGAACAGCGCCAACTGCCAGTTATGCACGGCCACCACGCCATAGACCCAGGCGGTGGACATGCAGGCTTCGGCCAGCGCCAGCTGGATATCGAAAAACACTTGCGGATCCATTTCATAACCACCGTAGCGCTTCGGCTGCAGCACGCGGAACAGGCCCGCCTGCTGCAAGTCCGCGATGGTCTGCTCCGGCACTTTCTGCTCGCGCTCGGCCTGGGCGGCGCGTTCGGCCAGCGCGGGCAGCAAGGCGCGGGCGCGCCCGACCAGTTCAGCGGGGGTGGGATGGTCCAGCCGCTCTGCTGGAAGGGGTAACGAGGCCACGTTCTGTTGCATGTCTGCTCCTTGTTGAGGTGTCTGAGGACCATGTTCACGCAACGGGCTGGCTGCAACATCGTCCGAACAGACGATGAGGGGACAGGGACGATGGGGGACTCTGTGGACGACGCGACAAGAAATCGCGCACCACCAACTACAGGAGACTCCATGAAACGACTGACCATGATTGCGCCTCTGCTGCTTGCATCTTTTGCAAGTCCATCGCAGGCGCTGAATATCCTCGTGACCAATGACGACGGCGCCGAATCGTCCACCGTGCACGCGCTGCAGCAGCGGCTGGCGGCGGCCGGGCATAACGTCATCATCTCGTCCGAGGTGTGCGACAACAGCGGCCAGGGCGGCGCACTGGGCTTCTTGCGTCCGATCGGCCCACTGAGCGCCACCACGTGCGGCGCCACGCCCAGCCGTGGCGGTGCGCTGGCCGCCGGAGCCCCGGGCACCGGCACCCTGCCCGGCATGCCGTTTGCGTTTTACGTGAACAGCACGCCGGTGGCGGCGACGCTGTATGGCATCGACATCGCGTCGAAAAAAACCTGGGGCAAGGCGCCCGACCTGGTGGTGTCCGGCCCGAACTACGGCAACAACACAGGCTTCATCAACAACGGCTCCGGTACCGTGAACGCCGCGCTGGTGGCGATCAACCGGGGCATCCCGGCGATTGCCGTCAGCTCGGAGCAGCCGACCGATTACCGTCCGTACACCAAACTGGCCGAAGGCGATCCGGAATATGAAGCCGCCGATGTCGTCGTGCGGCTGGTGGCGGAACTGGAAAAACGCAAATCCGTGGGCGACGGCCTGCTGCCGAAAGGCGTGGGCCTGAACGTGAACTTGCCGAAATTCGCCAAGGGCGGCGCGGCAACGCTGCCGTTCAAGTACGCGAAGCTGGGCCTGGCCACCATCGCGCTGCCCTACTTCATCGAAGACTTGTCGAAAGATGCGCTGGCCCAGAGTTACCTGGCCAAGGCCTTCCCCAACGGTGTGCCGCCCTATCCGGGCGTGACCCTGCTGGTCAACCCGGCGCCCGCCCCGGCCGGCCTGATGTATACGCCCGATACCGATCCGGAATCGGAACAAAACGTGGTCAACAGCGGTGCGATTGCCGTCTCGGTCATGCAGGGCACGCACCAGGGCACGCGGGCGCAGGAAGCCGTGATCCGCGCCAAGCTGGCCAACTTCATCAAGTGAGGCCGCCATGCGAACCGCATATGTAATTCCCGCCTGCCTGATCCTGGCCGCCTGCAACGGCGGCGGCGGCGCCCAGTCCAACGTGTTGCTGGGCGGCGCGCCCTCGCCCGGCCAGTCCACCGCCTTCCTGCTGGAAGGCGACCCGGCCGGCAACTACGGCGAAGCGTTCATCGATGCCGAGGGCAAGGGTTTTATCGTGGTCGGCCCCAGCGACGGCCAGGCCGCGCAGGCGCTGTACCGTCTCGACGGCGGCATCGTGCAGCGCTCTCCGGGCGCGCTGGGCGGCACGGTAAACCTGAACCCGTCCAGCGTCATGAAGCTGCGCGCATCCGCCGTGGCGCCGGCGCAGCTGGCTGGCGGCTATACCATCCAGCTCGGCGGGCTGAGTGCCGATTTCAAGCTGGATGCGGATGGGAAGCTAACGTCTGCGGGTGGCGCCTGCCAGTTGTCCGGCACCGTGCAGGCCACGGGAGCCGTGCCGGGCACCTTGCCGGTCAGCTTGACCGTCAGCGGCTGCACGGCCGAGGGCAAGTACGAAGGGTACCTGATCCGGTCGGCGGACTATGCGCCGGGGGCGTTCCGCGTGGTGGCCGATGATGGCAAGCGGGTGGTGGATGGGTATGCGGTTGCCATCGCGGGGGCAGGGAAAATGTAATTTTTCGGGTGCATTTGTCGATTCCGGGTTCCGCCATCCGTCGTCCAGTCATGCAGCCCACGAGGCGGCCAATGACTGACTCAACAAACCAGCGAAAGGAACGAGCATGGCAACCACCGACAAAGCACCGAATCCGGCATCGTATTTCCCCTCCATTGAGAAAAAGTACGGCCAGCCGGTCGCGCACTGGCTGGGCTTACTTTCAGGCAAGAACGGAATGAAACATATGGAGCTGGTGGCTTGGCTCAAGGCTGAGCACGGTTTGGGGCACGGGCATGCCAACGCGCTGGTGGCCCATCATTTGAAGCAGGCGCAGGCTTCAACGGATAAACCGTGAGTTCAGAAGGATGCTTTTATCATCCGGTAAAAAATACGTGTCCGGATAATTGCCGTAACCGCTGTACATGATCGACATCCGCGCATGGGTATCGCAGGCCGGCAGGTTTTGATCGCAGCCGGGCGGATGCGGCAAGCCCAGTGAATGGCCGATTTCATGGGCGGCACCGCCAAGCTTGACCCGCAGCGGCTGGCAGATTCGCGTGCCTTCGTCCGAGATGGTGCAGGCGGCGCCACCAAAGGCTTCCAGGTCCTGTCGCGGCATCATGGTCAGGCCCGGGGTGCCGGCGCCCAGGCGTCCCGGCGTGTTCAGCTCATGCAGCACGTCGGCAAACACCACCCAATCGGTATCGGTCCTGGAAAAACTCGCGCCGCAATGGGTGCGCAGGTCGCTGGAAACCATATTCCACGTATTCGAACTGAAATACGCGGCTGACGCGCGCGGCAAGTAACAGATTTCCGGTTCGATCGCGTGCACCGTGAAGGTGGGTCCGTTCAACTGCTGCTTGTACCATTGCTGCAATTCCGCCGCCGCCGACTGCAGCGCGCGCGACCAGACCGGGTTGTACTGGCGGTCGAGCGGTATCGCATACACGAAGCGCAGCCGGTTCTCGTTCGGCACGGGGATCACCGCCGCCACCAGCGCCGATTCGGGACTGACCCCGGCGGCGCTGGACGAACGGACCGTGCAAGCATACTCGCGGCCATGCAACAACCCTTCGACCAGCACCGGGCTGGCCGACGCGATGCCGGTTTTCACATCGTCCGGCGCTCTGCAGGTGGCAATATGGTCGGTGGGGCGGGCCCCGCCGGCGCCGGCCGGTGCTTCGAACGCGATATGGGCGCGCCCCGCGCCGATGGTTGCCAGGCCGGTCGCGGCAAGCTTGACGGGCGCGGGCCAGATCACGGCATCGGTCCTTGGCGTCGCGGCAACCGCCGCCGACACGGCGCCCGGTTCGCCCCCGCCGCCGATGGCCGCGACCGTGCATGATTGCGCGACGCCGTTTGGCAAGCCTGTCACCACCACAGGACTGGTGGCCGAGGTTGCGCCGGTCACCACGCCATTGGCGCTGCAAGCGGCGGTAAAGCCGGTGATGGCGGAGGCGCCGCTGGACAATGGATGGGTAAATTGCAGGAACACCCGGCCATCGCCCGCCACGGCGGTCACACCGTGCGGCGCCACCGGCGAAGCGGGAGCGGACGCGACGCTCAGCAATTGCAGCACCCGCTGTTCCAGCGCGCGGATCGCGGCGGCGACGTCCGTGCCGGCGGTCACCGTGCGCAGCGTGTCGCGCCCCAGGGTGGCGGGCAATTTCGTGTTGTAGACCGCCACCGGTTCCACCGTGCCGGCGATGCCGGTATACGCCGCAGCCACCAGCGCTTTATTCTCGACCGACCGCATGTCCGCCCCGATGGCCCCTGCCATCAGTGCGACGGCGGCATTACCCCGCGTCATGGCACCGCTGTCGAGCAGGCCAACCCAGTATTGCTTGCCGGCCGTGTCCGGCGCCCGGTTGAATAGGTTTTGGTAGATCGCGGTAATAAACGCGTCATTGTCGCCCGAATACAACGCGGCCGATTCCCGGCTGGCGCCGAAGCCGTCAATGGTGGCCCGCACCAGGTCGTCGCGGCCATAGCTTCGGTTGAATTCAGCCAGCGTGGTGGCCGCGCCGTGCCCCGCGTACATGTCCGCATAGTAGGCCAGGCCGCCGGGGTCGGCGGGCCGGCCAAAATAAGCGACATACACCATCTGCACCAGGTTGGTGTATTCGGCCGCGCTCCGGGCAGGCGCCGCCGCACCTTGCGCCGCCAGTGGTCCCGCCTGCCCCTGCCGCTGCGGCGCGCGGTCCGCTCCGCCGCAGGCCGCCAGCACCAGGGTGATGCCAAGGGCAAGGTTGCGCCTGGCGCGGGATGAGGTGGGGAGCATGGGGTTCCTTGCGGTGTTTGGGGAGCGGTGCGGACGACAATGCCTGCGGCGGCTGCGGTGAAGGGATGATACCGGATTTGCCGCCCCCTGCTCCGCCGCGCGGCCCCCTGGTCGAAACGGAAAAAAACAACCGTACTCATTCCAACGAAGCAATATTTTTATTATTGCAACACATGTAACTTATATAAGACATACAAGTTGCATAGTGTAGAACGTTATTCCATCTGCTAAAATCGCTCTGCTCCAGCAAAAAGCTGTGTCCAAACTGAAGAGAGCTGAGAAAGTTAACCACCCGGGCTTCGACCGCACACGAGGGAAAACCTATGACCCAGAATTCCAAAATCATCTACACGCTGACCGATGAGGCGCCGCTGCTGGCGACCTACTCGCTGCTGCCTATCGTTCAGAAATTCACCGCGCCGGCCGGCGTGGATGTCGTCACCAGCGACATCTCGGTGGCAGCACGTGTGCTGGCCGAGTTCCCCGAGTTCCTGACGGACGACCAGAAAGTGCCAAACAACCTGGCCGAACTGGGCCAGCTGACCCTCAAGCCTGAAACCAACATCATCAAGCTGCCGAACATTTCCGCTTCCGTGGCGCAGCTGATCGCCTGCGTGCGCGAACTGCAAGCGCGCGGCTACAATCTGCCGGATTTCCCGGAAGATGCGAAGACCGACGAAGAGAAAGCACTGAAAGCCCGCTATGGCAAGTGCATCGGCTCGTCCGTGAACCCGGTCCTGCGTGAAGGCAACTCGGATCGCCGCGCGCCAAAAGCGGTGAAAGAGTACGCAAAGAAAAACCCGCACTCGATGGGCGAATGGAGCCAGGCTTCGCGCACCCACGTGTCGCACATGCACCACGGCGACTTCTACCACGGCGAAAAGTCCATGACCCTGGACAAGGCCCGCGAAGTCAAGATGGAATTGCTGACAGCGTCCGGCAACACCATCGTGCTGAAACCGAAGGTCGCGCTGCAAGCCGGCGAAATCATCGACAGCATGTTCATGAGCAAGAAAGCCCTGCTGGAGTTCTATGAAACCCAGCTGGAAGACGCGCGCAAGACCGGCGTGATGTTCTCGCTGCACGTGAAAGCCACCATGATGAAGGTGTCGCACCCGATCGTGTTCGGCCACTGCGTCCGCATCTTCTACAAGGAAGCCTTCGCCAAGCACGCCAAGACGTTCGAAGAACTGGGCGTGAACGTCAACAACGGCATGGTCAACCTGTACGACAAGATTGAAAAACTGCCGGCCTCCCAGAAGGAAGAAATCCTGAAGGACCTGCACGCCTGCCACGCCAACCGTCCGGAACTGGCGATGGTGGACTCGGCCAAGGGCATCACCAACTTCCACTCGCCAAACGACATCATCGTTGACGCGTCGATGCCGGCCATGATCCGCCTGGGCGGCAAGATGTGGGGCGCCGACGGCCGTCCGAAAGACGTCAAGGCTGTCATGCCCGAGTCGACCTTTGCCCGCATCTACCAGGAGATGATCAACTTCTGCAAATGGCACGGCAACTTCGACCCGACCACCATGGGCACCGTGCCGAACGTGGGCCTGATGGCGCAGCAAGCCGAGGAATACGGTTCGCACGACAAGACCTTCGAAGTACCGGAAGCCGGCGTGGCCAACATCGTTGACCTGGCCACCGGCGAAGTGCTGCTGACGCAAAACGTGGAAGAAGGCGACATCTGGCGCATGTGCCAGGTGAAAGACGCGCCGATCCGCGACTGGGTCAAGCTGGCCGTCACCCGCGCCCGCAACTCCGGCATGCCTGCCGTGTTCTGGCTCGATTCCTACCGTCCTCACGAAAATGAAGTGATCAAGAAGGTACAGACGTACCTGAAAGACCACGACACGTCCGGCCTGGATATCCAGATCATGTCGCAGACCCGCGCCATGCGCTACACCCTGGAGCGCGCGTTCCGTGGCCTGGACACCATCTCGGTGACCGGCAACATCCTGCGCGACTACCTGACCGACCTGTTCCCGATCCTGGAACTGGGCACCTCCGCCAAGATGCTGTCGATCGTGCCACTGATGGCCGGCGGCGGCATGTACGAAACCGGCGCGGGCGGTTCCGCTCCGAAGCACGTCAAGCAGCTGGTGGAAGAAAACCACCTGCGCTGGGATTCGCTGGGCGAGTTCCTGGCGCTGGGCGCATCGCTGGAAGACCTGGGCATCAAGACCGGCAACGCGAAAGCCAAAGTGCTGGCCAAGACCCTGGACGACGCCACCGGCAAACTGCTGGACAACCGCAAATCGCCATCGACCCGCACCGGTGAACTGGACAACCGTGGCAGCCACTTCTACCTGTCGCTGTACTGGGCACAGGCGCTGGCGGCGCAAACCGACGACGCGGAACTGGCCGCCAAGTTCGCACCGCTGGCCAAGTCGCTGACGGAAAACGAAGCCAAGATCGTCGAAGAACTCAATGCCGTGCAAGGCAAGGAAGTCGACATCGGCGGCTACTACTTCCCTAGCCCGGAGAAGACTTCGGCGGCAATGCGTCCTAGCGCGACCTTCAATGCTGCGCTGAACACGATCTAAGCGTCGCGTTGTAGCGTGAGACAGGCAGCCCGGTGAAAGCCGGGCTGCTTTTTTACAGTTACCGTGTCGTCACTCCTTAGGCGCCATCAACATGACCACCGACATCTGTTACGCTGCGCTGATATGGGATATGCCAGCGGCCGATCTCGCGCACATGCTGCCGACGCTTCACGTCAACAATCCGGACGAGTTTGGCGACTATTTGCTCACTGTCGCCTGCCGCAGGTTGCAAACTGAAACAGTTCGATTACTGCTTTCAAGCGGCGCAGATGTCAATGTACAAAATTCAGACCGCGATACACCGTTGCTCTGCGCAATCGATGTGGTCAGCCACAATCCTTGCGCGGCAACCGAGATTGTCACCCTGCTGCTTGATGCAGGCGCGGACATGGAAATGCGCGGCTATATGGAAAAAACACCATTCCTCAAGGCATGCAGTCGTGGCGATCTGGCGTTGCTTCAACTCCTGGTGGCACGCGGCTGCAACGTGCGCGCTGTCACTGAGGAAGACGGGGAATATCCCCTTGATGCACTGGACTACGCGAACATTCATCGCGTTCCGCTGGAGTGCCAGCAATACCTGCGCTCGATCTTAAAAACCTGACCCCAGGGGCATCGTGGTCTCACGGCGCAGTGTCACTAAAAGCCACTACCCCGCCATAACCAGCGCGAATTCGCGATATTCCTTACTAAAATCCGGTATGGTAAAGTTGCTCGATTCCACAGAGCAAAAGGCCCGCACACCATGGACCCGCAACTGATGCCGCGTAACAGCGAAGAAGAACGCGTCGCCGCGCTGGAAAAACTCGGCATCCTCGACAGCCAGACCAGCGATTACTTCGACGGCGTCACGCGGCTGGCGATGGACATGTTCAACATGCCGGGCGCGTATATTTCGCTGATCGACCGCGACCGCCAGTGGCTCAAGGCCAGCGCCGGCTTTTGCACGCCAGGCGACTCGCGCGAAGCATCGTTTTGCAACCACACGATCCGTGGCGCCGACGTGCTGGTCATCGAAGACACCTTGCTGGACGAACGCTTCCGCAACAATCCCGCCGTCACCGGTCCGGACCGGATCCGTTTTTATGCCGGCGCGCCGCTGCTGACCAGCGCCGGTTATGCGGTCGGCGCCCTGTGCGTGATCGCGCAGCAACCGCAGCCCTTTACCGCCGCGCAGCGCGGCCAGCTGCAAGGCCTGGCGGCGCTGGTGATCGCGCATATCGAGTTGCGCCGCGCCGTCGGCCATGTCGACGCCGTCACCGGCATGCCGAACAAATTCCAGCTCGATGAAGACTTGAATGAGCAAGGCGCCGTCGCCGAGGGCGAACAGCGCGTGCTGCTGTATGTCGACATGCCCGACGCGTCGAAAGCGTTTGAAATCGCCAGCGTGCTGGGGATCACGGTCTACGATGACTTGATCCGTGGCGTGGCGCGCAAGCTCGCCGCCCTGTTCCGCAATAAAGGCACCGTGTATCACATCACCGATGCCCGCTTTGCCGTGCTGTCGCGCGATGCGGATACCGACGGCTTCATTGCCTTTGCCCACGGCCTGGAACCCGCATTGCAGGAACCGCTGATGGACATGAATGTCCCGTTGAATCTGGCCAGCTTTGGCGGCATCGTACCCTTTAAATTGTGCCCAAGCTCGTCGATGGATGCGCCCCGCAAGGCGTCGGCCGCCGTCAACCAGGCCTTGCTGGCGCAGCAGCGCTGGCGCAGCTACGACACGCAGTCCGACCAGGGGCAGCAGCGCGCCTTCCGCTTATTGAACAGCGTGCAGCACAGCATCGCCAACAACGCGTTCCACCTGCTGTACCAGCCCAAGCACGATGCGCATAACGGCGCCTGCCAGGCGGCCGAAGCGCTGCTGCGCTGGCAGCATCCGGAACTGGGCTTTGTCTCCCCGGCGGAATTCATCCCGCTGGTGGAAAAAACCGCGTTGATCGGCCCCTTGACCGCGTGGGTGATCCGCACCGCGATCCGGCAGACGGCGGCATGGCACTGCGCCGGCCACCGCATCAAGATTGCCATCAACCTGTCCGCCTACAACTTTGAAGAACCGGATATTTGCGACCGCCTGCGCGGCGCCTGCGAAGAATTCGGCCTCGATCCCCGTTACGTGGAAGTGGAATGCACGGAAGGCATCTGGATGGAAAGCCCCGGCATCCTGCAAACGCTCAATACCATCCGCGCCATGGGCATGAGCCTGGCGCTGGACGATTTCGGCACCGGTTACAGCAATTTCGCCTACCTGCAAAAAATTCCCGCCACCGTCATCAAGGTGGACCAGTCGCTGATCCGCAACGTGCACACCAGCGAACGCGACCAGCGCATTGTGCGCTCGCTGATCGCGCTGGCGCGGGAACTGGGTTATGACGTGGTGGCCGAGGGCGTGGAAACCGGGCAGTCGCTGGACCTGATCCGCAGTTGGGGATGCCAGATCGCGCAAGGTTACCATTTTGCCAAGCCCTTGCCGCCGGATGCGTTTATCGCTCATGCGCAGGCCTGCGCCGTGAACTGACACCCCTGTGCCACGGCGGGTGGCGCAGTTACAATGACGGGCTCACACCATTCGTCACGCCGATGTCCACCCTGCCCACCCGCCCGCTCTACATCATCAGCGCCACCTGCCTGCTGGCCATCCTGTATTTTGGCCGCGACGTGCTGCAATCCCTGGCGCTGGCCGCCATCCTCAGTGCCGCCGTGGCGCCGCTGACGCGCCGCTTTACGCGCCTGGGCCTGAGCCGCGCGCCCGCCACCCTGGTCACCGTCATCATGGCGGCGCTGGTGCTGGCCGGGCTGGGAGCCGTGATGGTCGGCCAATTTGCCAGCCTGACCGATGATTTACCCAGCTACCGCAAGGAATTGCGGGCCAAGACCCGGCAATTGCAGCGCCTGGCGGAACGTCCGCTGGCCACCCTGGAAGCGCGGCTGCAAGTCGTGGACGTGCCGGGCGCGCTGTATGCCGCGCCGGCAGCCGCTGGCGGCGTCCGCGCCACGGCGCCGGCGCAGCCCGGCGTGACGGGCGCCCAGCCCCGCCCCAGCGTGCAAGACACCGCCGGCAGGCTGCTGTCGCAGATTTCAGGCCCGCTCGGCAAGGCCGGCATCGTGCTGGTGCTGTTCATCTTTATCTCGCTGGAGCATGAATCGCTGCAAGACCGCCTGATACGGCTGGCGGGCGACACCGCCATCAGCCGCACCATGCAAACCCTGGCCGACGCGGCGCAGGGCATTTCCCGCTTCTTCTTTGCGCAAATCGTCGTCAACGCCGCCTTCGGGCTGTCGATCGCCGTCACGCTCTGGCTACTGGGGCTGCCGCACGCCTTCCTGTGGGGCATGTTGTCCGGCGTGCTGCGCTTCGTACCTTACCTCGGCATGCTGATTGCCGGTTCCCTGATCGCCATGTTCGCGGCCGCCGTCGATCCCGGCTGGACCCTGGCGCTGACCTGCATGGCGCTGTTCCTGGTGCTGGAAGTAGGCGTGGCTTACCTGGTCGAGCCGCGCGTGTACGGCCATTCCTCCGGACTGTCGCCGCTGGCGGTGATTGTCGCGGCGCTGGTGTGGGGCACCTTGTGGGGTCCGGTCGGCCTGATCCTGTCCACGCCATTGACCTTGTGCCTGGTGGTGGCGGGCCGCCACGTGCAGGCGCTGTCGCCGCTGACGACGTTGCTGGGCGCGGCGCCCAGCGTGGGCGCGGCTCAGCGCTTTTACCAGCGCGCGCTGGCCGGCGATATCGCCGCCATCGTGCGCGATGGCCAGGCCCGCCTGAAACGGGGCAGCCTGGCGGCCTATTGCGACAAGGTCTTAATTCCCGGCATGGCGATGGCGGTGCCGGAAATCGAAAGCGGCAAGGTCGGCGACGGCCAGCTGGACCAGTTGCGCAAGACTATTGTCGAAGTCACGGAAGAAATCTCCGCGCCCTCCGCCGACGGGCCCTGCAAGCGCAAGCGCGTGCCGCTGATGGACAAGAATATCGGTTCGCACTTGCGCAAGCTGCGCCAGGCCCGCACCGGCCAGTGGCAAGGCTCGCTCGACGTCCCGGCCCGCTCGGTGACCTTGTGCGCGGGACTGGGTTCCGACCGCGAAGACTTCCTGTCGGAGCTGCTGGTGCGCGCGCTGGCCGAAGGCGGCGCCGATGCGCGCAGCGTGGTGCTGAACCGCCCGGAAGACAATCCCGGCGAAGACAAGGCACAGCTGGTTTCGACCGTGATCCTGCCCTATCCGGAAGAGACCAGCGTGGCAGCGTGGCTCGATGCCGTGGCGGACCTGCGCACGGCCATGCCGCACGCGTGCATCGTGGTATTGAAACTGCAGCTCGACGGCAAGATCGCGCGCCAGCCGGAAGTGGAGAAATCGGTCGACCTGGTGGTGCAATCGTTCGAACAGGCGCGCGCGTTTGTAGAGAGCGGCACATGACGGACCCGCGCCCCACCCTGCCGCCGTTGCCGGAAAACTCCGCCGCCGTGCGCGCGGCCCGGGAACACAAAGCCGCGCAAATCCGCGGCGTCGCCTCGATCCAGCAGATGCGCGACGCCATCAAGCAGGCCAGCCGGGTGGCCCCGGCCATCACGTCGGTTCCTCGCCTGAAGAAGCCTGGCGCGGCCGTATTCCGGGCACGGGCCGGCGAAGGCTTGCCATTCCTGATCGAAGGCATCGTCGACCGCTGGCCGCTGTGCGGACTCACGCCGCAACAGCTGCGCGAACAATATGGCCATTTGCACGTGCGTGCGCGGGTCGGCGATTACGTCAACACGGCCTTCGCGCCGGACCGCGCCATGCACGACATGTCGATGCTCGATTACCTGGACCTGTCGTCGGCGGAGGCATCGGACTTGCCGCCCTATGTCGGCAACCTGGAATTGCGGGAATTGAACCACCTGTGCCACTGGCCGACCTACTTCGGCAAGATGGGGCCGGCGCGTTTCTGGATCGGTCCGGCGAAAACCGTGACGCCGCTGCACTGCGATTACGACGACAATATCTTTGCGCAGATCTGGGGCACCAAACGCATTTTCCTGGCGCCGCCCCATCACGACGCCTTCCTCTACCCGCGCGAAGCCAACGCCATGCTGTTCGGTTCACCGTTCGATCCGGAAGCGCCGGACTACGAGCAGTTCCCGCTGGCGCGCCAGGCCACGATCATCGAATGCATCGTGCAGCCGGGCGACATGCTGTATGTGCCGGCCGGCTGGTACCACCAGGTGCGGGCA
This sequence comes from Pseudoduganella sp. GW821-FHT12E03, assembly GCF_058807115.1. Classification (NCBI taxonomy): domain Bacteria; kingdom Pseudomonadati; phylum Pseudomonadota; class Betaproteobacteria; order Burkholderiales; family Oxalobacteraceae; genus Pseudoduganella; species Pseudoduganella sp. GW821-FHT12E03. Next base: position 99,510 of record NZ_JBXAQJ010000002.1, on the reverse strand, counting down.
CAAACGTTTTCCTTGTCCGCCAACCGCTGGGCGCGCGGCGTGCCGTTTGCCTTGCAGGGCGATGCAACGCTGCCGCCTTGATCCCGCAATGGCCATCAGGGCATATGACGGTTGCCCCGCACTGGCCGGTTCCTGCCCCGCTTAATTCTGCCTGGGCGCATCCGCCCCCGGCGCCGGCTGCTTAGGCGTTTCCTGCTTAGGCGTTTCCTGCTTTGGGGCCGCCTGTTTTGCGCAAGCCTGCACGCAGCGCAGGTATTGCGTATCGCACGTGCGCTGCTCGCGCAAGCGGCGGCTTTCATAACCCTGCCGCGCCTGGGCATCGCTCGGCTTGTCCGCCAGCCCCCGCGCGACCCGCGCATTCGGGTTCCTGTCTTCCATCGATAACAACGGCAGCTTGTCGTCTTCCGCCACCGATGCCGCATGGCTGCGGCATTCGCGCTTCTCGGTTTCACACACGGGTTTGCACAGGCTGTTGCTGTCGGCGTGGGCCACGCCCGCGAGCAACAAGGCAAATAACACGGTCAATTGTTTCATGGGGATCTCGTTGCATTCAGGAATTTTCGATTGTACGCATGGTGGTTTTTTTCACAACCTCCTGGCAATGAAAAAGATGCAAGCAAATGTGTCCGCATGCCAAGCCGGCGCTCACGCCACCGTGGCCCCGCCGAATTCCACCATCCCCGTTTGCGCCGCCAGGTGCATCAACTTGAAATCGTTATCGACCGCCAGCTTTTGCCGGATCAGGGTCAGGTAATTAAGCACGGTCTTCGGGCTCAAATGCATGGCCGACGCGATGCTGTGCGCGGATTCCCCGTGCACCAGTTGGCGCAGTACTTCGAATTCCCTCGGAGTCAGGTGCCGCAACGCATCGCCACCCGATTCATCGGCCAGCGCCGCACTGCGCACGTCGGCGGAAAAAGCCCGCCGGCCCCGCATCACCTGGCGGATGCCGTCGATCACGTCTTCCGGTTCGCTGTGTTTGGTCAGATAGCCGTGCGCCCCGGCCCTCAACGCCTGGCTGACGTGGCCATGGCTGCTGTACATCGACAGCACCAGGATGCGCAAGCCGGGCTGGCGCGCCAGCATGCCGGCGATGGCTTCCAGGCCGCTGCTGCCTTTCAGGCTCAAGTCCACCAGCGCCACGTCGGGCTGCGCCTGCTGCACCACTGCATTGGCCTCGCCGGCGCTGGCGGCCTCCCCCACCACCTGGAAATCCGGTTCCGCCGACAGCAGGCGGCGATAGCCGTTGCGGACCACCGCGTGGTCGTCGACCAGGATCATTCGTATCATGCCAGTGCTCCTTCGGCCGGCAGGGCTTGTTCGCCGCCGGCGCCTGTACATTGAACCGGCAGCCGCGCCGCCAGCTGCAATCCGCCGTCGCCATTCGGCAGCAGCGACAACGCGCCGCCGGCCATTTCCACCCGCTCGCGCATGCCGAGCAAGCCGCCGCGCCAGGCCGTAACCATGCCTGTCGCCTGTAGACCAATGCCATTGTCCGCCACCTCCACCCGCAATTGCCCCGGCATGCACGTCAGCGTGATGGCGCAATGGCTGGCGTGGCTATGGCGCACCACATTCGTCACGGCTTCCTGCACCACGCGGTACAAGGTCAGCGCCGTAATGTCCGCCACCTCGGGCACCGTGTCCGGCGCCGCCATGGAAAAGGCAATGCCGGTGCCGCGTCCCTGCCAGCTTTCCACCAGGTCGCCCAGTGCCCGCATGACGCCACTGGCATGCAAGCCGTGCGGGCGCAGCGATGCCAGCATGGCGCGCAATTGTTCGCCGCTGGCGCGGATATCGTGGCGCATCTCGTTGGCGCATTCCGCCACGTCACCCGGCGCCAGCTTTGCCGCGTTGCGCGCCAGGTGCGCCGCCGTGGCGTTGAGCGCGGTCAGGGTCTGGCCCATGTCATCGTGCAGTTCACGCGCCAGCGCCTTGCGTTCATTTTCCTGCACCGAGATCAGATCCCGGGCCAGCACCTGCTGCGCGGCGCGCGATTCAGCCAGGGCGCCGGCCAGTTGCTCGATGGCGCAAGCCACCTGGCGGAATTCGCGCAGCGCGAATGGCGGCAGGTCCGGGTCGGTTTCACCCCGCGCCAGCCGCTGCAAGCCCTCTTCCAGCGCCCGCACCGGCCGCAATGCGCGGTCCGCCGCCCACCACACCGCCAGCAAGGTTGTGCCGGAAAAGAACAACAGGGTGTGCCAAATTCGCACAGTGTCACGCCAGCGCTCACTGATTTCCGAGCCGGGGTTGGAGGAAATGTACAGGGTCTGGCCGCCGAGATGGATTTCCCGTTCGCCCTGCACCGGCGGCGCCATGCCCAGCCAGGTCAGCAGAGGGTGGGTGACGGACTGCATAGCCACCGGCGCCGCAGGCTGCCCGGCGGCGCGGATGCGCAAGTGGCGGATGCCAGTTTCCGGCAACTGCGCCGCCATGGCGCTGCCGCCGCTTTCCGCCGCCAGCAGCAGGTTGACCATCCGCGCCGACGCACTGATTTCCGCATCGATATCGGAACGCAGTGAATAAAACTGGATCACCGTGGCAACAGCCATCAGGCAAGCCAGCATCAAGCCCAGTGTCGCGGTCAGGCGGCGGCGCAAGTCCATGGTTTCCTCCGATTGTTTGTCACGGATGAGTGCAACTCCCGTGCCAGCGCATCAGCGGAAACGACAGCGGGAATTTTTCCCTAGCGGCCGTCATGCCTGTGCCGGAATAATCGGCGCCATAAACCAACGCCGCCACAGCGGTGTCAACATCGGGAGACAAAAGCATGAACCAGCTGAACCCACCACCGGGCGCCGCGCCGGGACGGCAATGCCGATTGACCGTGATCGCCGCCATGCTGGCCGTCTGCTGGCAATGCACGGCGACAGCGGCTCCGGCGGCGGTTGCCGCGCCGGATGCCGCCGAGGCGGCAAGTACCGCTGGCGCGGCCGGTGGCGCCAGTGTGGCTGGTATGACGGGTGCGGCCGGCGCGGCTGCCGTGGCCCCCGCCGCCGTGGTGGTCATCAGCGCCACGCCGTTGCCCGGCGCCGCGCTGCCGTACCGGCAAGTCCCGGCCCAGTTGCAATCGCTGGGCGCGCCCCTGCTCGACGATCCTGCGTACGCCAGCGTGCCGGACTTGCTGAACCGCCGCCTGGGCGGCATCGTCATCAACGATATCCAGGGCAACCCATTCCAGGCCGACGTCGGCTACCGTGGCTTCACCGCGTCGCCGTTACTGGGCACGGCGCAAGGCTTGTCGGTCTATGTCGACGGCGTGCGCCTGAACCAGCCGTTTGGCGACGTGGTCAGCTGGGACCTGATCCCGCGCGCCGCGATGGCCGGCGCCAGCCTGATGCCGGGTTCCAATCCCCTGTTTGGCTTGAATACGCTGGGCGGCGCACTGGCCATGCACACCAAGGATGGCCGCGACCACGCGGGGACATCGCTGCAGGCGCAAACCGGGCGCCATGGCCGCCGCACCGTGGAATTCGAACATGGCGGCCACGATGGCGGGGGTCTGCACTGGTTTGTCACGGGCAATGGCTTCAAGGAACGCGGCTGGCGCGACGATTCTCCCTCGCGCGTCGGCCAGCTGTTCGGCAAACTGGGCTGGGCCGATGTCGGGACCGAGGTGGCCATTTCCGCCGCGCTGGCCAATTCCCGCCTGACCGGCAACGGCTTGCAGGAACAGCGCCTGCTGCTGCAAGACTACCGCGGCGTGTACACCAAACCCGATGAGACCAGCAACCGCGCCATGCTGCTCACGCTGAGCGGCAGCCATCGCTTATCGAGCGCGCTGCAACTGTCCGGCAACGCGTATCACCGAAAGATCCGCACCACGACTTACAACGGCGACATCAATGACGATGCGCTGGACCAGTCGCTGTACCAGCCCGGCGTGGCCGAACGCAACGCGCTGGCGGCCGCCGGCTACACGGGTTTTCCCGCCAGCGGCGCCAATGCGGCCAACACGCCCTTCCCTCACTGGCGCTGCATCGCCAATGTCTTGCTGCGGGATGAACCGGCGGAAAAATGCAATGGCCTGATCAACCGTACCGCCACCAAGCAACAGCAATGGGGTTTCAGCGGACAACTTGCCGCTCAGGGCAAAACTGGCGCGCTGCGGCACCGTGTCGCCATCGGCGCGGCCCATGACGCCAGCCGTGCGGATTTCCGGCAAACCGCGCAATTCGGCTACGTCAATCCCGGCCGAGGCATCGAGCCGGTGGATTTTTATGCCGATGGCACGCAAACCGATGACGATGGCCATCCCATCGACATGCGCGTCGACCTGCAGGGACGGACACGGACCTGGAGCTTGTATGCAACCGATACCGTCGGCATCACCGACCGCTTGCACGTGACCCTGTCCGGCCGCTACAACCGCACCACCGTGCATAACCGCGACCGCATCACGCCGGGCGGCGGCGGCGGTTCGCTCGATGGCGACCACCACTTCCGCCGCCTCAATCCGGCGCTGGGCGCCACCTGGGACTGGTCGCCGCAGGCCACCGTCTATGGCGGCTACAGTGAAGGCAGCCGCACCCCGACCGCGGTGGAACTGGGCTGCGCCGACCCGGCCAACCCGTGCAAGCTGCCCAACGCGATGGCGGGCGATCCGCCGCTGCGGCAAGTGGTGACCCGGACCTGGGAAGCCGGCATGCGCGGCGGCGCAGGCAACTCCGGCGCCGGCCTGCAATGGCACGCAGGCTTGTTCCGCGCCGCCAATACCGGCGACATCCTGTTCGTGGCCGACGACGCCGCCGGCTTCGGCTACTTCCGCAACTTCGGCAAGACCCGCCGCCAGGGGCTGGAACTGGGCATCGATGGCGCCCTCGGCGCCGTGACGTATTCGGCCAGCTACACGTGGCTCGATGCCACCTTCCGCAGCGCCGAACTGGTGAACGGCGCCGCCAACAGCAGCAAGGATGCCGATGGCAACATCGCGATCCATCCCGGCGACCGGCTGCCGCTGGTCCCGGCCCATATCCTGAAGGCGAACCTGGACTGGCAAGTGACGCCGGCGTGGAAAGTGGGCCTGGGCTTGCAGGCGGTGTCCGGCGCCACCGCGCGCGGCAATGAAAACGGGCGGCACCAGGCCGATGGCAAATACTTCCTGGGACCCGGCAAGTCGTCCGGGTACGCGGTGTTCGACTTAGATACCCGCTACCGCGCCACACCGCGCCTGACCGTGTTTGCCCACATCGGCAACCTGTTCGGCAAGCGTTACGCCACCGCCGCGCAACTGGGCGCCACCGCGTTCACGGCCAACGGCAACTTCATTGCCCGTCCCTATGCGGCGCAGGGCGACAATGCGACGTTGATGTCGTCCACGTTTTACGCCCCCGGCGCGCCGCGCATGGTGCGGTTGGGGTTGCGGTATGAGTTTGGGAAGTAGCCCTTCCTTACCAGCCGGCGGCCCAGGCGTGATATTCGCTGGGCCGCAAGCGGTAGCGGGCAATGCTTCCCTCGTGCAGCGCCATCAATTGCGTCTCCACAACCTCGACGAACCTCTGCCGCTCCTCGCTGCCCAAGGCATGTTCCGCCTGCTCGCGAACAAACCGTACCGCCTCGCTTTTACCAAGCCGCAGACGCACCACGTGCGCCACCGTATCCATAATCAACTGGCGATGCCGCAAACGGAACGGGTCTGGCTCTCCTAATGACTGGCGCACAGCAGAGTAGCGGGCACACGAACGCTTGTAGGCCCAGACAAACACGTCACGCAGCAATTCCACCCGATTCAATTCATAAACGCCAAGGACCGCGCTGATATACAGCGCTTGCTCCACGTCGACAAACGAGAGCGGACAAAGGTTCCGTTGAATAAAAGGGATATTCGCCACCAGTCGCGAGAGCCGCTTATTGACGTCTTCGAAGGGCTGCAAGTAAGGCAGGTGCACCATGGCAAAGAAAGCCTGCTCAAATGGATCGCGAATGGCCGCAGCCGTATCGAGTACCTGTGCAAAACACTCCTCGATCAATTGTGGTCCTGCCAGCGGGACAAACACCGTGCGCCCAATACCAACAGGTATCGCGCGGATTCGGCCACCGGCCGTCGGGTCTTGCAGCAAATTATCGGACAGTAAGGCATGAAGGTTCATGACCGTATAGCGGTTAAAACCGATTTCCCCCGCCGACTCGATCAGGAATTCAATGGCGCCTTTGTGATTGAGAATCATCTGGGTTTCTTGCGCATCCTTGCCATCGATGGCCACGCCGGCGGACAGCAAACGCTCAGTTTCCAGCAACGAATACGTGTTTCCTTCAAGCCTGCTGGAATTCCAGGACAGGTCAATCAACAGACGATTGGCAATTTGCCGCGCATACGTTCCGGCAGGTTCGTCGGACGCGACCGACTGCCCTTGCTTCAGCAAGGCTGCCCGCATCTCGTCAGACAGGTAAAACGTTTCGTTCGGCCGATACGCATCGAGGAACTGGCGGTTATAGCCAACAGGCTCACGCTTCGTCAGCGGTTGTGTGACGTACGCCCCCACTTCCCGTGCCGCATCGGACAAAGGAATCGAAGACGATGCTTCCATGACATCATCCGGGTGGCGCACCGCTTCGGAAGAGATCGGACCGTAATGATGGTAACGGATTGCGCGCGCGGAGCCATTCCGCAGCAACAACTGTCGCTCGATGAGATTTGCCAGCCAGCGTTGCAGCGTGCGCCGCGTCGGCGGTGCAGGCAAGGCCGCTTCGATTTCTTCCAGCGTTACACCATCGGAAAATGTCCCGACAACGTCAAGGACCGCTTTCAAATATGCGGGTAAGGATGGTGTGTTCATCGTCTCTTCAGGGCAGTATCGCGACATCGGTGTCGCAATTCTACTATCGCGACGTAAAACTCGCAGTAAAACCGTGTATGGCGACATATCGCGACATATCGCGACATCGATTGCACCGGGAATCCCGCTATACTGCACTTTTGCCCAGCGGGAATATGAAAATGAAAAAAATCGTCGTGAAATTCGGAGGCTCCAACCTGCGGCGGCCGGAAGACATCGACCGCGTGGCCGATGTGGTGCAAACCTATAACCGCCCGCTGGTGCTGGTGGTGTCAGCCTTCTACGGCATCACCAATGCGCTGATCGATTGCGTGCAGGCCGCCCGCAAGGGCGCCGGCACCATCTCGGCGCTGGAAGAAAGCCAGGATTACACGCTGGCGCTGCGTGCGCTGAAAAAAGAAATCCTCGAAGCCAACATCAAGGATCCGGCGCAGCGCGCGAAAACCGAGGCGGCGTTGAATGCGCGGCTGGACCAGCTGACGCGCTACCTGACCGGCATCCATTACATAGGCGACGTGCCGGACTTCGTCAACGACGCCATCCTCAGTTATGGTGAACGCCTGTCGAGCCTGCTGCTGGCCGATGTGCTGCAAAGCCGTGGCATCAATGCGCGCGAAGCGCTGCCGGAAGATATCGGGCTGGTGTCCGATGGCGTCTTCGGCAACGCCGCCTGCGACTTCGACGCCAGCACCGGACCGGTGTCGCAAGCCTTGTCCGGCGACGGCGTGGTGGTGGTGCCAGGCTTTTATGGCGTCAGCCGCGAAGGCAAGCCGACCCTGTTCGGCCGGGGCGGTTCCGACTATTCCGCCGCCTCGATTGCGCGCTGCATCGGCGCCGAATCGCTGGACGTGTGGAAGGATGTCGATGGCTTCCTCAGCGCCGATCCGGGCGCCGTTGGCAAACCGCATTCGATCGCGCGGCTGCACTACCTGGAAGCGGCGGAATTGTCCTACTTCGGCGCGAAGATCCTGCATCCGCGCACGGTAGAACCGATTTTCGACCAGGGCATCCCGATCCGCATTTTGAACATCACCAAGCCGGAACTGGGCCTGCATCCGTTTACCGTCATCGATGCCGAGCGCACCGTCACGCATGACGTGGTGAAAAGCGTGTCGTCCAGCGACGACGTGGCGATCCTGAAACTGCACGGTCCCGGCGTCGGCTTCAAGCCCGGCATCCTGGCGGAAGTCACGTCCACCCTGGACCGCAACGGCATCAATATCAAGAGCGTGCTGACGGCGCAAACCGCCATTAATGTCCTGCTGGCGCGCGATCACCTCGATGCGGCCTATGCGGCGCTGGCGGAACACCATATCCCCGGCGTGGTGGAAGTGTCCCGCAACGATGCGGTGGCGATCGTCGCCGTGGTCGGCGATGGCGTGCTCGATGCGTCGAATGTCGGCAGCGCGATCGCCAGCCGGGCCTTGTCCGCCGCGCTGGCGGGCGGCGTGCGCGTGACCCTGGCGGCGGCAGGGGCCAGCGAAGTGGCGGCTTACATGCTGGTGGACCGCAATGACCGCAAGCTGGCGCTGCAGGCGATTCACGATCACTTCTTTGGGGCAGGCCAGTCCTGACGATACGGTGCGTGGCCAGGGGGAGTCGCATCCTTAGCAGGCCTCTCGCGGAATGCCGAACATGAATCTGCCAGCCTCCCGCACGATGAGGACAAGTTATTATTTAATAACTTGTCTGTTGTTGCTCACGCCCGCACTATTGATCTGGCAGCATTTCGGCATGACCCGGGTCATTGAGATATCCCCTCTCCAGCCGCACGGCGCCAGGGTGACCGATGACAGTCAGCGCGATCAGGGTAACTCGGTCTCGTCGCTGGTTCGCAGCGACGATGCCTTCATCATGCGCTGCGCGCTGGGGCGGGCCGCTGCTTATCCTTTTTGCAAGCTGCAATTCCTGATCGGCGCCGCCGATAAAGGGGTGAACCTTTCCCAGTTCGACACGATTGCGCTCAACTTGCGCTATTCAGCATCGTCCCCGCAATATATCCGGCTCCATCTGATGAATTTCGAACCGGAGTTTTCCACGGTTGGAGAATGGAACTCGCAGCGGTATAACGAAGCTGAAATTGAACCCGCCGGCCAGCCCACCGTCACGATTCCCTTCAATGTCCTGCGCACGGCGGACTGGTGGCGCGGCACACACAAGGTGCCGCTGTCCAAGAGCTACGCCCGGTTTGACAACGTGACGGCCGTGGAACTGTCAACGGCAAGCTACCCGACTGGTCAACCGATCACCATCGAGCTGCAGTCGATTCAATTCCGGGGAAAATGGATATCGCAGGCAAAACTTCTGATGTATCTGGTGTCCGTGTGGATCGGATTCGGCATTCTTGGCTTGGTCACCATGCAAAGCCGCACCGCCGAACTGCGCCAGCAAACCCGTTATCTGCGCACACTGATCGACACGTTGCCGCTGTGGGTCTGGCTCAAGGATACAGGCTACCGCTATCTGGCGGTCAACCAGGCCAAAGCCGCGGCCTGCGGGAGCAGCGTCGACGAGATGGTGGGCAAGTCGGACCGGGAATTGTGGCCACCCGAACTGGCCATGCCCTCTCACGCCAGCGACACCGAAGTAATCACGACGCGCCAACGCGTCACCGTGGAACAGGCCATCGCCAGCGCGGACGGTCTGGTCTGGATGGAAACCTACCGGGCCCCGGTGCTGGACGACGACGGCACACTGCTGGGGATGGTGGGCGTGTCGCGCAACATCAGCGAGCGCAAGGCGGCCGAAGATGCACGCGAAACGGCGCTGGCCGAAGCGGTGCGGCTGGCGCGCCAGCGCAGCGAATTCCTGGCGCAGATGAGCCATGAATTGCGCACACCGCTGAACGCCATCCTCGGCTATGCACAAATCCTGCAGCGGGATCCGCACTTGTCGACGCGGCAGACCGCAGGCCTGGCGACGATCCATGAAAGCGGTCACCACCTGCTCACGCTCATCAACGATATCCTCGACCTGGCGCGCGTTGAAGCCGGCAAGTTGCACCTGGATCCCACCGATGTCGATCTTGCCGACCTTCTTCGCATGGTTGACGCCATCATCCGCGTCAAGGCGGACGAGAAAGACCTGTCGTTCGAGTTCCAGGCCGCGCCGGACCTGCCCGCGGCGGTCAACGTGGACGCCAAGCGCTTGCGCCAGGTGCTACTCAACCTTTTGGGCAATGCGGTGAAGTTCACCGACCAGGGCGAAGTCGTCCTGGGCGTACAGCGCATTGTGGCCGCAGGGGCCGCAGGGAACGACCAAGCCACGGTCCGGCTGCGCTTCGAAGTGAAGGACAACGGTATCGGCATGAGCGATGAACAGCTCACACGCATCTTCCAACCGTTTGAACAGGTCGGCGATATACGGCGGCGCGAAGCGGGCACGGGCCTTGGCCTGGCCATCAGCCAGCAACTGATTCGGCTGATGGGCGGGACTATCCAGGTATGCAGCGAATTGGGCAAGGGCAGCCTGTTCTGGTTTGAGCTGGACCTGCCACTTGCCACTCCCCTGTTGACCGCACTGCCGGCACCGGCGCGGATAGTCGGTTATGCGGGCCCGCGCAAAAAAATACTGGTCGTGGATGACGTGCCGCACAATCGCGCCATGCTGCTCGAAGTCTTGCAACCGCTCGGTTTCGACGCCGTCGATGCGGCCAATGGCGCGGAATGCCTGGAAATGCTCGATGCCGTCCTCCCTGATCTCATCGTGATGGATGTCATGATGCCGGTCATGGATGGCCGGGAAGCGACGCGCAGGATACGCCGCATGCCGGAGTTCGCCGGCATTCCCATCATCATCGTTACGGCCAGTGCGAGCCGCGACGATGAGGCGAAAAACATGGAAGCCGGCGCCAGCGCCTTCATTCCCAAACCCATCGAACATGACCTGCTGCTGGAAACCATCGGCAATTTGCTGTCCCTGGCCTGGATTCACGACGAGGCAGGACTGGAGAAAGCGGCCGACACCGGGGATTTCACCGCCCCTCCACCGGACGAAATCGAAACGCTGTACGGGCTGGCCAGGCTGGGCAACATGGCGATGATCAGGGCGCGCGCCGATTACCTGGAACAGCTGGACCAGCGCTACCGTCCCTTCGCGTCACGCCTTCGGCGCCTTGCGGACAGCTATCAATCCAAGGCCATCATGGCCTTGGTGGAACGGTATCGTGCGCCACCCGAAGCAATGCGAACGGAAAGCCCGCCGAGCTGATTCAAGGCGCCCCCCGCGTGCGATACTGTATTCATCCCACGCCCACGGAGCACATCATGCACATCGGACGATCCTATAGCCTGGCCGAATTCCTGCGCTGGACGCGGCGCAAGGCCTATATCCTGCTGGCGCTGTCCACCGCCCAGGTGGCGGCCTACGAGTTGCTGGAATGGCGCTGGCTGGCCATGCCGTGGGCGGTGGCGGCGCTGCTGGGCACGGCGGCCTCGTTCATTGTGGGCTTCAAGAACGTCCAGACCTACAACCGGACACTGGAAGCGCAGCAGGTGTGGAGCAGCATCGCCGGCATCAGCCGCTACTGGGGCGTGATTTGCCGCGATTTCACCGGCATGCCGCAGGCGGCGCGGGAGCTGGTGCAGCAGCATCTGGCGTGGCTGGCATGCCTGCGCTACCAGCTGCGCACCGCCCGCGTGTGGGAAACGGCGGCCAATCGCTACAACTTCGAATACCGCACCAACTGCTATACGGTTCCCGAGCACGACGTGCCTCTGGAATCGGTGCTGGGCGGCTACCTGCCTGCCGAAGACGCGGCGAGGCTGGCGCACTCCCGCCAGCCCGCGCTGACGCTGATCGGCATGCAGAGCCGCGCCATCAAGGAGCTGTTTGCCAGCCAGGCGATCCCGGTGCTGCATCACACCGAGATGCAGAAGACGCTGAAGGACATGATCGACCTGCACAGCCGCGCGGAGCGCATCAAAAACTTCCCCTACCCTCGCCAGTACGCCATCATCCACACCATCTTCGTGTGGATCTTCGCCACCCTGCTGCCGCTGGGGGTGGTCAGGGAATTCGACAAACTCAACGATGTGGTGGGCGGCGCGCTGGCCGGCCACATGGCCTGGCTGGCAATTCCGTTCAGTGTATTGGTGGCGTGGATGTACGTTTCGCTCGACCAGGTGGGCGAAAGCACCGAGAATCCCTTCGAGGGCGGCGCCAACGACGTGCCGATCACACACATGTGCCGTCAGATCGAAGGCGATCTGCGCGAACTGCTGGGGGAGGAAGCGCCGCCGGCCGACGCTGCGCCGGCGCGGAGCGCTATCATCCTGTGACGCGGCGCGCGGCCAGGGCGGCTACGCGCGGGGCAGCGCGTCCTGCAAACCTGCGGCCAGCTCAGGCACCACCTCAAACAAATCCCCGACAATGCCATAATCAGCCACCGCGAAGATCGGCGCGTCCGGGTCCTTGTTGATGGCGACAATGGTTTTCGAATCCTTCATGCCCGCCAAATGCTGGATCGCGCCGGAAATCCCCACCGCGATATACAACTGCGGCGCGACGATCTTGCCGGTCTGCCCCACTTGCCAGTCATTCGGCACATAGCCGGCATCCACCGCCGCACGCGATGCGCCCAGCGCCGCGCCCAGCTTGTCGGCCAGCGGTTCCAGCAAGCCGAACGCTTCGCCGGAACCCATGCCGCGTCCGCCGGACACGATGACTTTCGCCGCCGTCAATTCCGGCCGGTCCGACTTCGCCAGTTCGCGGCGGACAAAGGCGGACAAACCCAGGCCCTTCACCACGGCCACCGGTTCGACCGCCGCGCTGCCGCCATCGGCCGGCGCCGCGTCAAACCCCGTGGTGCGCACGGTGATGACCTTGACCGGGTCGGCCGACTGCACGGTGGCGATCGCGTTGCCCGCATAAACCGGCCGCTCGAACGTCGCGCCGTCCAGCACTTTCGTGATTTCTGAAATTTGCGCCACATCCAGCCGCGCCGCCACGCGCGGCAAGATGTTTTTGCCATACGCGGTGGCCGGGGCCAGGATGTGGGTGTAGGTGTGAGCGGTGGCCAGCGCCAGCACCTGTTCCGCCACGTTTTCCGCCAGGCCGTCCGCAAAGTGCGGCGCGTCGGCCAGCAATACCTTCGCCACACCCGGGATCCGCGCGGCCTGCGCCGCAACGCCCGATACAGCAGCACCCGCCACCAGCACGTGGACCGCGCCGCCGCACTGCGCCGCCGCCGTGGCCACGTGCAGGGTGCTCGATTTCAGGCTGGTGTTGTCGTGTTCCGCAATGACTAATGCAACCATGTTGACTCCTTCAAATGACTTTGGCTTCAGTGCGCAGTTTGGCCAGCAAGGTCGCCACATCCGGCACCTTGATGCCGCTTGAGCGCTTCGCGGGCTCCGCGACTTTCAGCGTTTTCAGGCGCGGCGTGACATCGACACCGAGCGCTTCCGGCGTCACCGTGTCCAGCGGCTTTTTCTTGGCCTTCATAATGTTCGGCAAGGTCACATAGCGCGGCTCGTTCAGGCGCAAATCGGTGGTGATGACGGCCGGCAGCGACAGCGACAGGGTTTCCAGCCCGCCATCGATTTCCCGCGTGACCACGGCAGTACCCTCGTCCAGCACCACCTTCGATGCAAACGTGGCTTGCGGCCAGCCCAGCAGGCTGGCCAGCATCTGGCCGGTCTGGTTGGCGTCGTCGTCGATCGCCTGCTTGCCCAGGATGATCAATTGCGGCTGCTCCCGGTCCGCCACGGCTTTCAGCAGCTTGGCCACCGCCAGCGGTTCCAGCGCCACACTGGTTTCCACCAGGATGCCCCGGTCGGCGCCGATCGCCATGCCGGTGCGCAGGGTTTCCTGGCACAGCGCCACGCCGCACGACAGCGCGACGATTTCCGTGACCTTGCCGGCTTCCTTCAGGCGGGTCGCTTCTTCCAGCGCGATTTCATCGAACGGGTTCATCGCCATTTTCACGTTGGCGAGGTCGACACCGCTGCCGTCGGCCTTGACACGCACCTTGACGTTGAAGTCGACGACTCTTTTTACGGGCACCAGTACCTTCATGCTGGCGCCTTTTGCAGCAAGCCGATGATGCTGGAAAAGTCCAGCGCACCCGCGCCCCGCGTGCTGTGCAGCGCATACAGGTTGCGCGCCAGTTCCCCCAGCGGCGCCGGCGACTTCGCGCCCATCGCCGCTTCCGCCGCCAGGCCCAGGTCTTTCAGCATCAGGTCCACGCCGAAGCCGCCGCTGTAGCCGCGCGAAGCCGGCACGTTGTCCATCACGCCAGGCACCGGGTTGTACAGCTCCAGCACCCAGTTGCGGCCGGAACTCTTGACCATGATGTCGGAGAGCACACGCGGATCGAGGCCGTTGGCCATGCCCAGCGCCAACGCTTCGGCGGTGCCGGCCATCAGGATCCCCAGCAGCATGTTGTTGCACACCTTGGCGGTCTGGCCCGCGCCATGACCGCCCGCATGGAAGATATTGCGGCCCATGGCCAGCAGCACGCCGCGCGCCCGTTCCAGCACGTCGGCCGGGCCGCCGACCATGAAGGTCAACGTGCCGGCCTGCGCGCCGCCGGTGCCGCCCGATACCGGCGCATCGATCATGTCCAATCCCGCCACCTGGGCCGCCCCAGCCACCGCGATGGCCGATTGCGCGGCGATGGTGCTGCAATCGATCACCAGGGCGCCGGGACGCAGCACGCCGATGACACCGTCCGTGCCGAGGTACAGGCTTTCCACGTGGCGGCTGGCCGGCAGCATGGAAATCACGATGTCCGCCCCTTCGGCGGCGGCGCGTGCCGATTGGGCCACGGTGGCGCCGGCGTCGCCCAGCGTTTTCAGTGCGGCCGGGGACAGGTCGTACACGGTCAGTGTGTGGCCTGCCTTGACCAGGTTGAGTGCCATTGGGCCACCCATGTTGCCCAGGCCAATAAATGCGATGTTGGTGTTGCTCATGATGTCTCCAGGTTATTTAAGGTCCGCCAGCGGATGGCGTTCCGCTGCCCACAGGCTGTCGAGGAAGGTGGCGCTGCTGCTGGCGGGCAGCCAGCGCGGCGCCATGTCCTTGTCGATCAGCAGCGCGCGGATGCCTTCCGCGAAATCGCCCTGCGCCGCGCAATGCAGCGCCACGCCATACTCCAGGCGGAACACTTCGGCCAGCGACAGGTGCCTGGCCGCTTCCAGCATGCGCCACGCCAGCCGCAGGGCGCCGGGCGACGCCCGCAACGGCGCGGCGGCCGCCTTGTCCAGCCACGGGTTGTTGGTTTCCAGCGCGGCCAGGGCAGACAATACCGCTTCCACCGTATCGTGGCCGCACAGGTGATCCACCAGGTCCTGGTGCTGGCGCAGCGGCCCGGCCTGGGTCCAGCCCTGGTCGCCGCCGCGCGCTTCGGCCCGGCGCAGTACATAGCCGACCAGCGCGTGGTTGGCTTCGTGGTTCGCACTCCACGGCTGGACCAGCAGCGCTTCCAGCACATCGTCCTTGGCGGCATGGGGCAGTACGTAATCGGCCAGCCCGACGTAACGGGCATCGGCCGCCTCGATCGATGCGCCGGTCAGCGCCAGGAAGCGCCCGCTGTGGCCCGGCATGCGGCTCAGGAACCACGAGCCGCCGACGTCCGGGAACAAGCCGATACCCGCTTCCGGCATGGCCATGCGCGTGCGCTCGGTCGCCACGCGGTGGCTGGCGCCCGCCATCAGGCCAATGCCGCCGCCCATGACGATGCCATGGCCCCAGCACAGGACCGGCTTCGGATAGGTGTGAATTTGGTAATCGAGCCGGTATTCGCAGCGGAAAAACGTGTTGGCGTACTCATTACCCAGCACATTGCCGCTGTCGGCCGATTCGTGGTGCGCGTGCATGGTGCGGTACAGGTTGTGCAAGTCGCCGCCGGCGCAAAACGCCTTGGGGCCCGCGCCCTGCAACAGCACCATGGCGATGTTGTCGTCCTCGGCCCAGGCCGAAAGGTGCCCGGCCAGCAGTTCGATCATCGGCAGCGACACGGCATTCAATGTCTTTTCCGCGTTCAGGGTCAGCACGCCGATCAGGCGGCCATTGGCCGTGGGCAGGGTTTCCGCCAGCACCGGCAACGCGGTGACCGGCAATTCGTTCGAACCGTCCATCAGCAATTCCTCCATTGCGCCGGGCGTTTTTCCAGGAAGGCTTGCACCCCTTCCTTCTGGTCTTCGGTGTCAAACAGGTCGACAAACAATTCGCGCTCGACCGGCAGCCATTGCGCCGGCGCTTCATGGCGCGCACCCTGGATCAGTTTCTTGCAGGCCGCCACGCTGGTCGGACTTTGCTTTTCCACCGACTTCGCCAGCGCCAGCGCGGCGGCCAGCGCTTCGCCTTTCGGCACCACTTGCTCGACCAGGCCTATACGCAACGCGGTGTCCGCATCGACACGTTCGCCGCACAGCACCATGCGCTTGGCCCAGCCTTCGCCCACCAGCCACGCCAGGTTTTGCGTGCCCCCGGCGCACGGCAGCAAGCCGACCGCCGCTTCCGGCAGCGCCATTTGCGCATGGCTTTCCGCGATGCGCAGATCGCACGCCAATGCGCATTCCAGTCCGCCGCCCATGGCATAGCCATTGATGGCGGCGATCGACACGCCACGGAAGCGCGACAGCGCTTCAAACGCTTCGCCGAAACGGCGCGCCATGGTGCGGGCCGCGGCCTTGTCGCCGTCGGAAAACACTTTTAAATCCGCCCCGGCGGAAAAGAATTTCTCGCCCTGCCCCGTCACCACCAGGCTGTAGATTTCACGGTTGACGTTCAAGTCCGCCACCAGCCGCGTCAGGGCGGACAGGCTCTGCGCAGTCCAGGTATGGGCCGGCGGGTTGGCCAGCGTGACAATCGCCGTATGGCCGGTAATCTCGACCTGCAAATTGGTATAGGTATTTGTCGTGTTCATCGCAATTCCTCCGCACTGGGTTGTTCGAGTAAGTGGCGCGCCACGATGACGCGCATGATTTCATTGGTGCCTTCCAGGATCTGGTGCACGCGCACATCGCGCAGGTAGCGCTCGAGCGGATATTCGCGGATATAGCCGTTGCCGCCATGGATTTGCAGCGCCTGGTTGCAGACCTTGAAGCCGACATCGGTCGCCAGCCGCTTCGCCATCGCGCAATACACGCTGGCATTGGGCGCCTTCGCATCGAGCTTGGCGGCCGCGAGGCGCACCATCTGGCGCGCGGCCACCAGTTCGGTCTGCATGTCGGCCAGCTCGAACTGCAGGTGCTGGAAGGCCGACAGCCGGTTGCCGAACTGGCGCCGTTCCGTCATGTAAGTGCGCGCCGCGTCAAGCGCCGCCTGCGCCGCGCCAACGGAACAGGTGGCGATATTGATGCGCCCCCCGTCCAGTCCCCGCATCGCAATGCGGAAGCCTTCTCCCTCCTTGCCCAGCAGGTGGCTGGCGGGAATGCGCACGCCGTCAAAACTCACGACCCGCGTGGGCTGGCTGTTCCAGCCCATCTTGACTTCCTTGCGGCCATAGCTGATGCCGGGTGTATCGGCCGGCACGGCAAAGGCGCTGATACCTTTCGGTCCCGCGTCGCCGGTGCGCGCCATCACCACCAGCAGATCGGTGGAACCGGCGCCGGAAATAAATGCCTTGCAGCCGTCGAGCTGGTAATAACCGTCCTTCAGCACAGCGCGCATGGCCAGCGCCCCGGCGTCCGATCCCGCGCCCGGCTCGGTCAGGCAATACGAGCCCAGTTGCTCGCCGCTGGCCAGCAGCGGCGCCCAATGGTCCCGCACCTCGGGCTGGGCCCAGGTCGCCACCATCCAGCTGACCATGTTGTGGATCGTGATGTAGGCCGTGGTCGACGGGCAGGCGGCCGCGAGTTCCTCGAACACCAGCGCCGCATCGAGCCGCGACAGGCCCAGGCCCCCCATGTCATGCGGCGTGTACATGCCACAAAAACCCAGTTCGCCGGCCTTGCGGATGGTCGCCAAAGGAAACTCGCAATCCGCGTCCCAGCGCGCCGCGTGCGGCGCCATTTCACCCGCGGCGAAATCGCGGGCGCTTTGCTGGAATGCGCCCTGCACTTCGGTCAGTTCGAAATCCATCATGTCCCCCTACTTCAGCGAGATCGTGGTGTTGACGCCGCCCGCCACGCTGCCGTCTTCGAACCAGCGCGCCGTGACGGTCTTGGTTTGCGTGTAGAACAGGATCACCTGCTTGCCATACGGCCCCAGGTCGCCCAGTTTCGATGCGCCCGAACCGGTGAACGAGAACAGGGGAACAGGAACAGGAATCGGCACGTTGATGCCGATCTGGCCGGCTTCCACTTCTTCCTGGAACTTGCGCGCGGCCGCGCCGGATTGCGTGAAGATGGCGGTGCCGTTGCCATTCGGGTTGCTGTTGATGAAGGCCAGCGCCTCGTCCAGGGTGGCGGCCGGCACCAGCGCCAGCACCGGGCCAAAGATTTCTTCGTCGTAGATGTCCATGCCGGGCTTCACGCCGGAGAAAATCGTCGGGCCCACGAAGTTGCCGCCGCTGTAGCCCGGCACGTCCGGCTGGCGGCCATCGAGTTCCAGCCTGGCGCCCTGCTCGATACCCTGGCCGATCAGGCGTTCCACGCGGGATTTCGCGGCGCAGGAAATCAGCGGGCCGATGTCGGTGCCCGGCTCGGTGCCGCCGCTGATCTTCATGGCGCGCGCCTTGGCCACCAGTTCCGGGATCCAGCTGTTCGCTTCGCCCACCAGCACCACCACCGGCAAGGCCATGCAGCGCTGCCCGGCCGCGCCGAACGCCGCGCCCAGGATGTTGTTGATAGCCTGGTCCTTGTTCGCATCGGGCAGCACAATGGCGTGGTTTTTCGCGCCCATCATGCACTGCACGCGCTTGCCCGCCAGGGTGGCGCGCTGGTACACGTGGGTACCGACGCGGGTGGAGCCGACAAACGACACGGCCTTGATGTCCGGGTGGTCGCAAATCGCATTGACGGCGGTTTCGCCGCCGTGGATCACGTTCAGCACACCGGCGGGAATGCCGGCCTGCAGCGCCAGCTCCACCAGGCGCATGGTCACCACCGGGTCCTGCTCGGACGGCTTCAGCACGAAGGTATTGCCGCAGGCGATCGCCATCGGGAACATCCACAGCGGGATCATGGCGGGGAAGTTGAACGGGGTGATGCCGGCGCACACGCCGATGGCTTGCTGCAAGGTGTAGGTGTCGACGCCGGACGCCACGTTGTTGGCCATCTCGCCCATTTGCAGGGTGCCGATATTGGCCGCGTGTTCCACCACTTCCAGGCCCCGGAAGATGTCACCCTCGGCGTCCGCCAGGGTCTTGCCCTGCTCCGCCGTCAACAGCGCGGCCAGTTCCTTCATGTTGTCGCGGATCAGTTGCTGGTACTTGAGGAAGATGCGGGCGCGCGCGCCGATCGGCGTGCGGCGCCAGGTTTTAAAGGCGTCCTTGGCGGCGGCCACGGCGGCATTGATTTCCGTGGTGGTGGCCAGCGGCACGCGCGCCAGCACTTCCTGCGTCGCAGGGTTGATCACGTCGCGCCATTCGGTGGTGGACGACTCGACGAATTCGCCATTGATCAGCAGTTTGACGGTAGGAATGGATGTGCTCATGGTGTCTCCTTGTAGGGTGGTGTGAGTGCTTGAAAACAGAATACGCACGCCGGGGCGCCGCGCCTATGCCGGAAAAAATCAATTTCAGTGCGAAAAAAAGCCACTGTCCCAGTGCTTTGCCGAATCGCCCGCATCTGTTTATACTGATTGAACGGCGCCTTGTGGCGTAAGGCTTTCTTCAATACAGAAAAATTCCCGTTTATGGAAAAAGGCAGTGTCTCTGTTTATTTCGTGCAATCGGCGCTGGACTCGCTGCGGGCAAAAGGCATCGCCGCCGATACGCTGCTGCTCGATGCCGGCATTGCGCCGGCCACGGTGCAATCACCGCATGGGCGCGTGACGCCGGAGAGCTTCAGCAAGCTGTGGCTGTCGGTGGCGGCCGCGCTCGACGATGAATTATTCGGGCAGGACAGCCGCCGCATGAAGGTGGGCAGTTTCGCCATGCTGGCGACGATTTTGACGGATTGCCCGACCCTGGGCGATGCGCTGAAACGCATGGCCCGCTTCTTTAACCTGTTGCTCGATGATTTCCATTGCGCGCTGGAAACCAGCGGCAACGAGGCCATGCTGACGATACGTCCCGCAGGCCGGCACGGCGCGCCGCGCGTGTTTGGTTTCGAAACCTTGCTGATGCTGCAGCACGGCCTGGCGTGCTGGCTGGTGGGCCGCCGCATCCCGCTGCTGTCGGCAGCTTTCTGCTATGCGGAAGCGCCGCACAGCGCGGAATACCAGCGCATGTATTCAGAGAATTTGCACTTCGGGCAAGATGCCACGGCGCTGCATTTTTCCCGCGCCGCGCTGGACTTGCCGGTGATCCGCGACCAGCAGGAAGCACGCGCCTTTGTGCGCAAGGCGCCCGGCAATATCGTCATCAAGTACAAGAACACCGATGGCCTGGCGGCGCAGATCCGGCGCCGCTTGCGCGCGTCCAGCGCGGGCGAATGGGCGGGTTTCGACGACGTGGCCGCACAGCTGAAAATGACGCCGGCCACCTTGCGCCGGCGCCTCGATGATGAAGGCCAGACCTTCCAGCTGATCAAGGACCAGTTGCGGCGCGACATGGCGGTGGATTTGCTGTGCCACCACACGCACAGCGTGGCCGACATCGCCGTCATGCTGGGCTTTGCGGAACCGAGCGCCTTCCACCGGGCGTTCAAGAAATGGACTGGCGCCAATCCCGGGCAATACCGGCTGCAAGGCGCCAGCCAGGGCTGACGCCTTTTCCCCGCTTACTGCTTACAGGCGCCGCGCACCTGGCCATGCGGTTTGACGAGGTCATTCATCGGCGGCCTCCCGCGGCCTGCACCGGTTCGGGCTCGAACAGCGGTTCCGGCGCAGTGGATGCGCCGGCCACCGCGGCCGATGCATGGAAACGGTGATCGACCAGGCCCATGGCGATAAACGCCAGCAATCCCGGCACGGCGATGGCAAAGAAGTTGTGCTGCAATTCCAGCCGCATGCCGACAATCGTGCCGATCACGATCGGGGCGATGATGGCGCCGGTGCGTCCCACGCCCGACGCCCAGCCCAGGCCCGTGCCGCCGGCCGTCAGCGGATAAAACTGGCTGACATAGGCGTACGCCAGCAACTGGGTGCCGATGGTGGTGGCGCCGGCGATGCCCACCAGCAGGAAGCGCACCGCCAGCGGCGTGTCATAGCCCAGCATGCCGATCGATGCCGCCGCCACCAGGAAGAACGCCATCAAGACGTGCTTGATGTTCATGCGGTCGGCCAGCCAGCCGCCGCCGATCGCGCCCACCACCGCGCCGAAATTGAGCGCCAGCACAAAGTTCAGCGCCGAACCCAGGCTGTAGCCGGCGGACGCCATCAGTTTGGCCAGCCATGCGCTGAGCGCGTAGACCATGAACAGGCACATGAAAAACACCATCCACAGCATCACCGTGCTGAAACCGCGTCCCTGCGCAAACAGGGCTTTCACGCCATCGCACCGCGCCGTGCCGGAAGACGTCACGAACGTGTCGCCCACCTGCGGCTGGTACGACGGGTCCATGGCCGCCAGGATGCGCTTGAGTTCCGGTATGCGCTGGTTGCGGATCAGGTAAGGCATCGATTCCGGCAGCGATTTCAGCACGAACGGCACCAGTACGACCGGCATGCCGGCCACCAGGAAAACCGATTGCCAGCCATAGGCGTCGAGCAGGCTTTTGCCGGTGACGGCGGCCAGCATGCCGCCCACCGCGTAGCCGCTGAACATGAACGTGGTCAGCGTGGTGCGGATGCGGGCCGGCGAAAATTCCGCCATTTCCGCCACCAGGTTGGGCAGCACGCCGCCGATGCCCAGCCCCGCCAGGAAGCGCACCGCGCTGAAGGTGACGGGATCGCTGGTAAAGCCGGTGGCCAGCGTAAATACGCTGAACAGCGCCATCGAAATTGCGATGGCCTTGGGCCGGCCTATGCGGTCGGCGGCGGTGCCGAACCCGATCGCGCCGATCATCATGCCAAACAGGGCCGAACTGACCATGAAACCGGCGCTGGCCGCGTTGACGCCCATGGTGGCCATGATCGATGGCAGCGCAATGCCGGCCACCGCCAGGTCATAGCCGTCGAAAATGATCACCAGGCCGCACCAGACCAATAGCTTGCGGTGGAAGGCGCCGAACCGCGCCTGTCCGGCCAGTTCGCTCACGTTGATTTTCTTCACTGCTGTCTCCTTTTTATAGTGATGTGTGGCGGGACGCCGCGTCAGGCGGCCAGCGCCAGCTGCTGCTTGCGCTGTTCGCGCAGCACGAAGCGCTGCACCTTGCCGCTCGGGGTCTTGGGCAATTGCTGCGCGAAGTGGACCTTGCGGGGATAGGCATGGGCCGCATAGCGTTCCTTGACCCAGCGCTGCAATTCCTTTTCCAGCGCATCCGACGCGCCGGCGCCGTCGCGCGGCACCACGTAGGCTTCGATGACTTCGCCGCGCACCAGGTCCGGCACGGCAATCACCGCGCATTCCGCCACGGCGGGGTGGACCGCCAGCACGGATTCGATTTCAAACGGCCCGATGCGGTACCCGGCCATGATGATGACGTCGTCTTCGCGGGACGAGAACCGGAAGTAGCCATCCTCGTCGACCTGGCCCAGGTCGCCCGTCACGTACCAGCGGCCATCGGCGGTGAATTTTTCCGCGCTCTTTTCCGGCTCGCCCTCATAGCCGCCGAACCACGCCAGCGGGCTGGCCGCCAGGTCGAACACCACACGCCCCACTTCCCCCGCCGCCGCCGGCACATCGGCTTCCTTGGCCAGCACGGCCGCCGTCCATCCCGGCATCGGCCTGCCCATGGAACCGGCTTGCACCGGGGCCGCCAGGCGCGGATCATGGTGATTGCAGAGCGTCATGCCGGTTTCAGTCTGGCCATAGTGGTCATACACCGGCACGCCCAGCGTACCCACCGCCCATGCATTGACTTCCGGTGTCAGCGGCTCGCCGGCGCTCGATGCGCAGCGGATGCGCAAGGGGCCGGGCCGGGCATCGGACGCCAGCATCGAACGGTAGACGGTGGGCGCGGCGGCGAAATTCGTCACGCCGCACTGTTCCAGCACGCGGTACGTCAGCGCCGCGTCAAAGCCGGCCTGCAGCAGCACGCTGGAGACGCCGGTGGTGAAGGAGCCCAGCACGCCGAAGTACAGGCCATAGGCCCAGCCGGGATCGGCCGCGCACCAGTAGGTATCGTCCGGGCGCAGGCCCAGGCTGAATTCCGCGTACGCATGGAAGGCGGCCAGCGCCCGCATCGGCACCACCACGCCTTTCGGGCGGCCGGTGGTGCCGGAGGTGTAAATCTGGATCAGCGGGCTGTCCGGGCCAAGCGTGGCGGCCGGAAATCCGGGGATGTGCGCATCGAGCGCCTGCTGGAAACCGATCGCGCGCGGATCGCCTTCAATGCTGGTGCCGCCCACCGTGATGATGCGCCACGGCGCGCCGGGCGGCATGTCCGGGCCGGGATCGAGCTTGGCGCGCTGCGACGCGTCGCACACCACGGCCCTGGCGTCGCTGCCGGTCAGGCGCAGCGCCACGGCGGCCGGGGCAAACGCGGTAAACAGCGGCACGTGCACGGCGCCCAGGCGCCAGATGCCCATCAGGGCGATGAGGAATTGCTTGCTCTTGCCCATCAGGGTCGCGACCCGGTCGCCCGGGCGCACGCCCAGCGCCGCCAGCGCGGCGGCAAACCGTTCCGATTCCAGTTTCAGGTCGCCGTAAGTGAAAGCCTCGACCGACAGGTCGCTGCCGACGATGCGGTAGGCAATCGATGCCGGGTCGTGGCGGTCGCACAGCAGGTGCGCCGCGCACACCTGGCTGGCCGCGTACTGTCCGGTTAATTGTGTAATGCGTTGCTGCGGCGTGGCGCCTGGGGTGCCGAAGTCCATGGTTGTCTCCATTGTGTGAAATGATGGTGAAGCTAAGTAGTTATTAGAATCTATCTTCACTTAAGGTTATGACCCAGACTCCCGGTTGTCAAAGGTTTTTTTACGAGAACGATCGTTCGCTTTACGAGCCCTCCGCCCCGGCGTACAATCGCGCGCATGACAACCTGGGGCAACACGTGGACGACGACATCGATATCAGCGGCGCGGCCGGCAATGCGCGCAAACCACGCATCCGCCACCGGGGGCCGGACAAATACCCGCTGATCCTGAACGCGGCGCGCCGGCTGGTGGCGCAGGCGGGTTTCCGCGAGGTGCAGATGTCCGCCATCGCCGAGGCGGCCGGGATTGCCATCGGCACGCTGTACCGCTACTTCCCCGCGAAAGTCGAATTGATGATGGAAGTGGTGGACCAGACCGGCCAGCGTGAAATCGACGTGGTGGCCGGCGTCGCCATGGGCGAAGGCTCGGCCGCCGAACGGCTGGGCGGCGCCGCCTGGACCTTTGCCAGCCGCGCGCTGCATGGCCGCCGCATGGCCCATGCGCTGGTGGCCGAGCCGGTGGATCCGGAAGTCGAGGCGGTGCGCATGAAGTACCACCGCGCCCTGTCGCGCGTGTTCGTCACCATCATTGAACAGGGCATGCGCAGCGGCGAATTTCCCGCGCAGGACGCGCAGGCCTCGGCCGACTGCATAGTCGGCTGCCTGTTCGAAGGCCTGGTCGGACCGCTGGCGCTCGACGCGGCGGACGACGACCCCGCGCTGACGGCGCAGGCGGTGGCGATCATCAGCTTTTGCCTGCGCGGCGTATGCGGCAGCCCGTGCACCTTCGCGCCGCCGGCGCCGCGCCAGGCCGGTTAACAGCCGCTCAGTTCAAGCCATATTTGACCTGGATGGCTTTCCACGCGGGGTCGCCCCGCATGGCCGCCAGCACGGTGTTCAAGTCCTTTTGCAACGCCGTGTTGTCCTTGCCGACAAACAGGAAGCGCTCATATTCCGCATGTTTTTTCGCTGACACATGCAGGCTGCTGCCGGCCGCACTGCTTTTTCCCATCTGGCCCAGCAGGAAGGTATAGGTGCTGGCCGCCATGATGGTCACATCGACCTTCTTGCCCGCCACTTTCTTGATGTTGGTGAGTTCTTCCGACACGTCTTCGCGCTGGATATCCTTTTCAATCGCGTCAAAGCCGGCGTAGCGGTTGCCGGCAATGCCCCCGAATTTCAAGCCTTTCAGCGCATCGACGCCGGTGTATTCAATGGGTTTCGAGGTGTGGGAAATCACCAGGTTGGCATCGCTCATCAGCGGCTGGGTCCAGCTGTATTTCGACTTTTGCGCATCGTCGACAAACAGGGGATTCAAAAACAGCACGGCGCCCTTGAAATTCGGCTCGTGGATGACCGTCTTGTTGAGCACATCGCGCCGCAACTGCTGCAGCTTGAACTGGTATTTGCCTTTGAGCTTGTCGTTCAGGTACGCCACCAGGTCGGCGGCCAGGCCGCCCTCGCCCACGACAAAGGGCACCGACTGGTAAGTGTTGTAGGCGGGGACAACTTCCTGAGCAGTAACATGGCCGGACAGCGCGGCCAGGATAGTCACTGCGGCGAGCGGAGTACGCTTGAGCATGGATCCTCCCTGGAGAAAAACAGCCGAGCTTGCAGCATACACCCGGACACCGGGCGGCGGCGTCGAATCCGCACCGGAGTGTGGCCCGCGCGCCATCGGGCCCCGCCTTTACCGCAGCTTTTCCAGCATCTGGAAATACCACATCCCCAGCGAGTGCCGACTGTACCGCTTACTCCTCCGCCCCACTACCGCAGCTTTTCCAGCATCTGGAAGTACCACATCCCCAGTGCCAGCACCTGCCGTCCCATCCAGTCCCCCACCGGCATGCGCAGATGGCTGAAGCGCTGGAACGTGTCGAACTGCTCCATGGTGCCATTGATGGCGCTGGCCATGACCTCGCCCACGATATGCGATGTCGCCAGGCCATGCCCCGAGTAGCCCTGCGCATACCAGACATTGGGCGCCAGCTTGCCCAGCTGCGGGATGCGGTTGAACACGATGCCCATGTCGCAGCTCCACTGGTGTGAAATCCCCACGCCGCGCAATTGCGGGAAGGTGCGTTCGATGCAGGGCCGCAGTTCGGCGGCAATGTCGCGCGACGGTTTGCCGGAGTAATTGGCGCCGCCGCCAAAGAGCAGGCGGCCATCGGCCGTCATGCGGTAATAATCGAGCACGAAGCGGCTGTCATACACCGCGACGTTGTTCGGATTGAGTTGCCGCGCCAGCTCGCCCAGCGGTTCCGTCGTGACGATGCCGCCCGCCGCCGGGAAAATCATGCCGCCCAGCTTGCGCCGTTCCAGCTTGTGGCTGACGTCACCGGCCAGCATCACCTGGTCGGCCACGATGCAGCCGCGCGGCAGGCGCAACACCGGCAGGCGGCCATGGCTGATTTCCAGCACCGGCGACTGCTCGAACACCAGCCCGCCCAGGCCCGCCAGCGCGGCGGCTTCGCCCAGGCACAGGTTCAGCGGGTGCAAGTGCATGTTGTTGCGGTTGTGGATCGCGCCGAGATACAGCGGCGTGTCGAGGAAGGCGCCGATATCCTGTTCCGGCACCCAGTCCACCATGCCGCCCATGCCGCGCCGGACCATGTCGTCAAAGGTATCCCGCAACCCGCGCAAGTGCGCGCGCTTGTACGCGGTATGCAGGTGGCCGAAGCGCAGGTCGCACTCGATGCCGTAGCGCGCGATGCGGTTGCGGATCAGTTCATGGCCGCGCCAGCGCAGGTACCAGATAAAATCGTCGGCGGCTTCGCGTCCCACCGTCCGCGTCAACTGCCGCAGCAAGGCGGCGTCGCCGGACAGGCTGCCCGTCACCTGCCCGCCATTGCGCCCGGACTGGCCCCAGCCGATGCGGTGCGCTTCCACCAGCGCCACCTTGCGGCCCCGCTCGGCCAGTTCCACGGCCGTGGCCAGGCCGGTGAAGCCGCCGCCGATCACGGCGACGTCGACCCGCACCTCGCCTTCCAGTGACGGGTAGCGCACGGCGCTGTTGGCGCTGTCGGCGTAATACGATGAAATGCGCTCAGTGTTCAAGGACGTCATCACACCAGCTCCAGGTAGCGCTGCAATTCCCAGTCCGTCACACTGTGGTTGAAACGGCGCACTTCCCACTGCCGCGTCTCGACGAAATGGTCCACGAAGGGGGCGCCAAACAGTTCGCGCGCCAGCGCGGAGCGCCGCATGGCTTCCGTCGCTTCGGCCAGCGTGCGCGGCAGCCGTTCGACCTGTTCCGCGCCGCTGTTGGCGCCGGCAACGGGCGGCGCGTCCAGCGCCAACTGGTGGCGGATGCCATACAGCCCGGACGCCAGCGCCGCCGCCATGGCGAGATAGGGATTGGCATCCGCGCCCGGGGTACGGGTTTCCAGGCGCATCGCGCTGCGGCTGCCGGGAATCACGCGCAGCGAGGCATTGCGGTTGTCCACCGCCCATGTCGGCTTGACGGGCGCCAGGTTATGGTCGACCAGGCGTTTATAGCTGTTGATAAAGGGCGCATACATCGGCAGCAGGTGCGGCAAGCAATGCAGCTGGCCGGCGATAAAATGGCGCATGGTGGCGCTGATGCGGTGCGGCTCGTCTTCATCATGAAAACAGTTGCGGCCATCGCGCCACAGGCTCTGGTGCAAGTGCTGGCCGCATCCCGCATGGTCCATCGAGTATTTGGCCATGAAGGTGTTCAGCAAATCGTGGCGACGGCCGATTTCACGCACGGATTCCTTGAACAGCACGGCGCGGTCGGCTGTTTGCAGCGCGTCGCCATAGCGGATCGCCGCTTCAAAATTGCCCGGCCCCGCTTCCGTATGCAGCGCTTCCAGCGGCACGTCGATGGCGGCCAGGCTGTCAAACAAGTCGCGCACGAAGGCCTGTTCGGCGCCGATGCGGAACGGCGAATAATTGGTCAGGCCCTGGGTGGCGGGCTGCAAGCCCCGGTAACCCTTGGCGCGCACCGATAGCTCGGTTTCCGTCAGGACCGTCCATTCGAATTCCACGCCCACCTGGGCGGAATAGCCCATCGCGCCGGCTTGCGCCAGCACGCGCTTCAATACCTGGCGCGGACACACCGGCAGCGGCGCGCCATCGGCCTGCGTGTGGTCGCCGATCAGCAGCCAACAATCGCCATCCCACGGCAGGCGGCGCGCCGTGGCGCGGTCCAGCACCAGGCCGATATCGGGAAAGCCGGTATGAAAGCCGGTATAGCTGACGTTCTCATACAACTGGTCGGCGATGTCCCAGCCAAAGACCGCGCTGGCAATGGTGCCGCCGCCTTCGAGCATGGCGGCCAGCTTTTCGCCGGACACGTGCTTGCCACGGCAAACGCCGTCGATGTCGGTGACCATGAAGCGGCCATAGGGTTGCGAGGCCAGCAAGTCCGGGCTGAATGCGGCCGGGGCTTTCAATGCGGGGGGTAATGCGGTTGTCGTATTCATGATGTCGTTTCCATGCAATCGCTCCTGCACGCGCGCAGGAGCGCGCCACCGGCAGGCAGAGTGCCGGTGATCGGGTGTCAATCGGGTGTATAGCGGGCGTGTTGAAGCGGCGGGCGTGCGGCCCGCCGCGACAAGAAACGGACTTAGATGACGTCCGGCGGTGCTTCGGGACGCGGCGCCGGCCACGATGCGGGCTGCCGGCCCGCCGACTGCGCCAGGCGGGCCTGCTCGTTGACCAGGATCAGGTGGCTGGCCAGCGCATGCTGGCAGACCCGGTGGCTGGTGTCGAACAGCGCCGCGTGCGCCGGATCGCGCATGATGGCTTCGATCAGCAGGTAATGATCGAGGATGGTCATGGTGCGCGCCATCACACTGCACTGCTCGCGGCTGACGTATGGCGCCAGGTGCAAAATCGCATCGGTCAGCAAGGCGTTGACCTGCAAGTCGATCTCATCTTCCAGCGCCTGCAAGGCCGGCACCGACGCCAATACGGAAATCAGCACGCTGACGCCCGGCACCTGTTCATACAGCGGACGCACCGCTTCATACACGGTGTCCAGGTAGCGGATCAAGTCCACGCAGCCGGTCTTGGCCGGATGGACCGCCGCCACCGCGTCTTTCACGCGCTCGAGCCACTGGCTGGCCAGCGCGTGGACCACGGCTTCCTTGTTGGGGAAGTATTCATACAGGCCGCCGACGGACAGGCCGGCCGCTTCCGCGATGCGCTTGGTGGTCAGCTTGGCCAGGCCGCCGCGCGCGATTTCCTCGCCGGTTGCCTGCAAGATGACTTCGATGGTTTTAAGCCCGCGCTCCTGTTGCGGGACGCGCCGCTTGCCGCCGGTCCGCTGCGCGGCGCTGGCGGTGCCAGCGGCGGCGGGTTCGGCTTCAGTAACGGCGGAAGGTTGTTTTTGCATGCTGATCAGGGTAAGTCAGGTTGATGGGAGCGCAGCCGATTATGCCACAGCCTTTTGCGGCGCCAGGGACGCCTGTCCGGCCGGCGGGAACCGGTCCACGAACAATCGGGAGGTTCCGGCCTGCGCATGGTTGGCGGCAATCCGGAACACGGTTTCATCGTCATACGCATTGGCGACGATCTGCATCCCGGTTGGCACGCCCAGTTCGGACAAGCCGGTCGGCGCGGCCAGCACCGGATAGCGGTTCAGCAAATTGAACGGCGGGGTCAGGCACCAGCCCAGGTAGGCGTCGATGGCCTGCCCGCCCACTTGCAGCACGGGTTCGGCCGCCGGGTCCTGGTCCGCCGCCAGGTCCGTGGTCAGCATCGACGCGCAAATGAAGGCCGCGTAGCCCTTGCTCCACACCCGCTCCTGCATGTCGCGGTGCAGTTTCTGGCCCACCGCCGCGCTGGGCCAGATCGATGGCGGCTGCTGTGTTTTGGCCTGCTTATGCAGCGTACTCGTATAGCTGCACAATTGCCCCGCCTCGGCATCCGTGATGCCGTGCATGAATTCATCGACGAACAGCGCGCGCAAGCCGTCCAGCAACACCTGGTTGACTTCTTCCAGGTCCCAGTGCAGGGCAACCTCCTCGACGATGGCGCCACGGCTGCGCAAGCCGTCCAGCGCGCGCAGCAGGTTGTGGCGGATATCCGGCGCCAGCGCCGTGTGGCCGAACGCGGGGCTGTACGCGATACGCATGCCGGCCAGGTCGCCGTAGGTGGCGGGCAGCGGCGTGTATGGCAGGGTGGTGAACGATGCCGGATGGGGGCCGGCCAGCACGTTTTGCATCAGCACCAGGTCATCGAAGGTGCGCGCCATCGGCCCTTCCACCGCCTGCACCATGTATTCATCGCCGGGCGCGCACGGCAGCCGGCCAAACGGCGGCTTGTAGCCATACACGCCGCACAGCGACGCCGGCAGGCGGATCGAACCGGCCATGTCGCTGCCGGTGGCCAGCGGCGCCACGCCGGCCGCCAGCGCCGCGCCGGAACCGCCGGACGAGCCGCCGCACGAATACGGCAGCGCCCAGGGGTTGCGCGTCACGCCATACAGCTTGCTCCACGTATGGCCCATCACGCAGAATTCAGGATTGGTGGCCTGGAAATACGGGATCGCGCCGGCGTCCAGCAACTTGTCGACGATCGGATGGTTTTCCGTGGCGATGCGGTCGCGGTACAGCAGCGACGCCAGTGGACGCGGCCAGCCTTTGACGCTGGTTTCTTCCTTGATGATGACCGGCACGCCTTCGAGCGCGCGGGCGGCGCCCGCCGCATAGCGGCGGCGCGCTTCCTGCGCCATGGCGCGGGCCCCGTCGAGATACAGGCCGGCCGCGCAATTGACGGTGGCTTGCTGGCCGTGCGCCGCGTCGATCACGGTTTCCAGGTAATCCACCGGATCCAGGGTGCCGGCGCGGAAGTGCGCCCGCAGTTCGGTGGCGGAGAGGTAGCTTGGTTTTTGCATGGTCATGGTATCGGTGATGAGTTATTCGGTGGCGGCCTTGCGGGCCGGGTAAAACGCGGTGTCGGGGCGCGGCAGCCACCAGTCGTGGATGCGCGGCTGGTGGTCGAGGATGACCATCTTGGTGCGGCGGAAGGCGTCCAGGCCCTGCCGTCCCAGCTCGCAGCCCAGTCCCGACAGCTTGCTGCCGGAAAATGGCAGCGCATCGTTGTCGATCAGCGGGTTGTTAATCCACACCATGCCCGATTCGAGCCGGCTGGCCGCTTCCATGGCTTCGGCCAGGTCGGTGGTGAAGACCGACGCGCCGAGCCCGAATTCACTGTCGTTGGCCAGTTGCAGCGCCTGGTCGAAATCGCCGACCTTGCAAATCGCCGCCACCGGGCCAAAGCACTCCTCGCGCATGATGGCCATGTCCGGCGTGACGCCGGTCAGGATGGTGGGTTCATAAAACCAGCCCGGCGGGCAATCGGGCGGAATGCGGCCGCCGCACACAATGGTGGCGCCCTGCTCCACCGCGCCGCGCACCAGGCGGTCCACCTTGTCGCGCGCAGCCTGGCTGACCAGCGGGCCGATGTCGGCCACGCCCATGCCGTCGCCGACGCGCAATTGCCGCGTGCGGCGCGCAAACTCGGCCACGAAGGCGTCGTGGATGGCATCGACGACAAAGAAGCGCTCGGACGAGGTGCACACCTGCCCCGCCAGCAGGAATGCGGAATTGACGCAGCCGGCCGCCGCCACGTCCAGCGGCGCATGGCGGGATATGATCATCGGATCGCTGCCGCCCGCTTCCAGCACGCACGGTTTCATGCGCTCGGCGCAGGCCACGCCGACCGCGCGCGCCGCGTTGACGCTGCCGGTGAAGGCCACCGCGTGGGTACCGGGTGACTGCACCAGCAACTGGCCGGTCTGCGCATCGCCAGGCAGGCAGGACACCAGGCCGGGCGGCAACGCCGCAAAGTATTCCATGAAACGCAAGGTGCACAGCGAGGTGGCTTCGGCGGGCTTGATGATGCAGGCGTTGCCGGCCGCCAGCGATGCCGCCACCGTCCAGCACAGCAGCAGGATCGGGTAGTTGAACGGCAAAATGTGCACGCTGACGCCATACGGTTCATAGCGCATGTGCTGGAACGAACCTGGCTGGTTGCTGCCCGCCACCTTGCCGCCATCGTCGCGCGCCATTTCCGCGACATAGCGGAACACCGACGCGCAGATCGCCAGTTCGCCTTCCGCGTCCGGGTAAGGTTTGCCCATTTCGCGGCACACCAGCTTGGCGACCTCGCTGCGGATCGGCGCTGTTTCCAGCTGGTGCGCGATGGCGTGCAACAGCGCGGCGCGGCTTTGCGTGTCGGTATGTTTCCACTGTTTCTGCGCGCGGTTGGCGCTGTCCACGGCGCGCTGCACGTCGTCTTCGCCGCAGATGGCATAGCGGCCGACCGGCGCCAGCGTGGCGGGGTTGATCGCTTCCTTCGACTGTAGCGACAGCGGGGCGACATAGGCGCCGTCCAGGTAGAGCTGCGGGCGCAGTGGATTAAAGCCTGAGAAATTCACTTGCATGGTAAGTCCTGTTATTGAAAATGTGAGCCACGTGGCGCGTGCTCACGTAGGGCGGATCGGGGGTATCGAGCCGCCATGCTCGCGTCGCGGTGCGGTCCGCGTTGGCGGCGGCGCCGGCATGGCGGCTTCCGCCCCGGCGGAAACCGCCCCACGGGTTTGGCGTCAACACGGTGAATTGATTGGGCGCCAGCGCAATGGCATCAACTGGTGCGCAGCGCGCGGATGATCGCCGTGGCGCAGGCCTGGCCGGTTTCCACGGCGCCGTTCAGGAAGCCGGAATGCTGCACCGACGCGTGTTCCCCCGCAAAGTGGCAATTACCCTGGCGTACCCCGGCATAGCCAAAGTGGCTGGTGTAGCTGCCTTTCGGGTGCGCCGTGTACGCGCCCTTGCTCCACGGGTTGCCGGGCCAGTAATTCAAGATTGCGCGGCCGTTCCACAATGGCTTGATGCCGGGGAAGGTCAGATTCAAGCCATTGAGCATGGCGTTGGCCTTGACGTTGAGTGGCTGGTCGTTCATGGCCACCGCCACCGCGTCGCCCGAGAAACAGGTCAGGATGCCGCTGGTCCCGGGCTGCGCGCGCGTGACTTCCCAACTGATCTGGTACCCCTCGTCGCTGTCGCTCAAGCCGGTATAACCTTGCTCGCGCCAGATGCGGCGGTCGAACTGCATCTGGAACTTCGAGTGCATGCCCATGCGGAAGGTGCGGATGGTCTCGGCCTTGCGCGCATCGAAGCCCGCGCCGCTGTAGTCGACCGCGCTTTGCAGGATGGAAAACGGCAGCGCCAGCACCACGTGGTCGGCCGGCACGGTCACGTTGCCGACGCCGTTGCGGAACGTCAATGTGTAGCTATCGTTGCTGTTCTTGACGATGCGGGTCAGCGCATGGTTCTTGACGACCTGGCCCGGGTCCAACGTGGCGGCCATGCGGGTGACCAGCTGGTCATTGCCGCCACGGATATGGAAGCGTTCGTCCGAACCACGGGCGGCAAAGAAACCCACCAGGTCCAGGGCGCTCGCTTGCGTGGCGGCGACACCGGCCGACGCATCCATCAGCAATTTGAGCAACTTGCCCTGGCGCGACGCCAGCCCGCCCGGCACGTACATCGTGATGTAGTCCGTCACCGACATGTTGTCCAGTTCCACGCCGCGCTGGGTGTGCTGGTTATAGGTTTGCGGGAACGGCGCGGCGCGGTTGTCGGCATCGATCTGATCGGCAAAGGCGGCAAAGTCTTCCACCTGCTCATCCCACGTATAGCGCGCGCCGTCGATCCAGAAGGTCAGCTCGCCGCCCTGCTCTTCGTCATAGGCATTCAAGTCGTCCATGTCGAGGTCCAGCTCGGCGGCCAGCCGGCGCAATTCAAGGTGGCCGGTATCGATCAGCTCACCGCCGTTTTCCGCCACTTGGCCGGGAAACGCCGTGGTATTGGACCAGCAGCGCCCACCCAGCCGGTCGGACGCTTCATACACGGTGGCGCAAATGCCGGCTTTCTTCAATTCATAAGCGCAGGCCAGGCCGCCCAGGCCGGCGCCCACCACCACCACGCGGCGGTTGCCCGGGCCGTCGAACATGCGCCGCGCCGCCATCAGCGGCCCGCTGGCCAGCATCGCGGCGGAACCGGCGGCCGACAGTTTCAACAGCTTGCGGCGCTCGCGCTGCATGGCCAGAGCTTCCTGGTTTGAAATCCCGTGCTGGTTGCGCAGGCGCGCCACGTCCATGACGGACATCAGGATGCGCTTCAAGGGGGAATGCGGCATGTTGTCTCCTTTATTATCGGTTTGTGTGTTGGAACGGATCGCTACTTGGTGCCACTGCCTACTTCGCTTGCATAACCGGGGCCGTGGCCGGCCGGTTGTTCTTGCGCTGCGCCACCAGCCAGTACGCGATACCGGCCGCCAGCCAGCAGGCGCCGACCGTCAGCGCCATGGCGCTCAGTTGCGTCAGGATCACCAGCACGGCGGCGATGCCGCACAATGGCGCGCCGACGTGGCGCCACAAGCTGCGCTCCCGGTTCCTGCCGAAGTGCACCAGCACCGACAGGTGCACGAACAGGAAGCCCGTCATCGCGCCCACGCTGATCAGGATCGCCAGTTCATCGATACGGTCGCGCATCAGCAGCGCGATGCCCAGCGACACGCAAGTCGAGACGATCATCGCGACATAGGGATTGCCGTGGCGCCGGTTGACCTTCGCCAGCGCGGCCGGCAAGGTCCGGTCGCGCCCCATGGCGAACAGCACCCGCGCCACGCCGACCTGCATCGGCAGCACATTCGGCACGCCGACCACGATGATCAGGAACCAGGCCAGCCAGACCCCGGCTTGCGGGCCCGCCACGGCATCGAGCAAGTCATACGGCACCCGGGCCGGATCGCCGATCGGGAAACCGGCCAGCAGGTTGCCCAGCACCCACGCCGCCAGCACGAAGATGCTGCCGCTGATGGCCAGGTTGGTCATGATGGCCTTGCCCACCACGCGGGTATTGCCATCCTTGACTTCCTCGGCCAAGGTCGACACCGCATCGAAGCCCAGGTACGACATCACGCAGATCGAGGTGGCCGCCAGCACGGCGGCGCCGTCGAATTTTCCGGGCGTGAACAGCGGCGCCATGGTCAAGCCGCCGCTGCCCTTGCCGTCGGCCAGCGCCACCACGAACAGCGCCAGGACACCGGCCATCAGCACCAGCTGCAGCACCACCGACAAGAAGCTGACGCGCGACGTGACGCTGATGCCGAACCAGTTGACGGCAAAGGTCGCCGCCACCGTGACCGCGATCCAGGTGGCGCGGTCGCCGTGCGGCAGCAGCGTTTCCAGGCTGACGGCGCACAGCGCATAGGTGAACGCGGGCACCAGCAGGTAATCGAGCAGGATCATCCAGCCGGCGATAAAGCCAGCGAACGGGCCCATGGTGCGGCCCGCGAAACCGTACACGGAACCGGCGCCCGGCATGGCCGGCGTCATCACCGCGTAGCTGTTGGCGGTGAAGTAAATGCACAGCGCGCCCAGCACATAGGCCAGCATCGGCAAACCGCCGGACACGGTCCAGAGGAAGCCCGCCATGGTGAGCGGCGCCACCGGCGCCGTGTACGCCAGGCCATAGAACACCAGGTCGCGGTAACCCAGCGCGCGCTTGAGCTGCCCCGGTTCATCGCCTGTGGAAAGGGTTGCCATCTCAGGTTTCCTCGCAAAGTGGATGTGGCACGGCATTGGCCGGCGGACGGCGTCCCCGCCAGACGGCGCCTTCGATCGCGGCGCCGACGCGGAACACGGTGCTTTCGTCATACGGACGGCCCACCACCTGCACGCCGGTCGGCACGCCATTGCTGGCGATGCCGGACGGTACGCTCAACACCGGGTGGCGGCTCAGCAGGTTGAACGGATAAGTCATGGCATCCTTGCGCAACAGCGCCATGCTGTCCAGTTCTCCTTCGGCCGCGCTGCCAATGCCGGCCATGGTCGGGCAGATCAGCGCGTCGTACTCCGCCATCACGGCGGACAGCGAGTCATACATGCGGCCAATGATGGCGTTCGACGCCAGGTACTGTTCGCCCGTCACCTGCAGGCCCAGCACGCAGAAATGGCGGATATAGTCGCTGGTCTCCAGGTTGTTCTGCAGGATGCGGATCGCGAACTCGCGCCCGGTCTCGTAGCCCAGGCGGTGATCCACCGCATCGGCGGCGCTGCTGTCCCAGCCCAGTTTGACCTGCTCCACCACGGCACCCTGCGCGCGCAGCGCATCGACCACGTCTTGCAGCGCGGCCCGCACCTCGTCATGCACTTCGCAGTAATCGAGGTCATACGACAGCGCGATGCGCATGCCCCGCACCGGCGCGTACTCCAGCGGCGCTTCCAGCTTGGGGCTGATGGCGGCGGGGTCCAGCGGGTGCGGACCATTGACCACGTTGAACATCAGCGCGCAGTCGGCCACGGTGCGCGCCATCGGGCCGATATGGTTCATGGTGTGCAGCGCATAGCCGATCGGCGTCACCGGCACGCGGCCATAGCTGGGTTTCAGTCCCACCACGCCGCAATAGCTGGCCGGCATGCGGATCGAGCCGCCGATATCGGAACCGGAGGCCAGCGCCGTCATGCCGGCCGCCAGCGCGGCGCCGCTGCCGCCGCTCGAGCCGCCCGGCGTCATGGCGGGATTCCACGGGTTGCGCGTCACGCCGTGGCGCGCCGAGCGGGTAAAACCGGCCATGTAATACTCGGGCACGTTGGTCTGGGCGTGGATCACGCCGCCCGCGTCGAGCAGGCGCTGGGTGATCGGCGCGTTGACCGTGTCCGGCGTATTGCCCTGCAGCCACGAGCCCTTGGTGGTGACCCAGCCGCACAGCGTGTGCTCGTTTTTCAGCGCCACCGGGATGCCTTCCAGCGCCCGCAGGGTCGCACTGCGGCGGCCATAGGCCTGTTCGGCCGCGCGCGCCGCGGCCAGCGCCGCCTCGCCCCGCTGCGCGCTGAACGCGTTCAGCACCGGTTCCAGGCGCTCGGCGCGGGCCTGGACCGCGTGCAGCAATTCCACCGGCGACAGCGCGCGGCTGCGGAACATGGCCAGCGCTTCGGTGGCGGGCAGGTAACACAAATCATCAGCTTGCATGGTATTCCTTCGGTAAGGTGTCCGTTATTGTTTTATTGATGGCGCTGGGCCGCGTGCCGACATCAGCGGCGGCGTGAAGCCGGCCATCGGCAGCGCCGCGTTCAGCGGCAGGCGGTCTTGCCGGTGGCTGGCCTGGAACGTGGCACCGCCATCGGTGCTGCGCAGGGTCAGGCCATCCTGGCCGACCGCCAGCACGCCGCCACGGTCACTGCCGGTGGCGACCAGGCTGGTGATGGAAGCGGCGCCGGCGCCGGCAATGCGGCTCCAGTGCCGGCCGCCATCGGTGCTGCGCAACAGCGCGCCGCGCAAGCCGCCGGCCAGCAAGGCGCCATCGGGCAGCGCGGCCCCGGTCCACAGCGAGCCCCTATGGCCGGTGGCGAGGTAAGTCCATGTATGTCCCTGGTCTTCCGACTTCAGCACATAGCCCTTTTCCGCCGCCGCATACAGCGCACCGCCCGCTCCCGGCCCAGTGAACAGGCCATACAGGTTCAGGTCGGCGCGGCGGCTGCCGGGCGGCGCGTCCGGCTGGCGTTCGGTCCAGCTGCGGCCACCGTCGCTGGTGGTCAGCACCAGCGACCACAGTCCAACCGCCACGCCTTGCTCACGGTCGAAAAAGTGCACGGAAAACAACGGACGGTCTTGTTCCGGCGCGCTGCGCTGCAATTCCCACTGTTCGCCGCCGTCACGGGTATGCAGCACCACGCCGGCGTGGCCAACCACCCAGCCTTCCCTGTCGCCGGCAAACGACACGGCGGTCAGGGTGGCGTCGACCGGCACCTTGCCGGCCTGGCGCCAGGTGCGCCCCTTGTCGTCCGACAGCAGGATCACGCCATGCGCGCCCACCGCCACGGCGCGCTTGCCGGCCCACGCGGCGGCCAGCATATTGGCTTGCGCCGCGTGGGCCACGGTGGCGGCGGGACGCAATACAGCCCGGGTGGCGCCGGGGGACACATCCGATGCCGTGGCCATCATGGAACAGGCCAGTGCGGTAATACCAGACAGCACACGCCGGGAAAATTGATTCTTCATGTCCTTCTCCATTCAATGCTGCAGCAAGCCCGGCGCCCGCACCGGTCCCCTGCGCGGAAACAGCCGTTCCAGCCACACGGCAAACGCCGGCAGCGCCGTCATCGCCATCATCATGTTCACCATGAACATGAAAGCCAGCAGCTTGCCCATGTCGGCCTGGAACTTCAGTGCCGAGAATGACCACGTCGCCACGCCCACGGCCAGGGTGACCGCCGTGAAGATCGTGGCCGTCCCCACTTCCAGGATCGCGTGTTCCAGCGCCTGCACGATCGGCAAACCCTGCGCCAGGTGCAGTTGCAGGCGGTTATAGATATAGAAAGCGTAGTCCACGCCGATGCCGACCGCCAGCACCATCACCGGCAGGGTCGCCACGGTCAGCCCGATGTTCAGCTCTTTCATGAACCAGTAACCGATAAACGTCCCCACCGTCAGCGGCAGGCAGCACGCCAGCACGGCGCGGAAATCGCGGTAGGTCGCCAGCACCAGCAGCACGATGGCGCCATAGACCCACAGCATCATCGGCAACTCGCTGTGTTCCAGCGTCTGGTTGACGGCGGCCAGCACCCCGGCATTGCCGGAGGCCAGCCGGATCGTCATACCCGGCTCGTGGTGACTGGCGGCAAACG
The DNA here is from genome assembly GCF_058807115.1 of Pseudoduganella sp. GW821-FHT12E03. NCBI lineage: Bacteria > Pseudomonadati > Pseudomonadota > Betaproteobacteria > Burkholderiales > Oxalobacteraceae > Pseudoduganella > Pseudoduganella sp. GW821-FHT12E03. The sequence continues at coordinate 61,120 of NZ_JBXAQJ010000002.1, read as the reverse complement.
CTTCCACGGCGGCGATCACGCGGTTGATGGTGACGGCCTTGTGGTCGGTCAGGTACAGGTGCACCGCCGTCATGCTGCAATCCTTGCGCATGGTGCCCCGGGTGCGGGAAATTTCCGTGGCCAGGCCGGCGAAATTGCCCTCGTCGATCGGCACCACGTCCATCTTCGGGTGGCCTTCGTTATAGCCACGGTTGTACTGCTTCATCTGGTCCGAAAACGACGCCACCGACAGCACGCCCGGCACCGCCTGCAGCGCCCACGTGAAGCGGTCCTGCGCCAGGCCGATGTTGACGTTGCCGCAGGCGCCCACGCCCGGCCCTCCAGCCGTGCCGGGCGTGGCTTCGAACAGCACCGTCAGCCAGTCCAGTCCCGTGTCGTAATTGGCGGCGATCGACACGGCGTCGCGGTTGAAACGCGCATCGGGACGCAATTCCGGCGCGCCCGGCTCCACCGTGCCCACCACCCGGCCCTGGCTCTGCCACACCGCCAGCGCGAACACGGCGCCGACGATGGCCAGGCAGCAGGCGGCGTTGCGCGGCCGCGCGATGCGGGCCAGCACGCGCAGCCAGCCGGCGCGCTGTTCACGCAGCGCCATCGCGGCGTCGGCATAGCGTTTATCGATGCGGCACCACGACGCCGCCACCGGCAACATCACCAGGTTCGTCACGATCTTGAACGCCACGCCCAGCGACGCCGCCATGGCCAGTTCGCGCACCATCGGGATCGGGATCAGCAGCAAGGTGACAAACGACACGAACGCGGTGGCCAGCGCCAGGGTGCCCGGGATCAGCAGGCCGGAAAAGCTGGCGCGGCACGCCTGCATGCAACTGTGGCCCAGCGACACTTCGCGCACGATGAAATTGACTTGCTGCACGCCGTGCGACACACCGATGGCAAACACCAGGAAAGGCACCAGCACCGCCAGCGGATCGAGCCCGAACCCCAGCAGGTGCAGCGCGCCGAATTGCCACACCAGCGACGTCAGCGAACAGACGATCGGCAGCAGCGTAAACACCAGCGAACGGCAATACCAGTACACGGCGGCGGCCGTCAGCAGCAGCGCCAGCGCAAAGAATTGCAGCACGGACTTCGCGGAATCGGCAATCTCTCCGACCTGTTTGGCGAAACCGATGATCTCGATGGTGAAATCGCCGTCTTCGAAGCGCTGGCGCAATTGCTCGAGCAGCGTGTTATACGCCACGTAGTCGAGCTGTTTGCCATCCTGGCCCGTTTCCAGCAACTCGGCGCTGACCAGCGCACTGTCCTGGCCGCGCGACACCAGTGTGCCGACAAACCCGCCCTGCGCGGCGGCCGCGCGGATCTTCGCGATCGCCGCGGCATCGAGCCGTTCCGGCGTCACGCTGCCGTCGATCAGCGGGTCGGCCCGAAAACCCTCTTCCGTGATTTCATTGACAAAGGAGTTCGGCGTCCACAGCGACTGCACACCCAGCCGCTCGACGTTCGGCAGGAACGTCACGGCCTGCGTCACGTCGTACAGGCGTTTCAACCCCGCCGTGCTCCAGATCGTGCCGTTGCGGGCGCGGACCACGATGGTGAGCCGGTTGGCTCCCATCACGTCGGCGCGGTACTGGTGGAAGGTGTCCACATACGGGTGGTTGGCGGGCAACTGCTTTTCAAAGCCCGCTTCCATCCGCAACTGCGCGCCCAGCACGCCCATGCCCGCCGTCAGCGCCAGCAACGCCCACATCAGCCAGGCGCGGTGCGCAAAGCAGGCCGCTTCGAAGCGTGCCAGCAGCCCCGGGCGGACCCGGGCCGGCGCGGCGGCCGCTGCTCCAGGCGCATCCGCGATGCCGCTCATATCGGTCATTTCACTCATGGCATCCCGATCAGAAGTTGCGCGCCACCGTCAAGCCGACAAAGCTGCGGTCGCGGTAAGGCTGGTCGAACACGGACGTGCCGCCCATGAAACGCGCATAGTTGAGCGAGACTTGCCAGTTGGCCGGATTCTGGATGAAGCTGACGATGAAGTTGACCGACTGCGCCCCCTTCATGAAGGTGGCGGCGCCGTTCGGCGTGCGGCCGCCCAGCGCGCGGAAGTAAAACACTTCCGGCACCACTTGCCAGCCCGGGATCAAGGTGCCGTCGTAGACCCAGCTGAAATCGACATTCATGCCGGACGAATTGCGCGTGCCTTTCGCCACCGGCAAGCTGGCCGGCGAATATTCCTGGCCCCAGCCCCAGCCGCCCGCCGACACCAGGTCGGCGCCATATTGCTGCTGCAAATGCGGGAAGCGGATCGCCACGGCTTCAGCCAGCAAGTTGCCGGAATCGGCGCGCAGGAAGCCGAGCAATGCCGGCGCGGTATCCGGCGTCAGGCTGAACATGCCCGTCACGGCGGCCTGCATGCGCGCGGTGTTGACCCAGCAATTGCCGCCCTGCGAGGCGCAGCCGGTGGTGGCCGCGTTCAGGGTGGCGGCATCTTTCGGGCGGTACGAGAATTCCCCGCCGACCGCCCAGTCGCCGACCGGGAAGTTGGCCGACACGCCATACAGCTTGCGGTTCTCGCCATACACCCAGCCCAGCGTGCCGTTCGGGTTATTGAACGTGAACGATGGCGACTTGTCGTGGTAATTGATGGCGTAGGCGCCCAGGTTCAGTTGCGTGCCGGGCGGCTGGTAGCGCAGCGACATGCCCCACTGGCCACTGTGCTTCGCCTTGGTCTCTTGCAGGAAGTAGCTGTCGTGGCCTGCGCCGATGCCGTTGAAGGTGGACCAGTAGCTGCCGGTCGGCGGCATGTAATTGGCGTTCCAGCCCAGCTGCACATAGGCTTCCGCGTTCCAGCCGTGGCCCAAGCCCGCCGCCGCGCTGACGATCGGGGCCGGCAGGATCGCTTCCTTCAACTGCGTGCCCGGTTGCGACAGGCGCATGATGTCGACCGCGTTGGTGACATTGATGCCGCCCGCGATGAACAGGCTTTCGCCCCAGGAAATCACCTGGTTGCCGGCGCGGATGCGCAGGGTCTGTTCATCGAAGTCAAAGCGCTTGCTGACCCACAGGTCCAGCAGGCGCGCCTTGAAGCGCAAATCCTTGCGGGCGTCCGGCGCCAGGTTGCCGTCCAGGCCCGGCGGCGTGCCGGCGCTGGTCCAGCCGGTGGTGTGCGTGGATGAAAAATCGCGCAGCCAGCTGACCCGCGCCATGGTGGTAATGCCTTGCGGGAAGCGCAGCAACAGTTCGTGCGACCCTTTCAAGTACGTGGTGAACGGATCGCCTTTGCCGTAATTCAAATCGCCCTGGTCGCCCAGGCCGCTGGTGGGAGACAGCAAGCCGTCCGGCCCGCCGCTGTTGCCGGCGATGACCAGGCCGGGGCTGGGCGCGTGGGTGCGGATGCCGGTGCCGATGCTGATGGTGGAGTCAAAACTGCCTTTGATGGTGTCGGTGCTGAAGGTTTCGGCGTGCGCGCCGAGGCTGGCGACGGCCGTGCCGACCGCGCAGGCCAGCATGAGTGGCTTGTTCATATTCTTTTCCGATGGGTGTGGACGGATCAGCGGTCGCTGATGGCGCGCAGGTTTTCAGAGGTGAAGAACGACGCTTTCATGCGTTCGCCTTTCGTATCGGTGAGCCAGCGCACATCGGCGCCCGCGCCCACGGTATTGAAGTCGAAGATGTAGCGCCCTTCCGGCAAGTTGTACTGGGCGAACGCCAGCACGTCGCAGGTGCCGGTTTCATACGCCGGCACCAGGTAGCCTTCGCGCACTTTCCACAGCGCGCCCTGCACATCGTAGTCTTCCGCCAGCACCGCGTTCCAGCCGTCTTCATCGAGATAGAAAGTCCGCTTGGGCGACACGTGGCGCGCGCCCTGCTTGACGGTGGCTTCCACCACCCACACGCGGTGCAGTTCATAGCGGCGGTGGCTGGACGCCAGCGCGTTGCGCTGCACCACGTCCTTGATCTGCGCCTTGAAGTCATAGGCGCCGAACACGTTGTAGGGCACCAGGATTTCCTTCTTGCCCACGAGCTTCCAGTCGAAACGGTCCAGGGTGCCGGTGAACATGATGGTTTCATCGAGCAGGTACTGGTTTTCAAAACCGATCTGCGGCGCATCGTAGGCATAGGCCGGCAGGCGGCGCACACGGCGCTGGCCAGGGAAGTAATAAAACGTTTCGGTGTTGGGCGAGTCCAGGTAGATATTGGCCGCCAGCGCCTGCCCGGCCAGCGCGACGGGCGACTTGTAGCTGAAATACGTGTAGTACTCGACGTTGCCGGCTTCTGCCAGGGTGCCGGCGCCTTTCTTTCCCCATGGGTAAAAATACGTCTGTTCAAAGCCGGCCTGGATCCAGTCTTCGCTGCCGCGGCGCGGCGACACGAAGGTGTTGCCGTTCTGGTAGTCGACGCCGACGCCGTGGTAGCGCATCTTCATGTTCAACATGGCTTGCGCGCCGTTGGCGGGAATCGGGAATGGATAGCCCGGCACCACGGCCGCCTTCAGGCTCCAGCCATCGTCGCCGAGTTTCGCGGCGGTGGCGTTCTTGCGGGTGTTGTCGGCAACGAAGTCCGGCACGCCACAGCTGCGGCGGGTTGGATACACGTCCATCTGGAAACCGGGATTCTGTTTCAACAGCGCCAGCTGGCCCGGCGTCAGTTGCGCGGCATGCTGGGCCGCGTTGGCGGCGTTGATGGTGTATAGCGCCTTGTCGTCCTTGTACTTCCAGAAATCCTTGCGCAGCTTGCCCCAGGCCCAGCCTTCGGTGGCTTGCGCTTCGTTTTTCCAGGCCGGGATGCGGCCATCCTTGCTGCCCGCCATTTCCGCGCCGGCCGGCGTCAGGGTGGCGCCCAGCGGGGCCGGGTCGGCCGCCATGGCGGCGCCGGCCTGGGCGCCCAGCCACAGGCCGCAGGCCAGCAGGCGCAGGGTGTTGTTGTTGTTCATCTGTGTTCTCCTCTTTCTTCTCGTTGTGTTGTTACTGGCGGGTTACTGGTACCAGCCCCAGTCCGCGCGGTGGTCGAACCGGGTGATTTGCTTGATTTCCTGGAACGCTTCAAAGCCATGCCGTCCCAGCTCGCGGCCGATGCCAGACGCTTTCATGCCGCCCCACGGCAGTTGCATAAAGGTCGGCTGCGAACAGTTGATCCACACCACCCCGGCCCGCAGCCCTTGCGCCATCCGCTCGCAGCGCGCCAGGTCATCCGACATGACGGCGCCCGCCAGGCCGTAGCGGCTGTCGTTGGCGATCGCCAGCGCTTCGGCCTCGGTGTCGAACGGCCGCATGCACAGCACGGGACCGAACACTTCCTCGCGCCAGATCCAGCTGTCCAATGGGACGTCGGCAAAGATCGTCGGTTCAATGAAATAGCCTTGATCGAGCTGCGGCGGGCGGCTGCCGCCCGTCACCAGCCGCGCGCCGCAGGCATGGCCGCGCGCAATGGCTTCCGTCACGCGGCCATACTGGGTGGCCGACACGATGGGGCCCATCCGCACGCCGTCGCAGTCACCGGCGCCCAGCGCGATGCGCTCGGCGGCGGCTTTGAGCTTGTCCAGCAGGGCGGCATACACGGGGCGCTCGACCAGCAGGCGCGAAGTGGCCGAACAGATCTGTCCCTGGTTCCAGAAAATGCCGAACTGGATCCATTCGACCGCCTTGTCCAGGTCGCAGTCGGCGAACACGATCATCGGGGACTTGCCGCCCAGTTCCAGGCTGACATTACGAATGCCGCAAGCGGCTTCCCGCATCACGTGCGCGCCGGTCGCTTCCGACCCGGTGAAGGCCAGCTTGTCCACGCCGGCGTGCGCCGCCAGCGCGGCGCCGGCTGTTTGGCCCAGTCCCGTCACCAGGTTGAACACGCCGCGCGGCAGCCCCGCTTCGTGCAGGTAGCGCGCCAGTTCGGCGCACGTCAGCGGGCACAGTTCGGACGGTTTCAACACCACGCAGCAACCGGCCGCCAGCGCCGGCGCCACCTTCCACGCCGCCATCAGCAGCGGGAAATTCCACGGCGTGATGGCGCCCACCACGCCGGCCGGTTCCCGGCGCACGCGGCACGTGAAACGCGCATCGCCAACGTCCACCGCCACCTCGCCTTCCGCCGCCGCTTGTTCGCCGGACGCTTCCGCCATCGTGGCGTAATACTCGAAGCAGGCCGCCGCGTCGCCGATATCGCCGCGCGCCTCGCTCAGGGGCTTGCCGTTGTCGCGGGTTTCCAGCAGCGCCAGCGCTTCCAGGTCCGCGCGCATCCGCGCCGCCACCCGCCGCAGCACGGCGGCGCGTCCCGCGGCCGGTGTGCGTGGCCAGGGGCCGTCGTCAAAGGCGCGCCGCGCGGCGGCGACGGCGGCATCGACATCGGCGGCCGTCCCCGCCGCCGCCTCCGCAAATTGCAGGCCGGTGGCGGGATCGATCACGGCCAGGAAGCCTCCCAGCACGGGTTCGGTCCAGGCGCCGTCGATGTACAGTAAATTACGCATCGGCGTCGCTGATTTCACGTTGGGTGGTGATGGCGAAGTTGCGCTTTTGTGCTTCGCGCAGGTAATTGCCGGCGTCGAAATACGCTTCCGGCGCATACACGCCGGGACGGCGCTCCTGCTTGAGCATCAGTTGCACGGCGATCGACGCGTTCATCGACGTGGCGGCGTCCACGTAGCCGGCATACATCGGGTCCGGCTTGACGGTGACCTGGCAGCGCACGGTGGCGGCCTTGCCCTTGATCCGGCCTTTGCCGATCGCGAAGTGGATTTCATGGCTTTGCTGTTGCGGGATGCGGTCCTGGTTTTCCGCGATGTTACGCGCGATGACGGCATTGAGCACATCGAGCGGGCGCACCGCCACACCACCCACTTCCACCACCCGGTCAAAGTCGCCAAAGCCGGCCTTGACCAGCCCGACCCACGCTTCGTGTTCGCGGTGCGGCAAGTGCAGCTTCCACGTGAATTCCTTGATGCCCTTGTCGCGGATGCCATCGGCCAGCGGCACCGTCAATTGCTCGGAGTGGATCGAGTACATGAAGTCGCAGCGGCCCCACGGTTCCGGCAAGTCGATGGTCTCGGTACCGGTCAGCGGCGCGCATTCGACGTGTTTCCCGTCCAGGAATTGCAGGCACGGGTGGGCATATTCGGCCAGCACGGTCGAGACGCTGTAGGGCGGCACCAGCACCGGGTTTTCCGGCCCGGTCAGGGTGGCGGCCCAGTACAGGTTGATGCTGTCGATTTCGTCGAGTTCATCGGCCACCGCGCGGCAAATCACGTTCGACATGCCGGGGTCGGCGCCCGCGCCCAGCACCGCCACCACGCCGGCCTGGCGGAAGCGCTCGCTCCATTCCAGCTGCTTGACGGTATAGGTGCCGAGGCCGCCCAGGTCCACGTAATCGACGCCGGCGTTCAGCGCGGCCTCGAAGATCGCCATCTGGTGGCCGGCCAGGGTCGGTACGCAGTTGACGCATATGTCGGTTTCCGCCAGCGCTTGCGCCAGGGCCGCGGCATCGCCGACATCGAGCGTGTGCAGGGTCAGGCGGCGGTCGCCCAGTTCTTCCGCCAGCGCCGCCATGCGTGGCCGGACACTGTCGAACAGGCGTACTTCGGCAATGTCCACGATGGCGCGGTCCGACAGCAAATCGCGGATGACGCCCTGCCCCATCATGCCCGCGCCGCCCAGGATGGCGATGACAGCTTGTTTCTTCATTGCTAGCTCCTTTTTGTCTTTTTCATTAAAACCGAATCATTCGTCGGGTTTTGAAAAATAGTAGCTCAAAAAGATGCGCTTGCAACTAATTTTTTGGAAGTTTCTGAACTTTTGTTCGGATTTGCGACAGGTCGAAAAATCGCCAGCGGCCGCAGCCCCATTCAAGGGGCCGGGAGGGGAGCGTCACCCCCGCAGGGGTGACGAAAGGTGGATTATTGCGCCGACGGGAAGCTGAACACAGCCCCTTCGCGCACACCGGCCGACGGCCAGCGCTGCGTGATGGTTTTACGGCGCGTATAGAAACGCACGCCATCGGGACCATAAGCGCCCAAGTCGCCGAACAGCGAGCGTTTCCAGCCGCCGAACGAGTGGTACGCGACCGGTACCGGCAGCGGCACATTGACCCCCACCATGCCGACCTGGATGTTGTCGCTGAAGTAGCGCGCCGCTTCGCCGTCGCGCGTGAAGATGCAGGTGCCGTTGCCGTATTCGTGCGCGTCGATCATGTCCATCGCCTGCTGCAGCGATTGCGCCCGCACCACGCCCAGCACCGGGCCAAAAATCTCGTCCTGGTAAATCTTCATGCCCGGCTTGACGTGATCGAACAGGCAGGCGCCCAGGTAATAGCCGTCTTCATAACCGGGCTGGCGCGCCACGTTGCGGCCATCGACCACCAGGGTGGCGCCTTCCGCCACGCCCTGCGCCACATAGCCGCACACCTTGTCGTAATGCTGGCGCGTCACCAGCGGCCCCATGTCATTGCCGGCGCACTGGTCCCCGTGCATGCCGGGGCCGACCCGCATCTTGCCGATTTCCGCTTGCAGGCCCGCGATCACCGCGTCCGCCGTGGCGTCGCCCACCGCCACCAGCAGCGGGATCGCCATGCAGCGTTCGCCGCAGGAACCGTAGGCGGCGCCCATCACGGCGCTGACCGCCTGGCCGATGTCGGCGTCCGGCATCACCACCGCGTGGTTCTTGGCCCCGCCCAGCGCCTGGATCCGCTTGCCGTGCGCGCTGCCGGTGGCATACACGTATTCGGCGATCGGCGTGGAACCGACAAAACTCAACGCCTGCACCCGCTTGTCCGTCAACAGCACGTCGACGGCTTCCTTGTCGCCGTTGACGACATTCAGGACGCCGGGCGGCAAGCCCGCCTGCAGCGCCAGCTGCGCGATCAGCAAGGTGGACGAGGGATCGCGCTCGGACGGTTTTAATACGAAGGTATTGCCGCAGGCGATCGCCAGTGGCCACATCCACAATGGCACCATGGCGGGGAAATTAAACGGCGTCACGCCCGCCACCACGCCCAGCGCCTGCATTTCACTCCACGAATCAATCGCAGGGCCGACATTGCGGCTGTGCTCCCCTTTCAGCAATTGCGGCGCGTAACTCGCGTACTCGATGTTTTCAATGCCGCGCTGCAGTTCGCCCAGCGCGTCGCCCGGCACCTTGCCATGTTCGGCGGTGATCAGGCGGCAAATCTCGTCGGCATGCTGTTCCAGCAGTTGCTTCAGGTTGGACATGACGCGGGCGCGCTTTAGCGGCGGCGTGTTGCGCCATGCCGGGAATGCCGCCTGGGCGGAAGCGATCGCGGCTTCCACCGTGGTTTTATCGGCCAGCAGCACGCGCTTTTCAGCCTGGCCGGTGGCGGGGTTGTAGACGTTTTGCGTGCGGCCTTCGGGTGCGACGATTTCGCCGCCGATCAGGTGGCCGACGAGGGGGAGTGCTTGCATAGTTCTGAGTTCCTGTGTGATTGCGGTATTGGGGAGTGAATACATCGCGGACGGGATGACGTAGGGCGGACTCTGCGAGGCCGCCATGCGTGCGCCGCAACCAGCGCGGGCAGCACCTTCTTGCGGACATGGCGGCTTGGCGCTATGCGCCAAACCGCCCTACGTTTTGCTCCAGCCTGCGGGTTGCGGTGATATGCAGCGGATCAATCGGTCTCGCGGATGGCGTCGCCCAGCGCCGACACCAGCCGGTCGATTTCCGCCGGCGTGGCGATGAACGGCGGCGCCAGCTGGATCGTGTCGCCGCCATAGCGCACATAAAAGCCCTTTTGCCAGCATTTCATGGCGATGTCATAGGGGCGGCGCGCCGGTTCGCCCGGTTTGGACGCGATTGTCAGGCCGGCCGCCAGGCCATAGTTGCGGATATCGGTGATGTGCGGCTCGCCTTTCAGGCTGTGCACGGCATTTTCGAAGTGCGGCGCCAGTTCGCGCACGCGCGCCAGCATGGCTTCGTCCACCAGCACGTCGAGCGCGGCCAGGCCGGCGGCGCAGGCCACCGGGTGCGCCGAATACGTGTAGCCATGGGCGAATTCGACCATGTAGTCGGGACCGCCGGCGGCCATGAAGGTGTCGTAGATTGCTTTTTTCGCCACCACCGCGCCCAGCGGCTGCGCGCCGTTGGTGACTTGCTTGGCCAGGTTCATGATGTCGGGCGTGACGCCGAAGGCCTCGGCCGCCGTATAGGCGCCGACCCGGCCAAAGCCGGTGATGACTTCATCAAAAATCAGCAGGATGTTGTGGGCGTCGCAAATCTCGCGCAATCGTTGCAGGTAGCCGCGCGGCGGGATCACGACCCCGGCCGAACCGGAAAACGGTTCCACGATCACGGCCGCGATGTTCGAGGCATCATGCAGCGCGATCAAGTCCAGCAGCTCGTCGGCCAGTTCCACGCCGTGTTCCGGCATGCCGCGCGAAAACGCGTTTTGTTTCAGCTGCGTGTGCGGCAAATGGTCGGCCTGGATACCCTGGCCAAACAGCTTGCGGTTGCCGGCGATGCCGCCCACGGAAATGCCGCCGAAATTGACGCCGTGGTAGCCCTTCTCGCGGCCGATCAGCAGGGTCTTGCCGGCCTGCCCCTTGGCGCGCCAATAGGCGCGGGCTATTTTCAGCGAGGTATCCGCGCTTTCCGAACCGGATCCGGTGAAAAACACATAATCGAGGCCCTCGGGCGTCAGTTCCTTGATGCGGTTGGCCAGCGCGAACGATTGCGGGTGGCCGAACTGGAATGCCGGGGCATAGTCGAGGGTGGCGATTTGTTTGCTGACGGCTTCCGTGATCTTCGGGTGGCCGTGACCGAGGCCGCTGCACCACAGGCCGGACAGGCCGTCAAAGATTTGGCGCCCATCGGCGTCGGTGTAATAGCAGCCCCGCGCCGCCACGATCATGCGCGGATCGGCCTTGAAATTGCGGTTGCCGGAAAACGGCATCCAGTGTGCTTCAAGCCATGCGGCGTCGGTACGGGGGCGCGCTTCGTTGATGCCGGCCGCGCCGGCCATGGCGCGTTGCAAGTCGCCTTGTTTCATCGTGGTCTCCTGGTTGATAAATCATCCGATGACGCCGATTCTAGGGTAGCATTTCAGTTTCATATTTATCGCAATATCAACATTCAGTTAGCAGATCATGAAAGTAAAAGCCAAAGCCGTGCTGGGACAGCTCAGCGATATGGATTTCCGCCTGCTGCAAGTGTTCAAGAGCGTGGCCGACTGTGGCGGCATGGCGGCCGCCGGGCTGGAATTGAATATCGGGATTTCCACCGTGAGCCGCCACGTGAAAGACCTGGAAACGCGGCTGCAAATGATCTTGTGCAGCCGGGGCCGGGGCGGCTTTGCGCTGACCGCCGAAGGCGAGCGCATTTACCAGGAAACCCAGCGCCTGCTGGCGTCGGCCGACGCGTTCCGCGCCAGCGTGGACGACATCCACCAGCGCATGGGCGGCCAGTTGCACGTGGCGGTGTTCGACAAGACCGCCAGCAACCCGGCCGCGAAAATCAGCGAGGCGATCGCCCTGTTTGCCGAACAGGCGCCGGACGTGGCGCTGAACTTCCACGTCGCCACCATCAACATGATCGAACGGGGCGTGATCGACGGCCAGTTCCAGGTCGGCATCATCCCGGAACACCGCAGCTCGGACAGCCTGCTGTATGACCGCCTGTTTGGCGAGACCATGCTGCTGTATTGCGGCGCGCGCCATCCCTTGTTCGGCCAGGATAATTCGGCGCTGGACTGGGACAGCCTGCGCCGCCACCAGTTCGCGGGCCTGGGCTACCACTCGCCGAACATGGAAATCAGCCAGCAGGTGCGCCTGCCGCGCAAAGCCACCGGGTTCGACCAGGAATCGATCGCCACCCTGATCTTGTCGGGCTGCTTCCTCGGTTTCCTGCCGGACCATTACGCGCGGGGCTTCGTGGCCGATGGCACGATGCGGGCGGTACACCCGCAACGGTTCCGCTATGACTGCGATTTCGTGGCGATCCTGCGCGGCTCGCCGCAGCCGTCGCGCATCGCCAGCGCGTTCCGGGCGTGTTTGCTGGCGGCGCACCGCATGCGCTGAGCGGGCGGCGCCGTGAAGGTTGGGGCGATACCATTTTAGTGATCGCTTTCGTCAAAAATGGAATTGCCCGCTTGACCCACCCACCCTATACTGCTTTCGGCCCCGGGCAATTCACGGCTTGCCGCCTCTCCACCGATCCAGGAAAACCATGAAAACATCTTTCGCCTTGCCGGCGCTGGTACTCATCACCGCCGCATTTGGTTGCGCAACCAAAAATGTTATGGCGCACACCGGCCTCGACGCCAATGGCCACCTCGCGCCAGCCGCCACAGCTGCCAATAAGCCCGCCACGGGCTTTTCGTTTGTCCTGATGCGGGACGGGGTGCAGGTGCGTGTCGCCGGCGTGACCAAGAACATCTTGTTCTACGGCCCGAAGACCGTGCGGGTGAATACCACGCTGGGCGAAAATTTCTGGCGCCATCCCAGCATCGTCGTCACCGGCAAACCAGCCGCGGTGCCATTCAAGACGCGTGACGGCGCCGCGAGCTTGACCCTGGAAAGCAACTCGCTTCAAATTGTTATCGATAAAACGACAGGCGCGCTCACCTTCAAGGATGCGCAAGGCAAGGTCTACACGCAGGAAAAGCAGAACGCGCCGCAAGCGCTGAAGAAAATCGAGGTGGCCGGCGCGCCCTCCTATGAAGCGCAAAACACTTTGACGCTGAAGCCCGGCGAAGGCATCTACGGTTTCGGTTTCGTCGGCGAAGGCGAGATCAACCGCCGCAACAAGGATTTGCTGCTGGTGCAGACCAACATCGGCATCGTCATTCCCGTCATGATGTCGACCGAGCGCTATGGCATCCTGTGGGACACGTATTCGAAGATGCGCTTCAAGGACAACGCCGACGGCGCCACCCTGTGGGCGGAAAGCGCGCCGGGCGGGGTCGATTATTACTTTATGGCGGGCGACTCGATGGATGAGGTCGTGACCGGTTACCGCGCCCTGACCGGCCAGGCGCCGATGTATCCCAAGCAGGCATTCGGCCTGTTCATGAGCAAGGAGCGCTATCAGACCCAGGCGCGCTTGCTGGAAGTGGCGGAAACCTTCCGTCAAGAGCAGTTCCCGCTGGATTACATCGTGCAGGACTGGCAGTACTGGGGCAGCGATACGGACGGTTCGTGGAGCGGCATGACGTGGAACCGCGAGCGTTTCCCCGATCCGAAAGGCGCGATCCAGCGCCTGCACAACCTGCACCTGAAACTCATGGTGTCGATCTGGCCATCGGTCGGCAACGATACCGCGCTGGCGCAGGAACTGGACCAGGCCAAACTGCGCTTCGAGCCGCTGCACTGGATTTCCAGGAAGGCGCGCATTTATGACGCCTTCAGCCCCGAAGGCCGCAAGATTTACTTCAAGCACGTCAAACAGGGCTTGCTCGACGCCGGCGTCGATGCGCTGTGGATGGACGGCACCGAAGTGGAAGTCGGCACGGCCGCCCACAATGCCGAGGACAATGAACGCGACATCAAGAGCCTGGGCAACAATGCGCTGGGCGACTTTACCCGCTACCTGAACCCGTATTCGCTGATGACGACGCAAGGCACCTATGACGGCCAACGCGCCACCAGCAACCAGCGCGTGTTCACCTTGACGCGCTCGGCCTGGGCCGGAGCGCAGCGCACGGCGGCGGCCTCCTGGTCCGGCGACACGCGCGCCAGCTGGAAAACCCTGGGCGAGCAAATCAACGGCGGGGTCAACGTCACCATCACGGGCACCCCGTACTGGACCCAGGACACGGCGGGCTTCTTTGTCCCGGGCGACTTCCCCGGCGGCGACAAGAATCCCGCCTACCGCGAACTGTATGCCCGCTGGCTGCAATATGCCGCCTTCAATCCCATCATGCGCATCCATGGCACCGACGTCGAGCGCGAACCGTATTTGTTCAAACAGTCGGACCCGCAAATGTACAAGGCGTTGCGCGACGCCGTCGACCTGCGCTACCGGCTGCTGCCCTATACCTACAGCCTGGGCTGGAAAGTCACCCGCGATGGCTATACGCTGATGCGCGCATTGCCGATGGACTTCCCGGACGACCGCGCGGTGCACAACATCAACGACGCCTTCCTGTTCGGCCCATCGTTCCTGGTGCATCCGGTGACGCGCCCGATGTACCGCTTCCAGGCGCCGCCGGCCGCCACCATCCCGGCCACGGCGCTGCGCACGCCGGACGGCAAGCCGGGCCTGGCCGGGCAGTATTTCGAAGGGCGCAATTTCGAGACCCCGAAAGGCAAGACCATCGATACGGCGATCGACTTCCTGTGGCCGGCGCCGCCGCTGGCGGACATTCCGGCCGGGCTGTCCAGCCTGGACCATTTCTCCGCGCGCTGGAACGGTTCCATCGTGGCGCCGGAAGACGGCGAATATGAACTGGGCGTGGAAGGCGACGACGGCTACCGCCTGTTCCTCGATGGCAAACTGGTGGTGGAAGACTGGAACAATGGCGGCAAGCGCTACAAGAGCGTGAAAGCCACGCTGAAGCAGGGCCAGCGCCTGCCGGTCGCCATCGAGTATTACCAGGCCACGTCCGAGCGCTCGCTGCGGCTGGCATGGCGTACCCCGTCGCAGCAAGCCGCGCTGGCAAGCAAGCCGGCCAATGTGGACACCACCATGCGCACCTATTTACCGGCAGGCACCGACTGGTACGACTTCTGGACCCAGGAACGGTTCAAAGGGGGCACGACCGTGGCGAAAGACGTGCCGCTCGACGTGTTCCCGCTGTATGTCCGCGCCGGTTCGATCGTGCCAATGGGACCGTTGGTCCAGTACGCCACCGAACGCCCGGACGCGCCGTACGAAATCCGCATCTATCCCGGCGCCGACGGCAAGTTCACGGTGTATGAAGACGACAACGAGACCTACAACTATGAAAAGGGCCAGTACGCGACGTATGACCTGCGCTGGAACGACGCCGCGAAGACCCTGACGGTCAGCGCCCGCAAGGGCGCCTATCCCGGCCTGGTCAAGACCCGCAAGCTGAACGTGGTGCTGGCCGGGCCGGCCAACGCCGCCGCCATCACGGCGGCGCCGGCCACCAGAACAATCGACTATACGGGCAAGGCCGTGTCGCTGAAGTTCTGACCGGAGCGGCGGCGGCGGGCCAACATCAAGCCCATCGCCGCCGCGCCGAACAGCGCCAGCGACGATGGCTCCGGCACTGTCATGTCATCCATCGCCCACTGGGTGCCGCTGCTGTTGTAGATCACCAGCGTGTCGATGCCGCCCCAGTTCAATCCCACCCACAGCGGCGTCACGGTGTCGATGACGAACGATGCCGGCGTCGCATAGCGCAGCTGGCCATTGGCATAGCCTTCGAACGACAATTCCTGGTCCATCCATGCGGACGTGAAGTAGGCGCCGACGAAATCAAAGGCGCCGGCATCGGCCCTGGAAATCGCCACCGTGCCGCCATCGCGGTTGAACGCGGTGTTGGCGCCCGACACGGCGCCGGTGTCATAGCCGCTGCCCGGGAAGGCGTCGGCACGGATCGCGTTCATATTGTCCCAGTTAAAACCCTGGTAGCCGCCGGCGATGGCTTCGGTATAGTCGCCGGACAAGTCGTCGAAGGTCACCACGCCCGCCGAGGCGGTGGTGGCACACAGGCCCAGTGCCAGGGACAGCAATATGTTTTTCAGTTTCATTTTGTTTTCTCCGTATGCTTAACGTGCGATGCTGGCGATTTCCGCGTCGCTCAAGGCCGCGCCATAGATGCGCAAGTCATCCATCGAGCCTTTATAGGGCGTATCCCACCAGTTCACGCCCAGCGCAAACACGCCATTGGTGGTGGTGAACACATTGGGGAAGTTCGTGCCGGCAAAGCGCTTGACGCCATTGACGTACACATTGACCGCGCCGCTCTTGACAGTGAAGGCCACGTGCGACCATTGCCCCGCCGGGATATTCATGCCCAGGCCCGCGTCATACCACGCGGTGCCCGACCACAGCATGGTGGCGCCGCTGACAAAGTCATGCCCTTTCGGCAGCAGGCTGATCCAGGCGTCGCCGGTGCGGGCGCCGAAGAACGTGGTGGTGAACGCCGTCAACTGGGCCGGCTTGAGCCACAGCGCCACGGTGTACGTGTTGGAGGCAATCAGTCCGTCCGGCAGCCGCACGCCGGTGGCGCCATTGAACACGGCGGCGCTACCCTTCATGCCCGCCTCATACGACAGGCTGCCGCCGGCCACGCCGATCTTGTTGCCGATGACCGCGCCGGCGCCAAAGGTGCCGGCCGAATCGGCCAGGTTGCCGTCAAACGCATAGTTGGCCAGCATGCTGCCCAGCTTGCGCACGGTCACCACGAACTGCTTGGCATACGACGTACTGCCCTTGGTGATGGTGGCGGTCAGGGTCACCGTCACGTCGGAGGCCGGGCTGGTGACCTTGCCGGTATTGCTCAGTACAGCCGGATTCGACGAGGTCCAGGCGATCACGGCATCGCGCGCGCCGCTGGTCGGCAGGGTCATGTCGCCGGTGACGGCATTGGTGTTACCGAGGGTCAGTTCGTTATAGACGGCGGTGGCCACTTGCGCATCGGTGCGTGGCAGCAGCCGGCTGCCCATGATGGACACGCCTTCGCGCGACGTGGCGGAGAACGTCATCACGTAGCTTTTCGACGTTTCATCCCACTGGCTGAGGAACACGCCTTTAAAGGGCGAGGAACCGGGCAGGCTGATCTCGACCTGGTTGTTGCCCACCAGCGCCCAGGTGCCGGACACCGCGCCGGTGACGGCGCCATTGCTGTTCAGGGTGATCAGCTTCGATTTCTTGATGGTGGCGGCAATGTCCTTGGCGTGGTTGACGTACATATAGTCGCCCAGCACGAATTCGCGCCGCACCGTGGCCAGCGTTTCATTGGCGTGGCGGTAAGGCGCCACCACCGGCCAGCCATCGGCATTCATGAACATCTGGTGCGTGCGGATTTCATGCTGTTCGCCGCGCTCGGGGAACCGGCTGTGGAATACCAGGAAGTGCTTGCCGGTGGCGGCGTCGTAATACGCCGAGTTGTGGCCCGCCGAGACATAGCCGGTGCCGATGCCGGTCCCGGCATCGCCGATCTTGCGCTCGAACAGGAAATTGCCCATGATTTTCACGCCGTAGGGCGCGATCGAGGCATCGTCGAACAGCGGCTTGGCCGGGTCGGATTTCACGTTGGCCATGTTGACGCCCTGCGCGTCGAAGTACGGGCCGTCCGGCGACGTGGCGCGCGCCACCCGCATGTTGTAGCCGCCGCTGGCGTCGAGGCCGCCGAACGACGAGAACAGGTAGTAATACTGCGTGACGGGGCTGTACATCACGTACGCGGCTTCGATGCGGCTGTGGTTGCCGCCCATCAGGCGCTTGCCGTAACCCTGGCCCGGCAGCGGCATGCCGGTGGCCGGGTTCATTTGCATGATGAAAATGCCGCCCGAATACGAGCCGTACACCATCCACAGGCGCCCGCCGTTATCGAAGAACACGTTCGGATCGACGGTGTTCGGGTGCTTGAGCGCGTCGTACACCGTGCCATCGTAGCTGGCCTGGCCCCACATGCCGGACTTCAGGATGATGCCCTTGTTGACGTACGGGCCTTCGATCTTGTCGGCCACGGCGATGCCCAGCGCGGAGCGCGGCGAATCGCCCTTGCACGCGTTGTAGTACATATAGAACTTGCCGTCGGCCAGGCGGATCACGTCGGGCGCCCACAAGGTGGTGGTCTGCGCCCAGCTGAAGGTTTCCGCCAGTTCCGTCAAGACGTTGGCCGAACCGTTGAGGAACAGGGAATTGGTGGCGCTGACGGAATCCGTCATTTGCGTCCACTTCATCAAGTCGGTGGATTTGGCCGAGGCCAGGTGCGAGCCGAACACGTAATACGTGCCGCCGGACTTGATGATGGATGGATCGTGGACCGACGCGTTCTGGAAGGCGACCGGGGTATAGGCGGCTTGCGCCATGGCGTTGGGGGCGATACAGCTTGCGGCCAAGGTGGCGGACAATGCGGCGGCCGCTCCCCACAGTGGGAAGGATGTAGTCAAGATGGTCTCCAAGAATATTGTTTTGATTGTGATTGCTTTGCCAGCGATCGCACGATATCGCCCTGCCACCTTGTGCGTCCAATGACGTTTTACGGCGAAGCGATACCCGTTCGGGTATCAGGACAACGCGGAAATCACGCGGGAATAGATGAATGCCTCCAATTCAGTGCAGCGGTGCGGCGGGCGGTTCGGCTTAGAATCGGGCTTCCCCCATGCTGAGGACATCGATATGCGGAGTAAAACTTCCCGGGCCAGTGACCTGGCCGGTGCGGCGCGCCTGGTCACCGGGGCGGTACAGGGCGTGACGGACATTGCCGAGGCGGTACACACGGCGATCCTGACCAACGTCCCGGCGGGCAAGCCGCTGGCGCGCGCGGCGTCGCTGGTGTATGGCGGCGTGCGCGGCACGGCGGGCCTGGCCGGCGCCGGGCTGGAACGGTTGCTGGGCGCGTTGCAAGGCTTCATGGGCGAGGCCGACCCGTCGCACGGGCGCGAAGCGCTGCAAGCCGCGCTCAATGGCGTGGTGGGCGATGCGCTGGCGCGCAGCGGCAATCCGCTGGCCATCCCGATGACCTTGCGGCGCCATGGCGCGCGGCTGGCGGTGGGAACCGAACAGCAGCAAGGCGATATCACCGGCCGCATCGTGGTGCTGGTGCATGGCTTGTGCATGAACGATTTGCAATGGTGCCGCCATGGCCATGACCACGGCGAACTGCTGCGGCGCGAACGCGGCTACACGCCGGTCTACCTGCATTACAACAGCGGCCGCCACATTTCTGAAAATGGCCGCGATTTCGCCCAGCAATTGCAGGCGCTGGTGCTGTCATGGCCGGTGCCGGTGACGGAACTGGCCATCGTCGGCCACAGCATGGGCGGCCTGGTGGCGCGCAGCGCCTGCCATTACGGCGCGCAGGCCGGCTACAGCTGGCCGGCGCTGTTGAAGAACCTCGTGTTCCTGGGATCGCCGCACCATGGCGCGCCGCTGGAACGGGGCGGCAACTGGGTGCACGTGCTGACGGACCTCAGCAAATACAGCGCGCCCTTCTCCCGCCTGGCGAAATTGCGCAGTGCCGGCATCACCGACCTGCGCCACGGCAGCCTGCTCGACAGCGACTGGCAGGGCCGCGACCGTTTTGCCCACAGCCGCGCCTTGCCGCATTTCGTGCCGCTGCCGGATGGTGTCGCCTGCCATACCGTGGCGGCGGCCATGGGCGCATCCGCCGGCGGCCTTAAAGGTAAAATCGTCGGCGACGGCCTGGTGCCACTGGACAGCGCGCTGGGCCGCCATGCCGAACCGGGACGCACGCTGGCCTTTGCGCCGGAACGCCAGGCCGTGCTGCAGGGGGTCAATCACATGGACTTGCTCGATGCGCCGCCGGTGGCGGCGTTGTTGTTGCAGTGGCTGTAATCGCCACGGCAATCTGGCTTTTTTGCTGGAAACACACGAAACTAGCCATATTGCAGCTTCCCCCGTCCACCGATGAAACCATGCCGGTCGCCCCTGGCCTCCATGGGCGCCATGAGCGCCCCGCTCGCATTGGCCGCCTTGCTGGCATGGGGCACGCTCGGCGCGCTGGGTATCCGGGGCGCTGAAGCGCGCGCGCAGGAAGCGGCGCCATTGCTGATCGGCGCCACGTCGGTGGACCGCGCTTCGCGCGCGATGGCGATTGAAGTGGTGCAGGAAGCCTACCGGCGCGCGCAAGTGCCGATCACCATCGAGTATTACCCCACCAGCCGCCGGCTGGCGATGGCCCGCGACGGCAGCCTCGATGGACTGACCGCCGCCATTCACATTGCGGAAATGGCCAAGACCGGCCCCGTCGACGACTTGATCCAGCTGCCGCTGTCCATCGCCCACGAAGACGTCGTCGTCTTCAGCACCCGCGGCCTGCAGTTCACCGTGCAGGGCTACGACAGCCTGAAGCCGTACACGGTCGGTTATGTGCTGGGCATCCCCACGCTGACCACGCGGCTGGCCAGGCTGCGCACCGACCCGGCGGTCAACAGTGAGCTGCTGCTGAAAAAGCTGGAACATGGCCGCACCCAGGTCGCGGTCGATTTCCGCTCCACCCTGTGCGTCGCAAGGGATTTGAACTTGCAGAACGTGCAGGTGCTGGCGCCGCCGCTGGAAGTATTCGATTTATACCATTACCTGCACAAGCGGCACGCGAAGCTCGCCGTGCGCATCGGGAAAATACTGGACGAAATGCGCGCCGAAGGGGCCATCGCGCGCATACACGACAGCGTCAATGCCCGCTACGACAAGCGCTGCGGATGGTGACGCCCGGCCAGGCACGGCGGCGCGCTCAGCGGCGGCGCCGGGCCAGCACGAATTTTTCCAGTTCGGCGCGCGCGTGCTCGATGTGCCGCTTCAGCAGCGATGCGGCGGCCCGCACTTCGCCGGTTTTGCACAATTGGACCAGTTCTTCATGTTCCGCTTCGGCGCGCCGGCAACTCTCGGCGCTCAGGGACAATTGCAGCCGCGTATAGCGGTCGGTTTGCTGCAGCAGGGTGGTGACGATGGCCGACGTGCGGGGCTGGTCGGCGCGCGACATCAGCAGGTTGTGCACCTGGGTGTTCAATTCACCCCAGCGCGCGGGATGCTGCGCGTGCAGCTCTTCCTTGTATTCCGCCAGGATCGCATCGAGTTGCGCGAAATCGGCCGGCGTGAGTTTGGGGGCGGATTTTTTCAGCAGCAGCGGTTCCAGCAGGCTGCGCAGCATGAACAGCTCGCTGATTTCCTCGATCGACATTTCCGACACCACCGCGCCCTTGTGCGGCACGATGCGCACCAGCCCCTCGCCTTCCAGCTGGACCAGGGCTTCGCGCACGGGGATGCGGCTGATGCCGAGTTCCGCCGCCAGCGCATCTTGCCGCAGCTGGAATCCTTCCGGCAATTCGCCGCCGATGATCTTGCGGCGAATGGCATCGGCCGCCTGCTCCGCAACGGTGGTAACGGATAAGGCCGGGGCCTGGAGTGGGGAATTCATCGCGGCAAATCTTCCTGAGTCGAAATGGTATAAATTATATCACTTGACCGGATGCCGGACCGGGTGGCTCCAGGCCGTCAGCGCGGCCGGATGTTTCAGGCAACCACTTGCTTCGACCAGTCGGCGTACCAGGTGCGGAACAGTGCGTACTGGGTCTCGGCATAGCGGCGCTGGGCGTCGCTCAGCACGTCGGTTTCATTGAAGTGCAGCGTGTATTCCTTGTCGCCGTTCAGCACCATCAAGTGCTTGTAATACAGCACCAGGTCGGTGCCTTCATCGAACGACGACAGCACGGCCAGCGCCGATTCCAGCTCGCGTGCCTGGCGGCGCGCGGTGACGTCGCCCTGGGCGGCCTTGCGGCACAGGTCCACCAGCAGCAGCACTTCGCGCGGCAGCGCATTGCCGATGCCGGTGATGGCGCCGGTGGCGCCGCAATTGACGAAGCCGTGGAACACTTGCGTGTCGACACCGGCCATCAGGGTCACGCTGTCATCCTGGCTGGTGATGTGCTCGGCCGCGTAACGCATGTCGGCGGCGCCGCCGAATTCCTTGAAGCCGATCAGGTTCGGGTACTTCGCGCGCAGTTCGAAGAACAGGTCGGCGCGGGTGGCGAAGCCATAGTACGGGCTGTTGTAGATCACCGCCGGCAGCGCCGGGGCGGCTTCCAGGATGGCGGCAAAGTGGGCTTTTTGCGCGGCGGGCGACGCGCCGCGCGACAGCACGCGTGGAATCACCATCAAGCCCTGGGCGCCGACTTTGGCCGCGTGCGCGGCATGCGATACCGCTTCTTTCGAATTCACCGCGCCGGTGCCGACGATGGTCGGGATGCCGGCCGCCACCAGGCGCGCCACGCCTTCCTGGCGCTGCGCTTCCGTCAGCAGGGGCCAGTCGCCCATCGAACCGCAATACACCACGGCGCTCATGCCCAGGCCGATCAGCTCATGGCCCTTGGCGACCAGCGCGTCGAAATCCGGGGTGCGGTCGGCCTTGCACGGCGTCATGAGGGCGGGAATGGTGCCGGTGAAAATGTTGTCGCTCATCGTGTTTCCTTCAATCGTTGGTTAGAGGGGCAGCGGACACATGGATTTTGTCCATGGGTGCATCATACATGAATCGGATATTTTATACAAAGTGATTTAATTTGTCGGCGATAAATTGCGCTATCTCATTGTTTTTAAACGATTTGAGTGAACTGAAGGATTTGGAAAATCTGGAAAATTTGAATTTTCACCGGCTTCCCGGCGTCCCCGGCTGACTCGTGCAGTCATGCTTTTGGCTTCCCAAAACACTTCGTACTTGCCAGCCAGTGATCGGTTTGGCACTAAGATCGAGGGCATGCGGTATGAATCTTTTGACACGGTTTATTACAAAAACACCAACCGGGAACCCTGATGAATTGCGCCCCGCAGGACCAGCAAGCGATGCAGCAACCAATCCAGCCGATCAGCCGGCAACCAGACCAGCCGCTGAGCGTGCATGCCGCCCTGGCCGGCAAACGCATCCTGATCACCGGCAGCACCGGCTTCCTGGCCAAGGTGGTGCTGGAAAAGCTGATCCGCACCGTGCCCGATCTTGGCGGCATCATCCTGCTGATCCGCGCGGCCGATGGCGTCGACGCCCGCACCCGGTTCGAGCGCGAGGTGGCCGCCTCGTCCGTGTTTGAACGCTTGCGCGCCGAGCGTCCGCACTTCCTGCAAGACTTCCTGGCCGACCAGGTCGAGTGCGTGACCGGCGACGTGACGGCGCCCTGCTTCGGCTTGCGGCCACAGGACTTTGGCGCGCTGGCGCGCCGCGTGGATCTCGTGATCAACGCCGCCGCCAGCGTCAACTTCCGCGAAGCGCTGGACGTGGCGCTGGCCATCAATGCCTTGAGCGTGCGCCATATCGCCGAACTGGCGCGCATGGCGCAGGCGCCGCTGATCCAGGTGTCGACCTGCTACGTCAACGGCTACCACAAGGGCGACATCCATGAACAGGCCGTGGCGCCGGCGCGCGCGGCGGTGACGCGCCACGCCGACGAACCACACGACATGGACGGCCTGCTGCAGCGCCTGCAGCACCGCATCGGGCAAATCAACACGGAGACCGGCGATCCGCAACGGCGCGCCCGCCGCCTGACCGCGCTGGGGCTGGCCGAAGCGCACTACTATGGCTGGAACGACACCTATACCTTCACCAAATGGATGGGTGAACAACTGGCGATGCACCATATGCGCGGGCGCGCCATGACCATCGTGCGGCCTTCGATCATCGAGAGCACCCTGCAGGAACCGGCGCCCGGCTGGATCGAAGGGGTCAAGGTGGCCGACGCCATCCTGATGGCCTACGCGCGCGGCAAGACCAGCTTTTTCCCCGCCAGGCCGCAAGCCGTGGTGGACATCATCCCCGCCGACCTGGTGGCCAACGCCATCGTGCTGGCGGCCGCCGAAGCCCTGGCCACGCCGGCCGCGCAGCGCATCTACCAATGCAGCACCGGCTCGAGCAACCCGATTACCGTCGGCGGCGTGATCGAGCGCTTCGTGACCGAAGCGCGCTGCAACTGGCGCAATTACGAGCGCCTGTTTTACCGTGCGCCGAAACATGGCTTCACGGTGGTGAACCGCCCGGCCTTCCTGCTGATGCTGCGCGCCAGCGGCGCCGCCGCCAGCGCATGGAGCGGCGTACGGCGCGTGCTGGGCGCAGGTCCCTCGCCGGCGCTGGAAAAGGTGCGCACCACGCGGCAACTGGCCGCCACCTTTTCGTTCTACACGGCGCCGCGCTACCGCTTCCACAACACACGCCTGATGGCGCTGGCGACCCGCTTCGGCGGGGACGACTTGCAGCGCTACCCGGTCGACACCCGCATCATCGACTGGACCGATTACCTGTGCCGCATCCACATGACAGGCTTGAACCGGTATGCGCTGCGCCCCCGCACAACGGCGGCAGGCACGCCGGCCGGCACGCGCCCCACCCCGCAGCCGGAGGCGCCGCCGCCGGCTATTTTAGAAACGCGCTAATTACAGCAACAGCCGACGCGGCACGACAGCACACGATAAGCGGCGCGGCCAAGGAGACAGCAGCAATGAATCAACACCGGCAATCGGCCGCGCCCATGACGCGGCGCGACTATGCATGGCACCGCATGGACACCGACAACAACATCATGGTCATCAACAGCATCCTGCTGTTCGAAGGACCGGTCGACATGGAGCGCCTGGTCTCGACCATCGCGCAGCGCCTGCCGAACTATCCGCGCTTCACGCAAAAAGTCGAACCGCGGCGCGGCCGCCCGCACTGGGTGGAAGACCTGCAATTCAACATCGCGGACCACATCAAACTGGAACAGATGGAGCATGAGGTCAGCCGTGAAGCGCTGCAGGGACACCTGACGCGCCTGGCCCACCAGCCGCTGGCCGGTGGCCGGCCGATGTGGCACATGACCGTGCTGGACAAGGTCAACGGCGGCCACGCCATCGTGTTCCGGGTCCACCATTGCATCACCGACGGCCTTGGGCTGGTGCACGTGCTGAACCACCTGACGGACGACAACGGCCTGCATTGCCGCACGCCCTCGCCGGCCGACCATCCGCACCGCGCATCGGTGGTGCAAAACACGGTGTGCTCGGCGCTGGCGCGCGGCATCACCCACCTGAAAATCGCGTTCCACGTCTCGCGCCTGTCGATGCTGTTTTCCGATGCGCGCACGCGGCTGAAAAATCCCATGTATGGCGAGAAGCAGCTGGTCTGGCTGCCGCCGCTGCAAATGGAACGGGTGCGCGCCATGAGCAAGCGCATGGGCGTGACCCTGAACGATGCATGGGTGGCGGCCGTCTCCGGCGCGCTGCGCACGTACCTGGAGCAGCGCGGTGAACGGGTCGATGGCCGCGCGCTGCGCGCCGCCGTCACGTTCAACTTGCGCGAAAAAGCCAACGCTTTCCAGCTCGGTAATGAATTCGGCCTGGTCGCGGTGGACTTGCCGACCAATATCGACGACGCCGTCACGCGCTTGCGCCAGTCGAGCGCGCGCATGACCGCCATCAAGCGCTCGCACCAGCCGCGCGCCACCATGGCGTTCCTGTCGATTGCCGGCTGCCTGCCGGCGCCGTTACAGCGTTTCGCGCTGAACCTGTTCACCTCCAAGGGTTCAGTGGTGCTGACCAATATCGAAGGCCCGGGCGGGCGGCGCTACCTGGCCGGCTCGCGCATGACCGACCTGATTTGCTGGGTGCCGCAGGCCGGCAAACTGGGGGTGGGCCTGGCCTTCATCTCGTATGCCGGCCAGATCCAGCTGGCGCTGTTCGTGGACAAGGAACAGGTGCCGGACCCGGAACGTTTGATGGCACTGACCTATGCCGCCTTCGACGAGCTGGAAGCGGCCACGCGCGAACTGGCGCCGGTGCCGGAGGGGGTGGCGGCATTGGCCGGCCATGTCCACGACAATGAAGTTACGGCAGGCTGAAGTATGGGGTTTTCACCACAGATTCTTATCTAAAATCCACAGCATATTGCTTTTAAGAAATCAGAGGATTATCATGGCTTTCAATTGTGAACTTGACCCAGAAAACGTCATGTCACATTTAACAATCATAGCCAAAAGACATGTTGCTAAATGATCCAATAGCCGTCCCGATCCGCAAGGGTCCGCCACGGGCACAAGATGCGATCACTCCGATTGCGGCGACCGCCAAGCCGCATGACATGACGAGTGAAGACGACATCGGCGACGCGCTGACCTTGCTGTCGGAGAGCGGCGACGCCATCTCGATGTACGCCGCCGGCAGCCGTGAGGTGATCCTGGGGCGCATTCTGTCGGTCGATCCCGAATTGCCCCACTTCGTGATGGAATTGAACGAGGGCGCTACCCTGCCGCCGGGCAAAGTCACGTTCGTGGCCTGGCTGCGCACGGCGAAACTGCAATTCACGCTGACCGACAAGGCCTGGAACTCGCAAAAAGGCAAGCCGCAACTGATCCCGATGATTTTCCCGGAGACGTGCGCGGTGCTGAACCGGCGCTCGTCGGAGCGCCTGGAAACGCCGCTGGGCGCCCATTTCATGGCCACGTTTGTGATGAACGGCAATCCCTATGAACTGCCCCTGTACGATTTCTCGGTGGGCGGAGTCGGCCTGCGCTGCTCGAAGAGCGATGCCAAAGGCTTGATCAAGGGACGCAAGTTGCAGGACGTGCGGCTCGACCTGGGCGCGGACACCGTGATCGTCTGCGAACTGGAAATCCGCCTGCCCCGTTCATACCGCTCGTTCCTGCTGGGCGAGCAACTGCACATCGGCTGCAAGTTCCTTAACTTGCCGCCCGAGATGGAAAGCAAGATTACCGGCCTGCTCGATAAAATGAACAGCGGCCAGCGGCGCTGCTGAAGCCTGCCGCGCCGGGGTGCCACACCATCCCGGCCACACATCCTCGTCCGCCCCTTCCGCACCGCCTCCGCTTCCCCCCCTTTCTCTACCGTAAGCAACCGGTAAGCAACCGCGCTTAGGATCGCCCTTGCCCGCTTGGTTCAACATGCCAGGCCTTACAAAACGAATGGAGACAAGATGGAACACGATGTCGTGCAACGGGTCAAGGCTGACCCGAACTACCAGAAGCTGGTCAAGACCCGCTCCCGCTACAGCTGGATGCTGGCCTGGGCCGTGATGATCGTCTACTACGGCTTCACCGCCCTGAACGCGTTCGACAAGCCCTTCATGGCGGCGAAAATCGGCGACGGCGTGATGTCGCGCGGTGTGCCGCTGGGCTTGCTGGTGATCGTGTTCACTGTCGCCATCACGGGCATTTACGTGCGCCGCGCCAACCGTGAATTCGACGCGCTGACCGAGGCCATCCACAAGAACGCCGAAGGCGCCGAATCGGCCAAGGTGGCGGCATGAGCATCCCGATGAATACGCACATGCGCACCCGTCCGGCGTCCCGCACCATCGCCGCCACGGCGCTGACCTTGCTGGCCATGTCCGGCGGCGCCATCGCCGCCCCCGACCTGGGCCAGGCCGCCAAGCAAGCCACCAACTGGACCGCGATCACCATGTTCGCGGCCTTCGTGCTGCTGACCTTGTTCATCACCAAGTGGGCCGCCAAGCGCACCCGCTCGGCCTCCGATTTCTATACCGCCGGCGGTGGCATCACCGGCTTCCAGAACGGCCTGGCGATCGCCGGCGACTTCATGTCGGCGGCGTCTTTCCTCGGCATTTCCGCCGCCGTGTTTGCCAACGGTTTCGATGGCCTGATCTATGCGATCGGCTTCCTGGTCGGCTGGCCGGTATTGACCTTCCTGATGGCGGAACGCTTGCGCAACCTGGGCCGCTTCACCTTTGCCGACGTGGCGGCGTACCGCTTCGCCCAGAAGCCGGTGCGCATGTTCGCGGCATCCGGCACCCTGGTCACCGTGCTGTTTTACCTGATCGCGCAAATGGTCGGCGCCGGCCAGCTGATCAAGCTGCTGTTCGGCCTCGATTACTATGTCGCCGTGGTGCTGGTCGGCGTGCTGATGATGGTGTACGTGCTGTTCGGCGGCATGACCGCCACCACCTGGGTGCAAATTATCAAGGCGGTGATGCTGCTGGCCGGCACCACCTTCATGGCCTTCTCGGTGCTGAAGCTGTATGACTTCAGCCTGTCGGCGCTGTTCGCCAACGCGGTGGAAGTGCACGCCAAGGGCGACGCCATCATGGGCCCGGGCGGTTTCATCAAGGACCCGATTTCCGGCATTTCGTTCGGCATGGCGCTGATGTTCGGCACCGCCGGCCTGCCCCACATCCTGATGCGTTTCTTCACCGTGCCGAACGCCAAGGAAGCGCGCAAGTCGGTGCTGTGGGCCACCACCTGGATCGGTTATTTCTATGCGCTGGTGTTCATCATCGGCTTTGGCGCCATCGTGCTGGTCGGCACCAACCCAAGCTTCAAGGATACCGCCGGCAAACTGCTGGGCGGCGACAACATGGCGGCCGTGCACCTGGCCAACGCGGTTGGCGGCGACATCTTCCTCGGCTTTATTTCCGCCGTGGCCTTCGCCACCATCCTGGCCGTGGTGGCCGGCCTGACCTTGTCCGGCGCCTCGGCCGTATCGCACGACCTGTATGCCACCGTGATCAAGAAAGGCCGTCCGGAACCAGGCAGCGAACTGCGCGTGTCGAAAATCACCACCATCGTCCTCGGCGTCATCGCCGTGTTGCTGGGCATCGTGTTTGAAAAACAGAACGTCGCCTTCATGGTGTCGCTGGCCTTCGCCATCGCCGCCTCGGCCAACTTCCCGGTGCTGTTCATGTCGGTCCTGTGGAGCAAATGCACCACCCGTGGCGCCACCGCCGGCGGCTTCCTCGGCCTGTTGACTGCGGTGACGCTGACCGTGCTGTCGAAATCCGTGTGGGTCGACGTGTTCCACAACGCCCAGGCGATCTTCCCGTACACCTCGCCGGCGCTGTTCTCGATGACGGTCGGCTTCGTCGGCATCTGGCTGTTCTCGGTGACGGACCAAAGCAAGCGCGCCGCGATTGACCGCGCCGGCTTCGAGGCGCAGGAAGTGCGTTCGGAAACCGGCATCGGCGCGGCGGGGGCGACCGCGCACTGATCATCCGCAGGCCTGTGGAGAGTAAAAAGCCCGCTGTCGCGGGCTTTTTGTATTCCGGGAGACGGCTTGCCTCAGGCGATCCTGCACGCCTCGTCAAACGCCAGCCGTGGCGCGCGCGGACGCACCTTCGATGCGTCGCCATAGCCGATGCTGCACACGAAGTTCGAGCGGACAGTGGTGCCGGCAAAGAAAGCGGCGTCGACTTTCGCGTTGTCGAAGCCGGACATCGGGCCGCAATCGAGGCCGAGGGCGCGCGCGGCCATGATCAGGTAGGCGCCCTGCAGCGACGAGTTGCGGAAGGCGGTGGCCTGGATCAGTTCATCGTTGCCCGCGAACCAGGCGCGCGCATCGACGGCGGGCGACAGTTGCGGCAACTTTTCGTGGAACTGCAAGTCCATGCCGATGATGACGGTGACGGGCGCCTGCGCGGTCTTGGCCTGGTTGCCGGGCGACATGCAGGCCACCAATTGCTCCCTTGCTTCCTTGGATTTCACGAACACGAAGCGGGCCGGCGAACCGTTGGCCGACGTCGGCGCCCATTTCAGCACATCGTACAGTTGTTCGAGCTGGGCGTCGGTGACGTCGCGGTCTTGCCAGCCGTTGTGGGTGTGGGCCTGGTAAAACAGGGTATCGAGGGCGGTCTGGTTCAGCATGATTTTTTCAAAGGATGTTAAAAAATGGCAGCGTACACGAAACACGCGGCGCCTGCCGGGGCGGCCATCCGGCAGGCGACAGTTTTCCGCTATCGGCTCATGCGCACCGGATTGGGCGGCTCATAATCCGTGCTGCCAAACAGGATAAAGGGCCAGTCGCTCAGCTTGTTACCGCGCAGCTCCAGGCCCATGCGCACGAATGGCTGCAGCACATAGCGCAGCGGATTGACGCACAGGTCGGCCTCGGGGTCGAACAGGCCGGTGCGCGGCAATGCTGTCGGCGGCTCGGCATAGGTGCCGAACACGCGATCCCAGATGCTCAGGCGTGCGCCGAAATTCACGCCGGTGCCGTGCGGCCCGGTCACCTCATTGGAGTGGTGCATGTAATGCACGCCCACGGTGACAAAGACCGTGCGCAGCGCCCGCAGCACGCGCGATTTCGATTCGACCCAGTACATGAAAATCGAGTGCGAGGGATCGACCAGCATATCGATCACCATCAGCACCGCCAGCGCCATGCCCGCATCGCGGATATCGCTGGTAAACAATTTCGACATCACCGGCAACAGCAGCAGCGCCAGCCCGCCCGCCGCCTGCAGCGGCAGCCAACCCGGCTCGATCGCACAGGTCATTTGCGTCAGGTTGCGGTTGCGGTGGTGGCTGATGTGGCCGAGGTTCCAGAAGCAGCGCGTTTCGTGGCACAGACGGTGCGACCAGTAAAAGCAAAAGTCGCCGATCAGCATCGCCACCACCAGCGCCACCGAACCATTGAGGTCGACCAGGGTCGGCACCTGGGCCACCAGGGCGTCGTAATGCGCCAGCCAGTCGCGGATCGGCTGGTTCAGGACCGCGAACAGTGCCGCGAAGGAGAACAGGCCATTGACCAGAGCAACGTTGATCATCGATTCCCAGTCGAACGGGCGGCCGGTGATCTTCTTGTGGAACACCATGTCGAGCCAGGCGCAGAAGATGGCAAACAAGGCGCGTCCGATCGCGATCCACACCAGCACTTCGGCTAGTGACGGGTCCAGCGTGTTCAGCGCCAGCGACGGCACCATGTAGAACACGGTGGCGGCTTTGGTGTTGAGCAAGGCGCTGAAATTATGGATGACTTCCTGCTGCCAGGCGCCATAGACAATCGCGAACGCCGCGATCGCCATCAGCAGCGCGTATTGCCAGCCGGTGCGCTTGAATGCCAGGTCCTTGCGCCACAGCGGCAGCAACAGCCTGCCGATGGCTTGCCATAGCATGCGCGGCGAATAGCCGGCGGCAGACGCCAGCATGTTCCTTTCCAGCGTTGGTTCGATGTTCTTCATTTGATTCTCCATGAAAGAAAAATACGTCAGTGACCCTCTATGCTTTTGTCTCCCCTGCTCCTACTCTTTTAATTCCAGCACCAGCGCCGAGCGCGCCGGCAACGTGACCTGTTCGCCGAGTTCGTACGTCTTGCCGGTCAGGACATCGGTGCCCTTGGTTTGCCGGCCCAGCATTTCACGGAAGCGCGCCATGGCCAGCACGGTGTCGGCGCGGTTTTCATTCAACACCACCATCACCTTGTCGTTGCCGTGATAGCGGAAATACACGTAGGTCCCGTTGTCCGGCGTGAAGTGCATCAGCTTGCCCTGCCCGACCGCCTTCGACTGCTTGCGCCAGTTGAACAGCTTGCGCACCAGCCGCTGCGCTTCCAGCTGCCGCGCCGGCAGGTTGGCGCCGTTGAAGGCGTCCACCGGGTCGCCGCGCCAGCCGCCGGGGAAGTCGCCGCGCACGATGCCGTCGGCGCGTTCGAGCGGGCTGGTCATCAGGATTTCATCGCCGGAATACAGTTGCGGGATGCCGCGCATGGTGGCGTACCAGGCGATGCTCATCTTGTACAGGTCGAAGTCTTCGCGCAGCGAAGAGAAAAAACGCGGTGTGTCGTGGTTGCCGGGGAAGATCACCAGCCGGCCCGGATCCGCGTACAGGAAATCGTGCGCCAGCAATTCGTAGATGCGTTTCAGGCCGGCGTGTTCCCCCGGCGCCTGGTTCATGCCATACAGCCACGCGTAGTGCATCGGGAAATCCATCACGGACGCCACCGACGACACATAGCCATCGTGGTTGCGCTTGCCGCGCTGCCAGTACGAGACCACGGCCGGGCTGTCATGCCAGTCCTCGCCCACCACCGTGAGGTTCGGATATTCGTCGCGGTAGGCTTTCGACCAGCGCGCCAGGAAGTCCTGGTCCGAATACGAATAGGTGTCGACGCGCATGCCGGACACGCCCAGGTATTCGGTCCACCAGATGCTGTTCTGGATCAGGTAAGTGGCCAGCAGCGGATTGCGCTGGTTGAGGTCCACCATGTAATCGGTGAACCAGCCCTCGGTGAAATTAGCCTTGTCTTCCCTGGATGCGTGGACGTCCTGCACCGAGATGTGGGCGTGCCGGGTGACCTTGCCGTGCGGGTTGATCCAGTCGCGGGCCGGCAGATCCTTCATCCACCAGTGGTCCGCGCCGATATGGTTGAACACCATGTCGTAAATCACGCCCAGGCCCTTGCCATTCGCTTCGCGCACCATCTGGCGATAGCCTTCCTTGCTGCCGAGGCGCGCATCGACATTGTAGAAGTCCGTGATCCAGTAGCCGTTGTACGAATACTTCGACATGTTGTTTTCATTGAGCGGGGCCGGCCACAGCATGGTGAAGCCCAGGTCCGCGATGTAGTCGAGGTGGTTGCGGATGCCACGGATGTCGCCGCCATGGCGGCCGTCATGGTTGGCGCGGTCGGTTTTTTCCCCTGCCAGCGCGGCCACGCTGTCGTTGGACGGATCGCCGTTGGCGAAGCGGTCCGGCACCAGCAGGTAAATCGCGTCGGTCGGACTGAAACCCTTGCGCTGCGCGGAACCGGGCGCGCGCGGCGCCAGGCGGAACGGATGGCGCAGCACTTCCTTGCCGTGCCTGGTGAACTTCAGCGTGAGCTCGCCGGGCCGCGCCCGCCCGCCGATGTCGAGGTCGATGAACAGGTAATTCGGATTATCGGTGCGGATGACGTTGGCGATCCGCACGCCGCCGTGCTCGAGGCTCGGCGCCAAGTCGCCGATGCGCTCGCCATGCACCAGCAATTGCAGGCGCGGGTTCTTCATGCCGGTCCACCACGACGCCGGTTCAAGGTGCCGGATGGCGTAATCCTGGGCCGTCGCATCGAACACCAGGGCAAGGCCGAACACGGCCAGCGCCAGCAGTTTGTTCATCTTCCGACTCCTCAGAAAAAGGTCTCGGCCTGCACGCCGGTGGACAAGCCGCTGGTGCGCGTGCCGTACACCGGGCCGCCGCTGTTGGCGGCGTTGACCAGCGGCGTGGCGGCGCTGTTCCACTTGCCATAGGTGATGAAGGCGCGCAATTCCGGGCGCGCCCACAAGCCCGGTCCGGCGGAAATCGTCGGTGCGATGGTCAGCTTGGTCAGCCGGCGCGCCGGGCCGCCGGCCGGATCGGTGAGGCGGTCGGCGCCGAATTCGAATTGCAGCTTGAAGTAGCGGTTGATGCCGAACACGGGACGGGCGCCAATGCTGGTCCAGGTGGTGGAACCCTGGGCGTTGGACTTGTCGCGCTGCATCAGCGCGATGAACGACATGCCGAAGTGCGGGGTCGGCTGGATCCACAGGTAGTCGAAGGCGCGCCATTGCGTCACGTCGCGGCCGAGTACCGTGCTGCCGGACGGCCCGAACAGCGCGACGCCTTCGTTCGAGCCCGGTCCCACGCCGGTGCCGGGGCCGACGCCATATTGCAGGCCCGCCGTATTCACGCCGCCGCCCACGCTTTGCTTGTGATACAGCGTCATGTTCCATCCGCCATGCCGCTGCGGCGCGCCCGGCAATTCCGGGCCGCGCTGCGCCTGGACCAGCGTGGTGATCGCATTGAACGTGCCACCCTGGTTGACCGGCAAGTCCTGGTAGACAAACATGTGCCGGATCGCCGCCGAGGTGTCGACAACTGGGCCAGGCACCGCGCCGGCCGGGCCGGTCGGCTCAGTGGGCGGCTGGCCCGCCGGGCCTCCCACCGGGTCCGCCATGCGGGCACGACCGATCACGTTGTAGTCGT
Organism: Pseudoduganella sp. GW821-FHT12E03; assembly: GCF_058807115.1. Classification (NCBI taxonomy): domain Bacteria; kingdom Pseudomonadati; phylum Pseudomonadota; class Betaproteobacteria; order Burkholderiales; family Oxalobacteraceae; genus Pseudoduganella; species Pseudoduganella sp. GW821-FHT12E03. The sequence goes on along the minus strand of NZ_JBXAQJ010000002.1, from coordinate 27,873 downwards.
TGTCCTTGAACACGGCATACGAGAATTTTCCGGGGCCCATGGGAATCCGGTCCAGCCCCGCGCCGGTGCTGTTGTAGGTCGGGATCACGTACCACAGGTCCAGCATGTGGACATCGCTCCACAGGTAGTCGCGCTTGCCGATCCACGCATTGCCGCCGTTCAGGAACGGCAGCCCGCGCGCCTCGATGTAGGCCTTGTTGATTTCAGTGCGGGCGCTGTTGAATTCCGAGGTCGGGCTGTAGCCGGCCAGCCACACGGTGGTGAAAAAATTCACCCCCTCGACCTGCGCGACGTTCTTGGTGTAGCCGAACTTGGTGTACGCATCGCACTCGTTGCCGAGCCGGTATTTCATGGTGTTGCCACCCAGTCCAAAGCAGCTTTGCGGCCCGCCGGTGGAACTGGCGCCAAAGCCCGCGCGCAGGTAACCGTGGAAGCCCTCCTCGTCCTGGGCGGCGGCCGACAGTGGGAGTGCGCAGGCCAGGAGCAGTGTGGCGGCGCGGAAAGTTTTTTTCATTATACCCATCACCTGTAGTTAAATTACGTAACTATCACATTGATAGAAATGCAATTACCGATGATATCACGGGCTTTTTTATCGAACAATGTTTACTTTCTTACACATTGGTAGTTAAATTACACAGATGATCTGTTTTACCGACATTTCCCCCAACCGACCTCCCCTGTGATGACCATGCCGCTTCGCCCCACTTTGCTGTTGTTTTTTGCAACAGCATGTACTGCAACCCTGGCCCCGGCGCTGGCTGCCGAACGCAATTTAATTTCCTGGAAACAACAAGATGGCGGCCTCGACCTGGCCGTCAGCGACGGCGTTTACCGCATCCGCCCGTACACCGACAAGATTGTGGAAACCACGTTCGTGCCGGCCGGCGAACGCTACGATCCCGCCTCGCACGCGGTGGTGCTGAAGCCGGCCGCCCTGCCCGCCGGCGCAACCCTGCGCGAACAGGCCGACGGCTTGCGGTTCGACCTGGGCGCGCTCGGCGTGCAAGTGAAACGGGCGCCGTTCGCGCTGTCGTACACCTATCGCGGCCAGCCGCTGACGGCGGAAAAAAACGGCTTTGCGCGCACCGCGCAGGGCAAACGCATCGACTTCACGTTGACGCCGGACGAAGTGATTTACGGCGCCGGCGGACGCGTGCTGGGCATGAACCGGCGCGGCTACAAGCTGCCGCTCTACAACAAGGCCCACTACGGCTACGAGACCCATTCCGAGCAGGTGGCGTATGCGCTGCCGCTGGTCATGTCGTCGAAGCTGTACGCGATCCACTTCGACAATCCGCAGCGCGGCGACGTCGACATCGACAGCCGGCGCGACAACACCCTGGCCTTTGAAGCCCAGGGCGGGCGCGGCACCTACCAGGTGATTGCCGCCGACAGCTGGCCCGAACTGCTGGCCAGCTATACCGCGCTGACCGGCCGCCAGCCGATGCCGCCGCGCTGGATGCTGGGCGCCTTCGCCAGCCGCTTCGGCTACCATTCCGAAGCCGAGGCGCGCGACACCGTGGACAAGTACATCGCGGCCGGCATCCCGCTCGACGCCATCATCTTCGACATTTACTGGTACGGCGTGGACATGAAGGGCCAGGTCGGCAATCTGGCGTTCGTGAAGGAGAAATTCCCGGATGCGCGCAAGATGATGGCCGACTTTGCCGCCAAGGGCGTCAAGACGGTCGTCAGCATCGAACCGTATGTGATGACGACGTCGAAACGCTGGCAGGAAGCGCTCAAGCGCGACGTGCTGGCCAAGGGACCGGACGGCAAGCCGCTGGTGTACGACGTCTACTTCGGCAGCACCGGCCTGATCGACATCTTCAAGCCCGATGCGCGCAACTGGTTCTGGGACCGCTACAAGGATTTGCACGCGCAGGGCGTGGCCGGGTGCTTCTGCGACCTCGGCGAACCGGAAGGCCATCCGTCCGAAATGCGCCACGCCACCGGCAGCGCCGACCAGGTGCACAACCTGTATGGCCACGAATGGGCGCGCATGATGGCCGACGGCTACAAGCGCGACTATCCGGCCGAGCGCCCGTTCATCCTGGCGCGCGCCGGCTATTCCGGTTCCCAGCGCTATGGCCTGATTCCTTCCTCGGGCGACTCCAACCGCACCTGGGGCGGCTTGCAGGGCCAGCCGGAACTGTCGCTGCAAATGGGCATGCAGGGCGTGGCGTACATGCACTCCGACCTGGGCGGCTTTGCCGGCGCCAACCTGGACGACGAACTGTATGCGCGCTGGATGCAATACGGTACGTTCCAGCCGGTGTTCCGCCCGCACGGGCAGGAAGAAGTCGCGTCCGAACCGGTCTACCGCTCGCCCGCCGCGATGGCGCGCGCACGCGACGCGACGCGCCTGCGCTACCGCCTGCTGCCCTACAATTACACGCTGGCTTTCGACAACCACGTCAACGGCATGCCGCTGATGCGGCCATTGATGTTCGACGAGCCGGACAACCCGGCGCTGCGCCTGGTCTCGGACACCTTCCTGTGGGGCGACGATTTACTGGTGTCGCCGGTGCTGACGCCGCAGGCGCAGCGCCAGCCGGTCTACCTGCCCAAGCGCGGGCCCTGGTTTGACCACACCAGCGACAAGGAATATGCGGGCGGCATGATCCACATGGTGAACCTGGCGCCGGAGCACATTCCCGTGTTCGTGCGGGCCGGCGCGTTCATTGGCCAGGTCGAACCGGTGCAGAGCACGCGCGACTATTCGCTGGCCAAACTGGCCGTGCATTACTACCACCACCCGAACGTTGCGGCCGGCCACGGCAAAATCTACGATGACGATGGCAAGACGCCCGATGCGTACGAGCGCGGGCAATACCAGTTGCTGCATTTCGCCAGCGCATTGGCCGGCAAGGAACTGGCCATCACCCTGCGCGACGAGACCGGCAAACACTACACGGCGGCGCCGCGCGAACTGCGCTTCGTCATCCACAACATCGGCACGCGTCCCGCCGGCGTCACGCTGGACGGCCACGCCTTGCCATTCGACTGGGATGCCCAGCGCCGCCAGCTGACACTGGCGCTGCCCTCCATGCGCGCCAATACCGGCGCCCTGCGCATCACCCTGGCGCAAGCCGACACCGCTCTCTGAAAGGATCACCATGGATTTGCAATTCCGCCCCGACCCGGCCCTGCTGCCCCACGGCACACCTGGCGGCGTGCGCTTTGTTTTTGATGCCGCGCCCGGCACGCGCAGCGTCGCGCTGGCCGGCACCTTCAACAGCTGGGTGGGCGACGCCTGCATGATGGAACCCGTTGCCGCCACGCGCTGGCAAGCCACCCTGCCGATTCCCGCCGGGCGGCACCTGTACAAATTCGTCATCGATGGCACGGAGTGGATACCCGATCCGGCCAACCCGTGGATTTCCGAAGATGGCCAGAACAACTCGTGCCTGACGGTCGATGAAAGCGGCGCGGTGCTGATGCGCCAGGCCGGTTTGAATGCCGCCGCACCGGGCCCGCTGCATGCGCGGGCCGCGCTGGCCAGCCCGGCGTGGCTGCGCGACGGCGTGATTTACCAGTTGTCGGTACCGGCCTTCGGCGGCGACTTCGACGGCGTGCGCGCCAAGCTGGCTTACCTGGGCGAACTGGGTGTCGACGTGCTGTGGATCATGCCGTTCCACCCGGTCGGCGCCGAGGGACGGCGCGGCACGCTGGGCGACCCGTACGCGGTGCGCGATTTCGATGCGATCGATCCGGCGCTGGGCGATGCGCAATCGCTGCGCGCGCTGGTGGATGCCGCGCACGCGCGCGGCATGCGCGTGATCATGGACTGGACCTTGAACCGCAGCAGCGTCGATCACCCGTTCACGCGCACGCATCCGCACTGGTACACGCGGCGCGCCGACGGCGGCATTTATTACGCGGTGCCCAACCGCGAGTACTTTGCCGGATTTGATTTCACCGACCGCGCGCTGCGCCGCACCCTGATCGACAGCATGCGCGGCTGGATCGAACGGATCGGGTTCGATGGCTTGCGCTTCGACGATTCCGACATCACACCGTGCGATTTCCTCGACGAGATCCGGGCCGACCTGGCCACGCTGCGGCCCGACATCGCCCTGATCTCACAATCGTATGACGAATTCCACCACCTGGCCGCCTGCGACCTGACGTATGAAGGCGGCACGCGCGACATGCTGCGCCGCTGCGCCCGCGGCGAGGCGGACGGCGCGGCGTTCGCGCGCTACTGGAACGAATCGACCTACAGCTTCCCGCGCGGGTCCCTGCGCATGCGCTGGCTGGAAGACAAGGAGCAAGGACGCGCGTCGGCCTTCCTGGGCCGCGCGGCGCACCGCCCGGCGGCGGCCGTGCTGCTGGCCATGGATGGCGTGCCGCACATCCTGATGGGGCAGGAATTCGATGAGCCGACATGGACCGGGTGGCCGGTGCTGTTCGATCCGTACCGGCTCGACTGGAACGCCTTCGATGGCGAGCTGTATGCGCATTACCAGGCCTTGATCGGCCTGCGCCGCCGCCACGCGGCGCTGCGCACCGGCGACACGGCGTTCCTGGACGGATTGCCAGCCGGCGCGATTGGTTTTACGCGCGGCGGCCATGATGAACGGATCGTGGTGCTGGCCAACCTGTCGGCAACGGCCGTGACGTTCGATCCGCAGCGCGTTGAACCGCTGTACGCGTCGGGCTGGCAGGGAGACGGCGCCACGCTGGCGCCGTATGGGTGGATGATCGGCACGATCGCCGGCCAGCCATGAACCCCGCCGGCGGGGCGGGCAAGGTTTATGGCTGGCGGCGACGCCGGAAGTCAGCCCTGCGCCGCCGGAGCCGCCTCGGCCATCCGCATGGCCAGGGTCACCGTGGCGTCGAAGCGCACCGCCACGTGATCGCCCGCCTTGACCGGGTGGACACCGGTGCTCGCGCCGGTGGACACCCACTCGCGCGGACGCAGCGTGTTGCCGCGCCCGACCAGGCTGTTGGCCAGGAATTGCAGCGCGGCCAACGGTCCGCCCGGGATACGGTCGGCGCCGCCGCTGCCCGCTTGCGTGCCGTTGACGTCGGTTTCCACCCGCCAGCCGGCCGGTTCGCGTTTGAAGAAATCCGGCAGCTCCGCGCCAATGACCAGGCCGATGTTATTGCCAAAGTCACTGATGACGGCGCCCGGGCCCAGCGCGCTGAGCGTGGCGAGGGGACTGCCGGCAATTTCCATGGCGGCGTGCACCGACATCACGAAGGGCAACAAATCGGACGCCCGCTCAAATCGCGTATGCAGGGGAAAGTCGTCGCCCAGACACAAGGCGAACTCGGCCTCGGCCGCCGCATAACCGCCGGGAATCACAGGCGCATCCACGGGACCGGCAGCGGTAGCGGAATAGAACAGCGACCGGGCAAATACCGGGCCGTACACCCGCTCGGCCGGATAGGTTGCGCGCCATTGCGGCTGGATCGCGGCCACCTTCCAGCCGACCAGCCGATCCGGCCAGGCCGCGATCGACGCTTCCTGGATGGCATAGGCATCGGCCAGTGTTGCGGGAACATGATCGCCCGGGTAGCCGGGCAGCGGGCGCGCGGCCAGGCGCGCCTGGCGGAACGCCAGGGAGATGTCGTCGGGTGACATGGTTTAACGCACGTCCAGCAGCTCGACGTCGAAAATCAGGGTGGCGTTCGGCGGAATCGGGCCGGCGCCACCGCTGCCATACCCCATGCTGGCGGGCACGATCAGGGTGCGCTTGCCGCCGACCTTCATGCCCTTCACGCCTTCATCCCAGCCCGGGATCACTTGGCCGGCGCCCAGCGCGAAGCTGAACGGGCCGCGGCCGACCGACGAGTCGAATTGCGCGCCGTGCTGCTGCGGAGCGTTCGGTTCGTACAGCCAGCCGGTGTAATTGACCACGGCCGTGGCGCCGCCGACCGCTTCCTTGCCGGTACCCGGCACGGTATCGAGCTTTTGGAACGGGACGGCGGCGGCAGCGGCGGATTCGACCGGTGCAGGCGCCTTGGCGCGCTCGCAGGCAGCCAGGGACAGGGTCAGCGCCAGGCCGGTAATGCAGGAAATCAACAGTCGGTTCATTCAATGCTTTCGTGTGAAGTACAACGGATGGAACAGGGCCGGTAATTTTACCGCCTATCCCGGCTTCGCTGAACGATGGTGCTGGCGCTGCGCTGCGGATAACTCGTATATGATGCAATGATGCCTTTGAACAGTGGGGGTTGATATGTCGATCTATCGCCAGGAAGGCGCGGCGGCCTATCGCGAATTTGCGGTGGCGCTTGCCGAGGAGCAGGAAGTCGCGTACGAGCTGAGCCAGTGCGTCAAGGTCGATGTCTACGGCCTGCTGGCCCAGGACTTGTACGACCGGATGACGGCGGCCCATACAAAAACAGCCGCGGCGTTTGCTGTCATACAGTGCTTCCAGCACGATCAAGCCTAAGCCGGACCGCCTCATACGCCGGGGCCAGCCCCTGCTCCGCCATCTCCCGGCACAGCGCATCGAGTTCCGGCGGCAGACCGGCACAGGGCGCCATAAAAGAGCGTATGCATGCGTTACGCTGAAATAATCGGCTATCGGGATTGATGCAACCGTGGCCGGCGCAGCCACTGCGCAAGCCGCGGGCAGGCATATGGATGCCATTCCAGCCGCGCCCGGGTGCAACGGCCCGTCAGGCGTCTGACGCCTTCCCCGGCACGCAATTTCATAGGCCGCATTAGTGAATTTCGCAATTGCCCACCCTCCCCCTTCGCGACCAATATAGCCAGGTTCCCACGCCTTCCGGCCGGGACCAAGCCCGCCTGACCAACCGGAGAAGTCGAGGAGACACGTGCAGTATCAGGCGCCAGGCGCCGCCTTCAATCCATCGTTGAGAATGCGATTAACCATAATGAAAAGATCGCAGGCGGACGAAGGAAGCGGTGATTGAGCACGCCAAGCTGGGATGGCAAATCCTTATGACTCAATCAATCATTAGTCACAACCCTATTCCGGTCGTCGTATGATGCCCACAGCAACAATTTGATGGCGCGCGCCATCCCATGGATTCTACTTCGCCAAGTTGCAACGCGTTGCGCGGGCATGCCGTCTCGGCGCCATCAACAATCTTACACACAAAGTGACCACTTTATGATATCGTCACTAGACACCAACATTCCCCGTGCCATGAAAGATGCCCATGCGACTCAAACGCACCCTCTTCCTCTCCGCTCTCGCCACGCTGGCCGCCGGTTGCGCGGTCGGGCCAGGCTACGTCCGGCCCGACGCCGCCCTGCCGGATCGCTACCTGGGACTAGCCGCAATCGAGCAACGGCAAGCCAGCGCCAGCGCCGACTTCACGGTATGGTGGGAAGGCTTTGGCGACCCGCAATTGAGCCGCTTCATCACACTAGCCCTGCAGCAGAACCTGGATCTCGCGCAAGCGTCCGCGCGCGTCACCCAGGCGCGCGCGGGACTGGGGGTGGCCAATGCCGCGCTTCTTCCTTCCGGCAATATCAGCGCCCAGGGCGCGCGCGCCTACCAGTCGCTTGAAACGCCGCTGGGCCAAATCCTGAATTCAAGGCCCGGGCTCGACCGCCATGGCAACAGCTATGAAGCCAACCTCGCGGCCGGCTGGGAATTGGACGTGTTCGGCGGCTTGCGGCGTGGACGCGAAGCGGCATTGGCCGATTACCAGGCGTCAGAGGCGGGCCTGACGGCAACGCGGCTGGCGGTTGCCGCGCAGACCGCCGACATCTATATCACGATCCGCGGCCTGCAGACCCGCTTGCGCGTGGCCCGCGACCAGGTGCGGACGCAACAGACATTACTGTCGACGATCAATCTGCTCTATGGGAAGGGGCTGGCGCCGGAATTGCAGGTACGGCAAGCCGAGGGCGCACTGGCCCAGGTGCAGGCATCGATACCCGTCCTCGACACCGGCCTGGAGGCGGCCATGAATGCACTGGACGTCATGCTGGGCACGGCGCCCGGCGCCCATCGCGACATGTTGACGGCGCCGGGCGGGATTCCCGCCGCGCCGCGCATCGCGCTAGCGGGAACGCCGGGCGACTTGCTGCGGCGGCGCCCCGATCTCATCGTCGCCGAACGCCGCCTGGCGGGCGCGAACGCGCGCATCGGCATGGCGGTCGCCGAGTATTACCCCAAGTTTTCCCTGAGTGGCTTGATCGGCGGCGCGACATCGGTTTCCGCCGGCAACCTGTTCAGCGGCGGCGCCAGCCAGGCCGCCGGCGTGCTGGGCCTGCGCTGGCGTTTGTTCGACTTTGGCCGCATCAACGCGCAAATCGACGCGGCCAAAGGGCAGGAAGCGGAAGCGCTGGCGGCGTACCGGCTGGCCGCGCTGCGCGCCACCGAAGACGTGGAAAACGCGTTTTCCGCTTTGGTTAGCCGCGAACAGCAGGCCGGCATCCTGGTCCGGGGTGTGGACGCACTCGGCCGCGCGCGCGAGGCTTCGTTTGCCGCCTACGAAAAAGGCGTGGTCAGCCTGATTGAAGTCTTGCAGGCCGATGAAAACCTGCTGCGCGCCAGCGATATGCGCGCGCAGGCGCAAACCGAATCGGCGCGCGCGGCGGTCGCTGCCTTCAGGGCGCTGGGCGGCGGCTGGCAACCCGCGAACGCCGTCGCCATCGCCTCGGCCCATTAAAAACCATGGCGAACACGGGCTGGCCGGGCGCGCCAGGGACGGGCATGGCGCGCCGCCGGCATGCCCCCAATTGCGACCAAATTACAACTTGGTCACTTATTGTACAAATAAGCGCCGCGCGCTAAGCTAGCGGCCATGAACAAGCCCAGCTCCCCTCCCGCCGCCCGCGGCCCCGTCGACCACGAGGTACGCGATCAAATCATTGCCGAAGCCACCAAGCACTTCGCCTTGTATGGTTATCAAAAGACCACTGTTTCGGACCTTGCCAAGGCCATCGGCTTTTCCAAGGCCTATATCTACAAATTCTTCGAGTCCAAGCAAGCCATCGGCGAATTGATTTGCGCCAATTGCATCAGCCAGCTCGAAGCGGACATCAAAACCGCCATCGACAGCACGGACCGGCCGCCGGAACAGTTGCGGCGCATGTTCAAGGCCGCCGTGGAAGCGAGCCTGCGCCTGCTCTTTGAAGAGCGCAAGCTGTATGACATCGCCGCATCGGCCGCGACCGAGCGCTGGCAGGTGGTGCTGGACTACGAAGAACACGTCCAGGCCATGTTGCGGGACATCTTGCGCCTGGGGCGGGAAAGCGGGGAATTCGAACGCAAGACGCCGCTCGACGAAACCGCCAGCGCGATCTTCCTGGTCATGCGCCCCTACATCAATCCCCTGCTCTTGCAATACGGCTTCGACTATACGGACGATGCCCCGGCCCAATTGTCCAACCTGGTGCTGCGCAGCCTGTCCCCCTGACTTTTTTTGCTGGCGACGGTTTGTGACCGTTGACAAAATTAGTCACTAGTCCCAAAATGAAATCCTGTCAGGTTTTCTTAAGGGATTTCCATGTTCCGCCGCATCGCTCTCTCCGCTGCCATTGCAGCCTTGCCGTTCGCGCTGGTCGCCTGCGGCGACAAAGCGCAATCCGATCCACGCACCGCGGCGCCGCTGGTGCGCGCCGCCACCGTTCAGAACGCGGCCGCCGGGTCGCGCGCCTTCACCGGCATCGTCGCCGCCCGGGTCCAAAGCGACCTCGGTTTCCGGGTGGCCGGCAAAGTGCTGGAACGCCTGGTCGATGCCGGACAAACCGTCCGGCGCGGCCAGGTCTTGCTGCGCATCGACCCCGCCGACCTGAAGCTGGCGGCCCATGCCCAGCAGGAAGCGGTCGCCGCCGCCCGTGCACGGGCCAGGCAAACGGCCGAAGACGAAGCCCGCTACCAAAGCCTGCGCGGCACCGGCGCCATCTCGGCCTCGGCTTATGACCAGGCCAGGGCGGCGGCCGATGCCGCCCGCGCCCAGCTCAATGCGGCCGAAGCCCAGGCCGAAGTGGCGCGCAACGCGAACCGCTACGCGGAACTGGTGGCGGACGCCGATGGCGTGGTGATGGAAACCCTGGCCGAGCCGGGCCAGGTGGTTGGCGCGGGACAAGCCGTGGTGCGCGTGGCGCATGCCGGCCGCCGTGAAGCCATCATCCAGTTGCCGGAAACCCTGCGCCCGGCGCTCGGCTCCCATGCGATGGCCACGCTGTTCGGCCGGGAAAGCGGCGCCGTGCCAGCCAAACTACGGCAATTGTCCGACACCGCCGACCGCCTGACCCGCACGTTCGAAGCGCGCTATGTGCTCGAGGGCGACCTGTCGAACGCGCCGCTGGGCGCCACGGTCACCATCGAGATCCCGGAAGCGCCGGCGGCGCAGGCGGCACATGCGGCGCCCCAGGCGGCGCCAGCCGGCCTGTCGGTTCCGCTCGCCGCCCTGTACGATGCCGGCAAAGGACCCGGCGTCTGGGTCATTCAGGGCGCCCCGGCCAAGGTGTCGTGGCGGCCGGTGACGGTCCAGCGGCTGGGCGACAATGACGCGCGCGTCAGCGGCCAGCTCAAGCAAGGCGAGCGGATCGTCGCGCTCGGCGCCCACCTGCTGCGCGAAGGTGAACAGGTGCGTCTGGCGGGCGAAGGCGCCACCGCCGTGGGAGCACGGCCATGAGCGAGAACCGTTTCAACTTGGCGGGCGAAGGCGCCGCCACCAAAGGAGATCGGCCATGAGCATGAGCCGTTTCAACCTGTCCGCGCTCGCCGTGCGCGAGCGCTCCATCACCCTGTTCCTGATCTGCCTCATTACCCTGGCCGGACTGGTTTCCTTCTTCAAGCTGGGGCGGGCGGAAGACCCCGCCTTCACGGTCAAGGTAATGACCGTCGTCACCGCCTGGCCCGGCGCCACCGCGCAGGAAATGCAGGACCAGGTCGCTGAAAAGCTGGAAAAGCGGCTGCAGGAATTGCGCTGGTACGACCGCAGCGAAACCTACACCCGGCCCGGCCTGGCTTTCACGACCCTGACCCTGCTCGACACCACCCCGCCATCGGAAGTGCCGGAACAGTTTTACCAGGCGCGCAAGAAAGTCGCGGACGAAGCCGTCAACCTGCCCGCCGGCGTGATCGGCCCGATGGTCAACGACGAATATGCCGACGTCACCTTTGCCCTGTATGCACTGAAAGCCAAGGGCGAGCAGCAGCGCGTGCTGGTGCGCGACGCGGAGACGCTGCGCCAGCGGCTGCTGCACGTGCCGGGCGTCAAGAAAGTCAACATCGTCGGCGAACAGGCCGAGCGCGTCTACGTCGCGTTTTCGCATGAGCGCCTGGCCACGCTGGGCATCAGCCCGCAAGACGTGTTCGCCGCCCTCAACAGCCAGAATGCCCTGACCCCGGCCGGCTCCGTGGAAACCCGGGGACCGCAAGTATTCGTCCGCCTCGACGGCGCCTTCGACGAATTGCAAAAGATCCGCGACACCCCCATCGTGGCGCAGGGACGCACCCTGAAACTGTCGGACATCGCCACCGTCCAGCGCGGCTATGAAGACCCGGCCACGTTCATGATCCGCAACGGTGGCGAGCCCGCCCTGCTGCTGGGCGTCATCATGCGCGACGGCTGGAACGGGCTCGACCTGGGCAAGGCGCTCGATCACGAAGTCCATGCCATCAACGCCGACCTGCCGCTGGGCCTCTCCCTGAGCAAGGTCACCGACCAGGCTGTCAACATCAGTTCGGCGGTCGATGAATTCATGGTGAAGTTCTTCGTGGCGCTGCTGGTGGTGATGGTGGTGTGCTTCATCAGCATGGGCTGGCGCGTGGGGATCGTGGTCGCCGCCGCCGTGCCGCTGACCCTGGCAACGGTCTTCGTGGTCATGGCGGCGACCGGCAAGAACTTCGACCGCATCACGCTCGGTTCCCTGATCCTGGGACTCGGATTGCTGGTGGACGACGCCATCATTGCCATCGAAATGATGGTGGTCAAGATAGAAGAAGGCTACAGCCGCGTTGCCGCCTCCGCCTATGCCTGGAGCCATACCGCCGCGCCCATGCTGTCGGGCACGCTGGTCACGGCGGTCGGCTTCATGCCCAACGGCTTCGCCCGCTCCAGCGCCGGCGAGTACACCAGCAACATGTTCTGGATCGTCGGCATTGCCCTGATCGCGTCGTGGGTGGTGGCGGTGGTGTTCACCCCTTACCTGGGCGTCAAGCTGTTGCCCGACCTGAAACAAGTCGCCGGCGGCCACGACGCGCTGTACGATACGCCGCGCTATCACCGCTTCCGCCAAATCCTCGCGCGCGTGATTGCCCGCAAGTGGCTGGCGGCCGGCGCCGTGGTCAGCCTGTTCGTGCTGGCCATCGCGGGCATGGCCATCGTCAAGAAACAATTCTTCCCGATCTCGGATCGGCCGGAAGTCCTGGTCGAAGTGCAAATGCCGTATGGCACGGCGATCACCCAGACCAGCGCCGCCGCGGCGCAGATCGAGGCATGGCTGGCCAAACAGCCGGAAGCGAAGATCATCACGGCTTACGTGGGCCAGGGCGCACCGCGCTTTTACATGGCCATGGGACCGGAATTGCCCGACCCCTCGTTTGCCAAGATCGTGATCCGCACGGAAAGCCAGGACCAGCGCGAAGCATTGAAGATGCGACTGCGCACCGCGATTGCCGACGGCCTGGCCGCCGAAGCCCGCGTGCGCGTCACCCAGCTGGTGTTTGGCCCGTATTCGCCCTTCCCGGTCGCTTACCGCGTGACCGGCCCCGACCCGGAGAAGCTGCGCACCATCGCCGCCGAGGTGGAAAAACTGATGGCCGCCAGCCCGCTGATGCGTACGGTCAATAACGACTGGGGTACCCGCACGCCGACGCTGCACTTCAGCCTGCAGCAAGACCGCTTGCAAGCCGTGGGCTTGACGTCCAGCGCCGCCGCGCAGCAATTGCAATTCCTGCTCAGCGGCGTGCCGATCGCCGCCGTGCGGGAAGACATCCGCACCGTGCAAGTGGTCGCCCGCTCAGCACGTTCAGGCAGCGACACGAGGCTCGATCTCGCCAAGCTGGCCGACTTCACCCTGACCGGCGCCAACGGGCAACGCATCCCGCTGTCGCAAGTGGGCAAGGTCGAGGTGCGCGCGGAAGAACCGGTCATCCGCCGGCGCGACCGCATGCCGACCATCACCGTGCGCGGCGATATCGCCGAAGGCTTGCAGCCGCCGGACGTATCGACCGCCATCACCAAACAGTTGCAACCGATCATGGACAAGCTGCCGGCCGGGTATCGCATCGAGGAAGCCGGTTCGATCGAGGAATCGGGCAAGGCGACCAAGGCCATGTTGCCGCTGTTCCCGATCATGCTGGCGGTCACCCTGCTGATCCTGATCTTCCAGGTGCGCTCGATCTCCGCGATGATCATGGTCTTTTTGACCAGTCCGCTTGGCTTGATCGGTGTCGTGCCCACGCTGATCCTGTTCCAGCAACCGTTTGGCATCAATGCGCTGGTGGGATTGATCGCGCTGTCGGGCATCCTGATGCGCAACACGCTGATCCTGATCGGGCAAATCCAGCAAAACAAGGAGGCCGGACTGGATCCGTTCCATGCAGTGGTCGAGGCGACCGTGCAGCGTTCCCGCCCGGTGATCCTGACGGCGCTGGCGGCCATCCTGGCCTTCATCCCGCTGACCCATTCGGTATTCTGGGGCACCCTGGCCTATACGCTGATCGGCGGCACGTTCGCCGGCACCATCCTGACCCTGGTGTTCTTGCCTGCCATGTATGCCATCTGGTTCAAGATCAAGCCGGACCATGCCAGCCTGCCCCCAACCGAAATGACTCATCATGGCAACGTCGCCTCCATCGCGAAGACCGGCACAGACGCCGCCTGAACCAGGCATCCATTTTCGGATGAGCACCACCGCAACCCCTATCGAAAGAACCAATGATGTCGAATCCAACAGTTGTCGTAATCACCGGCGTCTCGTCGGGCATTGGACGTGTCACCGCGGAAAAGTTTGGCAAACGCGGTTGCCAGGTCTTCGGTACCGTGCGCAACACGGCGAAAGCGCAGCCGATACCGGGCGTGGCGCTGGTCGAGATGGACGTCCGTGACGAGGCGTCCGTGCAACGCGGGATCGCGTCCGTCATCGCGCAAGCCGGGCACATCGATGTGCTGGTCAATAATGCGGGCGGGACGCTGCTCGGCGCGGTGGAGGAAACTTCGATTGCCGAAGCGCAGTCGCTGTTCGACACCAATGTGTTCGGCGCCCTGCGCACCATCCAGGCGGTGCTGCCGCACATGCGCGCGCAGCGCGCGGGACGCATCGTCAATATCAGCTCCGTGCTGGGTTTCCTGCCGGCGCCGTACATGGGCCTGTATTCGGCATCCAAGCACGCCGTGGAAGGGATGTCCGAGACGCTCGATCATGAAGTGCGCCATTTCGGCATCCGCGTGGTGCTGGTCGAACCGTCGTACACCAAGACCAGCCTGGATACGAATGCGCCGGAAGCCGCGGCAAAAATCGCCGCCTATGATGCGCAGCGCGCCACCGTGGTGCGCGCCATTGCCAACAATGTCCAAGACGCGCCAACACCCGACGGGGTGGCCGCCGCGGTTCTCGATGCCGCATTGGGCGCATGGAAAATGCGGCGCACGCCTAAAGGCAAAGCGTCGCTGTTGAGCAAGCTGCGCCGCTTCATGCCTGCCGGGCCGGTCGATGCGAGCTTGAGGAAAACCTTCGGGCTGGCCTGAGACGTCGGCCCCGAACTTCAGTCCGCCGTGATGCCATGCGTGGCGCGCACCGGCGCGCACGATTGACGGCGATTTCTCTTAATCAAATTTGCCGCCCACGGCAGCAAACCCTTGATGCTTTGGAGGCGAGGACGGGAGTCGAACTCGTCTAGACGGCTTTGCAGGGCGTTTGTCACATATATAAATCAAGTACTTACGTGATCACCTCCCTGAAAACCTCCCGGACTGCATTTATTGCAGACTAACCCAAGCGCAGCAGTGGGCTGATCGGCATCAAATCCGCTTCTGCAACTCAACGCATACAGTTTCCGATGGCATCAGAGCCGTCAAAATCGAAAAACAGCTTAGGATATTCTTTCAACTTAAATATTTGCGAGCCAGTCCTGAACCTCTTCAGCGGTACTATCCGATAAATCTCCAACACTAACAGCCAAGAGTAAGTATTTCTTGATAAGAGGAGAACTCTCATCCTCACATTTTAAAATTTTTGCCAATTCGAATGCTGCCTCGCCATCGCCCTGCTCGATAGCCTTCTCAAGCCATTTTCTGGCTTCATCGTCCCTTCCGATTTTCCTATAAGTCAAGCCCAAATTCAAAATCGATGACCGACTGCCTGCTGCAATTGCCTTTAAATCCCATTCGATCGACTTCGATATATCAGGAAGTACCCCTTCTCCCAACTCATACATTATGGCTAAACGAGTCATTGCATGACAATCGCCCCCTTCAACTGCTTCCATAAATAAAGAAAACGCCTCTGCGAAATTTCCTTCTTCATGAGCGGTATCAGCTTGGCGAAATAGCATATCTGTATCCATAACCCCTCCGAATTTTGGCATCTAAACTTAAGTTACTCATTGCATTACTTAAAAGAAAACTTGATCGCTATCATTCAGCTTGCTCCGATCAAAACAATGAGCCCTAATTCGACGGATGTCAGGCAATACTATCCGCAATCGGAATGCAAGATTTTCGTTCAGTGCACAAAGGCTGTCACCTTGTTGTTCGTTGCATCCATATTTGCAATAAAGCGGCCTTGTTGGCTTGAAATAGATATTTTTTCATCTTGCCAAAGATTAAATTATCAATCTTCTAAATAAAAAGCCACACCTAAGTCCATCTGATGAAACAGGAGCATTTCCATTGTTTTAGTTTCTAACAATGGTCCACCTCCTGCCCCACTTCCTGACCAAAAAACCGATACCCAACATGTAAAATCTGGACCCAGCACTTTTGAAACTGACGAGCCACCTTCGAAGTTCTGGAATATCCATAGTAGGTGGTTGTGAATATCATCATTTTCAACCATGCCATCTGATGTCAGCTTCCATTGATAACGCGCTATCTGTGCAGCCCCTAAACCTAGCTTCGCTCTAACTCGATCTCTGCGATTTTTTATTTCTTGAGATTCGCAGTCAACAAATTCAATATTGCCATTCTCATTAGATGGAAGAAAATTCGCTGGCAAGGTCGATTGAGTGTGCGAATGGATGTGAAGAGTGCAAAACATTGAATATCCTCCTAATCTTGGGCACCCCAGCCACCACGAAAACGAGGTAGCTTATTACTTTTCCCTCTCGACTTTCCTCCTCTTCCAGAATCGCGCGTTTTGCAATGCTCGTATTCTTCTCTCATCAGATCCGCAACATCTTTATTAGGTATATCAAATGGTTTTTTTTGGATTAAACCCGGGCTGATCATCAAAAGGACCATATTGATACTTGTTAGTTTCCCACCATTTCCAGAAATCCTTGTCACCTATACCGTAACTCTTATCCCCTGGAGCCAATCCAAGCGGATCAGAAAATGAAAGAGGATTCCCTTCGACATATGCAAATGTGTTGATGCCTCCATTCAGCCCAATTGGATCGCTCTGCACATACCGCCCTGCCTGCGGATCATAATCCCGATAGTAGTTGTAGTGAAGATTCGTCTCCTTGTCATACAACTGCCCGGGGAAGCGCACGTTGTACGTAAAAACCGCTCCCCCAGCGTTTTCAACCGGCTGCGCCATGCCAAACGGATCAGCATCGATCCAAGTCCAGACCACGCTGTTGGTACTTGCATCCGTCACCACCCGCGGCGTGTTGATGTGATCGGAATAAATGTAACCCACCGACGTCGTCACCACCGCCGGTGTACCACTGACAGCCTGCTTCAACACACCAACAGGCGTGTCGTCCAGGAACACCGTTTCCTGCAACACCGCCCCACTGGCATCGTACTCGCCAAGCAGACGACCCTGCTCGTCATACACGTAGCCAGTGGCCCCGGTCGGAGCCGTCGACCCGGTCTTGCTCGTACGTTGGCCGATGCCGTTATACAGATAGCTGGTGGTCACCCCGGCGTTCGTGCTGGTCTTCATCCGGCCGCGTTCACCGTAGGTGTAGATGACCGTGCCATCGCCGGTGATGTTACCGGCCGCATCAAACGTGTTGCTTTTGGCTGGCACCGGTCCGCTGGTGCTGGCCAGGCGATTGCTGGTGGAAGCGATGGTGTTGCTGTAGGTGCTGGCGCCGATTTTGAGCTGGATGCGATTCCCGGTGGCGTCATAGGCATAGCTTTGCGTACCGGTGTTGCCGGTGTAAGTCAGCAACCGTCCCAGGCCATCGTAGGTGAAGGACTGGTTGTAGTTGGCCGCGTTGCCGGCCCCCGCGTGGGTCAGCGCCGTGATCCTGCTGGCCGCATCGTAGGCGACCGTTCGCATCACGGTCCCCAACGGGTAAGTGACCAGCCGCCCATCCAGGTCAAACGTCCGCGCATACAGGTTGGGCGCGGCCTCCGTGCTGTTACCCCATGCCCAGCTTTGCACGCCGCCGAACGGCGCATATATGACCTGATCCAGCAACACGATGGACGTCGCCACATCCGTGCCGCCATTCGCATCGGACGGATGCAGCGTAAGTTTGTTAACGCGCCCGTTCGCATCATAGCCATAGTCGACACGGTTACCGCTTGGATACGTCAGGCTGGCAAGCCGGCCATGGCTGTCATAGGCATAGCTGACCGTGCGGTAGACCGTCCCTTGTGTATGCGTGACGGTTTGCACTTTGCTCAGCAGCCGCCCCGCCTGGTCATACGCGTAGGCGGTCTGACCGGATTCGTCCGTCATTTTCGTCAGGCGGCCGATCCCATTGGGTGCGCCGGATGGCCCGCCGTCATATTCCAGGACAGTCGGGGTGCCGCCACCGTAGCTGATGCTGGTGACCCGGTGCAGCGCGTCGTAGGTATAAGTGGTCACCTTGCCGCGCGCATCGGTACTGGTCAGCACGTTGCCGGCGAGGTCAAGGGTGCGTGCCGTGCTCCCGGTATCGGGACTGGCCAGCCCGGGCTGGTTGCCCAGGCCATCGTTGGTGTACGTCGTCGTCAGGTTGCGCGGATCGAGCACCGTGTTCAACTGGTCGATGCCGTCGTACGTCAGGTTGGTGGTGGGCCGGGCCACGCCGGCCGCCGGCACCGGCTGGATCTGCTGCTTCAACCGTCCCAACGGGTCATAGCTGAGATTGGTGACATTCCCCAGCGGATCGGTACGCTGGGTCAGGTTCCCCATCGGGTCATACAAGTAATTGCTGGTGGTGTTCTGTCCAGTCTGCGCCCAGGCGCTGCCGACCACGGCAACCATCAGTGCGCCGGCGAAAGCGCGTGCCATATGGCGCCTCATTGCACACCTCCGGTCTGCTGCTTCAACTGACTCAGCGTGTCGAAGACGCGCGTGGTCTGGCGGGCCAGGGTTCCGGCCGGATCCTTGACTTGCTCGGTCAGGCGGTTGCCCATGGCATCGAGGGTGTAGGCAATACTGTTGCCGAGGTTGTCCGAGATACCGGTCAACCGCAGCGCCGCGTCATAGCTGTACCTGATCGTGGCGCCGTTCGGCAACACGGCTTGCGTCAGGCAATTGGCGCCATCGTAGGTATAGCTGGTGACGTCGCCACCCACGCTGTGCGAGGCGATCTGCCCCCGCAAGGTGTAGGTCAGCGTCGTCACCTTGCCGTTCGGATCAGTGATGGCGCCCGCGCGGCCATCGGCGTCATAACCGGTGAAGGTGGTTTGATGGCCCAGCGCATTGGTGACGCTGGCCAGGTTGCCGCTGGTGTCATAGCCATAGGTGGTCAGGTCGTTGACGTCGGTGCGCGGACCTTTCGCCGTCAACAACTGGCCGTAGCTGTTATAGGTGTATTGCCAAACACGGGGACTGCCCACTGGCGCCACCGTCAAGCCCAGCGTGCCGTTGGCATCGCTGCTGGCCTGCACGGAACGACTCAGCAACAGGCCATTCGTGTCATAGCTGAACGTCGTGACGCGGCGCGGCTCGGCGATCCTTGTTGGCAGGCGCAAGGTCGCGTGCCATTCGGTCGTGATCGTGCGCGCGGCCGCCGTTCCGCTGCCCTCGACGCGGCTGGCCTCCAGGTTGCGCGCCAGGTGATAGCTGTAGGTGGTCACGCTACCGTTGTAGTGCGTGCGCGTGGCGAAATTGCCATTCGTATCGTAGGTAATGAAGCTATTGACCGAACCACCGGCGCCGTTTGGCTTGCTTTCGGACGTCTGCAAGTCGACGCCATTGACCGCCGTGTACCCGGGCGTCACCGTGGCGCCCAGCGCATTGGTGTGCGAACGGGGGGAATAGCTGATGGTGACTTTGTCGGCGCCGCCCGCATGCTCGGTCGACACCGGCAGGCCGCTGCTGTCGTAGCGGAAGATCGCATACCGGGCAATGACGCCCGGGCTGGCCTCAAACGACAAGCCGGTCAGCAGTCCCTCGTTGCCGGCACCGGTCTTCAACTGATAGGCTGGCTCGTTGTAATGGTAGATTTTCTTCAGTCCATCCGGATAAATCACGCTGGACAGATTGCCGACTGCATCGTAGCCATAAGTGTAGATGCGCGACGACGGTGTCGTCATGCGCACGATGCGATTTTTATCATCGTAGGCCAATTGCAGCGCGCGGCCAAAGTCATCATTTATGCTGACCAGCAGACCAGGCGCAGCCGCAATCGTCACTGGCGTGGCACTGTCGCTGTAGGTAAAGGTCTGGGACCTGCCGTTGGCGTATTTAATGCTGGTTAACTGGCCGGCTTCGCCGTAGAACTCAACGTCATTGGCGGCGGTCGTCAGCTTCCATGCCGTCACCTTTCCCTGTTCGTTCCGCGTTGCCTCCAGTTTCAGGTTCACGTCGGCATCGGAGTACCACGTCCCCCCCAAGTCGTTCGACTGAAAGTACTGTGAATATCCATCGGGACGCATCACCCTTGCGAATGGCGTGACAGTGGTTGGCGGATCGATCGGCAAGTATGAATAGAGGCCGCTGGTCTGCCTATACTCGCCGACATAAAACGGCGTACCGGCCAGATTCGTCACCACGCGCATTGAATAATTGTGGCGCCAGCCCGGCGATACGCCTTCGATCGCATACGCTCTCCACAAGCTGCTATACAGCCGCGTGAATGTCAGTTCCGAACCGGCTGCGTAATCATGTTCAATCTGCAGCTTCTCTTTCTTTGCCAGATTGATGGGATTGCCGAACATGGGGGTTGGGCATTTCTGGCAAGACTTTTCCGGCAGCGCATCGAAGAGGACACATTGTTTTTGACCGTTTACCGTCGTTAATGCCCCTTTCGCGCACGCCTGGACCCAGCTGAAACCAGCCCATCGTATCGTGTACGTCGTACCATCGGCGCGAGTATAGCGACAAAAAATCGTCACATCCGGACCGGCAGCGCTGGCATTCGGGGCAAAGTCCAATTGATGCGCCCCCCCTGGCCCTACGCATCCCTTGGTGGCGGCCAGCAAGCTCGCATCGGGGAAAAGAGATGTTCCGAAGGCATATCCGCCGATGGGCGGACGTGTGGTGGTTGCCGCGTTGACAGCGAACGACTGGGCTAGAAAAACGATCAGCAGGATGCGCAGGCAGGACGGAATGCGGGCAAGCAACATCAGATCTCTCCGGGGCTAATATAGTTTCCACATGGAAACTATGCATACTGTACCGCGAAGAATCGGCGGAAATTCTCACCGAATGTCGCATGGCCGCAATTTGGGGAAGCCGCACGTAAAAAACTGAACGCACGCACAACGGAATTACTCGTCGGTGTGGGAAGTGCGCCACAGCTTGCCTTCGACGCAAGTCGAATTCGATGGTGGTTTCATGCGTCGATCTGGCTTGCACTGTGCGCATTTTCAAGATTCACGGGACACGCCATGCTGCCTCATTGCCAGATCTTATCGATGCATGCGCCAGGCGGGGTCTCAATCGATGCTGCCATGATGGCGCTATTGCCGCGCGACGCAGTCCTGGTCAATACCGCCCACGGTGCACTCGTCAACGAAAACGACCTCATAGCCGCTTTGGGCAATGGCCAATTGGCCGCTGCCGGGCTGAGACCGGAGCAGCCATGGAACATCGTGCGCTTGATACCGTTGCCGCAGTCATGGCGGGCTTACCGCCCCGCGACTCAATTTAGCGGCGTCTCGATATATACGCAGTGTACTGGCCGGTTAGAAATGATATTGGGTACATGCATGCCATCCGATCTGCCGCAGATCCGGCTTCAGCTCTATCAAAGGCAGCACACCCCACCTGCATACGGCCTGATTGGCCGTCGCAGAGCCGGAGATAGCGAAGATTAAAAGTAAGAACGACGCAGATCGACAGCAATGCCAGAAGATCGGGTTTGGCGAGGCGTTGGGGACAAATGGCGCAGGCAGAAAAAAGCCCGCTATGTAGCGGGCTAAGATCTTGATTCTATTGAATATTCTGGAGGCGAGGACGGGAGTCGAACCCGTCTAGACGGCTTTGCAGGCCGTTTATCACCCTTATAAATCAATCACTTACGTGATCACCTCCCTGAAAACCTCCCGAACTGGCTTTATTGCAGGCTAATCGCCACGGCAAAATACGGGCTGATCGGCATCAAGTACTTCGCCAGTTTTTCGGATCACAACCGAATACACATCATTTTTACGTTCCGGGATCGAGGTCGGTAATCGCCACTTTCCCCTCGTCGTATTCAATACGATAAGCGCTTCCCATTTTCAATTTCTGCGCCCAGCGTTCGGTTGCATGGACAGTAACCTTGCCAGCACTGCCGATTCTTTGCACGGCACGATCGTTCCCAAGCCACACCATATCGCCAGAATACTGTCCATACTCGTCGTCAACGAGAACGACATCACCCACGTCGTCCGAGCGCAAGAAGGCTAACAGCGGTAGATCCAGGGTTCGGTCAGGCAACAGCGTTACCTGATGTGACGCGATTCCTTTGCGGACTTTCCTTTTATCCTCGTCTTCAGGGTAGTCCGTCCCGAAACGAGCTCTGGCTGCGATGGTGTCGATCGACAGGATGCCATCCATATAGCCAGCATCAATCCACCGGAAGTCGTTTTCCGCGCTGCGCGCATACTTCGAAATCGCTATGTCATGTACGTCCAGGAAGTAGGCAAACACTTCACCAAGCTGTATTTCCCTCATCCGGTCACGCCAGCCCGTTGGCAGAACCGGTAATGCTGGGGAAATCGGATCAAGGTAATATCCGTGCGTCTCATGAAATTCTGAATATTCACCTAATGCTGCCGCAATTTCGGCAACATGTCCGGGATCTTGCAATGGAAAGAAGTCGATATCGATCGACATCGACATCATTTCTGGCGGCACTTCTTTAAAACCCAGTACGGACAGGCTGCCGGCAATAACGAAGTGGCGATGAGGGCTGATCTTCGCTGCAGCCTCGAGGGCAACCTGGATTTCCTTACGCAGCATGTGCTACGGAATTGAAACGACGGACAGCTGCGACAAAGGGAGAGTTTTGCCGCATCTGCGCAGCATACGCCGACTGCTCTTCAAGTATTGCGGCCGCTCTGGCCGGCTCTACCAGCAACGCATCCCACGCAGAAATGTAGTCGCCACTGCAAAGATGTTTTTCCCGCCAAAGCTGAATTTGAGCCTTGGCGGCAGCAATAATCTGGATGGCAAGCAACGGGTTACGCAACGCGTGCGCCACCGGCAGGTGCTTAAGACGCCTCTGCTCGATCACATCGTTCTGAGCCGCACGTGCAAGCGCGGGATCTGATTGAAATTGAGTATCCATTTGAAAACTTCTCCCTCGGCTGAAAAGTGCCTCATGACGTTGGCAAGAATTCATCCGCGCTCGGGAGCGAAAGGTCATCCCTGTGCGATCAAATCATAGCATACGTCCCGAACAGAAATGGACCGCCTGCAAGGCAGGGGATCATTCGATGTCTTAAGCATAACAAGTAAGCGAACATTGCAGGACGGGGCAGTTGCCAGCACGCGTCGACAACAACGTGCGTGCATTAACGTGGCCATCAAGACGTCCCATCACTTCACCATAAAGGCCTGCTCGCCGCTCGATGCTTCATCCCTGCTTCGCTTGCAGCTGCTTGGCCAGCACGATGTCCGCGCGGCGCTGCCGGCATCTGGCCTCATAGCTGGCCTGGTTCTTGGAGCATGCCAAGCCATGCGGACTGCCCTGACGTACCGTCACGCAATCGACATCGCAATGGTCCCTATGTATCGTGGCTTGCACATGGCGCCGGTGCGTTTCAGCGGCCTTTAAGGTCCAGGTTTCCCGCTCGGGATCATCAAGGAAGCAAGCCAACTCGGCGCAATACCGGCACGCGCACGACAGCTTGCTGGCGCGGCGCAGGTCGGGCGGCGGCGACAATGTCAGCGCCATGCGTTCTTCGATACGCGCCAACACCCATGCCCGCACCCTGTCGGCCGGCGGAAAACGCGCCAATCCGCTATCGGCGGCCACATTCTGCGCCACCTCCACTAGCACCGCGTCGAGCGCGCAGGTGGCCAGCAAACGCTCCACGACCAGCACGGCCAGTCCGCTATCGCTACTGTCACGTAACGCCTTCAGCACAGACAACGCCGCCGCCGCATCGATCGCCACCGGCCGGCGCCGTCCATCGCCCACCGGGCTGGCATAACGCCCCAGCAGCGCGTCCGCCAAGCGCGCCATGGCCAGCGCCAGCCATGCATGCTCATCCGTGCTGGCGCGGTAGCAGTGACTCAGCAAGGCCGCGCACGTGCCAGGCGCATAACTGACATTGGCCGCAACGATGGCGTCGACCAGCACCGCCGCCCGTGGCTGCGGCAACAACAGCACAACCTCCGCCAGCGCACCCGCCTCCTCGCCCGCGAAGCGGCCCGCCGCCGCCACCTGTTCCAGGTAAATGTCGGCCAACTCGGCATGGCGCAGGTACGCGAGGCTGGTCAGCATGCGCGCCGCGTGCGCACCGTTATGGCCATAACCGGACGGCCATCCCCGCACCATCGCTTCCGCCAGTTCGCCGGCGTCGCGCCATGCCTGGGTGTCCTGCGCGGCACCGGCTTGCAGCCATTGCCCCACCAGGTCTTCCAGATACGGCAAGCTGGCAGAGAGGGACGCCGCGCCGATGGCCGCCATGCGCCCGGTGCGCGGCCACAGCACCAGCGCGGCGCGCCGGTAAGCACGCTCGAACGACGCGCCCTCGTTTCCGGTGGCCTCATGAAAATGCAATTCATCGGGTTCGGCATCGTCGAACAGGCCCGGTGGGCACAACTCATCCTCGTGCAGCGGCAAAGCGCCCAGCGGCGGCACACTGCCATCGCTGGCGCGCCATGCCGACAAAGTGGCGCTGCCGTCGAACACTTCACCGATTTCAAAATCGTCCGTGCCCGCCTCATCGTCCTCGTAATAGCCGCGATAGCGGCGAGGACGGTAGCCACTATATTCCGCGCTGCCGCTCTCTTCAATCTCCAGCAGCGCCAAGTGCACTTCGCAATCGGCTTGCACAGCCGCCACAACCAGCACTTGCGCCACCGCCGCATCGACATTTTTCAGGTTGACGAAACCCAGTTCCGCCATCGAGTACGCATGCTCCAATGGATAGACCAGCTTGACTGGTGCTGTCCCGGCCGCCCGCGCCGCCAGCCAGCCATGCAGCAAATCGGCCGCCGCGCGCACTTCGCTGTCATGTTCCGGGACGGACAATGTTGCGGCACCACCATCGCGGATCAGGTTATACACCAGCGCCAGCCGTGCACCTGACGTAACCGGCGACACTTCATGCACGCAGTCCGCATAAAAAGCGGCAAAGGCCGCGTCGCCTGGGTCCGTTCCAGACAGATCGAGCCGTACTTCCCGCGCACCATGCCGTACCTGCAATTCGCCGCCGCTATACAGCGAAGGCAGCACCAGCACCAAGGTCGCGAACATGCCGGCTGCCTTTTCCGTGTCGCGGTGCTCGACAAAGAAACTGCCAGTATCGTAAATCAGCAGTTTATAGAGTTCGGCGCGCACCGGTTCCAGCACGCCCAGACCATCGGCGGCACGGGAGACGATGGCATCTAGTGAGCGCTGCCAGTGGCGCCCGCCGAACGCCAGCGCACCGGCGTCGATTTGCCAGGTGCGGCGCACGCTGGTATCGAGCAGCGTCTGCTCGCCGCGCCCGAATGGCGCCAACGCGGCCTGCGCCAGCAGCGGCGCGAGCTGATTGTGCTGAAATGGCAGCGACAGCATGCCCAAGCCCCGTACGGTAAGATTGGGCGGCGCGATTTCGGCCGTGCCACTGGCATAGAAGTCGCCGTGGCGGCGTATCGTGCCAAGCAGCGCTGCCAGTGCAGCGCTGGAAAAGACGGTGTCTGCTTTCATCGACGTTACAAGGTCATGGTTAGGATGGGCGGCGCCCGATTCACACCGGCCAGCCACTTGGCCAGGTCAATCGCCCGGGGCGGACCAGACGCGCAAGCATAGCGCAAAGGCAGCTTTACATGGTACACCCATGATGGCCGCCACCGGCCGATAACGGTATGATGACGCTCTTGCCGCAGCCGCCCCCGATTCACGAAGGCTGATTCCAGGCAAACGCATCGGCGCCAATCGACTTTGACAGAGCAAGGGCAATCATGACAACCGAATTGATTATTTCTCCCCTGTCCCAGGCGGTGACTCGCGACGGCGAACAAATCAAGTTAGAAATTTATGACGACGGTGAAGGCGGCTGGCTACTGGAATCCGTCGACGAGCATGGCAATTCCATCGTATGGGACAACGCTTTCCCGACCGACCAGGCCGCGCTTGACGAAGGGCTGAGAACGATTGCCGACGAAGGAATCGATGTGCTGATCGGTCCGCCTGCCACCGGCGGCGCGAAGTCGGCGGCCGACGGGGTGCTGTCTGGCGACGAATATAATGAACTGGCCGATTTCTTGGATCGGGCCGCCGATACCGCCCCCACCATGGATATGGTCACCCTGGAAGGGTTCATGAGCGGCATTAGCATCGGGCCACGCATGTTGCTGCCGTCGCAATGGCTGCCATGGCTATGGGACATGGAGGAAGGCAAGGCCGAGCCCGGGTTTCAAGGTAAGGGACAGGCTGGCAGGATCATGTCGCTGCTGATACGGAAATATAACGGCCTGATGGATGCGATGGAATCCGCATCGGTCCCGTTCGCGCCCGACTTCGGGCACGATGAGTCACATGGCGCGCAGGCATGGTGCGAAGGCTTCATGCTGGCGACCAGATTCGATGCGGACGCGTGGAGCAGCCTGATGCTCATGCACCCGTCCTGGTTCACCCCGTTCATACGGCTGGGAACTGCGGATGGCATTGATATCACTACCCAACTGGGCGATGCCCCCGCCTGGCGCAACGCCGTCGCCCCGGCACTGCGGCAAATCCGGTCGTACTGGCTTCAGCATCCCGCCACGGAACCCAGCGCCGCAGGTGACACATGGCTGGATGACGGGTATGGTAATGCCCCGCTGGTGCGCGCGGCGCCGAAAGTCGGCCGTAACGAGCCTTGCCCATGCGGCAGCGGCAAGAAGTCCAAGCGCTGCTGCGGGGCGAGCAGCGCCTGATCCCCCATCACTTTGAAGGAGTAACGTTAATGCCTGGGATTCAGTGCGAAGGCTGCGGTGCGGACACGCCGGGCTATGACCTGGTTCATTACGGATCGATGGAAGGCGGGTATCGCACGCTGTGCAGTGGCTGCTATAACCGGAAAGTGGCGGCACGCGCCGGCATCCGCGGATTCGACGAAACGCGCCTGGCGCCCGTCACCATGAGTGATTGCGATGGCATTGCGCACCATTTCCATTTTTGCGTGCGCCTGCTGGGCGACATTGTCTCCATCGAGGCCTTCGAATTGCAGGGCGATGACCGTGCCGGATATCAGTTTCAACTGCTGGGTTCTCCCGATGACGACATACTCGCCCTGGCTGGCCGCATGGTGCAGAAAATCCGGCGTGCACTGGCGGTAAAGCACATTACAACCGGCAGATATGGGCTGGCGATCGTGGACCAGTGCGTTAGGGGCCGCATCGAGCAAGACGACCAGGCTGACATTAGGCGCCCTTTGCTGATGATCGATGGGCACCCTGTCACCTGGGATGAACTGGGCGCCATGCTGATGACATTTGAAGGATTTCAGTTCAAGCTGGATTTACTCGACCGCAGCGAAGAGGCATAGGGCCAGGAACGGCTTGCGCGGATGTGGATTGGTGCCAGCGAGACTACCAGGCAGTGGAATTTCGCATGGAAATCATGCTTGGCCGCCCCATTCTCTTAACAAACAATGTAGAGCAGGCCCAGCAAACGGATCCAGCTCAATTGTCTACTCAGCGCGTAGACAATTTCCTAAGCGTCGAACACTTTGCCAAAACCGCGCCCGTGGTCGGCTTCCAACTGCGACGCCAAGACTGCTCCGCTGACGGGACCAGAGATACCAACGACCAGTAGGACATTTAAAACGGCCCGGTTAGCCGTTTTCGTCATCGACAAAGACTACAGTTATAGCCATGAAGTCAGAAGATGAAAGGAAATAGCGGAGAGAGTGAGGTCGCAGTCCATATAAACTGAATCATCAAAAAAAGAAAAAGCCCGCATCAAAGCGGGCTAACTTCTTGATTCTATTGCATATTCTGGAGGCGAGGACGGGAGTCGAACCCGTCTAGACGGCTTTGCAGGCCGCTGCATAACCGCTTTGCTACCTCGCCAGGGAGACTTGACTGAAACGGCAGCCGGTTAATGTCTGCCGTTCGAAATTCTGGAGCGGGAGAAGAGTCTCGAACTCTCGACCTCAACCTTGGCAAGGTTGCGCTCTACCAACTGAGCTACTCCCGCATGGAGTGTGATGTGCTGTGAAAACCTGGAGCGGGAGAAGAGTCTCGAACTCTCGACCTCAACCTTGGCAAGGTTGCGCTCTACCAACTGAGCTACT